>JBKBOH010000075.1:0-4158 GCA_046294975.1 Erythrobacter sp. | reverse complement strand
TCGGCACCTATACCGAGGCCGGTCAACCGGGGCGGCGGCTGGTGCGGATCAATGGCGCGGGCGCCAGCGCGGCGAGCCTTGCCGAATGGCTGGCGCTGTCATGGCTGACCCCGGCGATGGATGGATTGTTCACCGACAGCGCCGGCGCGCGGCGGCGGTTCATCGATCGCATGGCGCTGGCGATCGCACCCGATCACGCGCGGCGGGTGAGCGCGCTGGAAACAGCGCTGCGCGAGCGCGGGCGGCTCTTGGAAAACAGCGCTGATCCACGCTGGATCGACGCGATCGAGGCGCAGGCGGCCGAACACGGCGCAGCCGTTGCCGCGACCCGCGCGGAACTGGTCGCGCGGCTGGCGGACGAGCTGTCCGCGCTCCCGCCCGAACCCTTCGCCCGCCCCGCCCTCGCCTATTGCCCCGGCGGGCCGCTGGACGAGACCGCCCTGCGCGCCGAACTTGCTCGCAATCGCCCGCGCGACCGCGCGGCAGGCCGCGCGCTTGCCGGCCCGCAGCGCGACGAGCTGCGAGTGGTGATGGCCTCCACCGGGCAGCCGGCCGCGGCCTGTTCCACCGGCGAGCAGAAGGCGATGCTGATCGCCATCACGCTGGCCCACGGCATCCTTGCTGCGGCCGGCCGGCCCAGCGTGCTGCTGCTCGACGAGGTGGCCGCGCATCTCGATCCGGTGCGCCGGACCGAACTGTTTCGCCGCCTACGCGAGGGCCGCGCGCAAGTGTGGATGACCGGCACCGAGCTCGCCCCCTTCGCTGCGATCCGCCAGGAAGCGGCGATCTGGCGCGTCAGCGGCGGGCGCGTAGAGCGGCTCTAGGGCGCGGGCGGCGGCGGCAGCGCGCTTTCAACCTCGGCAATCGTCGATGCCACCAGCTGCTCGATCCCCTCGGCAGTGGGGTGGATCTTGTCGGCCTGGAACAGCTGCGGCTCGCGGTAGATGGCCTCCAGCCAGAACGGGATCAGGCGCGCATTGTATTGCTTTGCCAGATCGCGGTAGAGCGCATCAAACCGCGTCTGATATTCCGGTCCGTAATTGGGCGGTGCGCGCATTCCCATCAGCAGCACCGGGATGCCGCGCTGCTTCAACTCCTCCAGCATCTGGCCGAGATTGGCCTTGGTCTCCTCCGGGGAAATCCCGCGCAGCAGATCATTGCCGCCCAGTTCGAGGATGAACAGATCGGGCTTCGCGCTTTGCGCGTCGAGCGTGAAGGCCAGCCGTTGCAGCCCGGCCGCGCTGGTATCGCCCGAAACGCCGGCATTGGTGATCTTGGCGTTCACGCCCCTGGCCCGCAGCGCCGCTTCCAGCCGCGCCGGATAGCTCTGCGCCGGATCGAGACCGTACCCGGCAAACAGGCTGTCCCCGAAGGCGAGGATGCGGCGCTGCGGCCCCATCACCGGGATTGCGGGCAGCGCTTCGTCCCCCGCCGCGGCCGCATTGGGCGGCGGCGGTGCCTCATCCGCCGTATCGCTGCACGCCGACAGCGCCAGCAGCGCAGCGCCCATCACCGCCAGATTCGTGCCGAAGCGCTTGTGCATCCCTAGGCCTTTCATACCTGTAGCTTGTTGCATCGCCTCACCTATGCCATCGGAACCAAGTGACAAGCCCCTCTCTCGCCATCAGCGCCCGCAATCTCACCCTCACCCTCGGCAGCCTGGCCGCGCCGGTCCCGATCCTGCGGGGTATCGATCTCGACATTCCCCAAGGACAGGTGGTCGCGCTGCTTGGCCCTTCGGGATCGGGCAAAAGCTCGCTGATGGCGGTGCTCTCGGGCCTCGAACGGGCGAGCGGGGGCAGCCTGACCGTCGCTGGTGCCGATTTCACCGCGCTTGACGAGGACGGCCTTGCCGCCGCGCGCCGGGGTCGGATCGGGATCGTGCTCCAGGCCTTTCACCTGCTGCCCACCATGACCGCAGCCGAGAATGTCGCCACCCCGCTGGAACTCGCCGGGATGGCCGATGCCGCGCCGCGCGCGCTGGCGGAACTGGAGGCGGTCGGGCTGGGCCACCGCACCGGCCATTACCCCGCCCAGCTCTCGGGCGGTGAGCAGCAGCGCGTCGCCGTCGCCCGCGCCACCGCGCCGCGCCCCCAACTGATCTTTGCCGATGAGCCCACCGGCAACCTTGATGCAGCCACCGGCGAGGAGATCATCAACCTGCTGTTCGCCCGCCGCGCCGAAACCGGGGCGACGCTGCTGATCATCACCCACGATCCTGCGCTCGCCGCGCGCTGCGAGCGGGTGCTGACCATGGCCGACGGGGTGATCGTATCGGACAGCGCGGCATGAGCCTGCCGCTCAAACCGGCGTGGCACATCGCCCGGCGCGATCTCAATGCGCGCTTTCGCGGCCTCAGGCTGCTGGTGTTGTGCATCTTCCTTGGCACCGCGGCGCTGGCTGCGATCGGTACGCTGACCGCCGCGATCGAACGCGAATTGGCCTCCTCCGGGCAGGAACTGCTCGGCGGCGATCTCGAAATCGAGGTGTGGCAACGCAGCTTGCGCCCCAAGGAACGCGCCGCGCTGGAGAAATATGGCGAGGTTTCGCGCGGCTTTCGCCTTCAGGCGATGGCGAGCACGCCCGAAGCCGCCGCGCCGATCGAACTGAAGGCGGTGGACGCCAGGTGGCCCCTGTTCGGCCGTCTGCTGCTCGCCGACGGGCGCAACGTGGGCGCGCCGACGGGCAAGGACGCATGGCTCGCCGCAACCGCGCTCGAACGGCTCGGCATTGGGGTCGGCGATAGTTTCACGGTCGGTACCGTGACGCTCACGGCCGCCGGCATCATCAAGGACGAGCCTGATCGCCTGTCCGAAGGCTTCCAGCTCGGCCCGACGGTGATTGTCGCGCTGGGTATCCCTGCCGAGGCCGGATTGCTGCAACCGGGCGCGCTCTACCAGAGCAAGCACCGCGTTGCCTTTACCGATCCCGCGCGCGATCCCGAAGCGGCGAAAGAAACGCTCACCAGCGCCTTCCCCGATGCCGGGTTCACCATCCGCACCCGCGACCGCGCTTCGCCGGGGGCTGACCGCTTCGTGCGGCAGATGGGCGATTTCCTGACACTGGTAGGCTTGGCCGCGCTGGTGATTGCCGGGATCGGGATTGCCGGCGGGGTGTCATCCTATCTCGATCAGCGCCGCGCCAGCATCGCGACATTGAAGGTGCTGGGCGCAACCTCTGGCGATATCGTGTGCATCTATGCGATGCAGATCGGCGTGGCGGCGCTGGCGGGGACACTGGCGGGGCTGGCGGCGGGGGTTGCCGTCACCCCGCTGCTGGCGAACGCCTTGCGGGGGCTGCTGCCGGTCGAGAGCGGGTTCATCCTCTCGCCCCCGGCCTTGCTGCTGGCGGCGAGTTATGGCCTGCTGGTGGCCTTCACCTTTGCCGCTGCGCCCTTGCTGCGCGCCCGCACCTTCCCGGCGATGGCGCTGATGCGGTCGGGCATCGTGCCGCTGGCGCGGGACCGCCGAGCCTTGATCGCCACCGGCCTTGGCCTTGCCGCGATCTGCACGCTGGCGCTCGTCACCACCGATCAGCCGATGCTATCGGTCGGGTTCCTGATCGGCGCAGGCGGCGCGCTGGTGCTGCTGGCGGGGCTTGGCTGGACGATCCAGCGCCTCGCCCGCCGCCTGCCGCGCCCGGCCAATCCGCTGCTCAGAAGCGCGATTGCCAATCTCCACCGTCCGGGCGCGCCGACAGGGGCGCTGGTCACCGCGCTCGGCTTCGGCCTTGCCGCCTTCGTGCTGCTGGCCGCGGTGCAGAGCGCGATCGACGGCAACATCCGGCAACGGGTGCCGCGCGAGGCACCCGATTACTTCGTGCTCGACGTGCCGCGCGCCAAGGAACCGCGCTTCTTTGCGCTGATCCAGCAGGATTTCCCCAAGGCGGGGATCCGCACCGTGCCGACCATGCGCGGCGCGGTGCTGGCCTATGGGGCGAAGGACAAGATGGTTCGCGTCGCCCAGCTCAAGGACATTCCCGATGGTGCATGGGCGCTGCGCGGCGAGCGCGGCCTGACCTATGCTGACACCCTGCCACAGGGCAACCGCATCGTCGCGGGCCAGTGGTGGAGCCCGCTGCACAATGGCGAGCCGCTGGTTTCGGTCGATGCCGATTTCGCCCGCGCCGTGGGGCTGGATGTGGGCGATTATCTTACCA
>JBKBOH010000074.1:0-4481 GCA_046294975.1 Erythrobacter sp. | reverse complement strand
CGTGTCTGGAGAAAGCGATGCTGAACTTGGATCAATGGCAGCCCGGCACCCGGCTCGACAGCTGGGTCTTCCGGATCGCCCGCAACACCTGGATCGACGATCGTCGCCGTGCTCATAATCGCATGGGCCACGAAGATATCGGCGAGATGATCGACCTCGCCGGCGATGACGGTGTGGCAATTGCCGAAGCCAGCGCCGAGGCGCGGATGGTGCGCGCGGCGGTTGACAGCCTGCCGGCCGAACAGCGCGATGTGGTTGCGCTCGTGATGCTGGAGGAAATGAGCTACCGCGAGGCCGCCGATGCGCTCGGCCTGCCGATCGGAACGGTGATGAGCCGCCTGTCGCGCGCCAAGGCAGCGCTGGCCAAGCGCATCGCAGCGGCGGGAGGTGTGCAATGAGCCAGCCTTTCACCAATGCCCAGCTCGCCGCGTTTCTTGACGGGACACTGGCGGACGAGGCGCTGATCGATGCGATCGAGGCCGCGATCAATGCCGATGCCGCTCTGGCACAGCGGGTCGAGGCGCTGGCCGGCGCAGACGAAACCGCCGCCGCCGTGCGCGACGCTTTCGCCCCTGTGCTGAGCGCACCGGTGCCCGAACACCTCACACGGATCGTCGCAGCACCGGCGAGCGCTCAGGTGGTTGATCTGGCCGCCGTTCGCGCGGCGCGCACGCTGCCTGCGCCTGCCAACGACACCGGCGACACCTGGCGCTGGCCGCAGTTTGCCGCGATGGCCGCCAGCCTGGTGATCGGCGTGATGATCGGCGGACCGCTGCTCACCGGCGGGGGCGACAGCACGGGCGGTTCGCTGGTGCTTGCCAGCGCCGATCTTGACGCGATGCTCGATAGCGCACCCAGCGGCCGGTCGGTCGATCTTGCCGGTCTTGGCACCGGCGAGGTGGTGCTGACCTTTCGCAACACCGATGGCCAGCTGTGCCGCCAGTTCATGATCGAAGGTGCCGGCGCAACCAGCGATGCCCTGGCCTGCGCCGATGCGAGCGGCAGCTGGCAGGTCGAAGCCTATGGCCGCCGCACCGCGCCGGCGGGCGAGATGAAACTCGCGGGCGGCGATGCCGCCCCGGCGGTGGTCGCCGCGGTCGATGCGATGATTGCCAGCGATGTGCTGGTGGGCGCGGACGAAGCCGCCGAGCTGGCCAAGAAGTAACCTGCCAGACCAAAGCAAAAGGCCCGGGCCGATCCTGCGATCGCCCGGGCCTTCCTATGAGCGGGCCATGGGCCTCAGATGGTGAACTGCACCTCGACCACGCTGGCGATCCCATCATTGACCGAGATCAGGAAACGTTCCTCGCGGAACTGCACCACATCGGCGCGCAGCTCGATATTGGGGTGGATGCGGTAGTAACCGCCAACCCCGAACAGGCGGTTCTTGCGATCGGAAGCCTTGGTATAGGCCGCGCTACCGGCCACGCCCCATTCCGGCGTCACCCAGCCCACGCCGCCATTGACTTCCCACTGGTCGAAACCGGGGGCCAGGCGATTGGAGTCGCCCCGATCGACATAGGCCCCGCCGATTCGCAACGGGCCGCGCCGCGCTTCGGCGCCGATGCTCCAGCTCCGCAGGTCCTGGCGGGTGGTGATCGGATCAGCCTCGCCCGTGACAAAGCCCGCGCTTGCGCCGAGGATCCAGTCGCCCACCGGCTGCTGGTATTGCAGCCCGAATTCAAAGGCGTTGTCAACTTCGATGCGGTCGCGCGAGTTCACCGCAGCCGCGTTGCGGCGCACCTTGGGCGACCACGAAACGCCGCCGCGCAGCCCCCCGATCGGGGGCGAAAGGTAGATCACCTTGAAGGCATCCTGCGTATCGAGCGCGCGCAGCAGCGCCTGGGTTCCGGCATAGCGCGAGAATTCACCGCGCACCTGCCCCAGCGCCACCAGCGGCGCGGCAAAGGCGAGCGTATCGGCCGGGCCATCCTGCAGGCCCACTTCGATGCGGCCATAATCGCTCGATACGAAACCGTAGATTTCACCGGCATCGAGCACTTCGGAGGCGCGGCGACGGCTGTTCTGTTCGGCATTGACGCCAATGATGATCCCACCGGGCGAAGTCCACTGCGCGTTGAGGCGCGCGAACAGATCGACCCTGGCGTCAGGCGAATCCGTGGTCACCACGTCATCGTTGAACACCGCGCCCTGCACCGCCACACCGCCGGTGAGACGGATGTCGAAGCCCTCCCAATGCGCTTCGAGCCGCGGCAGGCCTTGTTCTTCTGCCTGTGCCACACTCCCCCCCAGCAGTGCCACACCAAGAGCCACACCGCTGGCGGTGCGCAACATCGTTTTTGTCATTATTTCCAAACCTTCACGAATGCCCCCCTTTTTTGGGGGGTGCCTGGCGTTGAATCGTTTACAGCAGAGCCTCTGCCACGATTCCGACAAGATCGCCATCATTCACGCATTGGGTAAAGTCATGCGAAATGCCGTGCAGGGTCCGCAGGCGGTGGCGCACGGGCTTGCCCAAGGTGTCAGCATAGGCCGCGACAGCCCGGACATAGCAGCGCGCGCGCCGCAGGCGGTTGCGGCCCTGGTGTTCAAGTATCTCGGGATCCTGCCGCACCGAGGCATCAACGCGGGTATCGCGGTTGCCGACGATCACCGTGGTGGGAATGTCGAGGAAGTCCGGCCCCACCACCGGAGTGCCCGCCCCATCGCCAATGCCATAGGGCCAGGCCAGCGCCGGATCGGGCATGGCATACCAGCCGGCAGAGACCACGCACAGCCGCGCGACCCGCGCAGGGTGAAACAGGGCGAAACGGTGCGCCATCTGCGCGCCGCCCGAAAAGCCGAACAGCAGCACGCGCTGCGTATCGATATCATGTTCCTCGGCAAGCTGATCGAGCAGCCCGAGCAGCGCAATATCGGCCCGCGTCTGGCCCTCCTTGCGTGTCTGCAATTGCTGGTATTGTCCGAAGCCCTGCTTGGTGAAAAGCGGCGCAATGATGGTTGTCTGGTCGAAGGCCGGATGCCGGGCAAAGCGCATCGCGATCTCGGCAGCATTGCGGCTGATGCCATGAATGGCGACCAGCACCGGCTGACCGGCCTTGGCATTGGCGATGAAGCATTCAGGCAGGCCTGGCCGGTCGGCCGGACGCAGGGTGGGAAGCACGAGAGCGGCGGTCATGGCTGGCATTCCTTTTTGGCGGCCTGGGTCCGGGCATCGGACGGTGGCAAAGCGGGGCCAAACCCGATGAGGCGGACGGCCCATTGCAGGGGACTGCGGCTGGCAGCGCGAGACGGCGGACGGCGCGCCAATTTCGTCTCGGGCGCGAGCAGCTTTTCGAGCCGGTCGAGCGCGATGCGTCCGCCGATTCGGGCATGGAGCGCGCGGGCGCTTTCGAGCAAGCGCGCGGCGATGAAACCCAGCAGCGTCAGGCTGCCGGCGAGCGACGCCCTGCCTTCCAGCCCAGTCATCGTCTGCCAGACAAGGACCAGCGCGGCGAGCAGCCCCGCAAGCGTCGCTGCAGCTTCCATGGTGCCTGCGGTGGCGGCGCGGCGAACCGCGGCACGGGCAAGATCGTCGGACAGGGTTGCCAGCTTGCGGAAACCGTGCCCGCGCTTAGAAGCTTCCCCCGCAAGCTCGACGCGCACCCGGCGCACCAGAAAACGATTGAGTTTTCCTCGCTCGCGACGCTGCGTCGTGATCGCGCGCGACAAGGGCCATACCAGCACCACGATCACCCCCGCGCCGGCGAGCAGCGGGATGAGCGCGGGCCGCAAATGCGGTATCGTTGCAAACACCCAAAGGCACGATGCAGATGCCGCCGTGACACTGGTCCAAAGGCGCACCGTGCCACGCAGCGCATAATTGCGCAGCGCTGCCATATCGTTGATCAGCACTGTCAACCAGCGCGCATCCCCGCCCTCGCCCGCATGGCGGGTGACAGCGGAAAACAGCGCGGCGCGACAATCGCTGACAAACCCTTGCGCGAACCCTTCGCCGAGCCAGCGGCCGAGCATCATTGCGGCACCGGCCATGGCGGCAATGCCGCCCGCTGCCAGCAATGGCAGAAAAAGCGCGCCGTCGTGGGTGATCAAGCGATCGAGTGCGGCAGCGAACAGCACCGCGAGCACCGCCTCGCCAAGCGCCAGCAGGGTCAGCAAGATCCCAAGAATGCGGCGATTGCCAGCCAGCAACAGCGGTGCAGCGATCATGCCGCCGCCCTGCGCGCAGGATCGCTGAAGGCGATGCGCGCCGCTCCGACCGGATCGCGCAAGTCAGCGAGCGTGGCGATCGCAATGCCGCTGGTGCGCTCGGCCTCGCGCGAGGCCAGCGGCGAAGCGGACAGCAGCCCAGATACCGCCAGCGGAGTGATCCCGCGCTGCGCCAGCCACTGGCAGCCGAAGGCCGCGCCCATCGCGTCACCGGCGGCGAAGACGAAGCCGTCGAACCAGCCGCTGCGGTGGCCACGCTCGACCAGCCGCGCGGTTTCCTGCTGCAACAGGCCATCGGCGATCTCGACCAC
>JBKBOH010000073.1:0-4527 GCA_046294975.1 Erythrobacter sp. | reverse complement strand
CGGGCCGCCCGCCGGGGCGGGCGCTGGGCCGGTGCTCGGCGGCGCGGGCTGAGCCGCCGCCGCAGCCGGAGGCCCGCCCGCGCCTGCGGGACGCGCACCACCAAAGCCGCCGCCACCGAAGCCACCACCCATGCCACCTGCCGGCGCGCCGATGCTGCCATTGGTCGAGAAGATGAACTGCACCCGGTTGGCCCGCGTCTTAGCAAAGCTCACCGCGCGCCGGTCCACCGCGATCAACCGGCCATTGGCATCGCGCGTCACCCGGCCGGGAAAGGCGGCCTCAATCTCGGGCGTGATCTGCGGAAAGGCGCTGACGACATTGTCGGAACGGTTGCGGACATATTCCACCGTCAGCCGCGTGTTCTCCCAGAACGGCAACTGCCAGTTCGCGGCGAACTTCCAGTCGCGCTGGGTTTCCGCGGGCAGCGCCGGATTGCCGCCGGTGGTGACATCGGCCAGCACCGTCTGGCCGGTGGTGAAGTCGAACACCGGCAAGTTGAAATTGGTGACCTGCGGATCGCCCAGCTGGCTCAGCGTGGGGGCAACCTCGCGCATGATGTAGGTCGCCGACAGGTTGAGCTTCTCGAACGGCTCCCAGTTCAGCCCGAAATTGTAATCGCCGAGCATGCCGAAGTCCGACAGATCCTCGAACCCGACCTGCGCGTTGAACGTGATCGAACCCAGCGCGTCACCAAAGCCGGTGCGGCGGCTGGTGATCGGAACGACAATATTGGTCCCGCCCGACAGCCGCCGCCGGGTGAGCGTGGTGTCGAGACTGGTGCGGGTGTCGCTGCTCTGGATCTGGCGCCATTCCAGTCCGGCATCGAAGGTCACCAGCAGCTCGCCAGCCGGAAGCTCAGCAAGCCCGCCTTCAAAGGTGTTCTGGAACTCCGAGGTGATCGTGCGGCGGCGGGCCATGTCGAACCCTGCATCCGCGCTGGTCGGCAGCGGTCCGTCGGTCGCGAGCGTCCCGTCGAGCGCCGCCTGCCGCAGGGCGGTGGTATCAAAGCGCCGGTCGATCCGGGTTTCGGTTTCCGAATGGCTTGCATCGAGGGTGCTGGTCAGGCGGAAATTGCCCACCGGCCTGGTGAGCGATCCGGCAGTCGAGAAGGTGTCGGTCGAAGAGCGCCGCGTCAGCGGGGTGTCCGCGCCGAACGTGCGCACGATGCCTGGCACCGCCGGATCGGCGGTCAGCACCACGGTGTTGAGCCCGTCGAGGCTGCGGCTTTCATTGCGCACATAGTTGAGGTTGGCGCTGAGCGCGGTGCCGCTGTCGATCAGCGCCTTGGCCCAGCTCAGATTGCCCTCGACGCCGAAGGTATCGGCCGAGAGGCTGCGGAATTCGGCCTGCGCCGGATCGCCCGCCACGCCCGAAACCGAGCCCGGGGTCTGGATGATGGCGCGCTCGTCCTCGGTGAGCAGCGAAGCATCGGACAGCTTGAGATCGAGATTGAAGCGCCCGCCATCCGCGATGCGCAGCGTGCCGAATTCCTGCTCGGTGCGGACAAAGCCCCCGCGCGAGGGGGTTTCGAACTCCATCTCGACTTCGCGGTTGGAATAGTTGTCCTTGAGGATCAGGTTGATGACGCGGCGATCGGGCGGAAAGCCGAAGCGCTGGGCGACTTCTTCGGGGAACACCTCGACCCGCGCCAGCGCCTCGGGCGGATAGGAGGCGAATTCGCGGAAAGACCCGATGCGGATGCCGTTGACGAGGATCACCGGCTGTCCGCCGCCCCCGCGCCCGCGCGCCGAGCCGGTCTGGGCGCTGATCTGGGCGATGAGATCGGTGATCGAGGTCACGCCCTCGGCCGCAATCGCCTGTTCGTCAAGTTCGAGCAGCGGGGCCTGTTCGACCAGCAATTGCCCACGGATGCGCTTGCCGCTGACCACGATCTCATCGGCTGAAACGGCCGGTCCGGTGCCGGATTCGGGCTCGTCCTCGCCTTCCGCCTGCGGGACGGCAACAGGCTGCGGCTGGCTTGCGTCGGCATCGCTGGCGAAGGCCGGCAGCGCAGCGGCAAGGCTGGCAGCGCACGTGCCGGCGCACAACAGCGCGCGCGAGAGCGGGGAGAGGTTCATGGTGTGCCTTCGGTGCTTGTCTGTGTCATTATCCGGGCCAGGCTTGTGATGTTACCAGTCTTGCCCTTCCGCAAGCGGGCGCTTGTCCGCTAATACGGAGACGGCCCGGTTCGCCCTTCGCGCAGCCCGTAAAGCTGGAGCCTTCCCTTTTGGTTCCCGCATCGCTAAAGCGCGCTTAAATTTCGACGGGCGCATTGTGCGCCGCACCATTACCAGAAGGAATTTCATGGCCAAGGAAGAACTCCTCGAAATGCGCGGGCGCGTGGTTGAACTGCTGCCCAATGCGATGTTCCGGGTGGAGCTTGAAAACGGCCATGAAGTGCTTGGCCACACGGCGGGCAAGATGCGCAAGAACCGCATCCGCGTGCTGGTGGGTGACGAGGTGCTGTGCGAGCTGACCCCCTATGATCTCACCAAGGCACGCATCACCTATCGCTTCATGCCGGGTCGCGGCGGCCCCGGCCCGCAATAAGCGGCAGCGCCGCTGATGGGCGCGCTTCATCTGACACTGGCATCAGCCTCCCCCCGGCGGCGCGAGCTGCTCGCGCGGCTGGGGCTTGCGCCTGACGCTGTCACGCCCGCCGCTATCGACGAGACCCCGCTGAAGGGCGAACTGCCCCGCGCCTATGCGCTGCGGATGGGGCGCGAAAAGGCGCTGGCAGTCAGCGCCCCCGGTTTCGTGCTGGCGGGCGATACGGTGGTGGCCGTGGGCCGCCGTATCCTGCCCAAGGCCGAAACCGAGGCCGAGGCGCGCGCCTGCCTCGAACTGATCAGCGGGCGACGGCATCAGGTGCTCTCGAGCGTGGTGCTGCGCGCAAGCGATGGCAGGTTGCGCGAACGCCTGTCGGCAACGGTGGTGCGCTTCAAGCGGCTCTGCGCAGAAGAGATTGCGGCCTATCTCGCGGGCGGCGAATGGCAGGGCAAGGCCGGCGGCTATGCGATCCAGGGCGCGGCCGAGGGGCTGATCGAATGGATCCACGGCAGCCATTCGGGCGTGATGGGCCTGCCGCTGCGCGAAACGCGAACGCTGCTGAAGGCAGCAGGGTTCGCGCTTGGCTGAGTGGCTGATCGAGGACGGCATCGCCGAGCGGCGGGCGCTGCTGGTCGAAGGCGAACGGGTGCTCGCCGCGAAGGTCACCTGGCCGGGCGAGATCACCGCAGGCACCCGCACCGCCGGCCAGCTTACCGCCAAGCTCAAGGGCACGCGGCGAGGGCTGGCGCTGCTCGATGACGGCACCGAGGCGCTGGTCGATCACCTGCCGCAGGCGATCACCGAGGGGCAGCGGCTCGATCTTGTCATCACCCGCGCGCCCTTGGCTGAACGCGGGCGCCTGAAGCGCGCGCAGGCGCGGCTGGCGGGCGATGACACCCCGGCCCTGGCATCCTTTCCCCAAGGCCGGATCGTCCGCCGCTTCCCGGCCGGCCTGTGGGAGGAAGTGTGGCACGCCGCATCGAGCGCCAGCCTCGATTTTGCCGGCGGCGAAATCCTTGTCAGCGTCACTCCGGCGATGACGCTGATCGACATCGACGGAACCGGCGCGCCGCGGGACGTCGCGCTGGCGGCGGTGCCGGCCATCGCCCGCGCGCTCGACTGGTTCGATTGCGGCGGCAACATCGGGATCGACTTTCCCACGCTTGCCGCCAAGGCCGATCGCCGCGCGGTCGACGAGGCGCTGGGCGCGGCGCTCAATCACTGGCCGCATGAACGCACCGCGATCAACGGCTTTGGCTTCGTCCAGCTGGTCGCGCGGCTGACCGGCCCCTCGCTGCTCCACCGCCTGGCGCATCATCGCCTGGGCGCGGCAGCGCGCATGGCCCTGCGGCGCGGGGAGCTGGCCGAGGGCACGGGGCGGGTGCTTGTGCTTGCCGTCCATCCCGCGCTCAAGGCCAAGCTCAAGCCGGCGTGGCGCGACGACCTCGCCCGGCGCACCGGACGCACGGTGCGTATCGAGAGCAATCCCGGGCTTGCCATCGAGGCCGCCCATGCCCAGTTGGTGGAGGCATGACCATCAAACCCAAGCCCTGCCCGATCTGCCGCAAGCCCCTGAACCATGCGCTCACGCAGCAAAGCGGCAGCGCGCAAGCAAATCCCTTTCACCCGTTTTGCTCGCAGCGCTGCAAGGATCGCGATCTGGCGCGCTGGTTCTCCGATTCCTACGCCGTGCCCGGCCCACCGGCCGACCCCGAAGAACTGGCGCGGGAGAGCTGGCGCGAACAGGATTGAACCCTGGCGCACTATTCCTGCCCGGCCCGCACAAAACCCCCTTGCCAAGCCTTTCCGCCTTCGCCATAGGGCCGCTCTCATTTGCTCGCCGGGGGCAGCCAGCTGGCTTTTCTCCGTCGCTCGCAGCGAATGCCCGGGTAGCTCAGGGGTAGAGCAGCGGATTGAAAATCCGCGTGTCGGTGGTTCAAATCCGCCCCCGGGCACCATTCGCTGAACAGGGAAAC
>JBKBOH010000072.1:0-5458 GCA_046294975.1 Erythrobacter sp. | reverse complement strand
GCACGCGGGCTGGTGATCAAGGACGAGAGCGGCGGCAACTTCATCGCCCCCGCAATCCGCTTTGCCGGCGAGCAATGGGTGCCCGGCCGCGTGCCCGGCCTGGGGGAGCGCGACGCGTGAGGCGTGGGCGCAAGATCGCGCTGGCGCTGGCGGCGCTCGCCGCGCTCGGCCTGGCCGGGTTCAAGGCGTTTGAGCGCCCGATCGCGCTCGCTCTGTTCGAGCGGGTGGTGAACCGCAATGTCGGGGTGGATCGCAGCGCCGCGCTGCCCGATGGCCTGCATGTCTATCTGTGTGGATCGGGCTCGCCGATGGCCGATCCCGAGCGCGCCGGACCCTGCCTTGGGGTGATCGCGGGCGACACGCGGCTGATCGTCGATGTCGGCGCGGGCGCGATGCGGGTGTTGGGGCGGATGGGCTTTGCGCTGGGCCGCACCGACCGGCTGCTGCTCACGCACCTGCATTCCGACCATATCGATGGGCTGGGCGAGCTGATGGTGCAATCCTGGGTGGCCAATGCACGCAGCGCGCCGCTGCCCGTTTCCGGCCCGCCCGGCACCGCCGCGGTTGCCGAGGGCTTCAACCAGGCCTACCGGATCGACGCGGGCTATCGCACCGCGCATCATGGCCCAAGGGTGGCCAACCCTGCCGGCTATGGCCTGATGGCCGAGGAAATCACGCTGCCAGAAGGCGCGCGCAGCATGCTGGTGCTGCACAAGGGCGATCTGGTGGTCACCGCGATCCGGGTGTCGCACGATCCGGTGAAACACGCCTATGCCTACCGGATCGACTACAAGGGGCGTTCTGTGGCGATCAGCGGCGACACGGCTTACGATCCCGCCTTCGCCCGCGCGGCCAAGGGCGTTGACGTGCTGTTCCACGAAGCGCTCGATCCGGTGCTGGTCGGCAAGATGGAGGCTGCCGCGCGGGCCAACGGCGCACCGGTGATCGCCAAGGTGCTGGCGGATATCCCGGGTTATCACAGCAGCCCGGTCGAAGCGGCAAAGATCGCCGCGCTGGCCGAGGCGCGGATGCTGGTGCTCTACCACACCGTCCCCCCGCTCCCGACGCGGATGATCGCGCGCGCCTTCATCGGCGATGCGGGGGCGCAGTTCGGCGGCGACATCCATCTCGGGCGCGACGGCGATCTCGTCAGCCTGCCAGCCGGATCGGACGCGGTGGATTACTCCAACGTGCTGTAGTTTCGTCTGGACTTCGGCCCGGCGGCGCCGCTGACCAGTTTTTGCCGCGAAGTGCCCTGATCTTTACCGATCACTAACCATTTTTCTTCATCCCTCGCTTTGCCACGCACAGGGCGCGCGGAGATGGTCTTCGGCGCGCTGCTTGCACAACGGGGGCTTGAATGACGTCGATCGAAACCGGAACCGCTGGCCGCACCAACGCTCGTCCGGGCAAGGCGGGCCTTATCGACGTCGATGTCGTGATCATCGGTGCCGGCCCTGCCGGTCTGACCGCGGGCTACCAGCTCACCAAGGCGGGCAAGAGGGTTGCGATCATCGAACAGGACCCGGTCTATGTCGGCGGGATCAGCCGCACCGTCGAACACCAGGGCTACCGCTTCGACATCGGCGGGCACCGTTTCTTTTCCAAGTCGCAGGCGGTGGTCGATCTGTGGAACGAGATCCTGCCCAACGACTTCATTCAGCGCCCGCGCATGAGCCGCATCTATTACGAGGGCAAGTTCTACTCCTACCCGCTGCGCGCCTTCGAAGCGCTCGGCAATCTCGGCCTGCTGCGCTCGACCGCGTGCATGGCGAGCTATCTGTGGCGCCGCGCCTTTCCGATCAGGGATGTCAAGAGCTTCGAGGACTGGACCACCAACCAGTTCGGTGAAAAGCTCTATTCGATCTTCTTCAAGACCTACACCGAAAAGGTGTGGGGCATGCCCTGCAACGAGATGAGCGCCGACTGGGCCGCGCAGCGCATCAAGGGTCTTTCGCTGATGGGCGCGGTGCTTGACGGATTGAAGCGCAGCCTTGGCCTCAACAAGAAGCCCAATGACGGGCAGGCGGTCAAGACCCTGCTCGAAACCTTCCGCTACCCGCGCCTTGGCCCAGGCATGATGTGGGAGGCGGCGCGCGACAAGATCATCGCCAGCGGCAAGGGGCAGGTGCTGATGGGCCACGGCCTCGATCGCCTTGCCAGCGACGGGCAGGGGGGCTGGTCGATGACCGCGAGGGGCCCCGATGGCCTTGTCCAGATCCGCGCCGCCCACGCGATTTCCTCTGCCCCGATGCGCGAGCTTGCCAAGCGGCTCCACCCGCTGCCGGCGACCACGCTGGAAGCGAGCCGCTTGCGCTACCGCGACTTTCTCACCGTCGCTCTGATGATCGACAGCGAAGACCTGTTCCCCGACAACTGGATCTACATCCACGACAGCAAGGTCAAGGTCGGCCGGGTGCAGAACTTCCGCTCGTGGTCGCCCGAGATGGTGCCCGATCCCAAGGTCGCCTGCGTGGGTCTGGAATATTTCTGTTTCGAGGGCGACGGGCTGTGGTCCGCGCCCGATGCCGAGCTGGTCGAGCTTGCCAAGCGCGAGATGGACATTCTTGGTTTGGTCGATCCCAAAAAGGTGATCGGCGGCGCGGTGGTGCGCCAGGAAAAGGCCTATCCGGTCTATGACGAGGATTACGCCGCCAATGTCGCGGCGATGCGCCGTGAACTGGAGGAGCGCTTCCCGACGCTGCACCTGGTCGGGCGCAACGGGATGCACCGCTACAACAACCAGGATCACGCGATGATGACCGCAATGCTGACGGTCGAGAACATCCTCGCCGGCCGCCGCGTCTATGACACCTGGTGCGTCAACGAAGACGCCGAATATCACGAAGCGGGCGAGGAGGGCGCCGAGACCGGCCTGCCGGCGCGCGAGGCGGCCGAGACCCGTCCGCTCAGCGATGACCAGATCGCCGCGCTCACCAGCGTGCGCGGCGTGCCTGAACGCATCGCTGCCGCAGGCGAGGCCCGCCCGCCGCTCCGCCAATCGGCCTGAGGCGGGCGGGGCAGGATACCGCCATGATCCGTCCGCTTGCCGCGCTTGCGCTGCGGCTGTCCGACATCCGCTTCCTGCGCTATTTCGGCGCCAGCCTCGGTGCGCTCGCGGTTGATGTCAGTGCCTTCTTTGTCGCGCTGGCGCTCGGCCTTGCGGCAGGGCCGGCCTCGGCGTTGGGCTATTCGCTGGGCATTCTGGCGCATTGGCTGATGTCAAGCCGCGCAGTGTTCCACGACGGCGTGGCGAGCGCTGGCCGGCAGCGGACGGTGCAGAAGGCCTTTTTCGTGCTGTCCGCGCTTGCAGGGCTGGCGCTGACGACGCTGATCGTCACCCTGGCCGACCGGGCCGAGATCGATCCGCGCGCGGCAAAGCTGGTTGCGATCATTGCCAGTTTCGCGCTCACCTATGCGCTGCGGGCGCGAATCGTGTTCAAACCCGGCGCCACGATATGAACCTTCCCCCCGCCTCCCGCTGGCAGGCGCTGCATCCGGGCCGCGCGATCCTGCCGGTCTGGCTGTGCATCAGCGCCATGCTCGCGCTGGCATCGCCGCATCTTGCGGCCGGGCGTTTTCCCGATGCCGACGATGCGATGCGGCTGGTGCAGGTGCGCGATCTGATGGGGGGGCAGGACTGGTTCGATCTGCACCAGTATCGCATGAACCCGCCGGCCGGCACCCTGATGCACTGGTCGCGGCTGGTCGATCTGCCGCTTGCCGGACTCATCGGCCTGCTGGCGGTGTTGCTTCCCCCGGCCATGGCCGAGCTTGCCGCAGTGATCCTGTGGCCGCTGCTGCTGCTGCTGGCGAGCATGGCGGTTGTCGGCCGGCTCGCATCCGAGCGTCTCGGCCCCGGCATTGCTGTGCTGGCCGCCGCGCTGTTTGCGCTTGTCCCGATGGTACCCGCGCAGTTCCAGCCGCTGCGGATCGATCATCACGGCTGGCAGATCCTGACCGTGGCGCTGGCCCTGTGGGCGGTGTTCCGGCCCGATCCCGCGCGCGGCGGCCTCATCGCCGGTCTGGCGATGGCCACGGGCCTGATGATCTCGCTCGAAACCGTGGTGATGGCGGCGGGATTTGCGCTGCTGCTGACCTGGCGGTGGCTGGTGGATGACGCTGCGCGGGTCTGGCTGGTGCGCTACCTTCAGGGGCTGGCTGGCGGCCTGGTCGTGCTGTTTCTCTTATTGCGCGGCCTTGGCGATCTGGCGCCGCATTGCGACGTGATCGCGCCTGCCCATCTCGGCCTCTTTGCCGTGGCGGCGGCGGGCGCGACCATACTCGCGGCGGTGGCGCCGGCTTCGCGCCTTGCGGTGCTGGCGGGGTTGGCGGTCAGCGGCCTGATCGGGGTTGCGCTGGTGGGGCTGGCCGCGCCGGCCTGCCTTGCCTCCCCCTTTGCCGGGCTCGATCCGCTGGTGCGCGACCAGTGGTATCTGCGGGTGACCGAAGGGATGCCGCTGTGGCACCGTGCTCCGGGCGAGGCCATCCCGGCGGCGCTGCAATGCCTGCTCGCCCTTGCCATCGCCCTGCACCAGGGCCTGCGCGGCGATCAGGCCTGCCGCCGGTGGTGGCGTGAATATGCGCTGGTGCTCGCGGTGGCGACCATCGCCGGGTTTGCGACCTTCCGTTCGATCGCCTTTGCCGGGATGATCGCCACCATCCCGCTGGCGTGGCTTCTGGCGCGGGTGGTGTCGTTCTGGCGCAGCGATGCGCGCCTGCCGGTGCGGTTTGCAGCCGTGGCCGCGCTGCTGCCCGCGCTGATGCCGGCGGCCTTCGTGGGGCCTCTGCTGGGGCTGATGGCCGTGCCGTCCCCGGATAGTGCCCGCGCGTCGCGCTGCGAGATCCACCGCCACGCGCAGCTGCTCGATCGCCTGCCTGCGGGCCTGATCTTCGCGCCGCTCGATATCGGGCCGGATGTGCTGTTGCACACCCGCCACAGCATTGTCGCCTCGGGCCACCACCGCGCTGCTCCGGCCATGCGCGATGTGGTTGCCGCCTTCACCGGCGACGAGCGCACCGCCCATGCGCTGATCACCGCCAACCGCGCCACCTATGTGCTCGCCTGCACCGATATCGTCGAGTTGAGCGGCTATCGCAGCGCCGGCGGGCCGCAGAGCTTTGCCGCTCTGCTGGCCGCGAGCAAGGCCCCCGCATGGCTCGAACCGGTCGCGCTTGGCGGGCCGGAGGCGCTGCGGCTGTGGAAGGTCGTCCAGCCGGCCGCCGAAGGGGCCGCAACAGGCAATTTGTTAACCAATCCGTGAAAGGATTGGCGCTGAAAATACAGGCAGGGGCGGCATGGAAGTCGCAAGAAAGGATCACCAGTGACGTGACCGTCAGCTTTCCTCCAGCTGAGATTAGAGCCGGGCGGTTGTTTTGCGCATCAGCGCGGTTGAAGCAATGGGCTGCGTAGCGGAGCGCGTAGGGCGTAGCGAGGCAGGCCATTGCTTATCCAGTT
>JBKBOH010000071.1:0-5693 GCA_046294975.1 Erythrobacter sp. | reverse complement strand
CGGCACCTCGATCACCGGACGGCGCGGGTTTGCGCCGCGTTTCAGCGCCATCACGAAAGCGACCAGCGCGGCGATGGCGACATACAGCTCCTCGCGCACCATCTGGTTGGCCTGCGTGGTGAAATAGACCGCGCGGGCAAGCTGCGGATATTCGAGCACCGGCAGGCCCTGTTCGGCGGCGATCTCGCGCATGGCGAGCGCGGTATCGCCCCGGCCCTTGGCGAGCACCACCGGCGCAGGTGCAAGCGCGGGATCATAGGTGAGCGCGACAGCGAAGTGCAGCGGGTTGACGATCACGAACTGCGCGTCCTTCATCGCGCGTGCCACGCCCCCGCGCGCCAGATCGCGCTGGCGCTGGCGGCGGGCCGATTTCATCTCGGGCGAGCCTTCGGCTTCCTTGGTCTCGTCGCGCAGTTCCTGCAGGCTCATCTTCAGCCGCTTGTCGCGCTGGAAGCGTTGCAGCGGATAGTCAATCGCGGCAATCACCACGAAACCGGCGAGCATGGCCCCGACCAGACTGGTGATCGCCTCGGTTGCGACATCCAACTGCGCGGGGAGCGGACTGCGGCCGAGCAGCACCAGCCCCGGCCCGTGCGCCGCGGCCCACAGCCAGGCGATTGCGCCCAAGAGCGCCAGCTTGGCGAGGCCCTTGCCCAGCTCGATCACTCCCTGCCAGCCCAGCATGCGCTTGAAGCCGCTGAGCGGGTTGATCCGCGCGGCCTTGAACCCCGCATTGCCGAGATTGAAGCGCCCCTCGCCCAGCAGCAGCTGCGAGACGGTGGTGACCAGCGCCACCGCCAGCCCCAGCACCATCACCGGCGGCAGCACTGCCAGCGCGGCGTCAAGGAGCGCGGCGCCCGGGGCAAACCCGTCAAGCGCGGCGCGATCGAACCGCAAGCCCGCGCGGGCGGTGTGCGCCAGGCTTTCGCCCAGCCACGGCCCCAGCCCCAGCAGCGCCAGCGCGCCAGTGCCGCTCGCCGCCAGCGTCGCCAGCTCCTTCGAGCGCAGGACATCACCCTTCTTCGCCGCGTCGGCGCGGCGCTTGGGGGTTGGCGCAAAGGTCTTTTCGCCGGCCGGTTCCTCAGCCATCGCTGGCCTCGCGCGCCAGCAGCGCGGCGGACTGGTCGAGCGCAGTCTCCAGCACGCCCTCGAACTGTTCGGCCATCGCCGGCAGGGCGATGATCAGCGCGACGATTCCGGCCAGCACCCCGGCCGGCAGGCCCAGCGCGAACAGGTTCAAGGACGGCGCGGAGCGCGCCACAAGACCGGTTGCCACCTGCACCAGCAGCAGTACCAGCACCACCGGCAGGGCAATCGCCGCGGCCGTGGCAAGGCCATAGCCCATGAACAGCGCCACGCTCTGCGCCCGCCACGCGCCGAAGGCGAAACTGCCCGCAGGCAGCAGCCGGTAGCTTTCGACCAACAGCTCGAACCACAACAGATGCGCGCCGATGGCGTAGAACAGCAGGCTGAGAACCAGGCCGAAAAAGGTGCCGAGCGCGCCCGATTGCGCGCCGCTGGCCGGATCGATCGAGGTGGCAATGGCAAGGCCCATGGTGCCCGAAATCTGCTCGGCCGCGATCAGCGGAATGGCAAAGGCGAGTTGCAGCACAAAGCCGAGCGCGAGGCCGATCGCCACCTCGTGCAGCACCGCCAGCAGGGCGGCAAGGCTCAGCATCGCCGGCGCCGCGGCGAGCGGCACCCAGCTTGCCACGAAGAACCCCAGCACGATCGACAGCAGGATACGCACCGGCGCGGGCACCGCCATTCCGCCCACCATCGGCGCGGCCAGCAGCGCCGCCCCGCAGCGGATCGACAGGAACAGGATCTGCCACAACTGCGCCTCAAGGCTGGCAAGGCCGAAATCGAGCAGGTTCATGCTGCCCTCTCAGCCGGCCAATCCGGCGACCTGCGCCATGATCTCGCGGGTGAAATCAGCCAGCAGGCCCATCATCGCCGCGCCCAGCACCACGAACACCAGCGCTGTCACCGCCAGCTTGGGGATGAAGCTCAAGGTCTGTTCATTGACCGAGGTCGCCGCTTGGATGACGCCGACCACCAGCCCCACCACCAGCGCCGCGAGCAGCACTGGCCCGGCGATCAGCGCGCTCACCCACAGCGTCTGGTCGGCGAGCGCAAGGAGAGCGGCGTCTTCCTGCATGTCAGGCGAAACTCATCGCGAGGCTGCCCATCAGCAGCGCCCAGCCATCGACCAGCACGAACAGCAGCAGCTTGAACGGCAGCGAGATGATGGTGGGGCTGAGCATCATCATGCCAAGGCTCATCAGCACGCTCGCCACCACCAGATCGATCACCAAAAAGGGCAGGAAGATCATGAAACCGATCTGGAAGGCGGTTTCCAGCTCGCTCGTCACGAAGGCGGGCAAAAGGATCGAGAAGGGCACGTCCTTGGCGCTGGCGAAGGTGCCGCCGCCGGCAATGTCGGTGAACATCATCAGGTTGGCCTCGCGCGTCTGCGCCATCATGAAGGCATGGAACGCCTCGCCCGCCTGCGAAATCGCGGCATCCGCGCCGATGGTTCCGGCGGCATAGGGGGCAATCGCCTGCGCGTTGACGATGTCGAGCGTCGGGGCCATCACGAACAGCGACAGGAACAGCGCCAGGCCGGCGAGCACCTGCCCCGGCGGCGAGCCTTGCAGGCCGAGCGCCTGACGCAAAATCGCCAGCACCACCAGAATGCGAAGGAAGCTGGTCATCATCAGCACCAGCGCAGGCAGGATGGTGAGCAGGCTCATCACCACCAGCAGCTGGAGCGAAAGGCTCAAGGGGCTGTCATCGCCTGCCCCGCCATTGCCCAGCGCGCGCTCGATGGCGCTGCCCACGCCGGCCGCCACCGGATCAGGGGGGGACGCGGATGCGGCCGGCGCAGCGGCGTGCGCCGCATCGGGCCAGGCCAGAAACATGGTTAACGCGGCAAGGCACACCAGGCCTGCCCGCAGGATTGCAGCGGCGGCCATCATGCGCTTTCCGGCTCGGCCGCGGGGGCTTCCGCCAGCCGCACCATCCCGTGGCGCGACAGGCCGAGCAGGATCTCGCGCTCACGGAAGCGCACCACCGCCAGCTTGATGCCCGGCGCGATCAGGCTGGTTTCGACCAGCTGCAATTGGCGCCCGCCGCTGCCCGGCTGGCCGGCCAGCCGGGTCTGCACGAAGCGGGTCAGCCACAGGCTCCCCCAGATCAGCCCGCCGAGCAAGGGCAGCAGCAGTGCCAGCCGCAACAGATATTCAAGCATCGCGCCAGTCCCTGCCTATTGTGCCGCTTCGGGCGCGGGCGCGGGCACTTCCTGCCCGTCCTCGCCCACCAGATGCACGATCCTGAGGGCAAAGCGTCCCTTCTCGGCCACCACCTCGCCGCGCGCGATCACGCGGCCATTGGCGGTCACGTCGAGCAGTTCGTCGGTCAGCCGGTCGAGCACCACCGTGCTGCCTTCACCCAGTGTCAGCACCTCGCGCAGCGGCATTTCGGTGCGCCCCAGTTCGACCGACAGGCGCACGGCCACCGCGCCCAAGCGGTGGAAGGCGGCGGGCTGGAATTCACTCATCGGGCAAGTCCTTCTGCGGGAACACGGGTCAGGCGGAGCGCCATGCGATCGTCAAGCGTGCCGATGCTGCCATGCGCGACCAGCGTTTCGCCGAGCATCAGCGGCACCTGGCGGCCCATCGCCAGCGGCAACAGATCGCCCGGCGCAAGGCTCTGGAGCCGGGCGAGCGGGAGATCGAGTTCGGCCAGCACCACGTGGAGCGGCAGCGGCACCTGTGCGAAGGGCGCGGCAAGCGGATCGGCATGAAGGCCGCGGGTGCGCGCGGCCGACGGCGCGCGCGCCCCGGCTGGCGCAGGCAGCAACCGCGCCATGCGCTCCTCGGCGATAGCCAGCAGACAGCGCCATTCGCAGCCTTCGCGGTTGGCAATCGTCAGCGTGAACAGCAACACGGGGGCTTCGGCTTCAAAGGGCTTCAACCGGCCCGCGCTTTCGCTTCGCAGGATCACCTCTCCGCTCGACGGTGCATCGGGCGGGGGTGGCTGGTCGCCAAGGCTGGCGCGGGTGATGCTCGCGGCGATGGTCGCGGCGATCTCGTCCACCACCAGCGCGGCCGAGCGCGGCAGCTGGTCGGGCGCGTCGGGGGCAAGCTTGCCGTCGCCGCCGAAACTACGGTCGGTCAGGGCGATGGCGGTGGCGTAGTCGAAGGCGACCAGCGCGGTTTCGCCGCCGGCCCCGACCCGCAACAGGCTGTTGGCCGCCACCGGCCCGATCCGCGCCAGCACGGCGCTGCCGGACAGGGGCTCAGGCTCCGGCACGCTCACGTCAAGCCGGTCGCCTGCAAGCAGGCCGGACAAATCTTCGGCCAGCAGCCGCGCCAGATCGCGCCGCCATGCCGCCAGCAGCATCGCGCGCTCTTCCGGGCGCGGGCCGCGGGCCGTCAGTTCGCGGCAATGCTGCGCGGCGGGCCGGAGCGCGGTGAAATCGTGCCCCATCCTCATTGGACGAGAAACCCGCGGAAGTGCACGGCATCGATCCCGCCGAAGCCCTCGTTTTCTTCGAGCACGTCATTGACCGCCTTGGTCAGACGCTGGGCGAGGCGCTTCTTGCCATCGACATCATAGACTTCGGCCTCGGTGGTGGCGGCGAGCTGGGCGAGGATCGCCGAGCGGATCGCCAATTCATGGTTCTTGACCCATTGCAGCACACGGCCATCGCGGCGAGTGGAAACCGCCAGTTCGACCTGGATCAGGCCGGGCGAATCCGCGAGGTTGGAGGTGAAGCTTTCCTCGAACGAATAATAGGCGGTGCGATACTTGCTCCCGCCCTCGCCATAGACCGGCGCTCCGCCTTCCTTTTCCTTTTCGGCACCGGGGATGGCGTAAGGGTCTTCCTCGCCCTTGAGCACCAGCGCCGGCTCGTCGGGCTCGTCGTGACCGCCGGCCTCGCCCAGCAGCCCGGCAGCAAAGGCCCCATAGACCCCGCCCGCGCCCAGCGCGAGCAGCAGCACCGCGCCAAGGACGAGCTTGATCATACCGCCCTTCTTGGG
Organism: Erythrobacter sp.; assembly: GCA_046294975.1. Lineage (GTDB taxonomy): Bacteria > Pseudomonadota > Alphaproteobacteria > Sphingomonadales > Sphingomonadaceae > Erythrobacter. Next base: position 645 of record JBKBOH010000071.1, on the reverse strand, counting down.
TTCGCTGCCCTCCTCGCCCGCCTTGTCGGACTTGTCCTTGCCCTTGGACATGAAACTTCAACTCCCTGTTGCCGCGTTGCCGGTTCAGGCGAACAGACCGCGCTGAGGCTGACCCGATGCCGCGCTGTCCGGCGCTCCGCCAGCCGCCGCCCCGCTGTCGGCGGCACGGCGCTGCTGCGGATGGCGCGGGTGGCTTCCGGCCCCCTCGTCACGCCCTGCCGAGTGCCCCAGGTATGGTTGAGACGAGCCTTGCCCCGACCCCTGGGAAAACCCGTATTGGCGGTCGGAGCCGGGGCCGCTCTGGCCACCACTGGCGGCGCTGTCGGCCGGGGCCGTGATCGCTCGCTCGGCCAGCGCGGCCTGGATCGCGGGGACAAAGCCCGGATCGCGGCTCGCCAGCACCGCGCGCCAATCCTGCGGCGCGGCGGCGGTGCCTTCGATGCGGAGCGAGACGGGGCCGAATTCGGCGTGGCGCAAGGTCAGCTCGGGCCGCACGCTGCGGAGCGCCTCGCGCAGTTCGCCAAGCTGGGCGATGGCGGCTTCCTGCTGGGGCGCGGCGGGGCGCGGCGCGGCAGGCTCGGCCATCTGCGGCGGAGCGAGCTGGGCGGGCGCGGGCACGGCTGCGGCAGGCTGGGGCGCAGGGGG
>JBKBOH010000070.1:0-5751 GCA_046294975.1 Erythrobacter sp. | reverse complement strand
CGATCAGATCCGATTACTCGGCAGCCTTTTCGGCCTTGGCGGCCACGTCGGCGGCAGCGTCGGCAGCCTTGTCAGCGGTCGCTTCGGCGGCGTCGGCAGCAGCGTCAGCAGCAGCTTCGGCACCTTCAGCGGTCGCATCGGCAGCAGCTTCAGCGCCTTCCGCAGCAGCGTCGGTGGCAGCTTCGGCGTCGGCGGCCATCGCGTCGGCGGCTTCGGTGGCTTCGGTTTCAGCCTTTTCGCTGCAAGCAGCAAGGCCCAGGGCCGAGGTGGCGATGGCGGCAGCCAGAATGATCTTACGCATCGTGCAAATTCCCTCTTCAGAAATGACACGCGCCCGCAAGAGGCGCGTCGAGACCGGTGGTTATCGCTCCGGTTCGCGGCCTCAATAATGGCAGAATTGGGGCAACACAAGCAAATTACGGCGGCTCGCCCCGATTTCGCCTTATTTTTGCCATATTCACGCCTTGCTTAGGCCCTACCCGCGCCCCGCGCCCGGTGCTAGCAGACAGCATGGCCGAAAAGCAGCACCTCTATCTCGTCGATGGGTCCTCCTACATCTTCCGTGCCTATCACCGGCTGCCGCCGCTAACCGACCCGCAAGGCACGCCGGTGGGAGCGGTCTATGGCTACACCACCATGCTGTGGAAGCTCGCCGCCGATCTCGACGAGGCCGACGGGCCAACCCACCTTGCGGTGATCCTCGATGCCAGCGGGGTCAGTTTCCGCAACGACATCTACGAAGATTACAAGGCCAACCGGCCCGAACCGCCCGAGGATCTCGTCCCGCAATTCCCGCTGATCCGCGATGCCACCCGCGCCTTCAGCCTGCCGTGCATCGAGGTGCCGGGGCTGGAAGCGGACGACCTCATCGCCTCCTACGCCCGCGAGGCGCAGCGCCGCGGGTGGGATGTCACCATCGTCTCGTCCGACAAGGATCTGATGCAACTCATCAGCGAGGTGGACGGTGCCCGCATCGACATGCTCGACACGATGAAGAGCCAGCGCATCTGGCTGCCCGAAGTCGAGGAGAAATTCGGTGTGCCGCCCGAACTGGTGGGCGATGTGCTGGCGCTGATGGGCGATGCGGTGGACAATGTGCCGGGCATCTACGGGATCGGTCCCAAGACCGCATCGAAACTGATCGCCGAACACGGCTCGCTCACTGCCGCGCTCGATGCCGCCGCGGCGATGAAGCCCTCCAAGCTCAGGGAGCGCCTGATCGAAGGGCGCAGCGCTGCCGAATTGTCCAAGCTGCTGGTGACGCTGAAGGACGATTGCGACCTGCCCCAGCCGCTCGAAGAGATGAAGCTCGGCCCCGTTCCGCCCGAACCGCTCGCCGCGTTCCTTGCAAAACACGGCTTCACCTCGCTGCTCAAGCGACTCGAGACCGGCAGCGGCAGCCCCGCGCGCAAGACCGATCTCAATCCCGCCAAGCCGACCACGGCGGGCAGTAACGGCACGGGCAATGGCAGCGCCAACCGCGATGCCCTGCCCGACATGCCGCGCGTCGATCATGCCGCTTACGAGACGGTGCAGACCATCGAGCGACTGGAACAGTGGGTCGCCCGCGCCCGCGCCGCGCAGGTTGTCGCGGTCGATACCGAGACCACCTCGCTCGATGCGATCCGCGCCGATCTGGTCGGGATCAGCCTTGCGCTCGGCCCCAATGATGCCTGCTATATCCCGCTCGGTCACGGCGGCGCGGACATGTTCGCGCACAAACCCGCGCAGGTGCCCATCGACGAGGCGATTGCGCTGCTCAAGCCGCTGCTGGAAGACGAGGCGGTGCTCAAGGTGTTCCAGAACGGCAAGTATGATCTCAACGTGCTCTCGCGGCAGGGCATCGCCGTCACTCCGATCGAGGATACGATGGTGATCAGCTTCGCGCTCGATGCCGGGCGCGGCGAGGAGGGCATGGGCGGCGGCCACGGGATGGACGAGCTGAGCCAGCGCCACCTGGGCCACACCCCGATCGCCTTCAAGGATCTGTGCGGCACCGGCAAGAAGGCGATTTCCTTTGCCCAGGTGCCGCTCGACCGCGCCACCGCCTATGCCGCCGAGGACGCCGATATTACCTTGCGGCTCTACCGGGTGCTCAAGCCGCGCCTGTCGGCCGAAGGCGGCACGCGCATCTATGAACGGGTCGATCGTCCGCTGATCCCGGTGGTCGCCCGGATGGAGCGTGAAGGCATCCGGGTCGATCGCGCGCGGCTGGCCAAGCTGTCGGAAGAATTCGCGGTCGAAATCGCGCGGCTGGAGAGCCAGATCCACCAGGCCGCGGGGCAGGAATTCACCGTCGGCAGCCCCAAGCAGCTGGGCGAGATCCTGTTCGAGAAGCTGGGCTACAAGGGCGGCAAGAAGGGCAAGAGCGGGCAATATTCGACCGACGTGACCGTGCTCGAACGGCTCGCGGCGGAAGGCGCAGCCGTCGCGCGGCTGGTGCTCGAATGGCGCCAGCTGGCCAAGCTCAAGTCGACCTATACCGACGCGCTGCAAGCCGCGATCAATCCCGAAACGGGCCGGGTGCACACCAGCTACTCGCTGGTCGGCGCGCAGACCGGGCGATTGAGTTCGACCGATCCCAACCTCCAGAATATCCCGGTGAGAACGCCCATCGGGCGCCAGATCCGCGAGGCCTTCGTGCCCGAACCGGGCAACGTGCTGCTGGCGGCGGACTATTCGCAGATCGAACTGCGCCTCGCCGCGCACATGGCCGACGTGCCCGCGCTGAAGGCCGCCTTTGCGGCGGGCGAGGACATCCACGCCCGCACCGCGCGCGAGATGTTCGGCGAGGTCACCCGCGATACCCGTGCACGGGCCAAAACCATCAATTTTGCAATACTTTACGGAATTTCACGCTGGGGCCTGGCGGCGCGGTTGGAGGTGCCGCCGGACGAAGCGCAGGCGATGATCGACACCTATTTCCAGCGCTTCCCCGGCATCCAGCGCTACATCATGGAAACGCTCGAAAGCGTGCGCGCCAAGGGCTATTCGGAAACCCTGTTCGGCCGCAAGACATGGTTCCCGCGGATCAACTCCAGGAACCAGGCCGAACGGCAGGGCAGCGAACGCGCCGCGATCAACGCCCCGATCCAGGGCACCAGTGCCGACATCATCAAGCGCGCGATGGCGCGAATGCTGCCCGCGCTGGCCGATGCCGGATTGCACGAGGTCCGCATGTTGTTGCAGGTGCATGACGAGCTGGTGTTCGAGCTGCCCGAAAGCCGCATCGAAGCCGCCACCCCGATCATCCGGCAGGTGATGGCCGAAGCCGCGCTGCCTGCGGTGGCGCTGAGCGTGCCGCTGGGCGTCGATATCGGCACCGGGCCGAGCTGGGACGCGGCGCACTGAGGCCTGCGCCGCCCACCCCGCGCCATGTTTCACGTGGAAGCGAAGCTGTGCCGCAGGCACAAACATTTGGCGAACATCAATCGTGCTTCTTCTCGCGGGTCGGCTTGAGCATTTCCGGCGAAAAGAACCCGATCGGCTGCACCGCCGCCGCGCGCTTCTTCAGCTCGCCGCGCATCTTGAGGTATTCCTCCTCCATCTCGACCGTCACGGTCGCGCGCGAATCCCTGAGCGCAGCCTCGAAATCGCCGGCCTCGACCACGCTGACATCGCCGCCCACCCGGCGCAAGGCGACAAGCCCCGCACGGCGCACCAGATCTTCCAGATCCGCGCCGGTAAAGCGCTCGGTCTGCGCCGCAAGGCTCGCCAGATTGACATCCGCTCCCAGCGGCATCTTGGCGGTATGGATGCCCAGGATGTGCTCGCGCCCCGCCCTGTCGGGGGTGCCGACATAGACCAGCTCGTCAAACCGGCCCGGGCGCAGCAGCGCCGGATCGACCAGCGCCGGACGGTTGGTGGCACCGATCACCACCACCGATTGCAGTTCCTCCAGCCCATCCATTTCAGCCAGGATGGTGTTGACCACGCGGCCCGTGACCTGCGGCTCGCCCTGCCCGCTGCCGCGGGCGGGAACGAGGCTGTCGATCTCGTCGATGAACACCACGCAGGGCGCCACCGCGCGGGCGCGGGCAAACAGGCGGGCGATCTGCTGCTCGCTCTCGCCATACCACTTGGACAGCAGATCGGAGGATTTCATCGAGATGAAGTTCGCCTCGGCTTCCCTGGCCACGGCCTTGGCCAGCAAGGTCTTGCCGGTGCCGGGCGGGCCGTAGAGCAGGAAGCCCTTGGCCGGACGGATGCCGAGCCGGCGGAAGGCCTCGGGGTTCTTCAAGGGGAGTTCGATCCCCTCCTTGAGCTTGTCGATCGCCTCGCCCGCGCCGCCGATATCGCTCCACGCGACATTGGGCACCTGCACCATCACCTCGCGCATCGCGCTGGGCTGGACGCGCTTGAGTGCGGCGAGAAAATCGTCGCGCGTGACGCACAGGTCTTCGAGCACCTCGGGCGGAATGGTGCGCTCGTCGAGATCGAGCCGCGGCATGATCCGCCGCACTGCCTCGATCGCCGCCTCGCGGGTGAGTGCGGCAATATCCGCGCCGACAAAGCCGTGGGTGACGCGTGCCAGCTCGTCGAGATCGACCGCGGCTTCCATCGGCATCCCGCGGGTGTGGATGGCAAGGATCTCGCGCCGTCCGCGCTGGTCGGGCACGCCGATCACGATCTCGCGGTCAAACCGGCCTGGCCGGCGCAAGGCCTCGTCGATTGCATCGGGGCGGTTGGTGGCGGCGATGACGACGAGGTTCGCGCGCTTTTCGAGCCCGTCCATCAGGGTGAGCAACTGGGCGACGAGGCGCTTCTCGGTCTCGCCCGGCACCTGGGTGCGCTTGGGGGCGATCGAATCGATCTCGTCGATGAAGATGATTGCGGGCGCGGCGCGGGCGGCTTCCTCGAACACTTCGCGCAGCCGCTTTTCCGATTCGCCATAGCCCGAGCCCATGATTTCCGGCCCGTTGATGGTGAAGAATTCCGCATCGCTTTCGTTCGCCACGGCCTGCGCCAGCCGGGTCTTGCCGGTTCCCGGCGGGCCGTGGAGCAGCACCCCCTTGGGCGGTTCCACCCCGAGGCGGATGAACAGTTCGGGATAGCGCAGCGGCAGCTCGACCATTTCGCGCAGCGCGCGAATCGTTTCTTCCATCCCGCCGACATCGTCATAGTTGACGACCGCGCGGCCATCGCGCGGTTCCTCGAACTCGGCGCGCAGCTCGACCTCGGTGTTCTCGTCGATATGGACGATGCCCTTGGGGATGGTGGAATGCACCGAAAGGCGGATCTGGGTGAGCGCATAGGCCGGGGCGCGCAGCAATTGGCGCACGTCGGGGGGCATGTTCTGCACCGGTTGCTGGCCGGTGGTGGCCACCAGATCGCCAGCCACCAGCGGCTTTCCGAAGAAGTTGCGCTTGAGCGCCTGCGTCGGCCCTTGCAGGCGCATTTCGCGCTGCGCCGGGGCGAACACGACGCGGGTGGCGGGGCGGGAATCGGCGCGGGCGATTTCGACATGCTCGCCCGAGGCGCCTTGGGCATTGCCGCGCTGGAGCCCGTCCAATCGCACCACGTCGAGCGCGTCGTCCTCGGGATAGGCCGCCATCGCGATCGCTGCGGTGGAGCGCTTGCCGATGATTTCAACCACGTCGCCTTCGGTGATGCCGAGCTTCTGGAAGGCGGCGCGCGGCATGCGGGCGATGCCCTGCCCCGATTCCTCCTGCCGGGCCGGGGCAACCTGCAACCGGACGGTGCGGGCGGGCGCGACGGATTGTGCTTCGGCCATAGGGTATTCCTGCGCTT
>JBKBOH010000069.1:0-5934 GCA_046294975.1 Erythrobacter sp. | reverse complement strand
GCGGCAGAGCGCGCGGCCGGCGGCGCAGGGCGCGGGGCGGGCTGGGCCGCAGGCGGTGAGACCGTCGCCGGGGCGGTGGCGGCAACCATCGGCGCAGCGGCGGCCGGAGCCGCGCCCGCTTCGAGCGCGGCGAGGCGCCGTTCGAGCTGGCCGAGGGTATTGGCCTGCTCCTCTGAACGGGCTGTCAGGCTTTGCAGCTGCGCTTCGAGCGCATCGAGCCGCACCAGGATGTCGCTCACCGCGGTGGTCGCGGGCGGGATCACCCCCATCACCTGGCCATCCTGGGCCGGTGCCGAAGCGCCCGGCGCAATCTGCGGCTCGAACAGACGGCTGTCACCACCCGGAAAGACCTTGCGCTGCAATGCCCGCACCTCGGCCTCGATCTTGCGTAGCCGCGCTTCGGCAGCCGCACTGTCCTGCGCGCCGGCGGCCACCGGTAGCGTGCCGAGCGCGACAGCAGCGATCATCACGCGCATGAACCGCACTCGGAGCGGGCGGGAAGGATGGATCGGGGCGGCGGTGGTCATGTTCGACAGGCTCCCTTAGCTGCCAATCACAGCGATGCGATGGCCGCCCCTTGTGGCGCGGCGCAGATGAACACAGGAAAAATACCTGCCCGCTTGGCGCACCCAAGTCGAGAGCGAAGAACCCCCTAATCAACGGGAAAAGCGGCCGCACCCCATGCCCGGCGGCGCAGGTTCAGCCTTCGGGCGCCCCCGCGGCGCTGGCGGCAGGCGCGGATGCTTCGGCGGCCGCAGCGGCGGGCACGGTCTCGGTCACGGCGGGCAAGGCGGCTGGGCTTGCCGCAGCCGGAGAGGCGGGGCGCGGGGTGGCCGAAAGGTTGCGCCGCAGCGGCGCTCGCTGAGCCCCCGCCGCCGACAGCGCAGGCGCGGGCGACCCCGCGACCGCTGACGCATCGCGCGCCAGTAGCGCAGCCGCCGATACCGGCACACCCGACATCTGCGCCGGCCTGTCCGACAGCGGGGGCACCGGCTTGCCGCCCACCGTAATCGCCAGCAGATCGGGGCGCCCGGTGTTGAGGCGCGGATCGGCGGCGGTGGCGGGGATGGTGAAGCTTTCATCCTTCACCAGCTGCTTTTCAAGCAGGCGTTCGCCGCCTTGCTCGTAAACCCGCAGCCACACGTCCTCGCGCGCGGTCAGCACCACCGGCCCGCCGGTGGCGGGGGTGGCTGTCGGCTCTGTGGTGGCTGCGGCCGGCCCCGGCGCGGGCGGCGCGGCCAGCGGCGCAGGGCCGGCGCCGGCCCCGAAGCGGGTCGAGAAGAAGGCGATCATCCCCACCGCCAGCAGCAGCGCGGCAAAGGCGCCAAACCAGGCCAGCCCGGCCGAGGGCAGCTTGGCCGGATCGCCCGGCTCCATCCCCGGACTTGCCGCCGAACGGGCGGCCTGCCCGTCGGCCAGTTCGGCGCGCACCGCATCGGTGATCGCGGCATCATCCAGCCCCACCGCCTTGGCGAAGGTACGGGCAAATCCGATCGCATAGGTGCGCGAGGGCAGGTTGCCGAAATCGCCCGCCTCGATCGCTTCGAGATGGCGCAGCGGGATGCGGGTTTCGGCAGCGATCTCGGTCAACTCCAACCGCCGCGCCTCGCGCGCCGCACGCAGGCGGGCGCCAGCCCCGGCATAGGCCGCATCATCCGCGCTGATCGCGCCAATATCCTGTTCGCTGTCCATGACCCGGATCCACGCCTTCTGGAGAGGCTTTTGTGACGATTAGCGTGAATTGCGCTTGAAGGGCAATCAGCCTGTCGCGGCTGCTCCTGTCAAGCGTGGGAATGACAAGGCAGCCGATGCCACGCACGGTGCGGCGCAAGCGGCGGGTGGCATAAGCTCAGTCGTACTCGATATCGCGCGCTTCGGCCCAGGCGGCCAGCTGGGCGCGCAGATCGCCCGTGGCGTCGGCCAGCCAGCCGTTCATCGCCGCCGACAGCTCAGCAAGATCGACCTTGCGGACCAGCTCCTTGATCGGGCCGACCGCGGCAGGCGTGATCGACAGGCGGCGATAGCCGATCCCCATCAGCGCCAGAGCCTCCAGCCGCCGTCCGCCCATCTCGCCGCACACCCCGATATCCACGCCCGTGCCGACGCTCGACTGGATCACGCGGCGCAGGAACCTGAGGATCGAGGGGCTGAGCCAGTCGTAACGCTCGGCAAGCTTGGGATTGGCGCGGTCAGCCGCGAACAGGAACTGGGTGAGATCATTGGTGCCGATGGAAAGGAACGACAGGCGTGGCAGCAACACGTCGAGCACTTCGGCGAGCGCGGGCACTTCGAGCATCGCGCCAAAGTGGATCCGCTCGGGCAGCAGCTTCTTCTGCGCGCGCAGAAAGGCGAGCTGTTCGTCGAACACCGCCTTGGCCGCGTCGAACTCCCACGGCTCGCTCACCATCGGGAACATCACATAGAGCGAGCGCCCGGCAGCGGCCTCGAGCAGCGCGCGCGCCTGCACTTTCATCAGCCCTTCGCGTTCGAGCGCCAGGCGCAGCGCGCGCCAGCCCATCGCCGGATTTTCATCCTGCGCGGCGATTTCGGAGGCGAGATAGGGCACCGATTTGTCGCCGCCGATATCGACCGTGCGGAAGATCACCGGCTTGTCGCCGGCCGCATCGAGCACATCGCGGTAGAGCCGTGTCTGGCGCTCGCGCTGCGGCAGGGTGGCCGAGACGAGAAACTGGAACTCTGTGCGAAACAGGCCCACCCCGTCCGCGCCGGTCATCGACAGCATCGACATGTCATCGCGCAGACCGGCGTTCATCATCACCTGGATGCGGGTACCGCAGCGGGTGAAAGGCTCGACATTCCTTAAGGACGCATAGGCTGCCTGCTTTTCGCGGCTCTTGGCAAAGCGCGCGTGAAACGCCTCGGCAACCTGCGGCAGCGGGCGCACGATGGCGCTGCCGGCGGTGGCATCGAGCAGGATCTCGTCCCCCTCGCGGATGGTGGTTCGCACGCCCTTGGTCCGCCCGATGACGGGGACATTCATTGCCCGCGCCACGATCACCACATGCGCGGTGAGCGATCCTTCTTCGAGGATCACCCCCTTCAGCCGGCGCTTGTCATATTCGAGCAGTTCCGCCGGCCCAAGGTTGCGTGCGATCAGGATCGAATCCCTCGGCAGCCCTTGGCTCGCCGCCGTGCCGAACCGTCCGGCGACGATCCTGAGCAGGCGGTTCGCCAGATCCTCCAGATCGTGCATCCGGTCGGCCAGCAGCGGATCGTCGATCTCGCGCATCCGCATCCGGGTGTGCTGCTGCACGCGTTCGATCGCCGCTTCGGCGGTAAGACCGGAATCGATCGCCTCGTTGATGCGCCGCGACCAGCCTTCGTCATAGGCGAACATCTTGTAGGTTTCGAGCACCTCCTCGTGCTCGCCGCCGGCGCCGAATTCGGCCTGACTGGCAAGGTTGTCGATCTGCTCGCGCATCTTGTCGAAGGCGCGATAGACCCGCTGGCGCTCGGCCTCGATATCTTCGGCCATGACCTGCGTGATCTCGACCCGCGGCTGGTGAAAGACCGCCTGGCCCGCGCCCAGTCCCTTGACCAGCGTCAGGCCCGAGAGGGTCTGTGGCCCGCTCTGCTCCTGCGTCAGCCCGAGGGCGTCTTCCGCATCGATCAGCTCGGCATTGGCGATCAGTTCGCTGAGCACCATCGCGGTGGTCTGGAGCGCCTCGATCTCGACCTCTTCGTAGCGGCGCGGCTCGACATGCTGGACGCACAGCACCCCGACGGCGCGCTCGCGGTAAACGATCGGCACGCCGGCAAAGGAGTGGAACTTTTCCTCACCGGTTTCGGGGCGGTACTGGAAGTCCGGGTGCGCCTTGGCCTCGGCAAGGTTGAGCGTTTCGACCTTCTGCGCGATCGCGCCGGTCAGCCCCTCGCCGATTGCCATGCGGGTGACATGCACCGCGCTCTGGTTGAGACCGCGGGTCGCAAAGAGTTCGAGCATGCCTTCGCGCAGCAGGTAGATCGAGCACACCTCGCTCGACAGGCATTGGCCAATGATCTCGACCACCTGATCGAGCTTGGCCTGCGCGTGCATGCGCGAGGCCATGACCTCGGTCAGGCGGGTGAGAATCTGGCGGGCTGCGGCGGCTGCGCTCATGACCTTTCAGGGCTTAGAATCGCAGCCGCAATCCTGCAACCGCTGCGCTGGTATCAGTAACCGGCGATTTCTTCCTTCAATCGCAGCTTCTGCTTCTTGAGCGCCTGGATCGTCGCAGTGTCGGGCACGGGCCGGGCCAGCTCGGCGTGCAGCCGCCGATCAAGCTCGGCGTGCCTGGCCTGAAGGGCGTGGAGGTGGGAAGACACTGCGCTCGAAGCCATACGAGTTCTCCTGTCTGAGCGGGGGGCTGCCCCCGTGAAGGCGACTCGGACCGAGTGCGGCCGAGCCGCAGGTTCCAATGAAACCACAACCAGTGTGCGATGCAAAGCCCTACTGCATGGTAAATCGGCCCATCCGAACCGGACTGCGAGCAATCGCCCCTGCCCAAAAGGGTCGCCGGGCGCCGCCCGCCGCCGGGGATGGCGGAAAAATGCACGCGGGCATCTTATCGAATCGCGCGCGAAAGCGTAGCGGGTCTGCGGGCGCGGCGACGGTCGGCGATGAGGCAATAGAGGAATACAAACAGGCATGACCGAGCAGGAGCTCCGCAAAAAGCTCGAATTGCTCAGGACCGAGCATCGCGACCTCGATGCCGCGATTGCCGCCCTGACCGAAGCCGCACGCCAGAACGGCTTTGCCGATCAGCTCCAGATCGCGCGCCTGAAAAAGCGCAAGCTGCGCCTCAAGGACCAGATCGCGATTATCGAGGACACGCTGCTGCCCGATATCATTGCCTAGCCTGGTGGTGATCGCGCTGGCGCGCAAGGCAGGCCTCGCGCGCGCCGCACGATGGTGACACCGCGGCAAGCCAAGCGGGCTGCCTGCGCCGTCGGAGGCGGGGGAAGACAAAAAACTGTTTCCGGCCGGGACAAAGTCCAAAAATTGCTTGGAAAGTAACCATACGCCAGTAGCGGAGCGGGCGCTTGGGGGGTAGGCTGCGGCGCATCATGGCCCGGACCTCCAATCTTTCGCGCCCGATTATCGAGGCTCTGTATAGCGAGGCGCTGGTGCTGGCGGATGAGGTGCGCGCGGTGTTTGCCGCCGGCACCCGCGAGCCGGTGACCGGCGAGGATGCCTTCGTGCGCCTCGCGCTGTCGACCGAAGGGCTCAAGACCACCACCCGCATGATGCACGTGCTGGCGTGGCTGCTCAACCAGCGCGCACTGTTTTCGGGCGAGCTGCCCGAAAGCACGGTGCGGCTGCACGGCGCCTTGCCGCCCGATCGCGGGTCAGATGCCAGGCACCTCGCGCTGCTCGAACCGGAAACCCGCGCGCTGATCGCCGAAACCGAACGCCTGCACCAGCGCATCGCCCGATTGGACGAGGCATGGCGCCAGCATTTCCATATGTCCTCCCCCGCGCGCGCCTTTCAGGAGCGCATCGGGCGCGAGATCGGACGCCTGGGTTGAACAGCCCCCTTCGGCAGCACAGTGCCTGGCGCTGCTTCCTGATTGCGAACCGGGCAGGCGGGGCGGGAAGTCTGCGGCGCACGCCCGCCACGCCGAAACCTACGCCGCCGCCAGCGCCTTGCGCCAGCGCGCCAGCCGTTCCTCGCGCACCCCGGCGGGCATGGCCGGATTGAACCGCGCCAGCGCTCCGCGCATCGCGCCCGCCGCAGCGTCCAGCGTCGGGTAAAGCCCGGCCCCCGTCGCCGCCAGCATTGCCGCGCCAAGCGCGGTGGTCTCGACAGACACGGGCCGTTCAACCGGCACGCCGAGCATGTCGGCAAGGTCCTGCGCCATCCAGTTATTGGCCGCCATCCCGCCGTCGATCCGAAGCGTCCGCCACGCCGCACCGTCGGCGGCGAAAGCGGT
>JBKBOH010000068.1:0-6039 GCA_046294975.1 Erythrobacter sp. | reverse complement strand
TTTGCCCTCGGCCAGCGCGGCCTGCACCTGTTCCTGCGAGAGCGCGGGCGAATAGACAAAGCCCTGAACCAGATCAGCGCCGCGTTCGCGCACCAGTGCCAGCTCGTCCATCGCCTCGACGCCCTCGGCCACCGTCTCCATGTCGAGCGCCTTGGCCAGCGCCACGATCGCGCTGATGATCGCCGGGTTGATATCGCCGTTCTCGGTGCAGCCGCGCACGAAGCTCTGGTCGATCTTGAGCTTGTCGAAATGCCCGTTCTTCAGATAGCCGAGCGAGGAATAGCCGGTGCCGAAATCGTCGAGCGCAAGCCGCACGCCGAGCTTTTTCAGATCGCGGAACACCGCATCAACAGCCTCGAGATCGCCCACGAACACGCTTTCGGTGATCTCCAGTTCGAGCCGCTGCGGGGGCAGGCCCGACAATTCCAGCGCCGTCGCCACGGTCTTGCGGAAACCGGGCCGCACGAATTGTTTGGCCGAGACATTGACGGCAACACGGATCGTCTCGGGCCACTGCATCGCATCGGCGCAGGCCTGGCGCAGCGCCATTTCGCCGATCCGCAGGATCAGATCGTCGTTCTCGGCCAGCGGGATGAAGTCGGCGGGCGAGATGGCGCCGTCCGCGCCGTCGTGCCAGCGCAGCAGCGCTTCAAAGCAGCGCACCTCGTTGCTGATCGGGTCGACCAGCGGCTGGTAGGCGAGGCTGAGTTCCCCCCGGTCAACCGCATCGCGCAGCTGCTCGCCCAGCTGGGCGCTCTTGGAAGCGGCGTCGCGCAGCTCGGTGGTAAAGAAGCAGAAGGTGCCGCCGCGCGATTCCTTGGCGGCATAGAGCGCCATGTCCGCCGCACGGGTCAGCTCGTCGGCGGTCACCCCGTCATAGGGCGCGATCGCAATCCCGACCGAGGTGCCGATGATCGCCCGCCGGCCGTTGATCTGGTAGGGCTGCGAGAGCGACTGGATGATGCGGTTGGCCAATTCGCCCAGCGTGCCGCGATCATCCATGTCGGGCAATAGCACCTGGAACTCATCGCCCCCCAGCCGGCCGACCTCGCCGGCGTCCCTGACGATGCTCTTGAGCCGCGCGGCGACCTGCTTGAGCAGTTCGTCGCCCGCCGGGTGGCCCATGGTGTCATTAACGTGCTTGAAGCGGTCGAGATCGAGCATGATCAGCGCGCAGCTGCGCTGGCTGACGCGGAAGGCTGCAAGGGTTGCCGTCAGCCGCTCGCACAGCTTGCGGCGGTTGGCGAGACCGGTGAGCTCGTCGATCTGCGACTGGCGGGCGACCTGCATTTCGTGGGCATACTGGCTGGTGATGTCCACCGCGCTGCCGCGATAGCCGAGGAATTGGCCCGCCTCGTCGACCATTGGGCGTCCACTCACGCGCCACCAGCGGGTGGCACATTCGGCGCTGCGGGCCTTGGCCGCCGTCACCGCGATGACCTGTTCCTCGATCCGCGAACGGGTCTTGATCTTGAAGCTGATCGCGCGCTGTTGCGGCGCGCCGGGTTCGGGGTCGATATCGGTGAACACCTGCGTGATCGGCTTGCCCAGCAGATCCTCGGCCGTGAACCCGAGATCATCGAGCGCGCGCTGCGACAGGAACGACAGCCGCCCCTCGGCATCGGTCGCCCAGAACATGCCGATGCCGAGCGCCTCGACATCGCTGAGCACACTGGTGCGTTCGGGCAAGACCGTGCCCTCGGCCTTGCTCGCACCAGGCTTGCCCGCGTTAGCCGGGCGTTTTGCCTGATCCCTTACCGACTTGAGAAACCCCAATGGCATTGTTCAACCTCGTGCGCGCATCCGGTTGCGATCCGGGTGCCTGCCGGGCACGCCTGCATAGCACATGGCGCCCCCCTCGACCTTGCACCGGTTAAGCCAAGGCGATTGAAAAAGCGTTACGCTCCCCATCGGCGGCAGCGCCTTGTCGCGGTTTCCGCAAATGTCGGCAGGAACGTCCCGCGCGATCGCGCGTTACTGCACCACACGGTCTTGGCAGAAGAAAATTGTCTGCCGGCCGTTTGTGGCGTAATTTTTTGCATGAAGCCCGGCGCAGGGGGATCGGCGGGGGCGGCTTGCTGACATTGGGGAAGCGAGAATGCCCGAAACCGGTGCCCGCAATGCCGGGGCGCAAGCCGTGGTCAATCCGGTGCGAACCCGTGCCGACTGGGAGGCGATGCGCGCGGCCGCGCTGGCCGATCCCGGCGCGTTTCACGGCGCGATCGCCGCGCGCAACATGCACTGGTTCGTCGGCAATATCGGCGCTGACGGCGCGTGGCTGGCGAAGGGCGAAGATGGCCGCTGGCACGGCTGGGACGCCGCCAGCGCGGCGCCCGTCAGCCCCGATCTCGCGGAAGATTTCACCCCCTGGCACACCGGCTTTGACGGCGCCAACCCGCCGCACTGGCGCTGGTTCGTGGGCGGACGCACCAATGCCGCCTTTTGCGAACTCGATCGCCATGTGCTGGCCGGCTACGGCGAGGAAACCGCGCTGATCTTCGAGGGCGACCGTTGGGACATGAGCGCCAACGGCGGCAAGGGCGCGCCGATCGATTGTTTTACCGTCAGCCGCAAGCAATTGCTGCTGGAGGTGGCCAAGTGCGCGGTCGCTTTGGAGGGATTGGGTCTCAAGCCGGGCGACCGCATCGCCTTGAACATGCCGAGCATCGTGCCGCAGATCACCTGGAGCGAGGCCGCCAAGCGCATGGGCGTGGTCTATACGGCGGTGTTCGGCGGCTTTTCGGACAAGACCCTGTCCGACCGCATCGCCGATACCGGCGCCAAGGTGATCGTCACCTCCGACGGTTCCTACCGCAACGCGCAGGTCGCCGCGTTCAAGAACGCCTATACCGACCCGGCGCTCGACAATTTCGTGCCGGTAACAACCGCGCTGGCGATCCTTGCGGGCCTCGACTTGGGCCTGCCCGCGGCGGACGCGGCGACCATCGTCGAGACCGTGCGCGAGGCGCTGGCCGGCGAAATCACGGTTGATCGTTCGGACGTGATGCGTGGCGTCGGGCGGGCGCTGATCAATCTCGGCAGCGAGGGCCGCATCACCAGCGCGGATGCTGCCCGGGTGCGGATCGCGATTGCCTCCAGCCTCGTCACCCTGCCGCCGCGGGTCGAGGCGGTGATCGTGTGCCGCCACACCCACCAGAGCGACATGATCTGGCGCGAGGAGCGCGACCGCTGGAGCCACGAATTGACCGACGCGGCGCTGATCACGGTGCTGGACAAGGCGCGCGCGGCGGGCTTTGCGGTGCAATCCGAAGCCGATCTGCTGGCGCTGCCCGATGCCGATTTCGTCCGCGCGATCTGGGCTTCGTCGCGGCCTGTGCCGGTCGATGCCGACTATCCGATGTTCTTCATCTACACCTCGGGCAGCACCGGCAAGCCCAAGGGGATCGTCCATTCCCACGCCTATGCCGCGGGCGTGGCCGAGACGATGAAGGTGAGTTTCGACGCGCGCCCCGGCGACACGCTGTTCGTGGTCGCCGATCCGGGCTGGATCACCGGGCAAAGCTACCTGATCTGCGCCCCGCTGATGACGCGGGTGACAAGCCTCGTGTCGGAAGGCTCGCCGGTGTTCCCCCACGCGGGCCGCTTTGCCTCGATGATCGAGCGGCACAATGTCCGCATCTTCAAGGCGGGGGTGACCTTCCTCAAGTCGATCATGTCCGATCCGGCCAACCTCGCCGAATTGCAGCGCTACGACACGAGCGGCTTGCGCGTGGCGACCTTTTGCGCCGAACCTGTCAGCCCTTCCGTCCAGGCCTTCGGGATGGCGCACGTCTGCCCACGCTACATCAACTCCTACTGGGCGACCGAGCACGGCGGGATCGCCTGGACGCATATGTTCGGCAATGACGACTTCCCGCTGCGGCCCGATGCCCACGCCTATCCGCTGCCGTGGATTGCCGGCGATGTGTGGGTCGAGGACGAGGCGGGCATGGCCGCGCAGGTGCCTTTCGCCCGCTGCGACGACGGCGGCGTGCCATGGCGGCGGGCCGCGGTGGGTGAAAAGGGCGAAATCGTCATCACTGCGCCCTATCCCTATCTCGCGCGCACCATCTGGGGCGACATTGCCGGCTTCAAGGTCGTCGATGGCCGGGTCGATCCCGCCTGGCGCGGCGATGCGGCGCGCTGGGAAGAGGGCTATTGGAAGCGCTGGAAGGGCGCCTGGGCCTATACCCAGGGGGATTTCGCGATTGCCCATGAGGATGGCTCGTTCTCGTTCCACGGGCGCTCGGATGATGTCATCAACGTCTCAGGCCACCGCATGGGCACCGAGGAGATCGAAGGCGCGGTGCTGCGCGACAAGGCCTTGTCGCCGGATTCGCCGGTTGGCAATGTGCTGGTGGTCGGCGCGCCGCACCGCGAAAAGGGGCTGACCCCGCTCGCCTTCGTGGTGCCGGCTCCCGGCCGCAAGCTGACGCTCGAGGACAAGCGCCGGCTGTTCGATCTGGTCCGCACCGAAAAGGGCGCGGTCGCGGTGCCCGCCGACTTTATCGAAGTCAGCCAGTTCCCCGAAACCCGCAGCGGCAAATATATGCGCCGCATGGTGCGCGCGCTGGTGGTGGGCGAGGAGGTCGGCGATGTCACCACGCTGCGTAACCCCGAGGCGCTGGACGAGCTGCGCGCCGTCATCGCCGACTGGCAGCGCAAGCAGCGCATGAGCGATGAACAGGCGCTGTTCGATCGCCACCGCTATTTTCTCGTGCAATACAACACCGTGGCGCCGGGCAAGCAGGTGGCGACTGTCACCCTCACCAATCCGCCGGTCAATGCCCTGAACGAACGCGCGATCGACGAGTTGGTGCTGGTCACCGCGACGCTGGCGCGGGACGATAATGTCGTGGCGGTGGTGTTCACCGGCGAGGGCACTTCGTCGTTCGTGGCCGGGGCCGACATCCGCCAGATGCTGGAGGAGATTCACACGGTCGAGGAAGCGATGGTGCTGCCGGGCAACGCGCATCTCGCCTTCCGCACCATCGAGCGCATGGGCAAGCCCTGCGTGGCCGCCGTTCAAGGCGTGGCGCTGGGCGGCGGCATGGAATTCGCGCTCGCCTGCCATTACCGCATTGCCGAGCCGACCGCGCGCTTCGGCCAGCCCGAGATCCGGCTGCGGCTGCTGCCGGGCTATGGCGGCACCCAGCGCCTGCCGCGCCTGCTGGCTGATCGGCGCGGGGCGGAAGGGCTGCGCGACGCGCTCGACCTGATCCTTGGCGGGCGCAGCATCACCGCCGAGGCGGCGGCCGCAATCGGTGTGGTCGATGCGCTGGTGGAGGGAGCGCAAGATGCGCTTTCGGCGGCCCATGCGGCGGTGCGCGATTATGTGAAACATGGGGCGGAATCGGCGCTGGGCCGCGCCTTTGCCGAGCGGCAGGCGGCGGTCAGCCGCTGGGAGACACCATCGGCCGTGAGCCTCGATACGGTGCTGGCGGACGACTTCCTCCAGCGCATCCTGCGGCAACTCGACTGGGCCGGGCGCGCCAAGGCGGGCGCGCGCGCGCTCGACGCGGTCCGCACCGGGCTTGAAGCGGGCATTACTGCCGGCATCGCGCGGGAGGCCAAGCTGTTTGCCGAGGCGATCGTCGATCCGCAAGGCGGCAAGACTGGCATCAGGCAGTTCATCGACAAGGTCGCCCCGCCGCTGCCCGTGCGGCGCGACGGGGTGTGGATCGATGCCGAGCACGAAAGCCGCGCGCAGGCGTTGGAAGCGGCGGGCAAACTGCTGCCCGTGGGCGCGCCCTTCTATCCCGGCGTGACCCCGATCCCGCCGTACCAATATGCCTTCGGCATCGCCCGCGATCCCGATACCGGCGCACCGCGCTTCGGCCCGCCGGCGAGCCACGAGAAGGAGCTGATCGTCAAGGTGCCAGAGCCGGCGCCCAACGAGGCGCTGCTCTACATGCTGACCAGCGAGGTCAACTTCAACGACATCTGGGCGTTGACCGGCATCCCCGTTTCGCCCTTCGACGCGCACGAGGAAGACGTGCAGATCACCGGATCGGGTGGGATCGCGCTGGTGGTCGCGCT
>JBKBOH010000067.1:0-6594 GCA_046294975.1 Erythrobacter sp. | reverse complement strand
TGGCGCTGAGGCGCTGCTTTGCCGTTCGGGGCGCTGAGCAGGGCGTTAACGCTTTTGCGCTAAGGCGGCAGGCGTGATGAGCGCCGCCACCCCGCCCCCTTGCCCTGCACGAACCGCTCTGTCGCCGAGCGACGTTTCGGTGGGGGTCGGCTTTGCCGGGCTTGTCGGCCTGTTTGCGTGGATCGCCTTCTGCCGTTCCTACCCTGATATTGCCGGAGTGCTGGGGCTGGATGGCCCACTATCGCCGACGCGCGGGGTGTTGTCCGGCCCCTATGCCGCGCTCGCCGCGCTGCTGTTCACGGCTGGGCCGATGGCGGCGTGGTCGGTGCTGGTTGACAAGGTCCATCGCCGCCCCTCGACGGGCATCGACTGGAGCCTCAAGCGCCCGCTCGACGAAACGCTGCCGGTGTCGGTGGTCAAGCTGTCGGGCCTGTGGGCGACCTGGGCGATCCTTGCTGCCTTTTATGGTCTGGCGCGCTGGTACTGGACCGGATCCTACCTGTTCGCGATGGAGGTGCTGAGTTTTGCCGCTGCGCCGCTGGTGGCGCTGTCGATCCCCTATGTCATCTGGCTCGACCGCCATCTGGTGACCCTGCGCGACGGCAGTTGGCATTTCGGCGCCTTCGTGCTCGGCCTCGGCGTGATCGGGCGCGAGGGCTGGGACAGGGGCCAGATTGCCAGGCACTGGCGGGCATGGATGATCAAGGGCTTCTTCGGTGCCTTCATGATCTCGATCCTGCCCCCCGGCTTTGCCCAGGTGGTCGAGGCCGACCCGGCCCGCCTCATCGCCAATCCGGTCGATTTCACGATGATGCTGGTGACGCTGCTGTTCGTGATCGATGTGCAGATCGGCACGGTGGGCTATCTGCTCACCCTGCGTCCGCTCGATTCGCATATCCGTTCGGGCAATCCCTTCCTCGCCGGCTGGCTCGCGGCGCTGCTGTGCTATCCGCCCTTCGTGTGGGGGCTGATCGGGCCGGAAAATCTAGTGCTGGGTTACGAGTTTGGCACGCCCGGCTGGTCGCACTGGTTCGCCGGATCGCCCGCCTTGCTGTGGGCGTGGGGGGCGCTGCTGGTGCTGCTCACCGCCATTTACGCCTGGGCGACGGTGGTGTTCGGCATCCGCTTTTCCAACCTCACCTATCGCGGAGTGCTGACACATGGCCCCTACCGCTTCACCCGCCACCCGGCCTATCTGTCGAAGAACCTGTTCTGGTGGGCGAGCGTGCTGCCGTTCCTCGTCACCAGCGGCGCGGCGGTTGACGCGGTCCGCAACAGTTTCTTCCTGCTCGTTGTCAACGGCATCTACTACTGGCGCGCGCGCACCGAGGAGGCGCACCTGCTCGCCGAGGATCCGAAATACGCCGCGTATCATGCATGGATGGAGCAGCACGGCCTTATCACCGCGCCGCTGGCCAAGCTGAAGCGGATGATCATCGGCAGCGGGCCGGCACAGGGCGATAGCCCTCACGCCTTCCCTGCCGCGTAGGGATTACATCACCGGCGCACCATCGTCGGCGTGATATTTCAGCGCCTCGATCACCTGCAAGTCGAGCCCCGCCATCGCCGCCTGAAACGCCGCCATGTGCGGCGTGGCGAAATGGGCGGCGAGCGCGGCCTCGTCCTGCCACTTCTCGACGATGTGGATCGCGCCCGGCTCCAGCAGGTCCTCGGCGAAGGCATAGGCGATGCAGCCTTCCTCGGCACTAGAAGCGGCCACCATGTCCGCAATCGCGGCGCGCGCCGCGTCCAACGACCCTGCACCCACCTTAGCCCTGGCCAGCACGATCAGCATATCATGATCCTCCCTCAGAAGGATTGTTCATAGACCCGGGTGATGTCGCCGTTCCACTCGCCATTATAGGCATCGAGCAGGCGCTGGGCCGGCACCTTGCCGCTGGCGATGATCTCGTCGAGCGTGTCGAGATAGCCGGTCTCGTTGTCGCCGGCAGCGTTGAGCCGCGCGCGCGCCTGAAGCCCGGCGTGTGCGATCTTGAGCACCTCGCGGCCCAGATCCTGCAAGGTGCCGCCATTGGGCGAGCGGGTGGCAAGTGCGAGGCGCGGGACTTCCTCGCGGAGCCGTTCGCGCTCTTCCATCGACCAGCCCTTGACCAGATCCCACGCCGCATCGAGCGCTTGCTTGTCATAGAGCAGGCCGACCCAGAAGGCCGGGAGGGCGCAGATCCGGCTCCACGGCCCGCCATCCGCGCCGCGCATTTCGAGGAAGCTCTTGAGGCGCACTTCAGGGAAGGCGGTCGAGAGGTGATCCCACCAGTCGCTTTGGCGAGGGCGCTCGCCGGGCAGCACCGCCAGCTTGCCGGCGAGGAAATCGCGGAAGCTGAGGCCCGCCGCGTCGATATATTTGCCGTCGCGGAAGACGAAATACATCGGCACATCGAGCATGTACTCGGCCCAGCGTTCATAACCGAAGCCGTCTTCGAACACGAAAGGTAGCATCCCGGTGCGCGCCGGATCGGTGTCCGACCAGATATGCGAGCGATAGGACAGAAAGCCGTTGGGCTTGCCTTCGGTAAACGGCGAATTGGCGAACAGCGCGGTCGCCAGCGGTTGCAGCGCCAGGCTGGTGCGGAACTTCTGCACCATGTCCGCTTCGCTCTGGTAGTCGAGGTTGACCTGGATGGTGCAGGTCCGCAGCATCATGTCGAGGCCCATGCTGCCCACCCGCGGCATGTGCCGCAGCATGATCTCGTAGCGGCCCTTGGGCATGATCGGCAGTTCTTCGCGGGTCTTGTCGGGCCACATCCCGAGGCCAAGATAGCCGACCCCGCATTTCTCGCCGACTTCCTTGACCTGCGCGAGGTGACGCCCGGTTTCGGCGCAGGTCTGGTGCAGGTTTTCCAGCGGCGCGCCGGAGAGTTCGAGCTGGCCGGCCGGTTCAAGGCTGACCGCCCCGTCAGCGCCCTTCAGCGCGATGACGTTTCCGCCTTCCTCGACCGGGGTCCAGCCGAAGGCTTCGAGACCCTTGAGCAGGTCGCGGATCCCGCAAGGCTCGTTATAGGAAGGCGCGCGGAAATCCTCGCGCTTGTAGACCAACTTCTCGTGCTCGGTGCCGATGCGCCAGCCTTCGGGGGGCTTTTCGCCCTTGATCATCGGTGCGACCAGCTGGTCGAAGCCTTCGATCACCGGATCGTCGGCGCTGGATGCTTCGCGTGTGCTCATCGCAAGGGGGCCCTTCTCTGGCCGGTTGCCTTAGAAAACCCAACTGCCGGTGGGAAGCGGAAAACGTCTTACCAGTCGCCCGCGCTCGCCATCCACACCGACAGTGCGGCAATGGCAGCGGTCTCGCCGCGCAGGATGCGCGGGCCAAGGCTGACCGGGCGGGCGGCCGGGTGGGCACGGATGGCAGTGCGCTCGGCCTCGTCAAAGCCGCCTTCGGGGCCGATGAGGATGGCGGCGGGGCCGGGGTGCCCGGCGAAGGTGACGGCCGCCGGCGCGCCGCCCGTTTCGTCGGCAAAGAACAGGGCGCGCCCTTCCGGCCATTCGGTCAGCAAGGTATCAAGCTTCGCCGGCCCGGCCAGCCTTGGCAGCGCGGTGCGGGCGCATTGTTCGGCAGCCTCGATGGTGATCGCCCGGGCGCGTTCGGGATTGAGCTTGTCGGCCACGCAGCGACGGGTGATGACGGGAGCGATGCGGGCGACGCCCAGTTCGGTCGCCTTCTCCAGCACCAGATCGAAGCGATCCTTCTTGAGCAGGGCGGGGCACAGCCACAGATCGGGCACGGCCTCGCGCCCCCGGAGCCGCTCTGCCACCTCCAGCACCACTTCGCGCTTGCCTGCCTCGCATACCCGCGCGGCCCATTCGCCCGTGAGGTCATCGCACAGGATCACGATATCGCCTTCGCGCATCCGCATCACCTTGCCGAGGTAATGCGCCTGCGGGCCATCGAGCGTCACGGCATGGCCCTGCGCCAGCGGATCGCCGACAAACAGGCGGGGGGCGCTTTTCGGCGGCCAGGCGGGGGTGCGGGGGCGGGGTGGCTCGGTCATTGTTTCAGATCAGAGCTGTAGGTCGCCGGACAGGGCACGTCTATAGTCACTCGGCGGCGTCTCGGTGTGGCCGAAACGGGAGGGGAAATCGATGAAGAACAAGTTCCTGATGCCGCTGGCCTGTCTGGCGCTTGCCGGCGGCGTGGTCGCCGCGCCGTTGCTGGCGCAGCGCGTGTAGCGGATCACCTTTGCCAAGGGCAATGACAACGCCTCGGTCAAGCGCACGATCAAGGGCAAGGCCTATCGCGACTACAAGCTGGGCGTGGGCAACGGCCAGACCATGGCGGTGTCGCTGACCGGCAGCAATTCGGTCAATGTCAACATTCTCCCGCCCGGCAGCAAGGGCGAGGCTGTCTACAACAGTTCGATGGATGGCCCGACTGCGACCGGGATCAAGACCTTCAAGGGTGACTACACCATCCGCGTCAACCTGATGGGTGCCGCCGAGACCTCGGGGAAGACCTACCCCTATCAGCTCAGCGTTACGGTGATGAATTTCTGATTCCGATCGGGTAGTGGGGGCAGGTGACTGCCCCCGCTCCCACCGATAGCGCCCCCGGCGGGCCTGCTGCGCGCCGCCAGACTCCTGGGGCACAATACCTCATCGCCGCCGTGTTTCTGGCACTGGGCGGCTGGGCGTTGTTTGCGCCCGCGAGCGTGATCGACCTCGCCGTGACTCCGGCCTATCGCGACACCGGCTTCCTCGCGCGTTTCACCATGGCCTTTTTCGGCGCGCAGGCGGTCTTGTTCGGGCTGATGGCGCTGGTGGTGCGCTGGCGTGCGCGCGGTTTTCTGGTGTTCGCGGTGCTGCTACTGCCGTTCTTCGGCTTCAACTACTGGTTCCACTACGAGGTGCCGGTGCTGACCAGCATCGGGATGCGCGATTTCGCTGGGAACGTGACCATGCTCGCCTGCGCCCTCGTCGGCTGGCGCGCGGCGCTGCGCGAGGACCGGGCGTGAACGCGCCGATCGTCCCCGATTCCGAGCATCGCGGCTTCGTCGCCCGCCTGCCGCAGCGCCTGCGCGATCTGGCGCTGCTGGCGCGGTTCGACCGGCCGATCGGCTGGTGGCTGCTCTACTGGCCCTGCGTCTTCGGGGTGTGGCTGGCCGGATCCGGGTCGCAATGGTGGCTGCTCGGCTGGCTGCTGCTGGGCAGCATTGTGATGCGCGGGGCGGGGTGCGTCTATAATGACATCGTCGATGCCGATCTCGATGCACAGGTCGCTCGCACCGCGCTGCGCCCGGTCGCGAGCGGCCGGGTGTCGAAAAGGCTGGCGTGGGGCTGGCTCGTCAGCCTGTGCCTCGTCGGCCTCATCGTGCTGCTGCAATTGCGCTGGCAGGCGCAGCTGGTGGCGCTTGGCAGTCTCGCGCTGGTCGCGGCCTATCCCTTCATGAAGCGCATCACCTGGTGGCCGCAGGCGTGGCTGGGCTTGGTGTTCAACTGGGGCCTGCTGGTGGCCTGGGCGCAGCTGCGCTGGGACAATTGGGATGCGCTCGCGGCGGTCTATGCCGGATGCATCGCCTGGGTGATCGGTTACGACACGATCTACGCCCTGCAGGACCGCGAGGACGATGCGATGGTTGGCATCCGCTCCTCGGCCCTGGCGCTGGGGGCGCGGGTGCGGGGGGGCATTGCGGCGTTCTATGTCGCCGCGGTAGCCCTGTGGGGGCTGGGCATCTGGTTCTACCGCCCCGATCCCTTCGCGCTCGCCGCGCTGCTGCCGGTCGCGGGCCATCTCGCATGGCAGGTGGCGACGCTCGACCCGCAAGATCCCGCCAACCCGCTCGCCCGTTTTCGCGCCAACCGCTGGGCCGGGGCGCTGATGGCGGCGGCGTGCTACGTGGTCGGCAACGCGGGGGCCTAAGCCGGTGTGCAACCTCTACCGCATGACGAAGAACGCCAGTGAAATCGCCGCGTGGTTCGCTGTGGCGGAAGCCGCGCAAGGGGCGAATTTCGGTGCCGAGGTCTATCCCGGCTATCCCGGCCTGGTGGTGGCAGGCGGTGCGGTGCGTGCGATGACATGGGGCTTCCCACTGGCGCTGACCGGCAGGCAGGGCCAGAAGCTTAAGCCCAAGCCGGTCAACAATGCGCGGGCCGACAAGCTTTCCACCTTCTTCTGGCGCCATTCCTTCGCGCATCGCCGCTGCCTCATCCCGCTCACCGCCTGGGCCGAGGCCGAGGGGCCAAAGGGGCGGATGACGCGCACGTGGCTGTCGCTTCCCGACGCCCCGATCTTCGCTGCTGCCGGAGTATGGCGGCCGTCGGACGAGTGGGGCGCGTGCTATGCCATGGTGATGACCGACAGTGCAGGCACCGCCGCCGCGCCGGTGCATGAACGCATGCCGGTGCTGCTCGCCCCGCAGGATTACACGGGCTGGCTGGCCAGCACTCCGGATCAGGCGCTGGCGCTGTGCCAGCCATGGTCAGGCCCGCTGACGATCGAACGCACCGCCGAACTCTGGCGACGCTGAGCGGCTTTCACAGAGCAGGCAGGCTTGCAATTGCCGGTCAGACCCTGTTCAAGAGCGCCCATGCATGAGCCCTTCGCCCCGCTTGCGCCTTGCGCTGCCCGCGACCCTGAACCGA
>JBKBOH010000066.1:0-6834 GCA_046294975.1 Erythrobacter sp. | reverse complement strand
CTGGTGCTGGGGATGCTGGTGCTGCCGCTGATGTTCGACGTGAGCTTCTACCTCGTGCTGCGCGAGCGCTTCGTGCTCTACCACGCGGCGATGGTGGTGGCGATGATGGGCTATGTGCTGTTCGCCGGGGGGCTGATTTCGGTGGTGGCGAACCTGCCGGTGGTGTTCCTTGCGATCATGGCGCCGCTGTGCTGGGCGATTGGCTGCGGGGCGGCGCTGCTGTTCCTCAGCACTTTCCTCGAACGCGGGGCGCTATCGCGCGGGATGCGGCGGCTGAGTTTCTGGACAGGGTGCTGGACGATCGCGGTGCCCGGCTTCTTTGCCTTGCAACTGCACGCCACGCAGGCGTTCGACGACACCGGCTATTTCCTCACCATCACCCCGGCCGCGGTGGTGGTGAGCGCCGCGCTGATCCACGCGATCGCGCGCGGCAGCCGCTCGGCCCGGTTTGTCGCGGTCGCATGGTTCCCGTTGATCCTGGCCTCGATCGAACGGCTGCTGCGCGGGATCGGGGTCTATGCCGGGCCGGCCGATCTTGACCTGATGATGTTCGTTGCGACGGGAATCGAGGTGATGGTCATCAGCCTTGCGATTGCCGATCGCTTCCTTGCAATCCGCCACGAGCGCGACGCGGCGCTGACCGAGGCACGGATGCTGGAGCAGATTTCGACCCGCGATGCGCTCACCGGGCTGATGAACCGCCGCGCGATCGAGGCCCGTTTCGACGAATTGCTGGCGCAGGGCTTCAACACCTTCGCGCTGGTCGATCTTGACCGCTTCAAGGCGATCAATGATCTGCACGGCCACCAGATCGGCGATGCCGCGCTGATCGCCTGCGCCAATGCGATCCGCGGCGCGGGCGACCGCGATACCATCGCCGTGCGGCTGGGCGGCGAGGAATTCGTGGTGCTCTTGCGTGGGCCTCGCCCGCTGGAGCGGGTCGAGGCGCTGCGGCAGGCGATCCCGATGCGAATTGCCAAGGCCGTGCCGGGGCTCGACCTGCCCGTGACCGCGAGCATGGGGGTGATCGTGCTGGAACGGGCGCTGCGCCCGACGATGTCCTTTGCCCAGTTCTACGCCCGCGCCGATGCGCTGCTGTACGAAGCCAAGGCGAACGGGCGCAACCGGCTGGCCTATCAACGCCTGACCGTGTTCAGCGAGCCGCCACCAACGCGCAGCCGCAAGCGCGAGAAGGCGGCCTAGGGTGCTCGTGGTCGCGCTCACGCGCGGCGCGGGAGGCCTGAACCATTACAAAAATGGCTCCAGCACCTCGGGCCGCACCCGGGCCAGCCGGCCGGTGGCGCGGTCGAGCATCGCCCAGGTGGTCGCCGCGCTGACGAGCCGCTTGCCGGAAGCATCGGTGAACTCCACCCGCCGCAGCGATTTCGCGCCTTGGGCCGGGCCTTCGATCCAGGTCTCGGCAGCCACGCTCTCGCCCTCGGCCACATTGCCGCGATAGTCGATCTCGTGCCGCACCACGACCCAGAAGAAGGCTTCGCGGTCCTCGGGCCGCGCTACCGCGTCCCAGTGGGCGGTGGCCATGTCCTGGATCCACTGCACCCACACGGTGTTGTTGACGTGGCCGAGCGCGTCGATGTGCTGCGGCGCGGCCACGAAGCTGCGGGTGAAGCGGCTGGGCTGGCTCACTCGCCCTCGGCCCTGGGGGCCATGCCCATCTGCCACAGGATGAAGGCATATTCCTCCGCCGTCTCCTTGAGGCTGTTCCAGCGGCCCGATTGCCCGCCGTGGCCGGCGCCCATGTTGGTTTTCAAGAGCAACAGGTTGTCGTCGGTCTTCAGCTCGCGCAGCTTGGCAACCCACTTGGCCGGTTCCCAATAGGTCACGCGCGGATCGTTGAGCCCCGCCGTCACCAGCATCGGCGGATAGGCCTTGGCCACCACCTGATCATAGGGCGAATAGGACAGCATGTAGGCAAAGGCTGCCTTGTCCAGGATCGGATTGCCCCATTCCTGCCATTCGCCCGGGGTGAGCGGCAGCTTTTCGTTGAGCATGGTGTTCAGCACGTCGACAAACGGCACGTGCGCAACGATTGCGCCATACTGCCCGGGATCCTGGTTGATGACCGCGCCCATCAGTTCGCCGCCGGCCGAGCCGCCGCTGGCGGTGACTTTCCCTTCGGCGGTGTAGCCCTTGGCGATCAGGCCGCGGCCGACATCGACGAAATCGTTGAAGGTGTTGGTGCGCGCGAACAGCTTGCCCTGCAAATACCAGCGCCGCCCCAGATCATCGCCGCCGCGGATATGGGCGATGGCATAGGCAAAGCCGCGATCGACGAGGCTGAGGCGGGTGGTCGAAAAGGCCGGCGGCACGGCATAGCCATAGGCGCCATAGGCATAAAGATGCAGCGGCCCCGGCCCCGTGATGCCCTGTTTGGCGAGGATCTCCGCACGGTCCTTGCGCATCATGATGCTCACCGGCACCATCGTCCCGTCGCGCACCTGCACGCTCACCCGCTGGGCAAGATAGAGCGAGGGGTCATAGCCGCTGGGAATTTCCTGGGTTTTCAAGGTCTCCAGCCTGCCCGCGGCGACATCGTAATCATACACCGTGCTGGGCGTGATCATCGACTGATAGGCCAGCCGCAGCTTCTTCATGTCGTATTCGGGATTGTTGGAAAGGCCCGCGGTATAGCTGGCTTCCGGGAAGGTGATGGGCGTGATCTTGGCCGGATCGGCGTAGGAGCGCAGCTGGATCTGGTCGAGGCCGCCCAGCCGGCCTTCCGTCACGAAGAAGTCCTTGAACAGGTCAAATCCGGTCAGATAGAAATCGTCCGAACCGGCAATCACCGTCTGCCACTCGCCCGGGGTTTCCAGCTTCGCCTTGGCGAGGCGGAAGTTGATGTGGTTGTCATTGGTCAACACCCACAATTCGCCCTCGCGCAGATCGACCGAATATTCGACGCCCTTCTGCCGCGCCCTCACCAGAATCGGCGTGGCGGTGGGATTGGCGGCGGGGACGAGGCGCACCTCGCTGGTCTCGTTGTCGCCGGTGGCGATCACCAGCCAGTCTTCCTGCGCCGTCAGCCCGGTGCTGACGCTGAAGGACTGGTCTTCCTCCTTGTAGAGCGTCACATCCTGCTCCACCGGGGTGCCGATCACGTGGAGCCTGGCTTCGAGCGTGCGCCATTCCTCGGTTGAGGGGCCATAGACCAGCGCGGTGTCGTTCGCGACCCACACCAGATCGCCGCGCAGGTTTTCAAGCACGTCGGGCAGCAATTCGCCGGTGTGCAAATCCTTGATCCGCGCGGTGTAGCGTTCCGCACCGTTGGTGTCGGTGGAATAGGCCAGATAGCGCCCGTTCTGGCTGATCACGGCCGCGCCCAGGCGGAAATATTCGAGACCCTTGGCCAGTTCGTTCTCGTCGATCAGCAGCTCGGCCGCGCCACCGGCCACGGGCTTGCGGTAATGCTTGCGATACTGCGCGCCTTCCTCGAACTCGGACCAGTAGAGATAGTCGCCATCCTTCTGCGGCACGGTGGAATCGTCTTCCTTGATGCGCGCACGCATTTCGGTGAACAGCGCCTCGACGAAGGGGGCCTGGGCGGCCATGTGCGCTTCGAAATAGGCGTTTTCGGCCTTCACGTGGGCCAGCACATCCGCGTCATCCACCACCGGGTAGGACTTGTCGTAGAGCCAGTCATAGGGATCCTCGATGGTGATCCCGTGGTGGGTGTAGCTGTGCGGGCGCTTCTCAGCGACAGGGGGCTTGATTTCGCCAATCGAAACGGGGGCAGCAGCGGACGTGGTCACGCGGGCAGAATCCTCATTGGTGGTCGCATGAACAGTGACGGGTGCAAAAGTGGTGGCGGCAAGCGCAAGCGCAAGTGCGTGCGCGCGGATGCTGTCGGTCATTGAGCGCGGATTCCCGTCATTGGCCTGGGTGGAAAGGCGCGGTCTTTGCGCCTATGTTCGCGCTTGTAACGCCACATTGCCGCGCGGCAAGTGCCTGCGCTCGCACCCAAGGATCGATCAGATGCTGATGCAAACTCACGATGCCCGCCTTGCCGCCCTGCGCGAGGAGCTCAAGCGCCGTGGGCTGGACGGGTTCATTGTGCCGATCAGCGATGAACACATGAGCGAATATGTCGGCGACTATGCCCAGCGCCTTGCGTGGCTGACCGGCTTCGGCGGCTCGGCCGGGTTTGCCGCGGTGACGCTCACCAACGCGGCGATCTTCGTCGATGGGCGCTACACCGTGCAGGTGCGCGAGCAGGTTGACGGGAACCTGTTCGATTACAAGAACGTGCCGGCCGACACGCTCGCCGGCTGGCTGGCCGGGGTGTGCGAGAGCGGCGCGCGGATCGCCTATGATCCCTGGCTCCACACCTGGGCCTGGGTCGAGGCGCTGGAACGGCAGCTCGCGCCCAAGGGCATCGCCATGGTGCCGGAAGGCAGCAACCCGATCGACGCGGTGTGGGCCGATCAGCCGGCCCCCTCCTCGGCACCGGCAATCGTGCATGACGAAACCCTCGCCGGGCGCTCCTCGGCGGACAAGCGCGCCGCCGTGGCCGACTGGCTGGCGCGCGAAGGGCACGACGCGGTGGTGATCGCAGGTCTGGATTCGATCGCCTGGCTGCTCAACATCCGCGGCAGCGACGTGGCGCATACGCCGGTCGCGCTGTCCTATGTGATCGCGCACAAGGACGGCAGCGCCGAGCTGTTCATCGCGCCCGAGAAAGTCACGCCCGAGCTTGTCCGCCACCTGGGCAATGCGGTGATGATTCGTGAGCGGGCGGCCTTCCAAGCCGCGCTGGCCGGCGAACTGGCGGGCAAGAGCGTGGCGCTCGATCCCGATTTCGCGGTGGTCGGCATTGCACAAGCCCTGCGCGCCGGGGGGGCGCACTTCGCCTTCAAGCAGGATCCGACAATCCTTGCCAAGGCGATCAAGAACCCGGTCGAACAACAGGGCCACCGCGACGCGCAGGCGCGCGACGGGGCGGCTGTGGTGAAGTTCCTGCGCTGGCTGGAAAACGAAGGGCCCAAGGGCGCGGTGGACGAGCTTGCCGCCGCCGCGCGGCTGCAAGCCTTGCGCGAGGAAGACGAGAGCCTGCGCGATCTCAGCTTCGATACCATCTCCGCCGCCGCCGGCCACGCCGCCCTGCCGCATTACAAGGTGGACGAGGACAGCAATATCCCGATCCCGCCGGGTTCGATCTATCTGGTTGATTCAGGTGGGCAATATCCGGGCGGCACCACCGACATCACCCGCACCGTGTGGATCGGCCCGGGCGAGCCGACCAGGGAAATGCGCGATCGTTTCACCCGCGTGCTCAAGGGCCACATCCAGCTTGCCCGCGCGGTGTTCCCGCAAGGCACCTGCGGCGCCCAGCTCGACGTGCTGGCGCGGCAATATTTGTGGGAGGCGGGCGTGGATTACGCCCACGGCACCGGCCACGGGGTGGGCAGCTTCCTCAGCGTGCACGAAGGCCCGCAGCGCATCGCCAAGCCGGGCGGCGGGCAGGCCGGAACCGGCCAGGAACTGTTCGCGGGCATGATCCTCTCGAACGAGCCGGGCTATTACAAGCCGGGCCATTTCGGCATCCGCATCGAGAACCTCGTGCTGGTCGAGGAACGCCAGATCGAAGGGCAGGAAGGCCGGTATCTCGGGTTCGAGACGCTGACCTTCGTGCCGATCGATCGCAAGCTGATCGAAAAGGGCCTGCTGACGGCGGAGGAAATCGCGTGGCTCGATGCCTATCACGCCAGCGTGCGCGCGCTGCTCTCGCCGCGGCTGTCCGGTGACGACCTGGCGTGGCTGGAGCGCGAGACCCGGCCGCTTTGACATCCGCGCCGCGTGCCTGGCACCGGGCCTGGCTGTCCTTGGGTTCGCAAACGGTTGAGAACAACAGCCCGGCCCCGGATCGTGTCCGTGGCGACGAAACGCGCCTGGCAACCTTGCTGCCGCCCAAATGTTCCTGTAATGTTCTCTCATTAGCGATTCGCACCGGGCGGCGCGCCCAACGGGAGAAACAATCATGATCGGCTATGTCACCCTTGGCACCAATGATCTGCCGCGCGCGGCGGCGTTCTATGATGCGATTGCCGCGCATTTCGGGGTGGGGCGGATGATGGATACCGAAACCTTCATCGCCTGGGGCGAATGGGGCGGCGCGCCGGGGATTGCGGCGACGGTGCCGTTCGATGGCCAGCCCGCCACCGTGGGCAACGGGGTGATGATCGCACTCGAAGTCAAGACGCCCGAAGATGTTCATGCGGTCTATGACATCGCCATGGCCCATGGCGGCAGCGATGAAGGCGCGCCGGGGCCGCGCGGCGATGACGGGTTCTATGCCGGCTATTTCCGCGATCCGGATGGCAACAAATTGAACGCCTTCTGCATGGTCGCCAGGGACTAGGCCGCACGGCCCGCGCGTTGCGGGGTGATGGCCAGGTCATGGCATGATCGTGGCGGAGCGTGATGTTCGCGCAATGTTTCACGTGAAACATTGCGGGCAGCGCGCAGGCGGCTAGCGCATCAACCCGCCGAGCAGATTGCGGACGAAAGCGGTCGCGCCGGTGCGCAGCGGATCGGCGCTGGATTTCTTGCCGAGCACCGCGGCGACCGCGATCGAGGCGAGCGAACCGCCCGCGGCGCTCATCGCGCTCTTGCCGGCCTTCTCCCACATCGAGGGGGTCTTGCGTTCCCGCTTGGCCACCTCCTCGCGGCCCTTCTCGGCCACTTCCTGCGCGGTTGCGGCGGCATCGGCAGCCTTGGCGGCGAGCACTTCGGCGGCGCTTTCGCGGTCCACGCGGGTGTCGTATTTCCCTTCGACCGGGCTGATCGACTGGATGATCGCCCGTTCCTTGGGGCTGA
>JBKBOH010000065.1:0-9459 GCA_046294975.1 Erythrobacter sp. | reverse complement strand
GATCAATGAAATCCGGGTTCCAGCTGCGATCCGTCACTGCTGCAGCTCGAGAGCGATTCCGACCGCCGCCGCGCGTGAATTTGCGTCGCTCCCATGTCAGACTTGGCCCGGTTGGGTAGGAAGCCATTGGAAGTGTGCAAGGAAGTTGACAAGCTAGAGGAAGACAACATGCCAGTAGGCGCATATGACTATGGCGCGCAGCACCTCGGCCGTCTCGTTAACGCGGTTTTTGATCAGCCTTAGCGAGGCTTCTCCCGCATTTGAGCGAGGCGAGCACATCTAACGCAATTTGCACCTTGGCTTCAATTGGGAGCAAAGCCCCACCCGATATCGCACCGGGGGCGTCCCATTGGGGACCGCCGGGCATCCATCAGGCAGGTGTCCTGACCCAGCTCAACCGGCCTCCACCGCCAATATGCCGCAATTGGACACCTCGAAAACCCTCGTCTTTGAGATGCTGATCTGATTCACTCTTCTCTGCATCTGCGCGCAGGCGAAGATGCTTGGCCAGCCGGGTTTCTTTGGTCTGTCGGACCGTTATGCGGCGCTGAGCGCGGCCGGGGATCCGCTGGAGCGGTTGGCAGCGGTGGTGGATTTCGAGGTGTTCCGCGGGCCACTGATCGTGGCGCGGAGGCGGGGTGCGCGCGGCAAAGGCGGCAGGCCGCCGTTCGATCTGGTGATGATGTTCAAGATCCTGGTGCTGCAGGCGCTCTACTCGCTGTCGGACGAGGGATGCGAGTTCCAGATCAAGGACCGGCTGTCGTTCCAGCGGTTCCTCGGGCTGGGGCTCGACGGCAAGGTCCCCGATGCCACCACGGTATGGCTGTTCCGGGAGAGGCTGGTGCAGGCCAAGGCGATCGACAGGCTCTTCGCGCGCATCGATGCGGCACTGACCGATCGGGGGTCCTGGCGATGGGCGGTCAGATCATCGATGCGACTGTGGTGCCGGCGCCCAGGCAGCGGAACACCAAGGACGAGAAGGCGGCGATCAAGGCAAGCAAGTCGGCCAGGCAGATCTGGCGCGGCAAGCCTAACAAGGCGCACTGCCAGCAATCGCCATGGTTTTAGCGCTCTGGATCGGGACAATCGGATTTTTGCCACCTCGTACGATGGAGAGATCCGCAGCAATTTCGCAGTCCCGCAGGCATGATCTGAATGGGCTGCACCACATCTGCCATTGGGATCAGCCTACTTTCGAATGCGCGCCTGCTTGATCGGAATGGTCGAATGTTAGATCGCAAAGGCAATCGAAATTTGTACTCGTGCCTTATCTGTACATAATCGCTGCATTCGGTAGTCGCTATCAAGACAGCCTGCATCCCGGCCCTTGATAGTGCTCCCGAGCGCAACGAGAACCGTTGATTGGCCCAATCCAGCATCGTGTTTCGTCGAGCGGGGCTTGAAACCAGCTCAGGCCTGCAACAGGGCCAACCCGTCGTCAGCCGCCATTCCAGCCGCGGGTTGAGCGCGCAGAAACAAGATCACAGAGTTGACCATCAGGCTTTGACAAAGAACCATCGTTCGACCACCGGTGCACTGCCCCTATGCCCCCAAATAAAAAGCTCGAGCAGGCATACTTTGCGCAGCGCCCCCGGCTGCTGCGCTTCCTCGCCGCGCGCGGGGCGGGCGATGCGGCGGAGGACCTCCTGCAGGAATTGTGGCTGCGACTGGCGTCGGTGGCGGATGGCGAGGCTGCGGCCAATCCGGCTTACATGATGCGCGCTGCCGACCGGTTGATGATCGACCGCTATCGCTCGCACCGCCAGCAGGCCGCGCGCGAGCGAGCCTGGTCGCAAGTCCAGCCCGGCCTTGTCGAGGACATCGCCCCCGCTCCCGATGCCGAGCGCAGCATTGCCGCGCGCCAGCAATTCGCGCAGGTCGAACGGGCGCTGGCGGCACTCGGAGACCGAGCTGCCGCGATCTTCCGCCGTCATCGCCTCGACGGCATGGCGCAGCGCGATATTGCCGCCGAATTCGGTGTCAGCATCAGCACGGTGGAAAGCGATCTGCGGCGCGCCTATCGCGCGCTTGCCGACTTGCGGAGCTCGTTCGATGAGGCTTGAGGGCATCGTCTTCGTCTATTGGGCAGGAGTAGCACGCCATGAACCCTGACCAGCAGATCCGCGAGGCAGCCCTGCGTTGGGCCGCGCTGACCGCCGATCCCGATTTCGGCGACTGGGACGCCTTTACCGCCTGGCTCGAACAGGACGCGGCCCATGCAAGCGCCTATGATGCGGTGCAGTTCGCGATCGACGAGGCGGCAGCGCTGCTCGATGCCGAACCTGCCGTGCCCGACGTGGCCCCGGCGCCCGCCAACGACAACCCGCCGGTCCTGCTGGCCGGCCGGCGCTGGGCCTGGTTCGGCACCGCGATCGCCGCCTCGCTGGTGGTGGTCGCCACCTTCCAACTGTGGCCGGGCACGCGCGGCGAGGCGCTCTACACCACCGCACCGGGCGAAACCCGCCTGATCATGCTTGACGACGGCAGCACGATCGCCCTGGGCGGCGGCAGCCGCATCGCGATCGCGGGCGAGGGCGAACGGCAGGCTCGGCTCGAGGCCGGACAGGCACTGTTCACCATTCGCCACGACGCAACCGATCCTTTCGTGCTTGCGGTCGGCAGCGAGACGCTGGTCGATGCAGGAACGGTGTTCGATGTGCGGATGAAGGCTGGCGGTCTCGATCTTGCCGTGTCCGAGGGCGCGGTGGTGGTGAACCCCGCAGCGCAGGCGCTCCGGGTCGATGCGGGCCGCAAGGCGGTGCTGGCCGCCGGTCGCTACCTCGTCTCGCCGGTTGATCCGGCCGAAGTCGGCGAATGGTCGCGCGGGCGGATCACCTTCCGCGATGCCGGCCCCGCCGAGGTCGCCGCCGAACTCTCGCGCGCGACCGGCATTGCCTTCGAGGCCGGCAGCGCGGGCGGCGCAGTCCGGCTGTCGGGCAGCATCACGCTCGATCAGGTGCGCGCCGATCCGCGCTCGCTCGAGCCGATCCTCGGCATGAAGGTGCGCCGCGAGGGCGAAGTCTGGGTTATTTCGGCGCGGTGATCCGATGAAGCGCCTCGCTCCTCTGGCCGCGATCGCGTCGGTGGCGCTGGCTGCGCCGCTGTTAGCGCGCGACGCCGATCTGGCGGTGCCGGCAGGGCCGCTGTCCGAAGTGGCGATCGCGGTGGCGCGGGCGACGGATTCGAGCATCATCATCGCCGACCGGAGCCTCGCGCGCAAACGGGTGTCGGGCATTAGCGGGCGGATGGGTGCCGCTGCGGCGGTGCAGAAGCTCGCCCGCGCGAGCGGATTGAGGGCGATCCGGGTTGGCCCGGGTGCATGGCGGCTGGTGTCCGCGCCCCCGCCGCTGCCCCGGCGCAGCACGCCCCGGCCCCAGGCTCCGGCCTCGCTCCCCGCCGCACCCCCGTCCGAAACCGAGGGCCAGCCGATCACCGTCACCGCCAGCAAGCGCGACCTCGCGCTCGGCGATCTCGCGGCGCAGGCGACCCTGCTCGACGGTGCGGTGCTCCAGCGCGGCGGGGTCGGCGGGACCGAGAAGATCATGCAGCGCGCCGCCACGGTCAGCTCGACCTATCTTGGCAGCGGGCGCAACAAGCTGTTCATCCGCGGCATCGCGGATTCGAGCTTCACCGGTCCGACACAAGCGACCGTCGGCCAGTACTTCGGCGACCTGCGCCTGTCCTACAACGCGCCCGACCCCGATCTGCGCCTGTCCGATATGGAGCGGGTCGAGATCCTCGAAGGGCCGCAGGGCACGCTCTACGGCGCGGGATCGCTGGGCGGGATCATCCGTCTGGTGCCGCGCGCGCCCGAACCGGGCGAGACCAGCCTCGCCGTCTCGGGCGGGGCAAGTGCGATCGCCCGCGGTGAGCCGGGCGGCGATTTCCATGCAACGCTCAACCTGCCACTGGCCGGCGAGACCGCGACCCTGCGTGCCAATCTCGATGTTGTCTCGTCCGGCGGTTACATCGACAAGCCGCTGATCGGCGCGCGCAATGTCAACCGCACCCGCATTGTCTCGGGCCGCGCTGCGCTGCGGGTCGAACTCGGCCCCGACTGGAGCGCCGATGTGATCCTGCTGGGGCAGGATACGCAGGCCGATGACAGCCAGTACGCCGACCGCCAGGGCGCCCGGCTGGTCAATTCGGCGCGGGTGGCGGAAGGCTCGCGCGCCGAATACGGGCAGGCGCAGGTGGTGCTGACCGGCTGGCTTGGCGATCTGCGGTTCAAGTCCTCGACCGGGATCAGCGGGCAGGATCTGTCGGAACGCTACGATGCGACCGCGCCGGGCGATGTGCCGCGCCTGTTCGTGCAGCGCAACCAGACCCGCATGATCGCCAACGAGACCCGGCTGTGGCAGCCGCTCGACGGGGATTTCGGCTGGGTGCTCGGCACCAGTCTGGTGGATAACAGCACGACGCTGAGCCGCATGCTGGGGCCCGAGGGTGAGCCGCTGGCGACCACCGGGGTGCGCAACACCGTGCTGGAGATCACCGGCTACGGCGAGGCGAGCTATCGCCTTGCTCCTGCGCTGATTCTTTCGGCGGGGCTGCGGATCACCAATGTCGCGCTTGGCGGCGGCGGCGAGGATGTCACCCCGCTCAGGGCACTGGCGGGCACGGCGATCACCGCCCGGCGGCATGAGACCGCCTTTCTCCCCTCGGCATCATTGCTAGCCGACCTTGGTGCCGATGCGCGGCTCTATCTGCGCTTTCAGGAGAGCTTTCGTCCCGGTGGGCTGGCGGTGGCGGGCGATTTCGTGCGCCAGTTCCGATCCGATCAAGCCCGCACGCTCGAACTCGGCGGCGGCTGGGGGGTACCGGGCCGCGGCGATTTCGACCTGTCGGCGAGCCTTTCCTACACCCGCTGGCGCGACATCCAGGCCGATTTCATCGACGATGGCGGACTGCCGACCACCGCCAATATCGGGGATGGAACGATCTGGGCGGCCAGTGTTTCGGGCAGCGTGAGGCTGACGCGGGAACTGCGGGCCGAATTCGGCGCGACGCTGAACGACAGCAATGTGGACGAGCCCGTGCTCTTCGCGTTCGACCGGCTGTCCCGCATTCCCAACATCGCGCGTTTCTCGGGCCGGGCGGGGTTGGGCTGGCAGCACGATTTCGCCTCGGGTGCACGGCTCGAACTGGATGCCTGGGCCAGTTACGTCGGCAAGTCGCGGCTCGGCATTGGCCCTGAACTGGGCGATTTGCAGGGCGACTATCTCGACAGCGGGGTGATCGTTCGCTTCGGGCGCGCGAATGCCGGGCTGACGCTCTCGCTCACCAATCTCGCCGACAGCCAGGGCAACCGCTTTGCGCTCGGCACCCCGTTCTCGACCGGGCGCGAGCAGATCACCCCGCTTCAGCCGCGCACCCTGCGTATCGGGTTCGATACGCGCTTCTGACCGGGACGAAATTTTTTCGCGCGGGCCACCAAGGTCGCGGCCGCGCGCCTCCGTCTTCTGCTGCGAAGGATCAGCAGGAGACCCGCATGAGCCCTATCACCCGCACGCTTCTCGCCGGCACCGCGCTCGCCGCGATTGCCCAGCCGCTCGCCGCGCAGACGGTGATCAACACCGCCCGCACCACTCCGGTGCAGACTTCGACCGCCAACAACGGCCAGTCCGCCGACGTGCGGATCGATACCGCCGGCGCAGTCACGGTCACCACTCCCACGGCGGTCACGATCGACAGCAACAACGACGTCACCAACGCCGGCAAGATCACCATCACCAATGTCGACAATGCCACCGGCATCCTCGTCGCCGGGCCGCGGACGGCGGACATCGCCAACAGCGGCACCATCACCATCGACGAGACCTACACCCCCACCGATGGCGACAATGACGGCGATCTCGACGGTCCTTTCGCGCTCGGCACCGGCCGCGCCGCGATCCGCATCGACGGCGCACTGACCGGGTCGCTCAGCCATACCGGCACGATCGTGGTCGAAGGCAGCCAGTCAGCCGGCATCCGCGCGGGCGGCCCGATCACCGGCACCGTCACCCACGAGGGCAAGACCACCGTCACCGGCAACAATTCGGTCGGCGTGGCACTCGCTGACGTCACGGGCAATGTCCGGCTCGCCGGCGAGATCACCGTGCGGGGGCAGGGCGCGCAAGGCGCGGTGCTGGCCGGCAATCTCGGCGGCGCGCTGCGGGTGCAAAGCGCGATCACGATGAGCGGTTATCGCAGCGTACCCGCCCCGTCCGACTCTTCCAGGCTCGACGCCGACGACCTGCTGCAAGGCGGCAGCGCGCTGGTGATCGAAGGCAATGTCGCCAAGGGGATCATCTTCGAGGTCGCACCCGCTGATGCCATCGCGGGCGACAACGACGAGGACAAGGACGGGATCGAGGATGCCAAGGAGGGCAACACCAGGATCATCGCCTATGGCAGCGCGCCCGCGGTGCAGATCGGCGCGGCCGACCGCGCCGTGGCCGTCGGCGCGACCGAAGGCACCGCCAGCCAGTTCGGCATCATCCTTGCTGGATCGGTGCTGGGCGACGGGGTCTATGCCGGGGTCGAAGGCACCGGGATGCGGATCGGCGGGCGCGGCGGCGACGTGACGGTAGCCGGCGGGATGATCAACAACGGCTCGATCACCGGCGCGGCGCGCAATGCCAATGCCACGGGCCTGTCGATCGCCGGTGGTGTGGCCCTGCCAGAACTGCGCAACGCCGGCACGATCGCGGCGACCGTCACCGGCACCACCACCGGCCAGGCGACCGCGGTGCTGATCGGCGAAGGTGCTTCGCTGCCGATCCTGAAGAACGCCAAGGCGATCACCGCCACCACCATCAAGGACGGCACCGCCTTTGCCATTCTCGACCGTTCGGGCACGCTCGGCCTGATCGAGAACAGCGGCGCGATCACCGCAACCGGGGCCGAGTCGAGCTCGACCCGCAACGTCGCGATCGACCTTTCGGCGCGTACAGCCGACACGATCATCCGCCAGACCGTGGTGGCGGCCGGAATCGCCGCGCCGTCCATCACCGGCGACATCCGCTTCGGCAGCGGCTCGGACCTGTTCGATATTGCCGACGGCAAGGTGACCGGAAACGTCACCTTCGGTGCCGGGGGCGACCGCATGGTGCTCAAGGGCGATGCGGTGTTCACCGGCACCGCCACCTTCGGTGGACAGGCCGACCGGCTCGAACTTGCCGATACCGCGGCATTCAACGGCACCGCGGCGTTCGGCGGCGGGGCGGGCGTGCTCGAGCTGGCCAATTCGGCTGCCTTCACCGGTCGATTGACCGGTGCCCAGAACGTTGCGGTCAAAGTCGGCGGCGGGATGCTCGCGCTGACCGGGCCGACCACCATCGCCTCGCTCGATCTCGGCGCAACCGGGGTCATCGCGGCAACCGTCGGCGGCGGAGCCGATGGCAGCACCGCAATCACCGTCACCGGCACCGCAACTTTTGCCAAGGGTGCGAAGATCTCGGTGCGGCTGGCCGACATCGCCAATGCCGAGGGCACCTTTACCGTGCTCAGCGCCGGCACGCTGAACGGCGCGGCCGATCTGGCTGCTGACAGCGCGCTGGTGCCGTTCCTTTACAAGGCGGCGCTGACGGTCAACGGCAACAACGTCAATGTCGCGGTGACCCGCAAGGCCACCGGAGAGCTCGGGCTGAATGATGCGGAAGCCGCAGCTTTCGACCCACTGTTTGCAGCACTTTCGAGGGACGCCAAGGTCGCGGACCTTTTCCTGTCGATCAACACTGCCGATGTGTTCCAGGCCTATGTGGCGCAGTCGATGCCTGACCATGCAGGCGGCACATTTGAAGGCTTGAGC
Organism: Erythrobacter sp.; assembly: GCA_046294975.1. Taxonomy (GTDB): domain Bacteria; phylum Pseudomonadota; class Alphaproteobacteria; order Sphingomonadales; family Sphingomonadaceae; genus Erythrobacter. The sequence continues at coordinate 1,664 of JBKBOH010000065.1, read as the reverse complement.
CGGGGGCTGCGCGCCTTCAACGGGCATTTCATGGATCCCAACTCACCCTTCGACGAGGAGGGCAAGCTCCGGTTCATCGCCGATTTCGCCAACTGGAACGCCGACAAGGATCGCGGACATTCGGCCGCTTTCGACTTGAGCGGACTCGGTTTCCGTGGGGGGGTGGAGTATCTTACAGGAATTGGTGCCTTCGGCATCACCGGCACGTGGCTATGGAACAAGCACAAGACCGGACCTTTCGACAACTCGGTGCTGAGTGACAGCTACGAAGCCGGCGCCCACTGGCGCGGCAAGTTCGGCCCTGTGATCGGGTTTGCGCGTGTCGGCGTGGGCAAGGCCGACTATTCGGGATCGAGGGCGTTTGCAGGCGGTACGGGTTCGAACGCGGTCAACTTCACAATCTTGCGCCAATGGAGCGGCGATTTCGTCACCGCGTCCGGCGGCATTTCAATCGAAGGCGGCGGGCAGTTCTTCTTCTTCCGTCCCTCGCTGGTAGTCGATTACCTGCGTCTGAGCGAAGATGGCTACACCGAGACCGGCGGCGGCAACGCCCTGAACCTGACGGTCGAGGGGCGCTCCGGCAAGGAAGTGGGGATCAACGGCGGCATTGCACTCGGCGTCGATCTGTGGGGGATGCAGGCCCGTGACAAGGGGTGGCTGCGACTGGAGACGGAAGGCGGCTGGCGCGAACTCCTGACGAGCGATCTGGGCGCGACGGTCGCACGCTACAACACCGGCAGGCAGTTCACGCTCAGCTCGGAAGGCCGGGACAGCGGGTGGTTCGCCCGCGCCCGTGCACTGGGCGGAGACGGATCCTACAGGATCTCAGGGGAGGTCGGGTTGGAAGAGCAGTTTGGCAACATCGGTTACAGTTTGCGCGCATCACTCCGTCTCGGCTGGTGACCCGCATGGGTGCCGGCCTTTGTCCCCCATGCCGAGCCGGCATCCAATCTTACTGAAGGGATGTGTGACTGCGTTCCAAGACGATTACGAAGGCCAGTGGGGCTGAAGTTAAGGAAGTCGCCTTTCTCGGAAGTAGGAAGTCGTGCTGAAAGGTTGGGCACCTCAAAGAGGCGGCATTGTTCGGCCTGTCGCTTGAATAAGAACACGGCGTTGCTCAAGCCGGGCATGCTCAAGAGCGACATTCACCAAAAGCGCTTGCCTCGTCGGTCGCCGCCCGAGCACATCGCCTCTTCCAATGCCAGGCGCTCCGCGGTGCGCTCAACGGTTGAACATATGTTCGCCGGACAGAAGCACCGTATGGGGCTGTTCATCCGCACAATCGGCATCGCCCGGCCCCTGATCAAGATCGGCATGGTGAACCTCGCCTGAAACTTCCAGCGTCTCGACTGGCTCGAGGGTCGGGGTGCGCCTGCATAGCGCGCAAACCGGGTGCTAAGCACCACGCCAGCACCGAAAACCCAAAAAGAGTCCGAAAAGTCCGGCTCTCGCGGTTCAATGCCCAAAGACGGTCATCAGAGCGCGCGCCAATCCGTTAGGCCGAAAATCGTGGGTTCTTCGAATTGCCCATTTTGTCGGCGCCCGACTTTGTGTGCGCTGGGGGAGCTACCCGATCTTAAGTTGTCTGTGGGCGGGCTGTGCACGCCTAAAGCTCGGCGCGATACTGCGCCAGAAGGCCCTGAAGGCTCTTGCTTTGGTCAACC
>JBKBOH010000064.1:0-9771 GCA_046294975.1 Erythrobacter sp. | reverse complement strand
CATTTTCTCGCGGCCGCCAAAGGATCACGCGCCATGAAGCACCTGCTGTCCGCCGTTCTGCTTGCCGCCGCTCTGCTTGCCCCCGCCGCCGCGCCTGGCGTTGTTGCCCCGGCCGCGGCCCAGAGCGCCAGCGAGAAGATCAACATGGTGATCGCCTACAATGAAAGCGAATGCCCCGTCGCCCAGCCCGGCGAACTGGTGGTGTGCGAAATTCTGGTCGAGGAGGAGCGTTACCGGATCCCCTCAAGCCTGCGGTATTCCGACGATCCTGCCAACCAGTCGTTTGCCCGGCACGTCGAGCAGATCAAGTATGTCGGTGATTTCGGCGCGATGAGCTGTTCGCCGGCGGGCGCGGGGGGCTTCACCGGCTGCACCCAGAAATTCGTCGAGGCCTGGGCGGCCGACCGCAGCGAGGCCGAGGGTGTGCGCTTTGGCAAGCTGATCGAGAAGGCCCGGGCCGAACGCCTGTCGACCATCGATGCCGAAGCGGCCGCCGAGCAGGAACGGGTCGAGATGATCGAGCGCGAATATATGCAGCGCCTCGAACGCGAACGCGATGCCGAACTGCCAGGTGAACGCCCGCTGCCCGCGCCCGCGCCGGCGGCCTCGGACGAGGGGGGCGACAAGCCGGAATAGGCGCGCGCGTCACACCCCGTAATAGTCCCGATACCACGCCACAAACCGGGCCACGCCTTCGCGGAACGGGGTTTGCGGAGCATAGCCGGTGAGCGTCCGGAGCAGGCGCGCATCGGCCCAGGTGGCGGGCACGTCGCCCGGCTGCATCGGCAGATAGTTCCGCACCGCCGCGCGCCCGCATTCGGCCTCGATCGCTTCGACGAAATCCATCAGCCGCACCTTTTCGCCATTGCCGATATTGACCACCCGGAACGGCGCGACCGGCGAGAGGCTGTCTCCGGGTGCAATGTCCTCCGGGGTTTCGGGTCGCACCGGCGCAGCGTCGATCAGCAGGCGGATGCCGCGCACCAGATCGCTGACATAGGTAAAGTCGCGATACATCTCGCCGTCATTGTAGATGTCGATCGGGGTGCCTTCGAGGATCCCGCGGGTGAACTTGAACAGCGCCATGTCGGGCCGCCCCCACGGGCCATAGACGGTGAAGAAGCGGAACATCGTGGTCGGCAGGTTCCACAGGTGGGCGTAGGAATGCGCCATCGCCTCGTTGGCCTTCTTGGTCGCGGCGTAGAGCGTCAGCGGGGTGTCGCATTTCTGGGTTTCGTCGAACGGCATCTCGCGGTTCGCGCCATAGACCGAGCTGGTCGAGGCCATCAGCAGGTGTTCCACGCCAAGCGCGCGCGCGCATTCCATCACGTTGAAGGTGCCCACAAGGTTCGCATCGACATAGGCGCGCGGGTTTTCGAGACTGTAGCGCACCCCGGCCTGCGCGGCGAGGTGAACGATCACATCGGGCCGTTCCGCCAGTGCGAGGGCATGGAGCCTGTCGAACTCCTCCAGCATCCCCTCGGTGCAGCGGAAATGGGGGTGCTGGAGCAGCATCTGGTGGCGGCGCTGCTTGATGCGGACATCGTAGTAATCGGTCATCCCGTCATAGCCGACCACGCGGAAACCTTCGTCGAGCAGCAGCTGCGAGAGGTGGTAGCCGATGAACCCGGCTGATCCGGTGACGAGTACGGTACGCATGACGGGCCTTCCCCACTGGGCTTGTGTGCAGCTGTATTGGTGGGCTTGGGGTGGCGATGCAATCGCCTTGGGCGCGCATGCGTGCGGGATGTCGCCACTTTTTGCTTGTCTGGGCAGGGTTCTGCGTTGATGGCAGGCTCTGGGACAGGCGCGGCGGGGGGCATGGGGATAGCGGCAGTTCATCACATCGCGCAAGGCATGGTCATGCTGCTGGCCGCGGGCTGCCTGTCGGCCAGCGCTGCCGCGCGGCAGGATCGCTATGGCCCGGCCGCCACCCCCGCGGCGGACGTAGGCCCCGCGCCTTCGGTTCCCGCCGGCCTGCCCCCGGCGCTGACCGCGCTGGCCGACCGGGCGCTGGCGGACAATCCGCAGGTGCTCGCCAGCCGCGCCGCGCTGGCGGTGTCGCAGGCCGAGCTCGATGCCGCCAAGTGGCAGCGCTATCCCAGCCTCACCGCCGAGGCGCTGGCCGCCACCGGCGGTTCGAATGCCGCCGATATCGACGGGCTGGCGCTCAATGTCGCGCTCGAACAGCCGCTGTGGGCCGGCGGCACGATCCGCAACCGCATCGCCGCCGCCCAGGGCCTGCGCGATGCCGGGATCGAGGCCCTGCGCGAGGCGCGGCTCGGCATTCTTTCGGGGATTATCGAGGCATGGTTCGGCGTGGTGCGCGCCGATGAACGCGCGCGGGCGCTGGAGACCGGCATCGCCGATCACCGGGCGCTGGTCGCCGCGATCGCGCGGCGGGTGGCGCAGGAGGTTTCGCCGCTGGCCGACCTCACGCTGGCGCGCGCGCGCACCACCCAGCTGGAAATCGAACTGGCCGCGGTGCGCGAGGCCAGGGCCAATGCGCTGGTGCGGCTGGGCGAGCTGGCGGGCGTGGTGCCTGATCCCCCGACGCTGCCCGATCCCGCGATCTTCGAGGCCGTGCCGAGCGAGCCGGTGGCGCTCGACGAGCTGGCTGGCTGCGCCCCCGCGCTCGGCCGGCTGCGCGGTGAAATCGCTGCGGCCGAGGCCGGGGTGAAGACGGCGCGCGGCGCGCTCTATCCGCAATTGCTGCTCCAGCTGTCGCAGAACGAGCTGACCGGCGCGCGCGCCGCGCTGGTGCTGCGGGCGCAGACCGGCAACGGCCTGTCGCGCCTGTCCGCGATCGCGGCGGCCAAGGCGCGGGTCGATCGCTCGCTGGCGCAGCTCGGCGCGGCCGACCGCGAGCTGCGCGCGCGGATGAGCAACGAATATGTCGCGCTGCGCGCCAACCGCGCGCAGGCCGAGGCGGGCATCCAGGCGACGCTCGCCGCCGCCGATTTGCAGGCCAGCTACCAGCGCCAGTTCGTCGCCGGGCGGCGCAGCTGGCTCGACGTGCTCAACGCCGCGCGCGAGCTGGTGAGTGCGCGGATTGCCGAAAGCGACGCGCGGGTGAACGCGGCGGCCAATGCGACGCGCATCCTTGCGCTGTCGTGCCGCTGGCGTCCGGCCGGGCTCTAGGGCAAGAAGTGCGCCATGGCTGCCGATCTTCTTGCCGCAATCGAACGCACCGCCGAGGCCGCCGGTCGCCCCCTGCCGCCCGGCTGGGCCGGCGGCTGCGACCCGGCCGCGCTGCCCGCAGGCCCCCAGGCGCTTGAGGCCCTGCGCGCCGCGCTCGGCTGGGATGCCCCGCAGGCGATCGCCGGCCGCCCGCGGCCCGATGCCTTTCCGCTGCTGGTGCATGACGCGGCGCGCGGCTGGCTGGCGGCGCGGCAATGGATCGGCGAGGAGGAGCTGGCGCTCGCCGATGGGGGCACGCTCGCCTATGACAGTGACGGGCAGGCCTTCTTCCGGCTCGACTGGCCCGATCCGCTGGGCGAGAGCGATGTCACCGCCTTCCGGATCTTTGCCCGCGCCATCGCCCGCCGCCGCCGCGCATTGGTGCTCGCCGGCCTTGCGACAGTGTTCGCCAACATCCTCGCGCTGGCGATTTCGCTCTATGCGATGCAGCTTTATGACCGGGTGATCCCGCTCGCCAGCTTCGAGACACTGATCGTGCTGACGGTGGGTGTCGCCTTCGCGCTGCTGCTCGATCTGGCGCTGCGGAGCTTGCGCGGGGTGCTGATCGAGGCCGAGGCCCAGGCGATCGACCGCGAGGTGTCGGAATTCTTCTTCGCCCGCGCGCAGGCGATCCGGCTCGATGCGCGTCCCGGCGGGATCGGCACGATGGCCGCGCAGATCCAAGGTCAGGAACAGATCCGCCAGGTGATGTCGGCAAGCTCGTTGTTCGCGATCGCCGATCTGCCCTTTGCGGTGCTGTTCATTGTCGTGGTGCTCGGCATTGGTGGGCCGTTGGCGCTGGTGCCGCTCCTCAGCTTTCCGGTTGCGATTCTCATGGCGCTGCTGTTCGCCCGCATCATCCGCCAGAGCGCCGAACGCGCACAGGTGACCGGCACCCGCAAGAACGGGATGCTGGTCGAGATGCTCGACGCGTCCGAAACGCTCAAGGCCAATCTTGGCGGGTGGCACATGCTGGCGCGCTGGAACCGGCTGATGGCGGAGATCCACCACTATGATTACCCGGTGAAGCGCGCCTCGGCGGTGTCGGGGGCGCTGTTTTCGACCATGCAGCAAGCGACCTATACCGCGGTGCTGTGCTTCGGGGCTTATCTGGCGGCGACCGGCGCGATCACCACCGGCGCGCTGCTGGCCTGTTCGATCATCGTCGGGCGCATCAACGGCCCGCTGATCGCGCAATTGCCGGGGCTGATCGTGCAATGGGGCTATGCCCGCTCGTCGCTCAAGGGGTTGGATGCGCTGCTGCGCCTGCCGGTCGAGACAAGCGCCGCGCGCGGTGGGCTGCGCCCCGGCAGGCTGGCCGGGCCGCTGGGCTTGCGCGAGGTGCGCTTTGCCTATCGCGGCGGGCCGGAGGTGCTGCAAATCGAGCAGCTGGAGTTGCGTCCGGGCGAGAAAGTGGCGGTGCTGGGCGGGGTGGGGGCAGGCAAATCGACCCTGCTCAAGCTGCTCGCCGGGCTTTACCGGCCATCGGCCGGCAGCATCACGCTGGGCGGGCTTGATCTGACGCAGATCGCCGAGGAGAGCTTGCGGCGCCATGTCGGCTATCTGTCGCAAAACGCCCGGCTGGTGCGCGGGAGCTTGCGCGATAGCCTGACGATGGGGCTGGCCGGGGTGAGCGATGATGATCTGATCCAGGTGGCGCAGGCGACCGGACTGGATGCGCTGTTTGCCGGGGGCAGCCGCGGGCTCGATGCCGAATTGCAGGAAGGCGGGGCGGGGCTTTCGGGCGGGCAGCGCGCGCTGGTGGCCTTGAACCGCCTCATCCACGCCGCGCCCACGGTCTGGCTGCTCGACGAGCCGACCGCCGCGCTCGATGCCGCGAGCGAGAAAGCGGTGCTCGATGCGGTGCAGGCGCGGCTGGGGCCGGATTCGATCTTTGTCATGGCGACCCACAAGTTCCCGCTGGTCGAACGGTTCGACCGGGTGGTGGTGATGGCCCGCGGCAATGTCATCCGCAGCGAGCCGGCGGATGAATTCCTGCGCAAGATCAGGGAATTTTCCGCTCCGCCCGCGCGTCCGGCCGGCGACGGCCTGGTCAGCACCCGAATCAATAGCGGAGGCGGGGCGTGAAGGGGCTGCTGCGCCCGGCCGGGCTGATCATCCTCGCCATTTCGGCCGCGGTTCTCGGCTTTATCGGCTGGTCGCTGTGGGCCGAGCTTGATCAGGTGGCGCGCGCGCCGGGGCGGGTGGTGCCGTTCAAGCGGGTGCAGGTGGTGCAGTCCGAACAGGACGGCGCGATTGCCCGCATCGCGGTGCGCGAAGGGGCGCGGGTGAAGGCGGGCGATCTCTTGATCGCGCTCGACACGGTGCAACTGGAAGCCGCGGTGCGCGAGGCGCGGCTCAAGGTGGCAGGCTATGAAAGCCGCATGGCGCGGATCACTGCCGAGCTTTACCACAAGCCGCTTGTGTTCCCCGACAGCCTTGCCGATTTTCCCGAATTCACCGCCAACCAGCGCCAGCTTTACGCCCAGCGCCGCGCCAGCCTCGAAGGCGAAGTGGCAACCCTGCGCCATCTCGCGCGGTTGCAGCAGCAGGAGCTTGATCTCAACCAGCCGCTTTTGGCGACCGGCGATGTCGCGCGCTCGGAGATCATCGCCATGCGCCAGCGCGTGGTCGAGACCGAGGGGCGCATCTCGGCGCTGAAGGCCCAGTATCTGCGCGAATTGCAGAGCGAGTTCACCGCCACCGAGGAACAGCTCGCCGCCGCGCGCGAGCAGCTCGCGCGGGCCGAGGACAGCCTCGCCGCCGCCGCGCTCAAGGCACCCACCGACGGGATCGTCAAGAACGTGCGGGTCACCACCATCGGCGGGGTGGTGCGCGCGGGCGAGGAAGTGCTCCAGATCGTGCCGGCGGGGCAGAAACTGATTGTCGAGAGCCGCGTCTCGCCGCGCGACATTGCCTATGTCAAACTCGGCCAGAAGGCGCGGGTCAGTTTCGATGCCTATGACAATGCGATCTATGGCTCGGCAACCGGCAAGGTGGTGTTTGTCAGCCCCGACACCATCGTCGAGACTGCCAAGGATGGCTCCTCCGAGGCCTATTACCGCGTCAATCTCGAAGTCGATACCACGACGATGAAGCAGGATGGCGGCAGCGTGGCGGTGGACCTGCAACCGGGCATGACCACCACGGCGGAAATCCTCACCGGCAAGACCACGGTGTGGAACTATCTCACCCGCCCGATCTTCAAGACGGTGTCGCGGTCGATGCAGGAACAATAGGCGCAAGGGCCTGCATTTGCCGCTTCTCCCCATGCGGAAAGACCCGTAAGCATCACGCCGGGGTGGGCACCTGTTCTCGCCGCGATTCTCGGGAGAATACCGATGCCCAGCTTGGCCGGCACGAGCGGCAATGATGTGCTCATCGGCACCCACGCCGACGACACGATCACCGGCAGCGGCGGCAATGACACCATCACTGATGCCTATGGCGATGACACCATCGAGGGCGGTGACGGCGATGACGTGATCGTTGACGAAGGCGGCAGCAACACCATCCGCGGCGCGGGCGGGGATGACCGCATCACCCTCAGCGATGCCTATTCGCTCCCCGGCAGCAGCATCGGCAATCCGCCGCGCACCAATCTGGTCGAAGGCGGGGCGGGCAATGATTTCCTCACCATCGGGCGCTTGCCGATCGGCACGCTGACAGTCGATCTGGGCGAGGGCGACGATATCCTGCGGCTGACCGATCTGATTTCGGCCCAGGCCACCTTCCGGCTCGGCACCGGGCGCGACACGGTGGTGCTGACCTACAATTATGGCGATGCCGTCCGCAACAACCTTGGCATCCTGACGCTGGCCGATTTCACCGCCGGCGATGCGGGCGACATTCTGAACCTTGGCGAGATGGTGCGCGGGCTGTTCAGCAGCCCGACCGTGTTCGCCGCTTTCAACGGGGGCAATCCCTTCGCCAATGGCGTGCTGCGGCTGGTGCAGGACGGCGCGGATACCCTGATCCAGCTCGATTATGACGGATCCAAGAGCAACATCGTCGCGCCCTTCACCATCATCCGCCTGGAGAATGTCACCGCCTCCAGCCTGACTGCGGCCAATTTCGCCGGGCTTGATCCGGCGGGCGGAGAGCCGGCGGTGGCGACCATCACCGGCGCCAGCGGCAATGATCTGATCTTCGGCCCCTCTTCGGGCGCGACGATCAATGGCGGTGACGGGGCGGACGAGATTTTCGGCGGCTTGCGCGCCGACACCATCGATGGCGGCATCGGCAACGACACCATCGATGGCGGCGCGGGCAGCGACACGCTGCGCGGCGGCGCGGGCGATGACCTCATCACCGATGCATGGGGCAATGACGTGATCGAGGGCGGTGCGGGCAACGACCGCATCCTGATCTATCGTCCCGGCATTGCCGGGGTCGACACGCCGCTGGCCGAAACCGTGACGATCAACGCGGGCGAGGGCAATGATTACGTCCGGCTCGAACTCGATCGCCGCGATGTTGCCCCGATCAACCATCGCACGCTGCACGGGGTGGTCGATCTCGGCGCGGGCGAGGATGTGATCGCGCTGACCACGGCTGCACAACAGGTGCTGCTGCCGACCGCGCAGCTCACGCTCGGCACCGGGCGCGACCGGGTGATCCTCGATACCCGCGCGCCGCAGCTGGGCCTGGCAGTCACCATCACCGATTTCACCGCGGGCAATGCGGGGGACATCCTCGAACTCGCGCAGGCGCTGTTCATCGCGCAAGGCTGGGACCGGATCGCCAATCCCTTCGCCACCGGCCACCTGTTCCTTGTGCAGGACGGGGCGGACACGCTGGTGCGCTTGGATTATGACGGCAGCGCGCCGGGCACCGAACATTTCACGCTGGTGCGGCTCGCAGGCGTGACGGCCACGAGCCTGACCGCGGCCAATTTCAACGGCTACAATCCCAGCGGCGCGGCTTCGGGCTTCCAGATTCCCGTCGGCACTGCGGGCAATGACGTGCTGACCGGCTCTTTCGGCAACGACACGATCAACGGCGGCGACGGCGACGATATCATCACCGAAACCTTCGGCGGTTCGGACACGCTCAATGGCGGCAACGGCAACGACATCATCCGCGTCGCCACCCGCTTCTCGCCCACGCCTGACGCGGTGACGATCAGCGGTGGTGCGGGCCATGATCTGGTCGACGTCTTCCTCAACGAATCCTCGGGCCAGCAGACCGCGCTCAACGTCGATCTGGGCAGCGGCGATGACCGGATGATCCTGCGCAGCTTCCCCGGCCGCGGCACGGTGATGACGCTGGGGGCCGGGCGCGACGTGATCGAGCTGGCAGTCGAGCTTGCCGCCGGCTTTCCCGCCAGCATCACCATCACCGATTTCCAGACCGGCGCCAGCGGCGACCGGATCGACTTCGGCCCGGAGCTGTGGCTCAACGTCAACGTGTTCGATCTGTCGGTGCGCGATCTGATCCGGCTGGGCGGCAATCCCTTCGCACTCGGGGTGTTCGATCTGCGCCAGTCAGGCAATGACGTGCAGCTTGTGCTGATCCCCTCGGTCAGCGGTGATTTTGCCGAGGAGGTGCTGCTCACCTTCCAGAACGCCCTGCTTGCGGCCTTCACGGCGGAGAATTTCTCCGGCTTCGATCCGCACGCCGTGCCGCTGGTGCCGCGCTATGTCTATGAAAACACCACCATCGGCACGGCCGAATCGCTTTCGCTCGCCAACGCGACGCCCGACGGGTTGTCGCTGAGGGGGGCCAGCAGCCACTTCGTCTATCGCGCCAGTGGTGATGTCGATTTCACCAACAACGGCAGCATCACCACCGCCACCAACCAGCCGGGCTACGGCACGCCGATCGGCTTTGCGGTGAGCCGCGGCTCGGGGCCGGATGCGGATGCGTGGTTCATCAACGGATCGACCGGGCGCTTTATCGTCGAGGCGAACAATCAGGATCCCTCGGGCATCATCTCTGCCACCGCGACCCAGGCCTATGGCTTCTATGGCCCGCAGCAGTCGCTCCATTTCCGCAATGACGGCTTTTTCGAGGTGTTCTCGCGAATCGGCAGCGCCACGGGCGTGGTCACCGGGTTCGACACCACCGCCACGCGCCAGTTCGTCAACAACGGCACGCTGATCGCCGATGGCGCCTATGGCGGCTTTGCCGTAGAGCTCGGCTTTGCGGCGGGTTTCCGCAACACCGGCGATATCGCCGCTTTCGGGCTGGTCGAGGCGATCGGGGTGCGCTGGAACCAGTATGGCGGGGGCAGCTTCGTCAATTCGGGCACGATCCTCGCACGCAACAGCGCGGCATCCGAATTCTTCAGCGTCGGCGTGCTGCTGATCGAGACGCCCACGCCCGACATCTCCCCGCCGCGGGTGATCGAGAACAGCGGGACGATCTCGGCCGATATCGCGATCCTGTCGGCCGATGGCAGCCCGGCGGGGCAGGTCACCAATCATGTCCGCAACACCGGGCTGATCGAAGGGGCGATCCTGCTTGGCTTCGGCAATGACGCGGTGTTCAACAATGGCGGCGGCGAAATCCGCGGCGTGGTGCTGCTCGAAGAGGGCGATGATCTTTACGATGGCATCGGCGGGGTGCTCATTGGCAGCGTGCGCGGGG
>JBKBOH010000063.1:0-9942 GCA_046294975.1 Erythrobacter sp. | reverse complement strand
CGGCCCAATAGGGGCCGAACGGACTTTCGGGGATGTAGTGCAGCGGCCCGGCCTTGCGCATCTCGGCGAAGATCGGTTGCCACTTGTCCTCGAAATAGATGTCGGAGCGGCTGACATCCCACGGGTGCGTGTGCTTCAGCCGCTCCTCGGGATGGGTCTCGAAGTGCTGCTTGAGCGCTTCGTAAGACGTCGGTTCGCGGCGCACCTGCGGGCGCTGCACGCCCATCGGTGTCGGGGGGGCAATCGTGGCCATGTCTTTCTCCCGTCCGGCGGCCGCGATCAAAGGCCGCGCTCGTCCGAGTCGCATCCTGCCCTAACTGACAGGCTTGTCAATAGTGGGTTGCGAATCGGAACCTATTGCACCGGTTCGGCCGTGCCCGAAGCACCACGGGCGACGCCGTTACGGCGGCCCTCGCCACGCGGCGCGCGTCCGGCCCCGCCCGACTTCATCACCCGCTTGCGGAACAACACCGCGCCGCCCTTGACCAGCGCCAGCACCGCCAGCCCCTGCCAGGCCAGCGCCAGCGCGTGGGTCCACAAGGCTGGCTCCATCGCGGCGCGCGCCAGCATGGCGAAAGGCGATGACAAGGGGAAGACGATCGCCGTCAGTTCCAGCCCCGAACCCGGCTGCTTGATGGTATAGGCGGCAAGGAAGAACACCATCAGCTGCATCATCGTCACCGGCATCGACAGCGTCTGCACCTCGCGCACGGTGTTGGCCATCGCCCCGATGGTAAGGAACAGCGCGCCCAGCAGCAGGTAGGCCATTGCGAAATAGATGATGCCCAGCGCCAGGAACAACGGCCAGCCCACTGCCGGCGCGGGCAGGCGGGCGAGGTCAAACCCGCTCGCGGCGGTAATCGCATCGCTGCCCAAGCTCCACAGGCCATAGGCCGCCAACCCCCACACCCCGATGCCGACGAAGGAGACCGCCAGCATCGCGAACAGCTTGCCCATGAACACTGCGTCCATCGGGATCGCGGCGGCAAGGATCTCGATGATCTTGTTGGCCTTTTCCTCAACCAGATTGGAAAGCACCATGCCCGCCAGCAGCATCGTCAGCAGGAACAATAGCATCTGCGCGACCTGCGCGGTCTGGATGCGGCTCGAGCGCTCGGCCGCGGCGCTGGTCGCCACCAGCGCGCTTGTAACTTCGGGGAAGGCAGCCGGCTCGGCGCTGGCGGCATGGCCGGCGAGCAGGGCGACCGGCCCCTGCCAGCGGCGCACCTGCCCTTGCGTGCCGACCAGTTGCGGCTGTGCCAGCGTGCCGGTGAGGATCGCGGCGTAATTGCCGCGCCGCGCTTCCATGAACGAACGCGCATCGAAGGCCGGATCGCGCCGCGCTTCGGGTACTTCGCGCAAGCGCGGCAGGGCGCCGCCGAGCTGCGGGGTGAGCCGCCTGCCCGCGTCCAGCATCGCGGCATTGTCGTCCGCGCTCATCGCGAGGCCAACCTCGACACTGACGGCCTCGCGCTGCACCTCGCCGCCGATCGCGCCGGCCAGGCCTCCGACGATCACCGGGAACAGCGGTCCCAGGAGGAAGAACAGGAAGGCGCGGGAAAACAGCACCGCGACGAAATCGCGCCGGGCGATCACCCAGGCCGCTTCGAGTGCGTTGAGACGCGTGCCGGTGGTCCGGTCGATGCTCATGCGCGGCACTCCGCAGCGTCCGCCTCAAGCTGGCGCGCGGCCGCCTCGCCGGCGATGGCGACGAAGGCATCGTGCAGGCCGGCGCGTTCGATCGAAAGCGAGAGGATCCCCGCCTCGCCTTCGATCAGCTGCCTGAGCAGTGGCTCGATCCCGGTTGCGGGCAGCGGGAAGTGGAAGAAATCGCCATTGCGGCGGGTGTCCTTGGGCAGCGCGGCCATCCACGCGCCTTCGCGCGCCCGCGTCTCCAGCCGCACCTGGGCCGGGATCCGGTCGCGCGCCGCCTCGACGCTGCCGGCATAGGGCACCTTGCCCCCGGCGATGATCGCCACGCCTTCGCACAGGCGTTCGGCATGGTGAATCACATGGGTCGAAAAGATCACCGTCACGCCCTCGTCCGCCAAGGCGCGGATCATCAGTTCGAGCTTGCCCTGATTGATCGCATCCAGCCCCGAAAACGGCTCGTCGAGCACCACCAGCCGCGGGCGATGCACCAGCGTGCCGAGCAGCTGGACGGTCTGCGCCATGCCTTTGGACAGCTGGCGGATCTGGCGGTTCGCGGCATGGCCCAGCCCGTGGCGTTCGAGCAGTTCGGCGCCGCGCCTGCGCCCTTCCTTGAGCGGCAGGCCGCGCAGCGCGCCCATGAAGGCAATCGCCTCGATCGCCTTCATCGCCGGATAGAGCCCGCGTTCTTCGGGCAGGTAGCCGATCAGCCGGCCGATATCATGCGGGCGGTCATGCCCCAACACGCGGCGCACGCCCTCGTCCGGATCAATGATGCCGAGCAGCATCCGCAAGGTGGTGGTCTTGCCTGCGCCGTTGGGGCCGAGGATGCCGTAGATCGCGCCTTCGGGCACGGAGATATCAACGCCATCAACCGCACGGATGCCGTCAAAGCTTTTCACCAGCCCGCGGGCCTCGATCGCCAAAGGGCGCGCATCGGCGGCAATGGCGCTCAAGCCATTACCGCGATTGCCCGTCCGGCCCTGTTCGCTTACCGCCATGTCCATGGTTTACGCGGTTAGCGGGCCGGATGAAACGGGAGCCTCACCAAGCATGGTTAACGCGCCGGCAAGATCTGATCTGGCGGGGCAGATTGTCGCGCGGGCGCGGCGTGAGGGGTTTGCGGCCTGCGGCTTTGCCAGCGCGAAGGAAAACCCGCTGCGAAGCGCCCGGCTCGAACAATGGCTGGGCGAGGGGCACCACGGATCGATGGAATGGATGGCGGCGCGCGCTGCCGAGCGCAGTTCGCCGCAAGGCCTGTGGCCGGCAGCACGCAGCGTGATCGCGCTTGGCATGTCCTATGCCCCGGCACATGATCCGCTGGCGCTGGAAAGGTCTGGCACCCACGCGCGCATTTCGGTTTACGCGCAAGGGCGCGATTATCACGATGTCGTCAAGAAGCGCTTGAAGGCGCTGGCCCGCTGGCTGGTGGAGACGGTGCCGGGGGCGCGAGTGAAGGTGTTCGTCGACACCGCCCCGGTGATGGAAAAGCCGATTGCCGAGGCGGCGGGGATCGGCTGGCAGGGCAAACACACCAACCTCGTCAGCCCCACCCACGGCAGCTGGCTGTTTCTGGGGGCGATCTACACCACGCTCGAACTGGCTCCGGCGCAAGCCCACCGCGACCAGTGCGGCACCTGTCGCGCCTGCCTTGACGCCTGCCCGACGCAGGCCTTTCCCGCGCCTTACCGGTTGGACGCGCGGCGTTGCATTTCCTACCTCACCATCGAGCACAAGGGGCCGGTGCCGCAGGAATTGCGCGAAGCGATCGGCAACCGCATCTACGGCTGTGATGATTGTCTTGCGGTGTGCCCGTGGAACAAGTTTGCCCACGCCACGCAGGCGATGAAGGAATTCCTGCCCCGGGCGGAACTGGTCGCCCCGCGATTGGGCGAATTGCTGGCCCTGGACGATGCGGGCTTTCGCGTGCTGTTTTCCGGCTCGCCGATCAAGCGCATCGGGCGCAACCGTTTCATCCGCAACTGCCTTTATGCCGCAGGCAACAGCGGCAATCCGGGTCTGGTGCCGCCCGTCGCAGCGCTCACCGCCGACCCCGATCCGGTGGTGGCCGAGGCGGCGCAGTGGGCGCTGGGGCGGCTTGATTTTCAATCGCGCTGACGCGCGATGCAGACCTCCCGCCCCGCAGGTGGCCGAAAACTATAGCGGCTTACATCAAATCCTTGAGCGCCACTTCGGGATCGGCGAGCAGCGCCGGATCGATCCGCTTGGCGCCCTGTTCGAGCAGCTTTCGCGCCTGCACATAGTCCTTCATCGTCCCCACGCAGTCGAAGGCGATCGGAACGCCGTTCTTGAGATAGACCACCGTGAACTTGCGCGTCGCCGGATCGCCGCGCAGCACCGTCTGGTCGTAGCCGAGGCTGAGGCCTGCCGTCTGCAGTTTCAGGTCATACTGGTTCGACCAGAACCACGGCAGCGCGTTGTAGGGTTCCTTCTCGCCCATGATCGCGCGGGCCACGGTGTTGGCCATGTCATGCGCGTTCTGCACCGATTCGAGCCGGATCACGGCGTTATCGGCGTAAGGATTGGCGTGGGCAGCGCAGTCGCCGATGGCGTAGATGTCATCGAGCGTGGTGCGGCAGCAGAAATCGACATCGACCCCGTTCGATCCGGCCGCACCGGCCGCGATCAGCGGGGCGACGGCGGGCACAATGCCGATGCCGACCACCACCATGTCGCACGCCACCTCCTCGCCCGTGTCGAGCCGCACGCCGGTGACATGGCCGCTCTCCTCGCCCAACACCGCCTGCACCCCGGTTGAAAGCCGCACGTCGACGCCCTGCCGCCGGTGTTCCTCGGCATAGAAGGCGGAAAGCTCCTCGCCCGCCACCCGGGCGAGCAGGCGTGGCAGCATCTCGACCAGCGTGACCTCGCAGCCGAGCTTGCGAAGCACGGCGGCTGCTTCCAGCCCGATATAGCCCCCGCCGATCACCAGCGCGCGCTTTGGACCGCCCGCCAGCGCGGCCATCATCGCATCGGCATCGGACTTGTCGCGCACGTAGAACACTTCCGGCAACACCGCGCCCGGCACCGGCAGGCGGCGCGGATCGCCCCCGCCTGACCAGATCAGCTTGCGATAGGTGACGTGGCTGCCATCCGCCAGGGTGAGGCGGTGCGCGGCCGCGTCAATCGCGGTCACCGCCGCGCCGAGCCTGAGACCGATGCCCTTCTCCGCCCAGAAGGCTTCCGGCCGAATCATGATCCGCTCGAATCCCTTGTCCCCGGCCAGGTATTCCTTCGACAGCGGCGGGCGTTCGTAGGGCGGGGCGTTGTCGCGCCCGATCATCAGGATCGAACCCTCGAACCCCTGCTGGCGCAGCGCGATTGCGGCCTGCGCGCCGCCATGGCCGGTGCCGACGATCACCACATCGGCGTGATCCAGGGTGTTGTGGGGTGTGGATGTCATGGCCTGCCTATGCCCCTCTGGCGCTGTGCCGCCTTTGACTTGCCGCAAATGGCCGGAGGGTCAAGCGGGTGGATACGGCACAGCCGCCAGACCCGCACGGCCTGCCGCCTCAGCGCTCCAGCAAATTGCGCGCCTGACTGGCGATCTGGGCGAGCATCGCGGGGCCGACCGGCGGGCGGGCCTGGGCGCGGGCGATCATCGCGCGGAACTGGTTCACGCCGGTTGCGTTGCGCGTCGCCCAGTCATTCACCGCCGCGAGCGGATCGGCCTTGCCGAGCCTGGTGTGCGACAGCCGCCGCAGGAATTCGATCCGCATTTGCTGGAAATCGCGCGCCAGGCCCGACACCAGCAACCGTTCCCACACGTCTGACGGGCGCATGTGCGCCGCCGTGCCCTGCGCCCAGTCCAGCCCCAGCCGCGTGCCGATGCCGGTGAAGGCATGGGTCAGCACCCTGGCATCGATCCCGGTATCGCGCGCGGCCTGGGCAAGCCCGACCGCCCCGTCGAAGTCGAACAGATTGGCAACCCGCGCCGCCAGCGCCTCGGACGCGCCGAGGGCGACGAAGCTGTCACGCAGCGCCAGGGAACGCGCCCGCGGTTCGGCGGTGAGCAATTCCTCGCGTCCCGTGACCAGATCGGTGACCGCGCCCGACAGCGCTTCGATCATCGCGCCGGGTGCGACCTTGCCGGACGCGGTGCGCAGCACGTCGGACATCAGATTGGCGACCGCAGCGGCCAGCCGGTCGAACAGCGCCAGCCGCGCCGTTTCCGGGATCGCCGCTTCGTCCAGTTCGCTCCACAGCGCATCGAGCCGAAACAGCCGCTCGGCCACCACGAAGGCTGCCGCGACCTCGGCAAGGCCGACGCCTTCCTCCTCGCCCAGCTCGAAGGGGTGGATCATCCCCAGCCGGTTGACGATGCGGTTGGCAAGACTGGTAGCGATCATCTCGCGCCGCAGCCGGTGGGTGCGGATCTGCGCGGCGAAGGGCTTGCGCATCGCCGAGGGGAAGCGGGCGAGCAGCAGGCCTTCAAGCACCGGATCATCGGCCAGCGCGCTGGCCTCGATCGCGTCCTGCAACGCCAGCTTGGTCGAAGACAGCAACACCGCGAATTCGGGGCGGGTCAGCCCGCGCCCGTCGGCGGCGCGGCGCAGCAGGCTCTCGCCATCGGCGAGGCCCTCGGTGCGCCGGTCGAAATCGCTGATCTCCTCCAGCCGCTCGATCAGGCGGACGTAGGACGCGCTCGCCCCCGGCCCGCCGGTTTCGGCCACCGACAGCGCCAGCGCCTGCAGGCGATTGTCTTCCAGCACGATCTGGCCGACCTCGTCGGTCATCGCGGCAAGCAGCGTGTTGCGCTTCTTGCTCGTCAGCTTGCCCTCGCGCAGCGCCGCGGCCAGCGCGATCTTGATGTTGACCTCGTTGTCCGAACAATCGACCCCGGCGGAATTGTCGATGAAGTCGGTGTTGATCCGCCCGCCCTTCATTGCAAAGGCGATGCGTCCGGCCTGCGTCACGCCAAGGTTTGCCCCTTCCCCGATCACCCGCGCGCCGACTTCGTCCGCATCGATGCGGATCGCATCATTGGCCGGATCGCCAACCTGGATGTTGTTTTCTTCGGGCGCCTTCACATAGGTGCCAATCCCGCCGAACCACAAGAGATCGACCCGCGCACGCAGGATCGCCGAGATCAGCGCCTCTGGCTCGATTTCCTTGTCGGCGATGCCGAGCAATTCGCGCACCTGCCTGGTCAGTTTGATGCGCTTCAGCGTCCGGCTGAACACCCCGCCGCCCTTGGAGATCAGCGCGGGATTGTAGTCCTCCCAGCTCGAACGCGGCAGTTCGAACAGGCGCTTCCTTTCCTTCCAGCTCGCCAGCGGATCGGGCGCAGGATCGAGGAAGATGTGGCGGTGATCGAACGCGGCCACCAGCCGGATCGCCTTGGATAGCAGCATCCCGTTGCCGAACACGTCGCCCGACATGTCGCCGCAGCCCGCGACCGTGATGCTGTCGGTCTGGACATCGATCCCCAGCTCGCGGAAGTGGCGCTGCACGCTCACCCACGCCCCGCGCGCGGTGATGCCCATCGCCTTGTGATCATAGCCGTTCGAACCGCCGCTGGCGAAGGCATCGTCGAGCCAGAAATTGCGGCCTTGCGCGATGCGGTTGGCCACGTCGGAGAAGGTCGCGGTGCCCTTGTCGGCGGCAACCACGAAATAGGGATCCTCCCCGTCATGCACCCGCACCCCTTCGGGATGCACCACGCGCCCTTCGACGATGTTGTCGGTGACCGACAGCAGCGTGCGGATGAAGATTTCGTAGGCGGCGCGGCCTTCGGCGGCCCAGCCTTCACGGTCTATCGCCGCAGCGGGCAATTGCTTGGGATAGAACCCGCCCTTGGCCCCCGTCGGCACGATCACCGCATTCTTGACCCGCTGCGCCTTCATCAGTCCGAGGATTTCGGTGCGGAAGTCGTCGCGCCGGTCGGACCAGCGCAGGCCCCCGCGCGCCACCGCGCCCGAACGCAGGTGGATGCCTTCCACCCGGGCGCTGTAAACGAAGATTTCGCGCCAGGGCACCGGCTTGGGCAGGTTCGGCACCAGGTGCGAATCGATCTTGAACGCCAGCGCCTCGGCGGCCGCAGGGGCAAAGGCGTTGGTCCGCAGCACGGCATCGATCACCGCGCGGTAGAGCCTGAGCAGGCGATCATCATTGATCGCGGTCACCTTGGCAAGGCCGCGGGCGAAGGCGGCCTCGGCGGCGGCGACCGCATCCTCGCGGCTGCCGGCAAAGGCGGGATCGTGCCGCGCGGCAAACAGATCGATCATCGCCCGCGTCACCGGCGCGGCTCCGGCCAGCGCGTCGACCACGGTGGTGATGGTGTAGCTCACCCCGGTCTGGCGCAGATAGCGGTAGATCGCGCGCAGCCAGTTGGCCTCGCGCGGGGCAAGCCCGGTGGCGGGGATCAGGCGGTTGAAGGGATCATCCTCGGCCACGCCGTTGAGCACGTCCGCGAGCGCGTCCTCGATCAGCCCGGCGCGCGCCAGCAGCGTTCCCGCGTCCAGCCCGGCGGGCAGCGCCAGCAGGAAGTCGTGGATCGAACCAAGCGCCGGATCGGTCAGGAACGTCGGGATCTCGGCGGTAACGCGGAAGCCGAAATGTTCGAGCGCCGGCACCGCGTCGGACAAGGCAAGGCGCCCGCGCGCGACATAGATCTTGAGCCGCAGCGCCTCGGCACCGTCGCTGTCCATGCGGTAAAGCCGTGTGCTGCGGTCGGCGGCGGGTTGGGTCTCATCATAATCGCCCAGCGCCAGCGTCCGCAGCCTGGCGATGTCGCGCGCGGCTTCGGCCGGGCCATAGCTGATGCGGTAGCCGGTCGGGAAGGCGGGGGCGTAGCGTGCGGCAAGCATCGCCGCCCGGCCATCATCCTCGCCCGCGGCCAGATGGGTTTCGACCGCCTCGTTCCAGCCGCGCAGCAAATCGACCAGCTGAGCCTCGATCGCCGCCGGATCGGGCAGCCGCTCGCAGCCGCGCACGTCGATCAGGAAGCGCAGCAGCGCCAGCGTGCTGCCCTCGACTTCAAGGCTCCAGTCGAGCAGCGCCGCACCGGGAACGCCCAGCAGCATCGCCTGCACTTGCAGCCGCACATCGGTGGACAGCTGGTCGCGCGGCAGCCAGACAAAGGCGAAGACGTGGCGTTCGAGCGTCGCCGGCACCATCACCAGCCGCGGGCGCGGACGGTCGATCAGCGCCATCTTGGTGGTGGCAAGTTCGGCCACATGGCTGCGCCCGAAGGCGATCAGCAGATCGTTGGGCAGCGAGGTGAAGGCATGCACCAGCGCCTTGCCGTTGTGGCCGACAGGATCATAGCCCAGCTCTGCCGTCAGCGCGGCGAGCCGCTGGCGCAGCACCGGCACTTCGTGCGGGCGGGCGTTGAGCGCGGCGCTGGTCCACAGCCCCGCATGGATCGACAGCCCGAGGATCGCGCCGTTCTCGCGCAGCGGCGCGATGAACAGATCAAGCGGACTGGCGCGGTGGACGCGCGCCTGCACGTTGGATTTGATCACCAGCAGCGTGCGCGGCGTGCCCTCGGCCTCGTGCCGGTCGAACCACTCGAAGGCGCGCTGGAGCGAGACTTCGGCCAGCAATTCGCGCGCGGAGGAACGGCAGATGCCGAGCACGGCCTCGTCACGCCCGTCGCGCAAGCGGGTGAGGTGGCCGAGCTGGGTCAGCATCCCGCCGCCCAGCCAGTCAAGCAGCGCGCCCGCCTCGGGATCGAGCGGTGCGGCGCGCGCGGCGTCTGCGGCCATGGCGGCCTGCATCGCGCTCCAGTCGCTGACGGCGGCGCGCACGTCGGCAAGGGTGGTCTCGAGCGCTGCGAGCAAGTCGCGGCGCTGGCGTGCGTCGGCGCGCGGGGTTTCGACGTAAATCAGCGATTCGCGCCTGCCTTTGGCATCCTTGCCGCCCGGCTTGCCAAGCGCGGTGATCGCGCCGGCTTGGTCGCGGGCGACCGGCACGACGGGGTGCAGCAGCCGGTCGATCGCCAGCCCCTGCGCGGCGATGGTCGCCGCGACTGAATCGACCAGGAAGGGCATATCGTCATTGATCACCGCGATTCGCAGACGGCGCTCGCCGGTGTCGGACGCGATCTCGATCAGCGATTGTCCCGCGCGGCGCTGCCGGGCGGCGGCGAGCAGGAACTGCGCCGCAGCCTCGAGCGTCGCCCTGTCAACCGGGCCATCTCCGGGCAGCAGCGAGGCTTCGAGATGCAGGCGCAAGGCCTTTGTCAGTGCGGTTTGCGCCGCCCCAGCAGCGGTCTTTGACCCCATATTCGGCTCCTGCCCATCCCGCATGATCGGCACCGCGTTGCTG
>JBKBOH010000062.1:0-10262 GCA_046294975.1 Erythrobacter sp. | reverse complement strand
CCATCCCCGGCCATGGCGAGGCGCCCGATCTTTCCATCAGGCTGCGCAACGTTACCTGGGCCAAGGGCAGCCGCAACAAGCCCTCGCTGGTGCTCTATGTCCACAAGGACGATCCCGAGCGGGCCGAAAGCTACAGCTGGGCCTCGCCTGATGCCTCGCTGGTGGGCATCAACCTGCGCTGGGTGCAGGCCAGTTGCAGCCGCACGGGCGACTAGAGCGTTTTCGAGCCGGGTGGGATCACCCGGCGGCTCGGAAAACGCGGTAACACAAAAGTCTGGAGCGGCCGGTCTGATGCAGTCGGATCGCAAACCGCTCTAGGCGCCGACCTTCCACGCCGCGCCGCCGACCCAGTCCCCGGCGACCGCGCGAAATTCATCGCAGGTGATGCTGTCCCATATCCCGGCGGCAAAATAGGGATCGGCTTCGAGGCGCGCGCGCGCCTCGGCCGCAGCGCGGGCCTTGATAACCAGCAGCGATCCGACCGTGCGCTCGCCATCCTTCAGCGGCCCGGCGACGGCATAGTCATCAATATGCGCCTCGACATAGGCAAGGTGCGCCGCCAGCGCCCGCTCGCGCGCGGCCGCGCTGCCTGTCGCATCACGGCAGCTGAAGGCGAACAGCCTCACCCGCCGACCTCGACGCATTCGACCAGCTCTCCGGCCGCGCCCATTGTCGCCGCGGCGCGGCGGCCCTGGTAAAGCGGGCCATCGCGCTTCGCCGGCGGGGCGATCCAGTCGGCGGAACAGGCATCCAGATCGCGCACCGCCAGCGTCACCAGCGCATTGCCCGGCGGGAGCATCCCCGGCTGACGTGCGCGCGGGGTGGCGGCAGGGGGATAGTCGTCCACCTCGACGATCGGCATCCGGCCCTGCCTGACCATGGTGATGGTGGTCTGGGTTGCGGGCGGCAGATCGAACGCCTTGTTGATCATCGAATAGGGCAGCGTGTAATCGGCCCCGCGTTCCAGCCCGAGCCTTGCGGCATACCACGCGATCGCAGCCGCACGGTCAGGCGCAGCAAGCACGGTGATGAAGATCCGGTCCACCGGCGCAGCGGCGCGCGGCAGATCGGTATCGGCCATGTCGGCCAGCACCTGGTTGAGATAGATCATCTCGCCGCCCGGCCCCAGCGCCTGCATCGGAATGAAGGCAGGAGCGACATTCTCAAGCTTTTTCGGCGGGCCGACGATGGTAAACAGGTCAGGCGGCAGGGCATCGGGCCAGTGCCACACATCCTCTACCGTCGTCTCGAACGCGGCCCAGCCATAAGTGGTGGTTGGACGAAAATCGGGGTGCAGCGGCTGCTCGACCAGCCGAAACCAGCACGGCGCACCGCTGGTGGGCTGAAGCACCGCATAGGGCGAACCGGCATTGGCCGGACACCCCCAACTGGCGGCCAGATCGGCGGCAAGCACTCCCTGTTCGACCAGCGCCAGGCCAAGCACGCCATGATAGGCGGCCAGCGCGCGGGCCAGATCGGGCACGGTCGACAGCCCGCCCATGATCGTGCCGTGCGGAATGCTCATGCCTTGAACTCCGGTTGGCGTTTCGCAACGAAGGCAGCGCTGCCTTCGGCGAAATCGGCGCCGGTGAAGGCCGCCGCGAACACCGCCAGCGTTTCGGCATCATCGGCCACCTGCCCGTCGAGCACCCGGCGCACGAAGCCCTTGATCGCGCGCGTGCTGCTGCCCGAAGCGGCGGCAATCTGCGCTGCCAGCGCCTCGCTGCTGTCGGCGATGATCTCGACCAGCCCGATCCGCTGCGCCTCTTGCGCGGCAAGCAGCTCGCCGGTGTAGAGCATCCGCTTGGCCTGCCCCGGCCCGACGAGGTCGACCAGCAGCTTCACATCGTGCAGCGGATAGACAAGGCCGAGCCTGGCCGGCGTGATGCCAAAGCGCGCTGCGGGGGTGGCCACGCGGATATCGCAGGCCATGGCGATGCCGCAGCCCCCACCCACGCAATCGCCCTCGACAAAGGCGATGGTGGGGATATCGGCACGCGCGAGTTCATATTGCGCGCGGTTGATCGCCTGCTGGTTGGCCGCACGCCATGCGGCATCATCCTTGTTGGCGAGCAGTTCGCGGATATCGGCCCCGGCGCAGAAGGCCGCGCCGCGTTTGGCCGCGCGGATTTCCAGCACCCGCGCCGCCGGATCGGCGACGGCCTCGGCGACCAGTCCGGGCAGCGCCTCCCACATCTGCATGTCGAAGGCATTGCGCTTATCAGCACGGTCGATCAGCAGGCGCGCGATCGCGCCCTCGCGGGTCAGGCGCAGGCTCATGCCGGGTGCATCGCCATGAAGTGATCGGCAATCGCCTTGCGGGTCGTCACCCACACGCCATCATGCCGGCGGACATGGCGGAAGAATTCCTCCAGCGCCCAGATCCGCCCGGGCCGACCGATGATGCGAAGGTGCAGGCCAAGGCTCATCATCTTGGGGTTGCCTTCCTCGCCCTCGCGGTAGATCTGATCGAAATTGGCCTTGGCATAGTCGAGCCACTGGTGCGGGGTCAGCGCCGGGTCGGTCCACATCTTCATGTCGTTGTTGTCGAGCTGGTAGGGGACAATGCATATCGGCCTGCCGGGCACAGTGGCATGATCCCAGAAGGGCACATCGCCGCTGTAATCGTCCATGTGATAGGTGAAGCCTTCCTCCGCGAGCAGGCGGCGGGTGTTGTCGGTGAGCAGATAGCGCGACAGCCAGCCATAGGGGCGAACGCCGCAGCTGCGCGTGATGCTGTCCACCGCCTTGCGGATGAATTCGCGCTCCTCCTGCTCGTTCATCTTGAACTGGTGCACCCAGCGCCAGCCGTGGCTGACCGGCTCGTGGCCCAGCTCGCGGATCGCCGCGGCGATTTCGGGGTGGTTTTCCAGGCTCAGCGCCGCGACCGTCCAGCTGGCCATGATGTCATAATCTTTCAGCAGCTTGACGATCCGCGGCGCGCCCGCCTTGATGCCATAGAGGTAGTTGGATTCGTTGGAATAATTGCGGATTTTCGATTTGACGAAGACCCCCAGCTCATCCACCGGCTCCATCCCGCGATCGCCGCGGGCAATGGTCATCTCGCTGCCCTCCTCGACATTGACGACGACGCTGAGCGCCATCTTTGCCCCGCCGGGCCAATCGATACGTTCTTCGGTCAGCGGCATCAGTGCATCTCCTCCCCGCCCGAGACATTGAGCGCCTCGCCGGTGACGTAAAAGGCCGCATCGCTGGCGAGCCACAGGCACGCTGCGGCGGTGTCGGATGGCAGACCCGGACGGCCCATCGGGTTCTTGGCGGCCATGTTGGCGAGGTAGTCCGCGACGCTCGCAAAGCCGAGCAGTTTGCTGAAATATTCGTTCTGCTGCGCGCCGAGGCCGGTGGTGACATGGTTCGGGCACACCGCGTTCACCGTGATGGCGTGCTGGCCCAGCTCCACCGCGCTCGCCCGCGTCAGCCCGACCATGCCGTGCTTGGAAGACACATAGGCGGGCAGGTGCGGGAAGCCGGCCTTGGCGGCCTGGCTGGCGATATTGATGATCCGCCCGCCCTTGCCGCGCGCCACCATCGCGCGCGCTGCGGCCTGGGTGCAGTAGAACGCGCCCGACAGGTTCACCGCGATCACCTGGTCCCATTCGTCTTCGATTTCGACCTCGAGCAGCGGCTTCATCTTGAAGCCGATCCCGGCATTGTTGACGAGGATATCCACCGCCCCGAAATGCTCCACCGTCTGCGCCACCAGCGCGCGGCACTGATCAGCTTGCGACACGTCGCAGGCGATGGTTGCGACCGCGGCGCCGCGGCCGCGCAGTTCTTCGGCGACGCTCTGCGCCTCGGCATCGATCACGCGGTCAGAAACGACGCAATTCGCGCCCGCGTCGGCAAAGGCCTGGAGAATGCCCTGCCCCAGCCCCTGATGCTTGCCCGATCCGGTGACAAGGATGGTCTTGCCTGCAAATGCCCCCGCCATCTTACAAATCCTCGGTCAGGATGAAGTGCGGCGCGTCGGCAAAACCCTGGAACGGGGCGGCGGCGGCCTGGAAAGCCTCGGTCGCGATATCGGCGATGAAATCGTCCATGCCGGTGATGTCGATCACCTCGATGTACTGGTAGGCGGGGGCGGCGCTATCGTCGCCGAACACCCCGGTGGCCTTGTGCACGCTGAAAGAGATGACCGAGCCAAGCGCCTTGACCGTCGGGATATCGCGGGTCTTGGCCCAGGCCTCGTATTCGGCAACCTCAACGCCGGGCTTCAGGTTGAACAGGCAGATGATTCGCATCTTTCAGGCTCCTTGGGCTGGCGGGCGATAGGCCCGCAATGTGGCGTCGATCCGGCGGGCGAGGGCAAACAGCCCCGCCTCTGCCCCCGCCCGACCAATCAGTTGCACACCGACCGGCAGGCCGTCATCGGTCCAGCCGGCCGGAAGGCTGATCGAGGGCAGACCCGCGATATTGGCGAGGCAGGTAAAATCGGCCTGCGCCGGCGGCTCCGGCTGGCTGTGCGGAAAAGGAGGGTTGGGAACGGTCGGCAGGATCAGGAACCCGTGCGCGCCGATCAGCCCACGCACCTCGTCGCGGGTGCAGGCAAGGATCGCGCGGTCCCCGGCCCAGTCGGCAGGGCTGCGGCGCGGGCCATAGGTCAGCAGCTTGGCCAGCCGGTCGGAGGTGACAACGCCGCGCAAATGGGCTGCCATTTCGCGCGAGACGCCGATGAACCCGGCGAAGCGGATGCGCGACTGTTGATGGGTGAGCGAAACCTGAGCAGGCGGCAGGGGCAGCGCCGCGCAACCGGCGGCAAAGCCGCGCGCGACCGCGGGGTGGATCTCCACCCCATGCCCGGCCAGCGTCGCGCCCGCGCCCTCCAGCCGATCCTCGCCAAAGACAGACATCGCCCGCGCCACGCGCTCCAGCGTGGCCAGGTCGCGCGCCAGCGGGCCGATCGCATCGAGCGTCAGGTCGGCCGGTTCCAGCCCCTGCTGGCTGACGCTGGCCGTGGCCGGTTTGAAGCCATAGACGCCGCAATGGCTCGCCGGGATGCGGATCGAGCCCATGGTGTCGGTGCCGAGCGCTGCATCGCACAGCCCGGCGGCCACCGCTGCCCCGCTCCCGCCCGATGAACCGCCGGGCGAATAGCCGATCCGGTGGGGGTTGTGAACCGGCCCGAAATGCGGATTGTCGCTTTTCGCGCCGAGCGCGGCTTCCTCCATGTTGAGCACGCCGATGATCGCCGCACCCGCCCGGCGCAGCCGCGCGACGGCTTCGGCATCGCGCTCGGCCAGTCGCGTCTTGAAGGCGGCAAGGCCCGCATGCCAAGCCATCCCGGCGACCGCGATATTGGCCTTCACCCCGACAGTCAGCCCCGCCAGTGGCCCGGTGCCGAAAATCGCCGCGCGGTCGAAATGGCTGAAGGCATTGAGCGGTGCGTTGGCCGCTTCGAGGGCATCGAAATCGATCACGCGCACCTCACAGCCCGCGCTGGTCGATCAGCCGCAGGGGCTTCTGGCGGGTGTCGATTTCGGTCGCGCTCGCCGTTTCACCGGGGCCGACCAGCGCCACCTCGACCTCGACCCCAAGCCCTCGCCGCAGCACTTCGGCCAATTCGGCCGCGTTGCTGCCGCCGCGGCTTTCGATCGTCACGGTCAGGTGGTCCTTCTGGCTCGCGTCGCGCCGCAGGTGGCAGACATATTCGCCGGTCAGATCGGGCCGGTTTTCGATCAGCGCGCCGATCGCATGCGGGAACACATTGATGCCGCGCAGCTTGACCATGTTGTCGCTGCGCCCCTTGAACCCGGCGATCCGCTTGAACACGATCTCGCCGCGGCCATCCAGTTCGTGGCTGATGTCATGGGTGTTGAAGCGGATGCAGGGCGCAATGTCGTCCTTGTAAAGACAGGTGACGACCATGTCGCCGGTCTCGCCCCGGGCCACCGGCTGGCCGCTGTCGATATCGAGCAGTTCGAGATATTGCGCGTCTTCCCAGACATACATCCCGTCGCGGTCCGGCCCCTCGCCCGCGATCGCGCCGGTGTCGCCCACACCGTACCAGTCATAGGCCTTGGCCCCGTGCCACGCCGCTTCGGTCGCGGCGCGATCCTCGGTGCCCAGGTGGCCGATGATCATGCGGATGTTGATGCGATCGAACAGCCCTTCGGCCTCGGCGGTTTCGGCGAGCTTCCTGATGTAATCGACAAAGCCGACGATCGCGGTCACGCCAAAGTCCGCCATCAGCCGCACCTGGTTGACCGAGCGGGTCTCGATCCCTGTCCCGGCCGACAGGAACACCGAATTGGTAAAATGCGTCACCGCCTCGCGGATATAATGCCCGCCGTTGATCATCCCGTGACCATAGACCGAATGCACCACATCGGTCGGCTCCAGCCCCATCCAGCGATACATCCGCCCCACCAGCAGATTGCCGACCTCGCGCCCCTTGGGCCCGAAAATCAGCGTCTGCGGCTTGCCGGTGGTGCCGCTGGTGGTGTGAAAGATCGTGGGCGCGCGGGTTTGGGGGGCGCCCATCCCGTGGAAGTCGCCAAAGGGCGGATACTCCGCGATCGAGGCCATCAGGTCGCTCTTGTCATAGACAGGCAGCTTGGCGATGTCCTCCAGCCCGCGAATATCGCCCGGCTCGATCCCCTTGGCGCCCCACAGGCGCTGATAGAAGGGCACCTGCCAGCCGCGCTGCATCAGCTTGCGGAACTGCGCGTCCTGAAGGGCGAACAACTCGTCCCGGCTCATCGCCCTGTAGCGTGCGGTAAAGGCCGCGCCGATCGGGTAGTCGGCAAGGATCTGGCGGTGATCGAGCGCTTCGAAATAGGTCGGGTAGGTCATGGCAAATCCGCGAAATAGGAAAGAGGATCGTCGAATATCCGGGCATCGGCCAGATCCCCGGCGAGACGGCGGCACAGGCTGTATTTGGCAGCGCACTGCGCCGCGCTCATCGGCCGGGCGATGCTGCCGAGATTATCGCTGACCAACCGCTCGATGACCGTGCCATCGTGGCGGGTCACAATCAGGCGCTGGGGCGACAAGGCATTGCCATCGGGATTGCCGTCAGGCGCGATCGTCACATGCGCCGCCAGCCCGGTCAGTTCGGGCGCGGACAGGGATGCTGCATCGAAGATCGCGGGATCGATCAGCCCATCGCGCAGCATCATCGGCGCCAGGATCGCCAGGCACAGGCGGGCATAGGCCGGTGTCATGTCGGGCCGATAGGGGCGGCCCACCAGCCGCGCGATCAGGGGCGGCGCGAGGACTTCGATGCGGGCCACGTCGGCAAGGCGCAGGCCGCCGCGATACAGCGCCTCGAGTTCGCCCAGCACCCCATGGCTGGCGCGGCCCGAAGGAAAGGGCTTGGTCGCCACTTCGCTGATCCGCCAGATCGTGCCGATCCCGGCGGTGTAGCGCGCCAGATCGAGCGGCTCGATCAGGCGGTGATAGCCGAAAGGCCCCTCCAGCACATCATGCGGCCCCTCCATCCCGGCCTCGACCAGGGCCACCGCCGTCAGCGCCGCACGCGCGGCATTGGCAATCTGGAGCGGCAAGGCAATCGAGGCCTCGACATGGGCCTGCATCGTGCCCGAGGCGAAGGAATAGGCAAGGCCCAGAACGTCGGCGAAGCGGTGCGGCTCGATATCGGCCAGCCGCGCCGCCGCCAACGCCGCGCCGATCACCCCGCAGGTGGCCGGACGGAAGAAGCGCATCGGCCCGGTCGCCGCGATGCCGAGGCCGCTCGCAATATCGACCCCAACAGCCAGGGCGGTGAGCAAGACCTCCGGATCGGTCGCGCCATTGATGTCCGACCTCGCCAGCAAGGTGGCGGTGACCACGGACAGGGCATGAACCACCGCGCCTTCGTGCACCGCGTCCCATTCGAGGCAGTGGATGGCAAAACCGTTGAAGAAGGCCGCCGATGCGCCCGGTGCACGGCCGCCGCACAACAGCCGCGCCTGCGGATCGGTGCCGAAGGCGTCGAGGGCAGTCTTGAGCTTCTGCGCCTCGGCCGATTGTGCACCGGCAGCGCCGCCGGCAAGCGTATCGGCCAGCAAGCGCAGCGTATCGGCGCGCACCCGGGCCGGCAGGGCGTGCCGCGCGGCGGCAAAATCGAGCAGGGCCTGCGTCGCGCTCACCGGATCAGCGCCGCAAGCAAAAGATCAAGGCTGGCCGCGTCATCATCCTCCAGCGCCAGCCGCACCGCCCGCTCAGCCTCGCCCGCAGACCAGCCGCCCCAGCGGGCCAGGCTGTGCAGCTTGGCGATGATGTGCTCCGCGCTGACCGGCCGCTCCGGATCGCCCAGCGTGTCGATCACCTCCAGACCGTTGAGCCGCGCGCCGAAATGCGCGGGATAGCGCGCGGTAAAGGCTGCATCCTCGGCCACGCTTACCTGCGCCCGCAGGGGGGCCAGTGCGGCAATGGCTTGGGGCGTGAAGTCCTGCGGTTCTGCCGCGCGCCCGTCAGCCACCACCGCAACCGCGTGCTGGAGCGAAAATTTGGCCTCCAGCTCGGTCCGAGGTTCGGGACGGTCGCAGAAGGTCAGTGCATCGGCATAGGTTTCGACATGGAAGGGCGCGCAAAGCTGTCCGCGCGCGCGCAGTTCCAGCGCGGCGTCGATTGCCGGATGGGCATGACGGCAGGCGGCAAAGGGCTTGAAGCTCACCGTATGGATCAGCCAACCCGCATCGCCCCCCGCAAGCGGGCCGGGCGCCTTGGTCATCGCCGCGAACAGCCCCTGCGCCCCTTCCAGCAGCGCCATCGGCCCGGTCGCGCCGTAATGGACGTGCAGCGCCGCATCGCGCCCGGTGCATGCCGCGTTGTAGATGTGCCACTGCTTGGTCAGCACGCCCGGCGCATGACGCATGTGCCACACCCCGCCCGCCACCGACCCGGCATTGGCAAGCGCATGGGCATAGTCGAGCGGAGCAAACCCGAGCAGCGAACCGAACGCCGCTGCCGCGCCTAGGCCGCCCATGGTGGCGGTCGGGTGCCAATGGACATAGTGGTGGGCATCGAAGGCCGCGCCGATCGCGATCATCGCTTCGTAACCGCGCACCGCCGCATCCAGCCGCGCCTCCATCCCGGCGCTGGCCATGCTGAGCGCGACCGGCCACACAACCGGGCCGGGGTGGAGCAGGGCGGTGCGGTGGACATCGTCCATCTCGAGCACATTGCCAAGCCACGCCGCGCGCGCCCAGTCCTCGCCGGGCAGCGCAGCCGCCAGCGCTCCCGCGGCGCTGCCGCGCGCGCCCGCAATGCAGGCCAGCCAGTCAAGCAGGTGCAGGCGCGCACGCTGACGCTCGCCTTTTGTCACAGGGCGCGCTAACCTTGCGCCAAGTCCGGTCAGGAGCGTTGCGGTCATCGTGCCGTCCCCGCTCGGCCACCCGAATTTTGGAGCACACCTTGGCAAGCACGGCCGAAGAGGCAAAGCCGCAGCGCATCCCGCGCTATCTGCAATTGGCAGGCGAATTGCGCGAAGCAATCTTGAAAGGCGACTTTGCCAGCGGTCGCCAGTTTCCGACCGAGACGGTGCTGTGTCGCAAGTATGATGTCAGCCGCTATACCATCCGCGAGGCGCTGCGCCGTCTCGAGGCCGAAGGGCTGATTCAGCGTCGGCGCGGTTCGGGCACCACGGTGCAGCCCGCGGCCGCGCGCGGCGGTGCCCTGCACCAGCCGCTTTCCAACGTGGGCGAGCTGCTGCAATATGCACAAGGCAGCGCGGTGGTTTACGAATTGCTGGGTCGCGGCCCGCTGCCGGACGAAGTCGCGGTGCAACTGGCCGAGCCGATCCAAGGCGCCTGGACCGCGTTTCGCGGGGTGCGCCGCCATGCGGGCGATTCGCCGCCGATCGCCGTTACCGATGCCTATTTCCACGAGCTCCTGGGCGAGGCGGTCGCGGCGCTCGACCTGAAGGCCGGCACCCTGTTCAGCCAGATCGAACGGCTGGCCGGGGTGCAGATCGGGAAGGTGACGCAGGATATTCAGGCAATAGCCGCCGACCCCCGAATCGCGGGCGAACTCGAAGTCGAAGAGGGCAGCCCGGTGCTGCGGATCCTGCGCTGTTACTTCGATCCCAAGGGACAGATTTTTGAAATCTCGGTCAGTCACCATCCGGGAGACCGTTTCGCCTATGCGATGCATATCGATGTCGAGAGCTAGAGGACAGCTCACGCGTCGCGCTCCCCCAGGCCGGGCACGCGGCCGGGCACCCATTGCTCGCCGGCAAAGCGGATTGCGGGGGCGATGAAGTTGCCGCCGCTCTCGTCCTTGATCACCAGCCCGCGTGC
>JBKBOH010000061.1:0-10920 GCA_046294975.1 Erythrobacter sp. | reverse complement strand
GGTTGCGGCAATCGGCGGGGAGCGGTGGATGGCGGGGCGATCGCTCGCCAGCTTGCCTTTGAACAGCCCGACATCGAAAGTGTTCATCCGGTTGATCCGGCGTGGTTCCTGCCCGGCGGCAAGTCGCACGGCATCGGCCTCGTCGAGCCAGTCGGTGCCTTCGCCCGCATAGGTGGTGATCAGCCGGGTTGTGACATAGTCGGCGTGAAACTTGCGGCATGAATCCGTGCCGACCTGCTCCAGCCGCAGCTCGAAGCGGACGAGATCGAGCGCGGCGCAGAACAGGCCCGCGATCCGTGCCACGTCCGCCGCCAGCAGGGCATGGCGGGCAAGCCCTGCGAAACCGTTTTCGCCCAGTGCCGCGAGCAATGCGATCTCGACTTCGGCGGGCGTGGTCTCGAATCGCAGGTCGCGCGGCGTGCCCTGTGTGAGCGGCGTGAAATCACCGAGCGGCGGGCGGCGCCAGATCGCGAGATTGCAGTCCGCCCGGCGGATCGCCTGAAGGATGTCCGGGCTGTCGGCGCAGCGATGGCCGGCGCAAAGCAGGGTGGTCATGGCGGTGTACGACCTCTCGAATAAAGAGATGTTGTAACATATATTAGAGCGGCTCGCGGGCTGCGGCAAGGGCGCGGTTCCGCCCGCGTGGCGCAATTGCTCTCTTGCGAATGATTATCACTTGAGCCATGAGGCCGCACCGCGGCAGCCGCGCCGCCACAATCGCGCAAAGGAGAACCCTGTCCATGAACAGCACGCTCAGGCTCTGGACCCAGCTTGGCCTTGGGACTGCGCTAGCCGGTGGGCTGCTGGCGGCCTGCGGCGAGGTGGCGGGCGGTGAAGGCGCAACCGGCGAGGCCGGGGGGCAGAGCGCGGCCGTCGCCGGTGAAGGCGAAAGCGGCGCGCGCCAGGCCGTCGCAGCTCCGGCCCCAGGGGGCGAGGGCGAAGGCGGGGTTGCCGTTGCCGACGCCGGCAGCGATCCGGTTGCCTACGGCATTGCGCTGGCGGTGGCCGAGGCTCACGTGATCGCCGCACGCGATGCTTATCTTGCGGGCAAGCAGGACGCAGCGGCAGAAATGTTCGCCCATCCGGCCAGCGAAGTATTGGTCGAGATGGACCCGGTGTTCGCCACGCTTGGGGTCAAGGACTTCAAGCCGCTGCTTGCCGAGGCTTCGATGGCGGCGGCCGACGGCAAGAGCGCGGCCGAGGTGGGCAAGCGCTATGAGGCGATCATTGCCGCGCTGCGCGATGCGGGCACCAAGGCTCCCACAAGCGAGGCCCCCGAAGGCGTGATCGCAACCAGCATTCTTGCCGACCAGATCGAGCGGGCCAGCGCGATGTATCGCATTGCCGCCAAGGACGACCGCTACGAACCCTATCTCGACGGTTATGGCTTTTACAAGGTCGCCCAGACCGGCTTTGCGCGTTGGGGCGCGACGATCAGGGCTGCCAATCCGGCCGCCCATGCACGCATCACCGAGGCGCTGGCGGTGCTGGGCAAGGCCTATCCTGCCGCCACCCGCCCGGCCCGCCTGCGGGTGGCGCAGGGCGCGCTTTCGGCCGCCTCCTCGAAGGTGATGCTCGCTGCAAGCAACTGATTCGTCGGATCGGCCAGCGACTCGGCGATTTTGTCCCCCCCCTTCGCGGCCTCGGTGCCGCAGCAGTTGTGCAAATGCGACAAATTGTCAGGCATCACCCCGGCGATGGGGCTGCGTGCTTGTCTTTGCTGCGTGTCGCTGTAGTTTTGCCGCCCAAGGGTCAGGGTCGTGACGGTTCGGGGATAGTCAGGCGAGCAGCGCCTGCGGCCCGGGCCTGAACAACACGATAATGTCGCCGGAGGTGGCCGGGATCGGCCTGCACCTGCGGCCCGTGCGATCTTGGGGGGAAAGTTTGTCAACTATTGTCCGAGGCCTGCAAGGTGGATTGGCACCCCTTTCGTCCGTAGCCCCAGCGGCGCAGGGGCGGCGTGCCCCGGGCCGCCGTGTGCCGCTGCTGATGTCCGCGCTGGCGGTGGGGCTGGCGCTGCCGGTGGCTCCGGCTGGCGCGCAGGCCCTGCCGCAGGTATCGCCGCCCACCCGCAGCGATCTGATCCCGCCCGCATTGCGGCGCGAAGAGCAGCGCCCGCGGCTTTCCGTCGATGGCGATTTCGAGCGCCCCCCTTGCGCGCTTGACCGCGCCGAGTTTGCCGACATCCGCTTCACTCTCGGCGGCGCGCAGTTCAACGGGCTTGACCGGGTGCCGGGCCTCTCGCTCGAGGAGACGGTGGCCGGTTACAAGGGGCGCGAGGTGCCGGTTTCGGTGCTGTGCGACATCCGTGCCGAGGCCAATGCGATCCTGCGCCGACAGGGCTACCTCGCCACGGTCGAAATTCCCGAACAGAGCCTCGCCGACGGGGTGCCCGACTTCAATGTGGTGTTCGGCCGGCTGACCTCGGTGCGGGTGCGCGGCGATGCCGGGCCGTCGGAGAGGCTGGTGGCAGGCTATCTCGAAAAGCTCACCCGCTCCGAGGTGTTCAACACCAACGAGGCCGAGCGCTATCTGCTGCTGGCCGATGATATTCCCGGGCTTGAAGTGCGCCTCTCGCTGCGACCGGCAGCGGGCGGGGCACCGGGCGATCTGGCCGGCGAAATCGCGGTGCTGCGTAGCCGCGGGACGGTGGATATCAGCGTCCAGAACCTCGGTTCACGCGCGATCGGGCGGTTCGGCGGGGTGCTGCGCGGCGAAGTCTATGATCTTACCGGGCTGGGTGACCGCACCAGCGTGGCGGTGTTCAGCACGCTCGATTTCACCGAGCAGCAGACCGTGCAGCTGGGCCATGAATTCCGCCTCGGCAGCGAAGGGCTGCGGATCGGCGGGCAGGTGACATGGAGCACGGTCAGCCCTTCGATAGGCCTGCCCGGTTTCGATGTCGAGTCCGAAACCTGGTTTGCCAGCATCAATGCCAGCTATCCGGTGCTGCGCAGCCGCAAGCACAGCCTGTTTGCCGATCTCGGCTTCGACTATGTCGATCAGGATGTCGCGCTCAACACCGTCGGCCTGACGCGTGATCGGGTGCGGATGGCCTACGCGCGGCTCGCCGGCGATATCACCGATCAGCAATCGGTGCTGCGCGCGGGCGGCTATTCGCCGTTCGAGCCGAAGTTCCGCCTGCGCTATTCGGCCGAAGTGCGCCAGGGGCTCGACGTGTTCTCGGCCAGCCCCGACTGCCGTCCGAACCTGCTCGGCTGCCTGGTCGGCGGGGTTGTTCCGCCGAGCCGGATCGAGGCCGATCCCCAGCCGCTGCTGGCGCGCTTTGCCGCTGGCATCGAATATCGCCCGCAGCCGCTGGTGGCGTTTGCGCTCGATACCCAGGCGCAGGTCACCAATGATCCGCTGCCCGCCTTCGAGGAACTGGCCGCCGGCAGCTTTTCGATCGGGCGCGGTTTCGATCCCGGCGCGGTGCTGGGCGACAGCGGGGTATTGTCCGCCTTCGAGCTGCGCTTTGGCTCGCAGGTGCCCGAGAACATCGACGGATTTGCCTTCCAGCCCTACCTGTTCAACGATCTCGCCTTTGTCTGGAACGAGGATCCGAGCCGCCGTCCCGGCAATCCCGACAAGCTGTGGTCGGCCGGCGCGGGCCTGAGGATCTCGTGGGGCAAGGGGTTGCAGGGGGACTTCTCGCTCGCGGTGCCGCTCGATCGGCCCGATCTTGCCGTCAACGGAAGCGATGTGCGCTTCCAGTTTTCGCTGACAGCCCGTCTGTTCCCGTGGAGATACTGAGATGACGCATCCCGTCCGGAACCGTTCGCGCCTGATGCTCGGCTGCGGCAGCGCGGCGCTCGCACTGGCGCTGGCGCTGGCCCCGCAAGGCGCCAAGGCGCAGGGCATCGATGCCACCGGCAGCGTGGTGTTCGGCTCGGCCGAGATCAGCAACATTTCGCCTTCCGAAACGCTGGTCGAGGCGTTTACTCCGACCGTTGTCGTCGACTGGACACCGAACGAGGATGGCAGCGGCAATGCGCTTGATTTCATCCGCACTGGCGCGCTGGCCCGGTTTGAAAGCCCCTCGCTCGCCAATTTCGCGCTGCTCAACCGCATCCTGCCAGCCACCAACGGCAATGTCGCGGTGATCGACGGCTCGGTGATTTCGCGGGTGTTCGATGTCAATTCGGGCGGGCTGGTGCCGGGCGGGTTCGTTGCGTTCTATTCGCCCACCGGCATCCTGATCGGCAACAATGCCACTTTCGATGTCGGCAGCCTGATGCTGACGACGCTGAATGTGTCGAACACCGATTTCCAGAGCTTCTCCGAATTCGGCGGCGTGTTGCCGATGGCCGCGGCGCCGGGTTCGACCGCGCGGATCCAGATCAACCCTGGCGCGCAGATCAGCGCGCTGGCGGAAAACGCGTTCTTCGCCGTGGTCGCCGCCGACGTGGCGATGCGCGGCACGGCACGGATCAACGGCAGCCATGCCTATGTCGCGGGCGAGGTGGTCAACCTCAGCTTTTCCAACGGGCTGTTCTCCATCTCCGTTCCGGTTGGCACGTCCGCCAGCGGCACGGTGATGGAGCTTGACGGCGATATCGGCGGCCCTTCCAGCAACGGGGTTGGCGACAATCACATGATCTATGCGCTCGCCGCGGCGCAGGCCGATCCGATCAGCATGATCTTTTCCGGCTATCTTGGCTTTGATCCGGCGGTGAGTGCCGGCGTGGTCAATGGCGAGATCATCCTTTCGGCCAATTACAACGTGTCCGGCCGCACGGTCGATGGCGGCAGCATCAGCGACGGCATCGGCGCGGTGTTCGACGCCAATTCGGCAACCAGCACTGTGCGCGCCGATATTGCCGTCGAAGATGCCAGAGTCATCAGCAGCAGCATGCTGGCGATCGGCACCCACCGGACACAGGTCTTCGTCAACGACACCGACGGCGAAATCACGGGCAATCTGCTGGTGGTCGGGCGGGAAAGCGCGGAGGTGACTGCCTCCAACGACTACCAATTGAACATCACCGGCGATGTGCTGGTGTCGGCGCAGGACTACGGCGTGGTCTCGTCGAGCCTTATGTCGCTTGACGCGATCAACGCCACCGGCGGCACGGCCTCCATCGATGCCTTTGACAACGGCAACATCAACATCGGTGGCAATGTGCTGGTGGCCGCAGACGCCTTTGCCGGCGCGAATGATCTCAACTTCATCGCTGGCACCGCGCAAGGCGGTCAGGCGCTGCTCGGCTCGACCGGCGGCACGCTCAATATCGACGGCAATGCCACCGTCAGCGCGCGCGGTGTGGGCACCTCGCTGATTGGCATCCGGACCGGCGCCACGGTGCGCGGCGGTCTGGCGCAGTTCTTTGCGGTGCAGGGCGGACAGGTCACGCTGGGTGGCAGCCTCGACCTCGATGCCAGCGCCACCGGGGCAAAGGGTTCGCTCATCGCCCCTTCGACGAGGTCGGATGCCTATGGCGGCAATGCCTTCCTCAATGTCTTCAATGGCGGCGGGTCGATCACGATCGGCGGTGACGTTAGCGCCACGGCCAGCGCCTTTGGCGGCAGCTCCAACGACAAGGACAACGCGGGATCGCTCGGCGATGCCGGGGTGGCCATCGCCAACATCGATGGACCGGGAGGCATTACCATCGGCGGGCGGCTGTCGCTCGACGCTGTGGGCATCGGCGGCACCAATACCGCGGGCGCCGGCGGGATCGGCCTTGGCGGGCGCGCGTCGAGCCGCAGCACCGAGGGCACCATCAGCATTGGCACCGATTTCAATGCGAATGCGGTCGGGCAGGGCGGCAATGGCCAGACCGGCGGGGACGGGCTGGGCGGGATCGCCGGCGCCAATGCCATCACCGGGGCAATCACAATCGGCGGCAATGGCCTTGCCAATGCCGAGGGCATCGGCGGCAATGCCAATTTTGGTTTCGGCGGCAATGGCGCGCTTGGCCGCGGCGGCAATGCCTTCTTCCAGGCCGACGGCACGCTGTCCGAAACTGCGCTCTTGTCGATCGGCAATGATGCCACTGTCATTGCCGCCGGCACGGGCGGAAATGGCGGAGCGGCGGATGGCTCGGCCACACCTGCCGGACGCGGGGGCGATGGCTATGGCGGGCAGTTCACTGTGACCAACCAGGCCGATCCGGGCTTCAACAGCGGGGCCTTCCTGCTGGCGGGCGGCGACAATGGCACGCTCAGCGTTGGCGGCCAGGCCTATGCTCTGGCTAGCGGCTATGGCGGGCTGGGCGGGAACAGTGTCAGCACAGGGATCGGCGGTCGCGGCGGCGATGCTTATGGCGGACTGGCGCAGGCCGGTCTGGCGCTGCTCGGGCAGGACGGTTCGCTCGGGCAGGGGACTGCAAGCTTCACCGGCCTGCTGGTCGAAGCCCAGGCCTATGCCGCAAGAGGCGGCTTTTCGATCGGCGATTTCCCCACCGGGGACGGCGGCAATGCGCTGGGCGGCAATGCCATTGTGACGCTTGAGGCGGGGACGATGGAAGCCGATCTGGTCGAACTGGATGCTGGCGGTTTCGGCGGTGAAGGGGCCAATGGCGGACGCGGCACGGGCGGTATCGCAGCAGTTTCCGGCAGCCTGGGAGGCAGCCTGACGGCCAATCGCCTTGCTGCGCGCGCGCGCGGCTCTGGCGGCTTTGGCGGGGGCGATGTTACCTCGCCCGGCAATGGCGGCGATGGTTTCGGCGGCCAGGTCGAACTGGATTTGCAGGGCATCACGGTTCAGGTCAACGGCGATGTTTATGCCGATGCCGAAGCCTATGGCGGCGACACCGGCCTGTTTATCGCGGGCAATGGCACCGGCGGCACGGCGCGGGTTGGCAATCTGGGCGCGCTCGCGGGCAGCGGCATCTTCACCGGCAATACGGTTGTCAGCGCCAATGGCTTTGGCGGTGCGCCGGGCGAACCCGGCGGGCAGTCAGGCAATGGGTTCGGCGGCACGGCATCCCTGCAGGCCTTTGGCGGTGGGACGGTCAGCCTTGCCACCGCGCAGGTCATGGCCAACGGCTTCGGGGCTCCGGCTATCGACAGCTTCGGCTTTTTCGGCGGCAACGGGACGGGCGGCAGTGCCGATATCACTGCCTCGGGCGCCGGCAGCCAAATCACGATTGCCCGCAATGTGACCAATCTGCTGGAAAATGATCGCAACCTCGGGGCGATCCTCTCGGCCTCGGGGGTCGGCGGCATCGGCGTGGACGGTGCCGGCATTGGCGGCACCGGGCGCGGCGGCACGGCCACGCTGGCCGCGTCGCTGGGCGGCACGGTCACGCTTCCGGGCGATCCCGTGAACGATCCCGACAGCGTCGGCGCGATCCGCCTGTTCGCGCGCGGCCTTGGCGGCAATTCGGCGGTGATCGGCGGTGCGGGTGGCACGGCCTTCGGGGGCAATGCCATCATCGATGTCGATGGTGGCGTGGTGAACATGGGCGAGGCCGAGTTGTCGTCGCTCGCCCAGGGCGGGACGGGGCAGATGCTCACCAACGGCATCACCGACAACGTCACCGGGGGCAATGCCTTTGGCGGCAGCCGCAGCGTGCTGGTGCGCAACGGCGGCACCGCGAGGCTCCATTTGGTCGGCAGCCGCGTGAGCGCGCAGGGCGGCAACGGCACCGGCACCGGCACTGGCGGCAATGCCTACAACGGCCAGAGCCGGCTGGAGATCGACAATGCCACGGCCATCATCATCGGTCAGTCGCCGATCCTGGCCGCCTCGCAGGGCGGCGATGGCCGACAGGGCGGGAACGTGTTCAACACCAACCCGTCTTTCACCGGCCCCGGATCGCTCGACATCGTCTTGAACAATGCCAACATCACGTTCACCCCGGACGCATCGGGCGCGGCCGGGATCGTCGTCGATTTCGTGACCCGTGGCGGCAATGGCGTGGTCAGTGGCGGCAGCGCACAGGGCCCCAACGTCAACCTCACCATCACCCAAACGAACCTTTCGGGCGGCCGCCTGGTGGTCAACCCGGTCATCCAGGGCGGCAACGCCAGCAATCTCAACGCGGTCGGCGGCGATGCGCTGGGATCGCAGGTGAATGTCGCGGTCACCAATTCGCAGCTCTCGCTGCCGGGCGAGACGATCTTTGCGGCTGATGCGATCGGCGGCCTGGGCGGGGCCAACGGCAGCGGCGGCGCTGCCACCAGCGGCGCGATGGACGCCAGCTTCACCAATGCCACGATCAATCTGCTCGTCAACCAGCAGGGCGCGCCGGGCACCTTGCGCGCGCGCGCGATCGCGACGGGCGGCGCGGGCGGGGTCATGGGCGATGCGACCAGCGGCCGCGCGGTGCTCAACCTGATCGATGGCACGCTGACCGGCACCGAAGTGACGGTTGAGGCGCGCGCGCTGGCGGCTGCGCTGGTTTCGGGCCAGATCGGCGCTGATGCGCTGGGCGGCGAGGCCCGGATCAGCCTGTCCGGCACCGGCGGGATCACGGCCGACCTTGTCCAGATTGTCAGCAATGCCGATACCGGGCAGGGCGGCACGGCGCGAGGTGGGCTTGCCTCGCTGCTGATGGGCACCAGCGGAACCGCAACCGTGGATGCGGCGGTCGTCAACATTCTTGCCGATGCCTTTACCACCGCCGCCACCATTGGCGGCATCGCCGGTGCAACGCAGGGCGGCGAGGCGCGGCTCGGCACGGACGGCGGCAGCCTGACGGTGACCGGTAATGTCACCGTCAGCGCGCTGGCTTCGGGGGCGCTCACGTCCGGGATCGTGTCCGGCGCAACCGCGCGCGGCGGGTTGGCCCAATCCTACGCGCGGCAGGGTGGCAGCCTCGCGGTTGGCGGCAGCATCAATCTCAATGCCAGCGCCACCGGCTCGCAGGGCGCGTTCGGCCCGCCGTCGAGCGTTTCGGATGCCTTTGGCGGGTCGGCGATGATCAGCGTGCTCGACGGTGGCGGCACAATCGCCATCGGCGGCAGCGCGCTTGTCAATGCCAATGGCAGCGGCGGCAGCGCGAGCGATCCGGGGGCCGGTTCGATCGGCGACGCCGGGGTTGCGATTGCCAACATCGCGCAAGCCGGGACGATCACCGTGACCGGCGATCTGCAATTGTCGGCCTTTGGCCGGGGCGGTGCCAATGACAGCGGGGCCGGCGGCACCGGACTTGGCGGGCGCGCATCGGCGACGACCTTCGATGGCGGGACGATCACCGTGGCAGGCGCCTTCATCGCCAACGCCACCGGGCAGGGCGGCGATGGTCAGGCCGGCGGGCAAGGGCTGGGCGGTATCGCCGGCGCCAATGCGATCATTGGCACCATCGCGCTGGGGGCTGAGGCGATCGCCATTGCCGAGGGTGTTGGCGGCAACGCCAGGCCCGTCAGTGGCGGCAATGGCGGGCTCGGCCGCGGCGGCAATGCCTTTTTCCAGGCCGATGGCACGCTGACCGAGAGTGGGCGTGTTTCGATTGGCGGCGACGCGTCGGCCTTTGCTTCAGGCTACGGCGGCAACGGCGGTAGCGGTGACGGCAACACTATCGAGGGAGGCCGGGGCGGCGATGGTTATGGCGGGCAATTCAGCGTGCCCAACCAGGCGGATCCCGCCTTCAGCAGCGGGGCCTTCATTCTTGCCGGCGGCGATAATGGCAATATCAGTGTCGGCGGCGAGGCGGTCGC
The DNA here is from genome assembly GCA_046294975.1 of Erythrobacter sp. Taxonomy (GTDB): domain Bacteria; phylum Pseudomonadota; class Alphaproteobacteria; order Sphingomonadales; family Sphingomonadaceae; genus Erythrobacter. The sequence goes on along the minus strand of JBKBOH010000061.1, from coordinate 1,314 downwards.
GGTGGCGAGCGGCTTTGGCGGCAATGGTGGCAATGGGCGCGATCAGCAGCGCGGCGGCAACGGCGGCAACGGCTTTGGCGGGCTGGCGCAGGTCGGGCTGGCGCTGCTGGGGCAGAGCGGCACGCTTGGTCAAGGCACCGCGACTTTCCGCCGGGTGCTGGCAGAAGCCAGCGGTGTAGGCGGCGATGGCGGCCTGACCGACGGGGGTGGCAACCTCGCAGGGGGAACCAAGGCGAGCGGCAATTCCGGGATTGCCCGCACCGGCAATGGTGGCACCGGGACGGGCGGCAGCGCCTTCCTCACGGTCCGCGCGGGCGACATCACGGCCAGCCAGATTGATCTGTTTGCCTCTGGCACTGGCGGCGAGGGCGCGCTGGCGGGCGTGGGCACCGGCGGCGAGGCCGCGCTGTTCGGCGGCCAGGGCGGAACCATCAGCGCGACGGGCGCCAACATCCAGGCCCAGGGCTTGGGCGGCGGCACATTTGTGGGCACCGGCGGCGATGGCTTCGGCGGTCTGGCTGCGATCGAGGGTGACGGCATCGCTGTCACCATCAGCGGCAACGCGGTGATCAACGCCAGCGCCAGCGGCGGGTCGCCGACCAGCGGCGCGGGCGGCAATGCCACTGGCGGCGAGGCCTATATCGCCACCGTTTCGGCGGTGCCAGGCACGATCAGTGTCATCGGCGATGCCCAGATTCTGGCCAATGGCGTGGGCGGCAGCACCACAACGGCTTTCGCCGCTGGCAATGGCGCGGGCGGCGAGGCCTATGTCGAAGCGAATGGCGGCAGTGTTGTCACGCTCGGCTCGGCGCAGATCATCGCCATCGGTCGCGGCGGCGATGCCCAGCTGCACGAGGGCGGTGACGGCACCGGCGGAACGGCGCGGATCCTCGCTGATGGTGCGGGCAGCCGCGTGAATATCCAGCGCAATGTGCCTGATGCTTTCATCAACACGCTGGGTGGCGGCGCGATCATCAACGCCGATGGCATCGGCGCGGCCACCCGCGGCGGCAATGGCGTTGGCGGCTCGGCCTTTGGCGGCACCTTCGACATGGCAGCGACGGCGGGTGGTACGATTGCCCTGCCGATCGATCTGACCAATGATCCCAACAGCACCGGCGCAGCGTTGTTGTTCTTCGCGCGCGCGATTGGCGGAGGGGCGTCGGTCGCTGGCGGCGCTGGCGGGCAAGCGGTCGGCGGCAATGCCACGATCTTTGTCGATGGCGGCACCATTACCGTGGGCCCGGCGGTGCTTTCAGCCCGGGCACAGGGCGGAGGTTCGCTCAATGACACAATCTCGATCGCCGGTGGCGC
>JBKBOH010000060.1:0-11006 GCA_046294975.1 Erythrobacter sp. | reverse complement strand
AGCCTTCGCGCGGGCGGGCCGAGATCATGCTGATCGCGCCCACCGCCGAGGCCGTGCCGAACAGGGTTGCCTGCGGGCCCTTGATCACCTCGATGCGTTCCAGATCGTAGATCGCCTGATACGACCCGCGCGAACGCGAAATGTCGACCCCGTTGTAATAGAGCGTGACGCGCGGCCCCTGCTGCGCCGAGCCGCTGTCAGAGGTGATGCCGCGGATGACAACGCCGGGGTTGTTGGCGCTCTGTTCCTGGATGAGCAGGCCCGGCACGTAGCGCGACAGTTCATCCAGATCGGTCACGCCGAGTTCCCGGATCCGCGCGCCCGAGGTCGCCGAAATCGTGATCGGCACGTCCTGCAGGCGCTGTTCGACCTTTTGTGCGGTGACGATGATCTGGTTGCCGGAGCGCTGATCTTCGGCGGGGGCTTCGCTTTCCTGCGCAAAGGCGGCCTGCGGCGCGGCGGCGAGGGTGGTGGCGAGCGCGATCAGCGAAACGCGGGCGAAGGGGGTGCGGAGCATGGTTGTGGCTTCCTGGCTGGTGGAGAGAAGCCCTGCCCCTGACAGGCGACGGTGACGCTACCGAGACGGAAGAATGAAGGCTCGGTTACGTCCGATTGACAGTTCCGGGACGTTGCCGATCTGCATCGCCCCCTGCACGATGGGCGCTGCTGGACGTGACCGGTTGCCGATCCGATGGCATCGCCCCGGACAATCTAGGCCGTTGTTTTACCGAAGTTTCCGGGCTGACGGGTGATTTCAGCAGGCCTGACAAGGCTTTAGCGGAAATCCTCGCCGGTCGCCGCGATCCGCGCCTTCAGTCCGGCCTGGTTGATGTTCTGGATCTCGATTCCGGGGTGGGCATTGACCTCGATCACCAGCGGGCCTTGGTTGACATCGAGCACGATGTCCGCGCCGCAATAGCCCAGCCCCACCGCCGGGCCGCACTTCGAGGCAAGCTCCAGCACGCGCTTCCAGTGCGGGATCTCGAACCCGATCAGCGGCACGCCGGTATCGGGATGGTGGGTGATCACTTCGCCTTTCACCACCGCGCGGATGATGCGGCCGGTTTCGAGCGAAATGCCCGCGCCGATGGCGCGCTGGTGGAGATTGGCCTTGCCGTCGGATTCGATCGTGGGCAGGCGCACCATCGCCATCAGCGGGGTGTGGTGCAGGCTGATCACCCGCAGATCGGGCAGGCCTTCGGGGACGATCCCCGCCAGCGCCGGATCGGCGATGATCAGCGGTTCGATCAGTGCCGCATCGTCGGACGCCGAATCCCCCGAAAAGCCGCCGTCGACGACCTTCTGGATGTGATGCATCACCACATCTTCGGGCAGCGGCGCGCCCGAACCCTTGAACCAGGTGTTGCCCTCGCGCCGGACTGCCAGCAGGATCCCGTCGCCCTGCGAGCCGCGCGCGGGCTTGATCGCCCAGGCATCGGGCATATCGCGGCTCGGGCGGAAATTGCCGAGCTTCTGGTGATCGTCGATCACCGCGATCGTGCCGGTGCAGGCGATCCCCGCCGCCTCGAGCGCCATCTTGGCCGCCACCTTGTCGCGCGCCCGTTCGATCGCGTGACGCGGATTGTATTTGGCGATCAGTGCGTTTCGCATGTTGATGCCGAGGATCTCGTCCGCCCGGTCAAGCTGCGGCGAATGCAGCCGGCGCAGCGGATCGTTGTTGCGGCGTTGCTTGCGGAACAGGCCCAGCATCTCAGACGTCCTCGACCGAGCGGATCACCCAGGCATTGTGGATCAGCGGCCGCAGCGGTGGCCCGGCATCGGGATCGAACTGGGTCAGGGCGTTGGGCTGGATCGGCTGCGGCGTGCGCCTGCGCCGCCCCGGGGCCAGATCGTCGGGCGAGTTGATAACCCACATCGCCCCGAGCGGGACGGGTTCTTCTGCGCGGCGTTCCTGCGGGACGGGCGCATCCAGCCCCAGATCAAGCTCGAGCTGGTCGGGATTGGTCTTGAGCCGCGCCTGCCGCCGCCGTTCGAGCCAGATCGGGGCAAAGCGGTGAAGTTCCGACAAACGCAGCCCGCGATACCGGCCCAGCACCCCGATCGCCACTGCGGCGAAGGCCGGCATCAGCAGCGGTGACCATTCGATCAGCGCCAGCGCGAAGTGCGAAACCATCACGAATTCGATCACCACCGCCAGCAGGAAGGTGTTGAGCGCCATCCTCGCGGCCGGTTTGGGCCCGTCCTTGCCGATCTGCTTCCACCACCGCTCAACCGACAAGGCGCAGACGATCACCGGGAAGGCATCGACCTGCAACTCGGTATCGAGCAACATCATCAGCGCCACCAGCACCAGCACGATCAGCGAGATCAGCACCCCAAGAAAGCCGACTCTGGTCATCCGCAGCTTGAGCAGGCTCGGCGTGACGATCATCCCGACCCCGACCGAGGAGCACAGCACCACCGGCCCCATGACCGGGCCGATCTGGAGAAATGCGAGCGCGATCAGCATCGGGGTGAACAGGCCGAACGCCTTCAGCCCGACAAAGCTGCGCGCCAGCACCACCAGGAATGCGCCCAGCGGTAGCACCATCAGCAGGTTGGATGGCTTTAGCCCCCAGATCGCCTGCGAGGTGGCGACGCCGCCAAGGTTAGAGGGCAGGACGAAGAAGGTGTCGGTATTGGCGATACCAAGCGCCACCAGCGTCGCCAGCACCAGGCCGACGGCGAGGCCGATATAGGCCGGACGCCTGACCTGCGGGGTGGCGCGCGTCCAGATTTGCCTCAGCCGGGCGAGCATGTCAGAAGGCGTAGCCCAGCGACACAGTCAGCCGGTAACCCTCGCGCTCACGCCGGGGTTCGTTGCTGCCGGTGAAGATGTACTTGGCCTCGGCCTCAAGGCGCCACTTGCCGGGCCACCACAACAGCTCGACTTCGGGCACCACCAGCCGGTCGCGGCGGCGCGCGCCACCCGCGATGATCCGCCCGTCGAAACGGGTGCGAATCACCTCGATCGCCGGCCGCAGGCGCAGATCGGGCGCAATCGGGCGGGTGTAGGCCACCCCGGCGGACTGGCGTTCATGGCCGCGCCGGGCATCGGCCGAACGGATCGCCTCGGCGCGCAGATCGAAGGCGAGATAGTGGTAGGCGCCGAAGCGGCGGCGATATTGGGCATCGATGCGCGGACCGTGGCCGCTCGTCTCGACCGGCGTGCCATCGGCGTATTGGCGTTCTCGCCAGGTGGCTTCCACCCGCACCCGGTGCGCGCGCTGCGGCGCGAATGTCAGGCGCGCGGAGCCTTGCCATTCGTCGGTATCGGCGGCCTCGACCGAGACGTAATCGTCGAAGTGGCGGGCCTGCAATTGCAGCTCCCATTCCTTCTTGATGTCGGCCTGGAGCGTCGCGGTGAAGCGGTCGCGGGCGATGTCGGAGCGCCCCTTGCCGATTCGCAACACCGCGATCCGGTCGGCCTCGACCCGCAGCCGCAACCCGCGCCTTTCGAGCGCCGCGCCCAGCTGACCGCGCAGCGATATCGCCTCGCCATCGATCACCAGATCATCATCGCGGGTGGTGGTCTGGGCGCTGATGGCCTGGACTTCGATCCGGGCATCGGGCTGGAGCGTCCAGCTGCTGTCCTGTGCGGCGGCGGCCGAGGCGCTGAGGATAAAGGGCAGCGCAAAGGCCCGAAGCAGCGCCGAAATGATGCGAGGCATGACGAAGGTCCCCATTGACCTACGTAGCCCTACCGACGGGCCGTTTAGAAAATCCTAACCTTAACCGCTAACCACGAGATTTGCCTGCAAAGACGCACAGATTGGGCCCGGCGGGATGCGCGTCCGGGTTGCCTGCGGTCAGAGCGGATTGCCGTCCTTGTCGCGGTAGATCTCGCGGCGGCCGACATGATTGGCCGGGCCGACGAAGCCATCCGCTTCCATCCGCTCGATCCACTTGGCAGCGGTGTTGTAGCCCACCCCCATCTGGCGCTGAAGCCAGCTGCCGGACGCTTTCTGGTTTTCGAACACGATCTGGCAGGCCTGCCGGTAGCGGCGTTCTTCGGGGTTGTCCGAGGCGGTCAGATCGTCCTCGAAGCCGAAGCCGAAGCCGAAGCCGTCCTCGGGTTCCTCGGTGACGGCATCGACATATTCAGGGCTGCCCTGCCCGCGCCAGAAATCGGCCACGGCTTCGACTTCCTCGTCGGAAACGAACGGGCCGTGGACGCGCAGCATTGCGCCGGTGTTGGGCTTGTAGAGCATGTCGCCCTTGCCCAGCAGCTGTTCCGCCCCCTGTTCGCCCAGGATGGTGCGGCTGTCGATGCGGCTGGTGACCTTGAAGCTGATGCGGGTCGGCAGGTTGGCCTTGATCACGCCGGTGATGACATCGACCGAGGGGCGCTGGGTCGCCATGATCAGGTGGATGCCCGCCGCGCGGCTCTTCTGGCTGAGGCGCTGGATCAGCACTTCGATTTCCTTGCCCACCGTCACCATCAGGTCGGCCAGTTCGTCGACGATCAGCACGATTTGCGGCAGGGGCTGATAATCGAGCTGTTCTTCCTCGAACAACTGCTCGCCGGTTTCGGGATCGAAGCCGGTCTGCACCCGGCGGCCCAAGGGCTTGCCCTTGGCAATCGCGGCGCTGACCTTTTCGTTGAACGAGTTGATGTTGCGCGAGGAAATCGCGCTCATCATGCGGTAGCGCCGCTCCATCTCCTCGACCGCCCACTTCAGCGCGCGCACCGACTTGGCCGGCTCGGTCACGACGGGGGAGAGCAGGTGCGGGATATCGTCGTAGGTCTTGAGTTCGAGCACCTTGGGATCGATCAGGATCAGGCGCAGTTCGGAAGGGGTGAAGCGGTAGAGCAGGCTCAGCAGGATGACGTTGAGGCCCACCGATTTGCCCGATCCGGTCGTCCCCGCGACCAGCAGGTGCGGCATCGCGGCCAGATCGGCGATCACCGGCTCGCCCGCGATATCCTTGCCGAGGATGATCGGCAGGTTGCCCTTGGCTTCGGCAAAGGCGGCACAGGCGGCCAGTTCCTTCAGCGCCACCATCTGGCGATCCTGGTTGGGCAGTTCGATGCCCATGACGGTGCGCCCCGGAATCGGCGAAACCCGGGCCGAAATGGCGCTCATGTTGCGGGCGATATCCTCGGCCAGGCCGACCACGCGGCTGGCCTTGATCCCGGGCGCGGGTTCGAGTTCGTACATCGTCACCACCGGCCCGGTCCGCACCGCGGTGATTTCGCCCTTGACGTTGAAGTCATCGAGCACGTTTTCGAGCAGGCGGGCATTGCGCTCGAGCGCCAGCTTGTCGAGCTTGGGAGCCTTGTCGGCGGGCGGTTCGGCCAGCAGGTCGAGGCTCGGCAGCTTGAAGGCGGCGAACATGTCGCTCTGCGCGGTCTTGGCCGGCGCGGCGCGTCTGGGCGGGGCGGAAGGATCGGAAATCTCAGGCGCACGGCGCGGGGAAGCGTCGATGGTGACGGGGACGGCATCGCCCTTGCCGCTGCGGCGCCGGCGGGCGGGGGCTTGCTCGTCCTCGTCATCGGCAAAGGCCAGCGCGCCTGCGGCTGCGCGCTGGCGGCCCGGCAGCGGCAGGCGGCGCAGCAGTCCGGCGAGCGATCCGCCGCCAAGGAATTCGGGCAGGCTCAACAGCACGCGCCAGTCGATCGCGAAGATGCGGGTGAGCAGACCCACCGCCACGGCGAGGCACACCAGCGCCGCGCCGAGGATCACCCAGCCCTGTGCATCGCCGGCCAGCCGCGCGGCGATGGCTTCGATCATCCACGCGCCGAGCAGCCCGGCCAGCCCCCCCGCCTGTGCCGGCAGCGTCCCGCCCGGCCCGTCGAAGGCGAGGCTGAGCACGGTCGACAGCAGCGCCATGGCGATCAACAGCAGCCCGGTGGGCAGCCACCAGGGGGTGATTTCCGCCTCGTCGCCATTTTCGACATCGCGCCACAGCTTGCGCGCCGATACATAGAGCAGCGGCAGCAGCAGCGCGGCGGGCAGGCCGAACATCAGCAGCATGCGATCGGCCACCCAGGCACCGGCCACACCCATCCAGTTGGCGACCTCGCGCGGATCGGCGGCGGTCGAAGGGCTGGGATCGGTCTGGGTGTAGCTCGCCAGCGCGAGGCCGAGGAACACCATCGCCCCCAGCAGCACCGCGGCCCCTGTCATCTGCGCGAGGCGGCGCAGGCCGCGCCGCAGCCCGGCGCGCCATTCGGCATCGGACTTGCTGACCGCAGGCCTGCGGCCATTGGTGCTTCGGGGCGTAACGGCGCGGCTGGCCATGGGGGTGTCTCCTGTGCGGAACACATGATGAATCCTCGGCGAGTCCGGGTCAAGCGATGTGCGACGGGGCGTTTGCTTGGTGCTTATCGGCCCGCAGAGCCGCGAGGCCGACCGGCCGCCCGCAGCTTTGCGATCTTCAGGTCGCGTGAACGAGGATCGCGCACCCCGGACGGGGTGCGGACACAAAGGCGTCGATCGCGGCCCAACGGGGCCAGCCGAGGCTGCGGGCGCGGTGGGCGTTCATGCCGCCCAGCGCAATGACGGGCAGCCGCGCCTGGCGCGCCAGCAGCCGGAAGCGCACCGGCCCCAGCACCGCGCGGCCCGGATGCGAACGGGTCGGGAAGACCGGCGAAAGCAGCGCCGCATCCGCCCTGAGCCTGGTGGCAAGCCCCAGTTCGGCCAGATCATGCGCGGTGGCGAGGTGGATCAGCCCGGCGCGGCGGGGGGTGAGGCTGCGCGGGCTGCCGTAGATCCCGTCGGCCCCCCATGCGCGCGCGGTCAGGGCCGAATCGGCGAGGATCACCAGATGCCCCCGCGCCCGTGCGATGCGGCGCAGCGTGCAAAACCGCGCGAAGCGCGAGGGATCGGGCAGGTGGTAGTGGCGATAGATGAACCCCGATCCGCGCGGCAGGCGGGCGAGCGCGCGCGCCAGCCCGGCATCGTTGCGCGCGTCCGAAATCAGCCACAGGCCGGGAAGGGTCTTTATCTGCGTCACCGCGTCTCTATAGCGCGCAGCATGGACAATGCAGCCACCCGCCTTGCTCAAGTGCAGGCCCACATCGCCCGCATCTGCAAGCCTGCCCGGCGCGAGGCCGGCGACATCACGCTGATTGCGGTCAGCAAGACCCACGGGCCGGAAGCGATCCAGCCGCTGATCGATGCCGGCCAGCGCGTGTTCGGGGAAAACCGGGTGCAGGAAGCGCAGGGCAAGTGGCCCGCGCTCAAAGCGGCGCACCCCGACATCGCACTGCACCTGATCGGCCAGCTGCAATCGAACAAGGCCCAAGAAGCGGTGGCGCTGTTCGACTGCATTCACTCGCTCGATCGCCCCAGCCTGCTGACGGCGCTGGCCAAGGCGATGGACAAGGCGGGGCGGCAGGTGCCGTGCTTCGTGCAGGTCAATATTGGCGACGAGCCGCAGAAGGGCGGCTGCGCGATGGCCGAACTGCCCGCGTTTCTCGAAGCCGTGCGCGCGAGCGACATTCCGCTTGCCGGGCTGATGTGCATTCCTCCCGCCGGCACCGAAGCCGCGCCGTTCTTCGCCTTTCTGGCGAAACTGGCCGCCGATCACGGCCTTACCGGCCTCAGCATGGGGATGAGCGGCGACTACGAAACCGCGGTGATGCTGGGGGCAACCCATGTCCGCGTGGGGACGGCGCTGTTCGGCCAGAGAGGCTAACCCGCCTCAAGCAGCGCAGCGGTAGGCGGACAAGGCCCCGCCTCAGGCAGCGCAGCGGTAGGCGGACCCCCCAACGAAAAAGGGCGCCCCGTTGCCGGAGCGCCCCCGTTCTTTGCCGCGAGCATCGGTCGCGACGCGACCGCAAGGCCGACCGGCCGCCCGCAGCGGGCGCAGCTTGCTGCGCGTCTAGCGAGGACGATCGCCCGGAGGGGCGATCGCCACACAGGCATCAAAATTCGAACATTGCCTCGATGCCGACGTTGCGGCCGCGCATCAGCGGCGAGAAGGTGCCGGCGGCCGGGTTGGGCGCGAAAGGACGACGCACCCCGGTCGAGTTCGGCCCGCCGAACGGCACCTGCGTGTCGCCACCTTCCTGCACCTCGTCGAGCAGGTTGCGGCCATAGAGCGACAGTGACAGCCCATCGATCGGCGTGTTCCAGGTGATGTTGGCTTCGAGGTTCGACAGCGCGTTGAGCCAGCCGAGGTTGTCATCGGTATAGGCGGCCTCGTCGCGGTACTGGTAGTTGATCCGCGTGAGGATGTTGCTGCTGCCCAGATCGAGCTCGTGGATCAGGCCCATGCCCACCGTGATCGGCGAAACGCGCGGCAGGCTCAGCGCGAGGTCGGTGTCGTTGATCACGCCGTCGCCCGAGATGTCGAACAGCACCTTGTCATACTCGGCATCGATGATCCCGATATTGGCGGTGAAGGCAAGGCTGTCCGACACGCGCATCCGCGCTTCGGCTTCGAAGCCGGTGATCGTCGCATCGGCGGTGTTGAGGATGTTCTGCACCACGCCCGCGCCCGGATCGGCAAGGTTCACTTCGCGCTGCATGTTGCCGATCTTGGTGATGTAGGCTGCAGCGTTGAGCGTGAAGGAACGGTCGTTGGTCTGGAACTTGCCGCCGATCTCGTAATTGTCGACCTTCTCTTCATCGAAGAACAGGTTGCCGGTCGCCGCCAGCGCGCGGTTGAACACCGCCACGTCGGTGATGCGGAAGTTGTAACCGCCCGAACGGTAGCCGCGGCTCCAGTGGCCATAGACCTGGCTGTTGGCGAATTCGTATTGCAGGCCGAGCTTGGGCGAGAGGTTGCGGAACCGCACGCGATCGGTAAAGCCGTTGCCTTCGTTTGGAACGAAGGGATTGGTGCCCGAAGTCGGGCAAGTGCCGTCCACCACCGAACACGCCGGGCGCGGCCGCACGAAGGTGACGGCTGCATCCTTGGTTTCCTGGTTCCAGCGGATCCCGGCGATCAGCGACAGCCCGTCGAGCACTTCGTACTGGGCGTTGGCGAACACGCCGATAACTTCATGCTCCTGCGAACCGCCGCCGTAGAACACCGGGGGCTGGAGGTTCACCGGCAGATCGCGGCGCAGCTCGCGGTTCTCGGTGTAGGCGAGATCCTGGTTGAAGAAGAACCCGCCGACGGTGAGATCGAGCCGGTCGAGCGCGATCGCGTAGCGCAGTTCGTTCGAGAACTGCTCCTGCGCGGTCTCGGTGCTCGAATGGAACAGGAAGCGCGGGGTCCCGTCGATATCGCCGCGGGTGGCGGCGTCATACTTGCGCCAGCCGAACACGTTGGTGAGCGTGCCGGGGCCGATATCGAGCGTCGCGGTGAGCGATCCGGTCCAGATCTCGTTGGTATAGAAGCCCGGCTCGTCGATCGCGAAGTCGAAGCTGTTGCGGTCGAAGAAGCCGCGGTTCTGGGCCGAGGGGCCATCGCCGTCGCTTTCGAAATAGTCGAGCTTGCCGAGCAGCGTCAGCCCGCCGAGCCGCGCTTCCAATGCGCCGCGCAGGATCTTGGTTTCGGCCTGGCCGTGATTTTCCGGGACGTTTGGATTGGTCAGCGAGGCCAGGTTGCGGAAATAGCCTTCGTCCTTGTTGTAATAAGCGCCGACCTTGAACAGCAGGCTATCGGTGATGATCGGGCCGGAGATGACGCCGCTGACGGTGTAGTTGGGGCCGCCGCGCCCGCCATCGAGCGCCGGGCCGTCAACCGCCGCACGCAGCTTGCCGGTAAAGTCCTCGGTCGGGTTGCCGGTGTTGATCACCACCGCGCCGCCGGTGACATTGCGGCCGAACAGCACGCCCTGCGGGCCGCGCAGGATTTCCACGCTTTCAAGGTCGAACAGGTCGAACACCACGCCGGCGTTGATGCCGAGATAGACGCCATCGACGAACACCCCGACAGTCGGGTCGATCGAGGGGATCGAGGAGTTGATGCCAAGACCGCGCACGGTGAAGTTGGCAGTGCCGCGGCTGGTGCCGACCTGGTCAAGGCTGACAGTCGGGGCCTGGAACGACAGGCCCGAAATGTCGCGGATCTTGAAGGCTTCGAGCGTGCCGGCGTTGAACGCGGTCACCGCCAGCGGAATATCCTGAACGTTCTCGGCATCCTTCTTCTTGGTGCCGGTGACGAGGATCTCGTTGACCGCATCGAGTGTGCTGGTGCGTTCTTCGGTGATGGGTTCATCGCTGTCCTGCGCCGCGGCAGCAAAGGGGGTGAAGGCTGCCGTGCCGAGCAGGAGGGCAAGCTTGCCGAGCCGGAGGGGGCTGGGCAGGGGGGGTGTGGTGATCATGTTATAACTCTCCCTAGGTTGAGGGGTGCCCCCATAGCAATCCGTCACACAATTGCAACCTATCGTGCCCGACCGGGATCAATCTTCAAATCGCCTTATCTTCAATGGCTTGCAGCCGAAGAAATTTCGATTCGTGGCGCGGCAATCTGGCGCAGTGAGCAAAAAGCGCGCTATGTCTTCTCCAGCTGTTGCTGGCGGTGATCGCTTGCCGCGGCAAGCAGCGCGGTCTCGATTTCCGCCAGCCGGTCGGGCGCCTTGATCTTGGCTCCGGTCAGATCGGTGACATAGAAGGTATCGGCCGCGGCCTCGCCATAGGCGGTGATGTGCGCCGAATGGACGATCAGGTTGGCCTTGTAGAGCGCGTGCGCCAGCCGGTTGAGCAGCGCCGGCCGGTCGCGCGCGGTCACCTCGATCACGGTGAAGTTGTTCGAGGCATCATTGTCGAACCCGACCCGCGGCGCGACATCGAAGGCCTTGGCGCGCGAATGCGCCAAGGGCCTTGCCGCCAGTTTCGGCACCAGTTCGACCTTGGCCAGCAGCGCATCGCGGATGCCCTTGTGGATTCGCGCGATCTGCGCCTCTTCGCTCATCGGCTGGCCGTGCTGGTCCTGCACCAGGAAATTGTCGACCGCATAGCCGCTCTTGGCGGTGTGGATGCGTGCGTCGATGATGTTGCCGCCGGCCAGGTGGATGCCGCCCGCCATGCGGTAGAACAGCCCCGGATGGTCGGCCGCGATGACATTGACGCGGGTCGCGCCGCGCACCTCGTCGGGCTCGCAGC
>JBKBOH010000059.1:0-11016 GCA_046294975.1 Erythrobacter sp. | reverse complement strand
GGTGGTGCCGCTTACGTGACTCGAACACGTGACCCCATCATTACGAATGATGTGCTCTACCGACTGAGCTAAAGCGGCATTCCGGTGCCCGCGACCTAGGCCTTGCGGCGCTGGGGCGCAATTGCAAAAGGTGGAGGCCCGAGCCGGAATCGAACCGGCGTATACGGATTTGCAGTCCGCTGCGTCACCACTCCGCCATCGGGCCGAGCCGTCCGGGACGAAGCCCCGCACGGAAGCGGGCCACTAGCGATTCGGTGGAACAAAGGCAATGCATGTTTGGGATCGCGCGGGGTGCGCGATGCAGACCAGCGAAGAGGGAAGCAAGCAAGGCCTCCTTCCCTAACGTCAGTCTGGACGGAGCGCGCACTGCGCGGCATGGCGTGGGGGATGACCATTGCCAGCCTGCTCGAACCCGTCACCGGCCGGACCGGCCCGGCCCACCTTGCCCATGCGGCCGACTGGATGCAGGGCCGCACGCTCTACGGCGGGGCCTCGGCGCTGGTGGCCTACACCATGGCCACCCGCGCCTTTCCCGGCCTGCCCCCCTTGCGTGCCGGACAGATCGCCTTCGTCGCGCCGGTGGGCGAGGACATCGAGCTTAGTGCACAGATCGTCCGGCAGGGGCGCAACGTCACGCAGGTGCGGAGCGAGATCCAGTGCGAGGGCAAGGTCGCGCTTTCCGCCTTCTGGCTGTTTGCCGAGGGGCGTGAGGCCAATGCATTCCATCCCGCACCCGCGCCCGAGAACTGGCCCGGCCCGCCCGAGGCCAATGACACAGTGACCCACCCCTTCGCGCCAAGCTTTGTCGCAAAGAATTTCGAGCTGCGCTACGGTCAGGCCAGGGGTGCCGAGCATGGGGCGACCGTGCGGCGCTGGGCGCGGCTGACCGAGGCGCACGATCTCGATCCGGTCGCCAAGCTGGTGCTGATGGGCGATGTCATGCCGCCCGGTGCGATGCGGGCGATGCAGCGCCAAGGCCCGATCAGCTCGATCAACTGGTCGTTCAACGTGCTCGATCCGCAAAGCCAGTCACGCGATGGCTGGTATCTCGCCGAGAACGCCAGCCAGCACGCCGACGCGGGCTATTCCTCCGAACGGCTGCGGCTGTGGGATGCCGAAGGCAAACAGGTGCTCGACGGCATCCAGTGTGTGGCGGTGTTCGGCTGAGCGTCCGGCGTCGGCGCATCCGCGGCCGGCAGGCGCTGGCGCTTGCCCTGAGATCGGGGCGGCAAGGCGAGGCTGACGCATCGCACCACCCGCAAGGCGCGGCTGCAGGCAGCGCAGGACACCAGCCCCGCCCACTCAGGTGTCGGCGGGGCGCGTGCCGACTGGCGCGTCCTGTGGCTGCTTGTGCCGGCGCTGGCGCTGGCGACGGACCACATCCATTCGCAGGCCCAGCACCGCTGAAAACCCGATCAGCGCGATTGCAAAAACCCCCACGATCGCGTTCTGCGCGAGGCGTCCGACCGGGAACAGGAAGTTCCACTTGTGGATGAAGCTGAACACGAAGCGTTCCGGCTTTTCCGCGTCCGCCACCCGGTCAACCAACACGCCCGCGCCGGTATCGACGAACAGGCTGGCGTTGACCGGCGCGCCGTAATCGACCCGCCAGACCGGCAGGCGCTTGTTGCGGAAGTCATATTCATGGCTGAAGCGGGTTATCAGTTCGACCCCCGTCACCGCGCTGTCGGGCGCGCCGGTGAACCGGCGGGCGATGGCGCGGGCGAGATCCTTGTCACCCGACGCCACCACATTCCCGGTCGCGGCATCAAGGTAGATCGCCGGGCCATCGGGCTTGATCCCGGCAAAGCGCGCTTCGCGGATTTCGGCGTCGGTCGAAGGGGTCTTCGCCTGCGCCGCCATCATCGCGGCGTGATCGTGTCCTGCCATGCCGTGATCCGCCGCCGCCTTGGCCGGGCCGTGGTCATGCTCGCCGCCGCCGATCGGTCCATTCGGCACGAGGCCGATACGATAGAGCGGCTGCCCCTCAGCCCCTTCCACCAGCGCGACCGAGGCGATCTCGCGCCCCTTGGCGATCAGCGCCCAGTCCGCCTCGACCGGCCACTTGCCGCTCGCGACCGCGACGGGCTGGCCCATCTTGAGCTGGCTGACAGGGGGCACCAGCGCCGACTGGATCAGATGATAGATGCCCGAGGCCGCAAACATAATCAGCGGCAGGGCAAGCACATAGCCGGCGATGCGGTGCCATCCCCGGCTACCTGGCAAGCGCTTCTTGCGCCGCACGGTCACCAGCATGGCAATGCCGGTCAACCCCAGCGCCAGCAGGCTCCCGACCATCAGCGCGATCACCACCACCCGCAGCCAGTCCATCCCCGGCGGCACCCATTCCCAGGTGTGAAGCGCCCGGAACACCGATTGCAGGCGGTTCTTCGTGGTGTTGTTGACCGCCGCCAGACTCGAGGTTTCGGTGTGAACATAGGCGGTCAGCTTGTCGTCGCCCGCAAACTCCAGCTTCCAAACCGGCAGCAGGCGGTTGACCCAGAGGTAATCGGCATCGAACGCCGTCTGGAGCTCGGCCGAAACGATGGCCCGATCGGTAGCAAGATAGTGGCGGGCGAGAAATTCGGCCTGCGCCCTGTCCCCGTCCGGGATTTCGCGCCCGTCGGACGGCCGGAAATAGCGTCGCTCATTGCCCGAAGTCGGGGTCACCTGCCACAGCACCCCGCCGCCGGGGGCGGGGACGGTCTTGATCGCCACCGCCTTGGCGATGCCCTGTTCGGCAAGGGTTTGCGCGATCGGTCGTGCCCCTTCGAGCGCGACCGTGGCCGCAGGCGGCATGAACTGCGCCTGTTGCGGCCCGAACAGCACCATCGCGATATGGGTGAGGCCGGAAAGGCCCCACACCAGCAGACTTATCCCGCCGATCAGCCCCAGCCACTGGTGCTTGGCGTATGACCAGCGCGCGGTCTTGGTCTTGACGCTCATCACCCTGGCCCTCCTTCAGAACCGCGCGCGCAGGCCGCCAAAGAAGGCGCGTCCTTGGCCGGGGGTGTAGATCGCCTCGTTGGTAAGGCGCTGGTTGGCGGTGGTGGTGAGGTTGGAGATGAACACCTTATCGAACAGGTTTTCGACCGATCCGAACAGCTCGATTCCCTCAGTCAGCGTGACCCCGGCGGTGATCTGCACGGTCTCGTAGCCCGGCGCCCTTTCGGTGTTGGCGTAATCCGCCCACGGCCCGTCCGGAATCCATCGCAGGGTGGTGGAAAGGTAGAACCTGTCCACCTGATCGAACCGCGCTTCGGCAATCAGCACATGGCGCGGGACACCGGCGAGCTGGTTGTTGCCGTAAAGCGCGTCATTATCGAAGCTCAAGTCGTTGAAGGTGTAGGCCGCGCTCAGCCGCAGGGCCTGACCGTTCTTCTCCAGCGTCGCCTTGAACGGGCGGACATCAAGCCCGAATTCGAGCCCCTGATGAACAGTCCGGTCGCCATTGGTCGTGACCGTGATCAGCCCGCGCGCACCAGGCACAGCCACGTCCAGAAACTCGTTTTCAAGCTCCGCCCGGTAAAGTGCGATATCCCACGACACGTTCCCCGCCTGCCCGCGCGTGCCCACTTCGAACACGGTTGCGCGCTGAGGGGCGAGCGGCGCGAAGGGGAACGCCCCGCCGCTGGTGAGATCGGCAAGACTGGGCGGTTCGAAGCTGCGGCTGATATTGCCGAAGAACTGGATGTCTTCGGCCGCATCCACCAGCACGCCGACGCGCGGGTTGAACTGATCATATTCGCCCCGGCCCGTCACTGCATTGAGGATCGCGGTCACATCGCGGGTGGCGCGCGCATATTGCCCGCCGGCGATCAGGGTAAGCGCATCGCTCAACCCGAGATCGGCCTGGCCATAAATGGTCAGCGTGGCCGAATCCTGATCCGACCGGGTCCGTAGCGCGCCGCGCGCGCCCGAATTGTTGACAAAGGTTTTCGCGTCATTGCTGGAAAAGGCATAGATCGCCCCCACCTGCCAGCGGCTTTGCGGAGCAAGGAAGGGGAGACTGCCGGAAAGGCGCGTGGAGACACCAATCTCATCCTCGCCCTGCACGATGATCCCGGCAAAGCGGGTAATCGCATGGTCAAGGCTGCGACGCGCATACCATGCCCCCAGCTCAAGACCGACAGAACCAAGATCGATCACGGTGAGGTTGGAAATGCGATAGACATCCAGATTGCGATCCCAGTCATCCGCGACCGGGCCAGGATCGAGCACGGTTACCGGCCCGCCGGGGAAGAACGGCCCGACAGTCACCGGACGGCCCGCGGCGCGCGGATTGGCGAGCGCGTCGGCAAGGCGCAAGCTGCCTGCCAGCTCGAAATTGTCCGACAGCGCGGTGACGTAAAAGCGGGTCTCGATATTGTCCGACACCTGCCAGCCAAGGTTGCCGTGGCCATAGAGGCTCCGCACCGCGCTGTGTTCGCGATAGCCGTCGCTGGTCAGCCCGGTGATCCCGCCCCAATAGTCGACAGCGCCGCTCTTGCCGGACAGCGAAGCATTGCCGCGCAAGGTGGAGAAGCTGCCGCCCTCGGCGCGCAGGGCGATGGGCGCGCGGGCGGTGCGCCCGGTGGGGCTGACGATGTTGACCGCCCCGCCCAGCGATGCCGCCCCGTAGCGCAATCCGTTGGCCCCCTTGAACACTTCCATGTAGCGGATGGTGAGCGGATCGACTTCCTGGAACTCGGTCGCGCCCGATGCGCGGCTGATCGGCACGCCATCGCGCAGGACGGTAAGGCCGCGGCGTTCAAAGCTGGAATTGAGACCCGATCCGCGGATCGAGATGCGGCTTTCGCGCTGGGCGCTGGTGTCGGCGAAGACACCGGGGGTCAGCTCCAGCACGTCCCCGATCGACTGGGCGAAGATATCGGCAAAGCCTTCGTCCTCGACCAGACCGGTCGCGCCGGGGACGCGTTCCAGCTCCTTGCGCGCGGCTTGCGGCGTGGGAGCCGTGGGGGTGCCCTGAAGGCTGGCGGTGACGATGATCTCCTCCTGCCGCTGGCCAATGCCCTGCGCGTAAACAGGGGCACTGAGCCCGCCTGCCGCAGCGGCAAGCATGGTTGCGCCCAAAAGGGCGCGCTTCGTAATGATGATATGCATGATTTATCCCGATTTCCGTCGGCGCCCGGCCGCGATGCGGCACAGCGCCCTTGACCCTGGCCTGGTGGGTCAGCGAGCGAGGTGGCTCTACGCGCCGGGGCCAGTCACCCGCGCGTATTGGCTGACGATCAGACGGACAGCGACGGCGGTCCGCGCAGCGGCGGGCGGACGAAAGGCGTGTCGCGGGCGGGCAGCGCCGGGCGCGGCGCAAATCCGATCAGCAGGATGAAAGCGAGCGCCGCGGCCAGCAGCAGCGGATCGGTACCGCCCAATGCGGCATGGCCCAGCCCCGAAAAGGCGCAGGGCTGGCCCTTGTCAGCCGCCTTGCCGTGATCGCTGCCTGCATCGTTCCTGTCGGGGATGGCGATCTGCATCTGCTTGGGCGTGCCGCTGGCATCGGCGCAGATCGTCACCGTCAGGAAACGCCCGCCAGAGCGCGAGACCATGTAGCCTGCCGGCACGAGCGCCTTTACCGCCAGAATGAGCACCACGAGCACCAGCGTGAACTGGGCATATCTGCGGCTAAAGGCGCGAAGACTGGACATTGCAGGCTCGCCCCTAGCGCAGAGAAAGCGGCATGTCACCGTGCAACATCAGCAATGCGAATTGCACAGGATACCGGGCAGCGCCGCGCACCTAGGGTCAGGACCTGTTTACCGCACTGTCGAGGTTTGAGTCAAAAGGGCCCAGCGCGAGGAAGTGAGGTGCAGCAATATGGCAATAATTCAAACCGAACTGACGCGGCGATCGGCCCTTTGGGCCAAATCCGGGCGGGACGGCGGAATGGCTTCCAACTCGGCCCGCCCCGCGCTTGGAACGGCCGCCAGCCTTCCCGGCGCGCGAAACGGACCGATCTGTTCGCCATTCCGCCGCCTCGAAGGTGCGGTAAACAGGTCCTGACTCTAGAGATCCTCGAAGTTGGGCTTGCGGCGTTCCATTTCGGCCATCACCGCTTCGATCTGGTTGCGGCTACGCATGATCGCGTGCTGCTCGATGCTTTCGTCGAGCAGGATCGTGTCAGTCGGATGCTCGTACATCCCGGCCTGAAGCCGCTTGGCGGCGCGGATCGCATGGGGGTTCTTGAGCGCAATGGTGCGGGCCAGCGCCATGGCGCGTTCGTGGGGGTTTTCATCGACATAGGTCGCAAGACCAAGCGCCTGCGCCTCGGCTCCGGAAAATTCGCGGTTGGTGTAAACCAGATCGCGCAGCACATCATCGCGCACCAGCCCGCGCCACAGGGCATAACCGCCCATGTCGGGAACAAGGCCCCACTTCATTTCCATGATCGCCATGCGCGTGGCGGGGTGGACGATGCGGATATCGGCGCCGCTGGCGATCTGCAGGCCGCCACCGAAGCACACGCCGTGCACCGCCGCGATCACCGGCACGGGCAGCTTGCGCCACTGCATCGCCACTTGCTGCGCGCGGTTGGCGTTGCCATGGGTGCGCTCGGTCAGACCCGGCTCGCCCTCGGCCGGCTGACGCGAGAAATTGCCGAGGTCGAGCCCGGCACAAAACGCCCGCCCTTCGCCCGACAGCACCACCGCCCGCAGGCCCTTCATCCGCTGGAGCGCGTGACCGGCCTCGATGATGCGCTCGAACTGCTCGTGATCGAGCGCATTCAGCTTGTCGGCACGGGTGAAGCGCACATCAGCGACGCCATCCTCGCCAAGCGCGATCGCGATCCGGCCGTTGGTGGTGATGATGGCGGCAGACATGGCGGCTGGTTTCCCTCGAAATGCTGGCCCCGCAAAGGCTGGCGATGCAGCGCGCAGCCTTGCCGATTCCTGCCGCCAAGTCCAGCCTATACCCCCACCGGGGGTGCCAGCTGAAAGTGGCTGGGGCCGGGCGGCACATCGAGGAAATAGCCGCCTTCGGGATGGGTCGCGACGATCCGCGAAAGGCCGAAAGGTTCAAGCTTGGCCCGCACCCGCGCGACATGAACCGCAAGACTATTGGTTTCGGGCTCGTAGGTGATGCGCCACACATCAGCGAGCAGCTGGCGGCGGGTCATGCGCTGCCCCGGCTGCTGCGCCAGCCGCCACAACAGCTCGAACTCGCGCGGATGCAGGCCCAGCCAGCGATCCACGACCCGGCCATCGCGGTGGAGCAGGTCAAGCGTCACATCCCCGGCCTCGCGGAAGCGCGGGATCAGGGTGTCGCTGTCGGGAAACAGGCTGTTGGTGGAAATCGTCATCACAGCAATCCCCCTGCACGCATGGAATAGACCGCCTCGTGGGTGAAGATGAGGTGGTCGATCAGTTCGATGTCGAGCGCTTTTGCGACCTCCGCCAGCTGGCCGGTGGCGGCGATGTCGCAGCCGCTCGGACGGCAGACGCCCGAGGGGTGGTTGTGTGCGAGGATGATCCCGCGCGCATCGAGCCGCAGCGCCTCGCCGAAGATCTCGCGCATCCGCAGGCGCAGCCCGCTGCGTCCCCCGCGCCCGATCCCGGCATCCCCGATGCACGAACGCCGCGCATCAACGAACAGCGCATGGCAACGCTCGCGCTCAGCCTGCGGATGGAGCACCACCGAACGCAGATAGGCAACCAGCGGCCCGAGCTGCGCCTCAGGTGGCACGGACACGGCGGGACGCGCCTGAAGGGCAGCCATCACCATCCGCCATCTCCGCCATGCCGATCGGCAAGTCTATAGCTCATCCCGGCGCTCCTGCCGCCGCGTCAGCGGTGGAACAGCCGGGCTTGCCCGCGCATCACCCGCCATTCCCGATAGCTGCCGAACCGCTTTTCGCGCTGCCGGTGACGGATGAAGCCCGCGCCAATCAGCACCAATTGGCAATAGGACGGGCTGACCGCGAGCACCATGTAGGCAAATGGCGAAACCATTTCCCCGAGCACGCGCACGGCGTGGGCACCGACCGCGACCAGCTGGAACCCGGCCACCCACAGGGGATAGTTGCGATTGGCATTGAGCGCGATCGCAACGAACCCTGCGGTCGCCAGCAGATCGATCCCGACATAGGCCCAGCTATAGGGGCCGAACGGCAGGTTGCCGATGTTCAGCCAACGCGCGCCATAGACCGGCAGGATCATCGTGGCGATGAACACCCCGATCAGCCAGCGCTCCGGGGCTGCCCCCCGAAATGCAATCGCCAGCGCCAGCACAGCGCTGGCGATATGCAGCAGCTCGACACGGTAGAGGTTGAACAGGTCGATCAGCGTGGCGGGCACTGGCAAAGCCTCAGGCGTTCATCATCTCAGGCGTGGCTGCCAGCGTCGTGGTTACCGCTTCGCGCGGAATAATGGTCTTCTCGCCCGTATCGCCCGCGGCGTGGACTGAGGCAAGCTTGCTGAGTTCGGCGTGCACGCGCAGCAGGTTGGTCGACATGGCCAGCGCCTGGCTTTCGGCCTCGGTCAGCCGCATCAGCGCGCGCTGGCCGGTGTGGACTTCGATCTCGGGGTTCTGGCGCGCGGCCAGCATCGCCTGCTTCAGTCGGGCCATGGCGATGATCGATTCGTCGGCAAGCGCTTCGGCCTCGCGGATCAGCTTCCTGAGATTGTGGGCATCGGTCTTGATACGGTCAGTCATCGCGGTGTTCCCCGGCTGGCCGGTGCTCACCCGGCGGCAGCCTGTTGCTCCACGGAGATGGTGGCCTTGCCCGCTGTCGCATCGCTGAGGGTCTTGGCCGCGGTGATGGTCAGCACCACAGCGGCCAGGATCCCCGATGCGATCGCCACGATCGCACCCAGCCTGAACAGCACGGCGTGTTCGCCATCGAGCACTCCGGGGACCACCCGCGGCTCGCCCGGCCGCAGCCAGGGCGCCTGGTCAAACAGCGGCATCGCGTCGCTCATCACCAGCTGTCCGGGGTCATCCCGCAACAAGGGCTCGCCGAAACCGGCGCGGCCGATAATCTGCTTTTTCGTGTATGCAACTTCGCTAAAGGCCTCAAACCTATCTGCATCCGCAACAACCGCTAGGGCCTCTTCCTGAGGCACGTCATCGCGGTTGGCCTCCGGCTGTGGCGCGGGCAGCGTGGCCCGGTAATTTTCAACCAGCTCGCCAAGGCTGCCCGCGTCATAGACATCCTTGAGCGCACGGATGTGCTGGTTGATTCGGGTTTCGGATACGCCAAGTTCCAGCGCAATGACCTTGATCGGCACGCGCCGGTCAATGCGCTCCATCACGGCTTGCTGCCGATCGGTCAGCCGCCGCGCGGCTCCGGACGACATGGGCATCTCCTTCAGACCTGATCCGAGGTTAGCCGAGAGCGTAACCGATTCACCAGATGATTGCACCGGATTCGGCGCAATTGGCAGTTCAAGCCGCCGAAGAGTTGACTCCGACCGACTGAAGATAGCGCCGGATATTGCGGGCGGCCTGCCGCAGCCGCTGTTCGTTCTCGACCATGGCGATGCGGACATAGCCTTCGCCGTTCTCGCCATAACCCACGCCCGGTGCCACCGCGACCTGCGCTTGGGTCAGCAGCTGCTTGGAAAATTCGAGGCTCCCCATCGATTTCAGTGCGGGCGGCAGCGGTGCCCAGGCGAACATCGAAGCCGGCGGCGGGGGAATGTCCCAGCCGGCCCGGCCGAAGGCTTCGACCATCACGTCGCGGCGCTTGCGATAGAGCGCGCGGTTGGCCTCGACAATGTCCTGCGGGCCGTTCAACGCCGCGCAGGCCGCCGCCTGCACCGGGGTGAAGGCGCCGTAATCGAGATAGGACTTCACCCGCGTCAGCGCGGCGATCAGCTGCCTGTTGCCAACCGCAAAACCCATCCGCCAGCCGGCCATCGAATAGGTCTTGGACATCGAGGTGAATTCGATCGCGACATCTTTCGCGCCCGGCACCTGCATGATCGAAGGCGTGGGATTGCCGTCGAAATAGAGCTCGGAATAGGCAAGGTCGGAGACGACCCAGACCTGATTCTCCTTCGCCCAGGCGACCAGCCGTTCGTAGAATGGCAGCTCCACCACCTCGGCGGTGGGGTTGGAGGGATAGCTGACCACCAGCACCGAAGGGCGCGGGACGGTGAAGTTCATCGCCCGCTCGAGCGATTCCCAGTAATGCTCGTCCGGCGTGGTCGGCACGGAACGGATCGTGGCCCCGGCAATGATGAAGCCGAAGGTGTGGATGGGGTAGGATGGGTTGGGCGCCAGCACCACATCGCCCGGCGCGATGATCGCGGTGGCAAGACTGGAGAGCCCCTCCTTCGAACCCATCGTCACCACCACTTCGGTCTCGGGATCGAGATCGACCCCGAACCGGCGCGCATAATAACCCGCCTGCGCGCGGCGCAGGCCAGGGATGCCCTTGGACTGTGAATAGCCGTGCGCGTCGGGCTTGGCCGCGACTTCGCACAGCTTTTCGATCACGTGGCTCGGCGGGGGCTGATCGGGATTGCCCATCCCCAGATCGATGATGTCCTGCCCGGCGAGACGGGCGGCATGACGCATCGCATTGACCTCGGCGATCACATACGGCGGCATCCGCTTCATCCGGTAGAACTGGTCATTCATCGTCGGTCTTCTTTATCCTGCATGGCTCGCGCGGGGGCGCAAGCGGGGGGCGACAAGCCTCCCCTAGGCCAATAGCGGTCGCCGTGGAAAGGCGTTTTCGCTAGAATGCAGATGGCGAGTCAGGCGCAGCGCGGCCATGATGGTGGCCAGGCGCGGTATTCGGGACGGTTGCGGACAATGACTGACGACAAGAACACGATGGCGGGCATCGAGACAGCGGACGAAAGCCTTCGCGGCTTTTTCGATATGCAGGGTGAGGCGATGCGCGAAATGTTCGCCTCGACGCTGGGCGGCGGGCCGCTGGCACCAGAGGCGCTCCAGGCGCTGTTGCCGCAGGGCATGGACGTGAATGCGCTCGGCGGCGAGCTTGGCGAATGGGCCAGCGCCAGCGCGCAGCTCCAGCAGCTGTGGCTCGATTTCGCCGCCTATCAG
>JBKBOH010000058.1:0-11422 GCA_046294975.1 Erythrobacter sp. | reverse complement strand
GCAGGCCTACGGCGGCATTGATGATCGCCCTTTCATCGACGACGCGGCCGAGCGGACGATAGTCCTCGCCCTTGCGCCCGATCTGCGCGACCCGGTGCACCGCCGCGCGGTCCAAGGCCTGCCGCAGCTGGGTGCCGGGCGGGATGAAGGCGCTGCCAGGGAGGTGCAGCCCCATCATCTCCATCATCATCTGGTTGGAATTGGCGGTGCCGAAGAAGGTGCAGGTGCCGGGCGAGTGGTAGCTCGCCATCTCGCTCGCCAGCAGCTCGGCGCGGGACGCCTTGCCTTCGGCATAGAGCTGGCGGACGCGCTGCTTTTCCTTGTTGGCAATGCCCGAGGGCATCGGGCCGGATGGCACGAAGATCGCGGGCAGGTGGCCGAAGCGCAGGGCGCCCATCAGCAGGCCGGGCACGATCTTGTCGCAGATGCCGAGCATCAGCGCGCCGTCATACATCGCGTGGGAAAGGGCCACGGCGGTCGAGAGCGCGATAACATCGCGGCTGAACAGCGAGAGTTCCATGCCGGTCTCGCCCTGCGTCACCCCGTCGCACATCGCGGGCGTACCGCCTGCGACCTGCGCGGTGGCGCCGATTTCGCGGGCGTAAATCTTCAGCCGGTCGGGATAGCGGCCATAGGGCTGATGCGCGGAGAGCATGTCGTTGTAGCTGGTGACGATGCCGATATTCGCGCCCTTGCCGGCAACCAGCGCCGCCTGATCCTCTTGTGCACCGGCATAGGCGTGGGCGAGGTTCGAGCACGACACGGCGCTGCGCTCGCCCATGTTCTCGCCCGCGCGGCGGATAAGTTCGAGATAGGCGCTGCGGGTGGGCCTTGAGCGTTCGATCACCCGCTGTGTCACCTTGTGGAGCGTGTCGTTGAGCTTACTCATGCCACGTCACTCCGTCGCGTTCGGCCAGCGCGATGGCCGCGCTCGGCCCCCAACTGCCGGCGGTGTAGGTCTTGGGGGTGAGGCCTACGGCTTCCCAGCCCGCGCGGATCGCGTCGATCCATTCCCACTGCGCCTCCACCTCGTCGCGGCGCACGAACAGGGTCTGATCGCCCTCGACCAGATCGAGCAGCAGGCGTTCATAGGCGATGCGCCGCACCGCGCCGGTGAAGGCATCGGGCATGGCGATGTTGAGCGGCACCTGCCGCAGGCGGATGCCCTCGCGGTCCAGCCCCGGCACCTTGGCCATCAGCGAGAGAGTGATGTTTTCTTCCGGCTGGATGCCGATGACGAGGCGGTTGGGCTGGATCGTCGCGCCCTTGCCGGCGAAGATCGAGTGCGGCACGCAAGCAAACTGGATCACGATCTCGGTCACGCGGCGGGGCAGGCGCTTGCCGGTTCTGAGGTAGAACGGCACGCCCTTCCAGCGCCAGTTATCGACATGGGCCTTGATCGCGACAAAGGTTTCGGTGTTCGATTGCCTGCCCAGTTCCTCATCGTAGCCGGGCACCGCCTGCCCGCCGATCGCGCCTGCCCGATACTGGCCGGTGACGGTCTCGTTCGATTGCACGCGGCGCAGCGCGCGCAGCACCTTCACCTTCTCGTCGCGCACCGCGGTGGCATCGAAATGCGCGGGCGGCTCCATCGCCACCAGCGCGAGCAGCTGGAGCATGTGGTTCTGCACCATGTCGCGCAGCGCCCCGGCATCGTCGTAGAACGCCACGCGCCCTTCGAGGCCCACGGTTTCGGCCACGGTGATCTGCACGTGCTCGATATGCGCCGCGTTCCACAGCGGTTCGAACATCAGGTTGGCAAAGCGCAGCGCGAGCAGGTTCTGCACCGTCTCCTTGCCGAGATAGTGATCGATCCGGAAGATGCGGGCCTCGGGGAAGGCACCGGCGACCGCATCGTTGATTTCGCGGCTGGAGGAGAGGTTGGTGCCGAGCGGCTTTTCGAGGCACATCCGCACCGTCTCGCCCGTCAGCCCGGCCGATTGCAGCCCCTTGATGGTGGGGCCGAACAGGCTCGGTGCGGTCGAAAGGAAGATCGCCAGCCCGCGCGCAGGCCGATCCACCTTGGCCGCAAGATCGGCATAGCCTTCCGGCATTGTCGCATCGAGCGTCTGGTAGGCGAGCCGGTTGAGGAACCCGGCCATCTTGCCGCGCCGTTCGGCCGGGAGATATTTTTCCAGCGCAGCGCGGGCGAAGTTGCGATATTCGCTGTCATTCAGCTCGCTGCGCGCGGTGCCGATGATCTTGAGGTCGGGCGCGAGCAGCCCGTCGGCATCGAGCGCGAACAGGCTGGGCAGCAGCATCCGCTGGGCAAGGTCGCCGGTGGCTCCGAACAGCAGCAGGCGGTCAGCGGTGAAGCTCATGGCAAGGCCCTTTCCAGCGTCGCGCTCTACCTAGGCGCGCCGCGCTGCAACTGCCAGTTCAGCGCATACTTATTCAAGCAGGCTTGCGCGCGAACACCCCGAACCCGGCGATGATCGCATAGCACGCGGCGGGCAGCACCAGCGCGAAGGCCAGGCTCGTCGCATCGGCCAGCGCGGCATAGAGCGGCGGGATGATCGCGCCGCCGCAGATTGCGACGTTGATGATCCCTGATCCGTCCGCCGCGCGCGGCCCCAGCTTTTCGCAGGCGAGGCTGAAGATGGTCGGGAACATGATCGCATTCATCAGCCCCACCGCCAGCAGCGAATAGCCTGCGACCACCCCGGTGGTATTGGCCGAAATCGCGATCAGCGCGATCGCGCCGGTCGCCACCCCGGCCAGCACCAGGCCCGGACTGACCATGCGCAGCACCGCCGAACCGATGAAGCGTCCCACCAGCGCCCCGCCCCAATAGAGCGAGATCAGCTTGCCCGCGTCCTGTTCGGGCAGGTTGAGCACATGGCTTTGCATCAGGTAATTGACGATGAAGCTGCCGATCGCGACCTCGGCGCCGACATAGAGGAAGATGCACGCCGCACCATAACCGAAGCGCGGACGGCCGAGCAGCGCGAGGCCATCGGCAAGGCTGGTGTGTTCGTGGCGCTCGCCCTTCAGCCGGTTGCGGAACAGCCATACCACGCCCGCCACCACCCCCAGCGCCGCGGCAAGGCCGAGATAGCCTTTCACGATCGCCTGGCTTTCGGCGGTGCGATAGGCGGCCAGTTCCGCGCCGGAAAGGTCGGCGGCGGTCACCGTGGCAAGGCTGCCGAGGATCAGGATCGCGCCGAAATAGGGAAAGATCGTCGTGCCGAGCGAATTGAACGCCTGGGCGAAGGTCAGGCGGCTGTGGGTGGTGCGCTCCGGACCCAGCAGGCTGATCAGCGGGTTGGCGACGATCTGCACCAGCACCACGCCGGTGGCGAGGATGAAATAGGCCAGCAGGAACATCGGGAAGGCCGCGCTCTGGCTCGCCGGAATGAACAGCAGGCAGCCCGCCATCATCGCCAGCAGCCCGGCCACCGCGCCGCGCATATAGCCCAGCTTCTTAACCAGTCGCGCGCCCGGAATGCCTACAATCGCATAGGCGATGAAGAACCAGAACTGCACCAGGCTCGCCTCGAAGAAGCTGAGCGTGAACAGCTCCTTCAATTTGGGGATGATCACGTCATTGAGACTGGTGATCCCGCCGAAGATAAAGAACAGCGCGAAGACGAAATAGTTGAGCCCCGGCGCGTCGACCTGCGGCGCATCGCCTGCGCCATGACCGACATCCTCCGCCGCACTCACAATCGGTGCCACTGCCATTGCTGATCCCTCTCCCGGCGCGCCTTTGTCTGGCAGCCCGTTTCCCGTAATCCGTTTCTGCGAACGTTCACAATTTGTCCGCACTTGTCAACTTGGCTGACCGCGCAGGCGATTTCCAGTGCGTATAGCAATGCATGGCCGGCTTGCGTGGGGATAAGCTTGCGCCCTAGAGAGAGGGCATGACCGGGGGATCAAAACGGCGGCCGACATCCTTTGATGTGGCGGAGCGCGCGGGCGTCAGCCAGCCGACCGTCAGCCGTGCGCTTTCGGGCAGCCCCGCCATTGCCGAGGCGACCCGGCGCAAGGTGATCGCGGCGGCCAAGGCGCTGGGCTATTTCGTCGATGAACGCGCCGCGCGGCTCAGGCGCGGATCCACCGGCACGCTCGCGGTGGTGGTGATCTGCCGCGAGGGCGACAGCGCGTCGAGCATCAACCCCTTCGCCTATGCCCTGCTCGGCTCGGTCTGCGTCGCCGCCTCGCAACGCGGGTTTGAAACCTTGGTGAGCTTTCAGGCCCGCCCGGACGATTTTTTCGGCCATTATCAGGAACAGGGCCGCGCAGATGGTCTGGTGGTTATCGGCACCACCACCAATCGGCACGCGTGGGAATATTTCCGCGGGCTCGACAGCGAGAGCCGCAAGGTCGCCTATTGGGGTTCGCCCTTTGACGAGCTCGACTGGGTGCGCTCGGACAATCGCGCCGCCGGCCGGCTTGCGGTCGAACACCTGCTGGCGGGCGGTTATCGCCGTCCCTGCTTTCTCGGCGCGCTGAATACGCCGCAGGTGCAGTTCACCGAACGCTACGAAGGCTATGCCGAGGCGATGCGCGCAGCGGGGCTGGAACCGTGCCTTGTCCCCACGGTCAACGCCGCCACCCGCGAGGAGGAGGGTCGCCGCGCCGCGCGCCGGTTGATCGAGCGGGGGGAGGGCATAGACGCGGTGTTCGCCGCCTGCGATGCGATGGCCTTGGGCGCGATCGAGGCCTTTGCCGCCGCCGACATTGCCGTGCCGGGCGAGGTCGGGGTGATGGGGTTCGATGATCTGGTGGCCGGACGCTTCAGCCGCCCGCCGCTCACCACCATCGCCCCTGATCCCGCCGAAGCCGGCGCGGCGCTGGTCGAGGCCGTGCTGGACGAAGGCGAGGCTGCCCGTCGCCGGGTGCCGGTCAAGCTGATCGTGCGCGGCAGCACGCTACGGTGATTGTGTTCGCAACCCCTTCCGGCGTGCGAAATCCTTGTTCATGCAGCGTTTCTTTTGGCCTACCGCTGCCTGCCTGCGGCCCGAAGACGAGGTCCCGCCTTCGCCGGTTCAGCTGCGCTTGTGCTGCGCGCGGCCCTGCAGGTGTGCTTCGCACGTCTGCGCCTTCGGCTTCGACTCCGGACTTGCGGGTGCTTTGCGAGCGGCCCGCTCCTTGTCCGCGTGCGGCGGATCGGGCTTTACCCGTGCGCCCCGAACTCGTTGGCGATGGCGGTGCTGATGCGTAGGCTGAGTTCGTGGGCGCGCGCAATCGGCGTCATGAAGTCGCGCTCGATCGCGCCGTAACCCTCTTCGCCGCCGTCGGGATAGTCGGAAGGTTCGTCGAGCGGGAAGTCGCGCGGGCCGGGCACGCGCACCGGGAAGGCGCGGCGCAGCTGGGTGAGGGCTTCGTCAATCCGCAGGCTCAGCACCATCTCGATCACGTCGCCGCGGCTGATGTCGTTGGCGCGGCTGAAAGCGGGGACCGCGACGACTTTGAGGAACATGTGCTGGAGCAGCGCGAGGCGCAGCGCCTGGAGCACGCCGATCCGGCGACGGACGCGCTCGCGCGGCGCGGTGTCGCCCTGCTCATCGGGCAAGAGGTCAACCAGGCGGTGGAACTTGAGCGCATCGATCCTCAGGTGCGAGGCGAGACGGCGAAACACTCCGGTGCGGTCGTCCCCGACGAGATATTCGGCCAGCGCCGCGCAATTGTCGGCCAGGTGTTCTTCGGTCCCGCGATAGGTGCGGCTGGCCCAATAGGCCGAATTGAACAGCTCGCCATAGGCCGCCACGGTCTTGATGCTGGCAAGGCCATTGGCAGCGTGCACCAGCCGCAGGATCTGCCGGCCGCGTTGGCTTTCGGCGAGCAGCGCGGCGATTTCCTCGCGGTTGCCGTCCGCCGCGCTGCCGATCCCGGCGATGACATTGACCGGATAGCCCAGCTGCTGGAGGATCGCATTGTGCGGGATCGCGCGGATCTGGCGCAGGCTCATCTCGCGGTCGGCATTGATGTCCGACTGGCGGCGCGAGACACGGCTGCCGGTGGGGTTGAGCAGGCCGAGCCCGAAGGCGGTTACCGCGCGCGCATAGGTGCGGCTGGCGAGATGATCGCCCTGATGCTCCTTGATCGCGCGATAGAAATCGAGGCTCAGATCGGTGCGGTGGTAGAAGGGATCGGCGGCGGCCGAAAGGTCGGCTTCGGCCGGGCGCGCTTGCGCGATGCGGGTGAGCGTCGCCAGCGCCAGTTCGGGGGTGGCGAAAAACAGGTAGCCATCGCCCCCCTGGAAGCTGACCTCTGGTTCCAGCCGGATGCCCGCACGGGCAAAGCGCCGCCGCGCCCAGGGCGACAGCGGCCATTCGAGCCGGTCGGCAAAGCTTGCCGGATGCGCGCCGCGGCCCATGCTTTCGCCGTGAGTGTTGAACACCAGCGCAGCCACATCGCCAAGCCCGTTCGCCGCCATCGCCTCGGCCAGCCGGCCTTGCAGGCGTTCGATTGCCAGCGCCGCGGGCACCTGTCCAACGAAGCGTCCCGCATCGGAAAAGCCGGTCTGCACCGCCACCCGCCCGCGCGCCCGCGCATATTCGCGATAGGCCGGTTCTGCCAGCAGCGCGTCGAGGAACCGGCCGCCGTGCTCGAGCGCGGACTCGGTTTCAAACAAAGGCGAGATATCGACCTTGCCTTCAACCCCGAACAGCCTGGCGAAATAGAGCGCGGCGAGCACCGTGGCGGGCTGTTCGCATTCGGCCACCAGCATCCGGATCGGCGCATCGGCATCGATGTGCTTGAGGATCTGCGCCATCGCGATGAACTGGCGGATCGCGGTCGAGCTTTCGGTGGCCAGCGCAGCAAAATTGGTGCGTAAGGGGGTGGCTTCGGCCACCAGCTTGCGTAAGGTTGCCAGCGCGCTCTTGCTGGCCAGATCGATCGCCACGGACGCGCCGAGCCGGCGGCGGATCGCGTTGTGGAGCTGCTTGGCGTTGACCCGGAAGTGGATCCAGCCCATCCCCAGCCCGTCGGCGCGCATGGCCGCAGCGAGGGTCAAGAGCCTGACCGCGCGATCCGGCGCGGCCCCTTGCGCCTCGGCTTCGAGCGCGGCGCTCACGGGGGCGAGCGAGAGCAGGTTGTCGGGGCTGTGAGCGGTGAGCCGGTTGGCCGCTTCAGCCAGCGCCGGGCCGCCCGACAGATCGCCCGCGAAATCCTCGGCCCGCCCCTTGGCGAAGGCGGTGGCCGGGCGCAGGGTTTCGAGCAGCGGATGGGCCGGATCAAGGGCTTCGAGGCTGGCGGTGTAGCGCGCCAGCCGCTCGGCCTTTTCCGCGAGGCGGAAGGCGATCGAGGTGTGCCAGCCTATGTCGGTGCGCCCGTCCATGTCGTAGCCGACCCAGCTGGCGAAACGGAACGGCAGCGGGCGCAAGGATCGCCATTGCTGCGGCCAGCGCTGGCGGGCCTCCTCGATCAGGCGGGCGACGATCACATCGCGCGCGTCCTGCGCGCGGGCCAGCGCGGCAAGGGCCGCGCGGTGTTCGTCTTCGAGCGTGACCGCGGTGCGCGTGGCTGGCACGGCGCAGATCGCAGCATCGGCATCATCCGGGGCAGAGGCGGCGATGGCGACGGCTTGCGACTGCGCGGGGCTGAGCAGGAAAGTCGGGTGGGCGGTGAACACGGCGTGCAGCTGCGGGCGCTCCCAGCGCGCGGCGAAGGCGGCGAAATCCTCCTCGGCGCCCGCTGTCTGCGCCGGAGCCGGCGGTGCGGCGAGCAGGCCGCGCAGCCTGCGGGCACGGGCCTTGAGCCCGTCGCATTCCAGCTCGGCCACCAGCGCGGCGCAATCATCCAGGGTCAGCCCGCCGCCTTCGAGCGCGCGCGACAGATCAAGCGAAAGTTGGAACACCGGGTTGAACAGCGGCGTTTCCCGCGTGCGCTGGTGCAGTTCACCCAGCCGTTTCTCCAGGGCTTTGACCGACTTCATGCCGCCTCCAGATGCTCCGCTGCAAACGCGGCAGCAGCGCCGAATAATCCCGGCTGCGGATGGACGATCAATTTGACCGGAATGCTCGCCATCAGGCTTTCGAACCGGCCCTTGGCCTTGAAGCGCGCGGCAAATCCCGAGGCGAGCAGCGTGTCGCGGATGCGGTAGCCCAGCCCCCCGGCGATCACCACCCCGGCAAACCCGCCCTGAACCAGAGCAATATCGCCCGCCACCGATCCCAAAGACAGGCAGAAGCGGTCAACCGCAGCAGCGGCAAGGCTATCCTCGCCGCTGGTGCCGAGGTTCCAGATGGTGATCGCATCGCGTTCGGGTTCGCTGCGGTGTTCGAGCGCGGCGAGCGCCTGATAGATATCGACGATGCCGGGGCCGGCGACCACGCGCTCCACCGAGACGCGGTTGTGACGGCTACGCAGCCGCGCGAGGATCGCATCCTCGATCGAATCGAGCGGGGCAAAATCAATATGCCCGCCCTCGGTCGCCTGCACGCGGTACTGCCTGCCCTGTCGCCACAGGTGCGCGACGCCCAGCCCGGTGCCCGGGCCGATCACGCTGATCGTGCCGTCGCGCCCCAGCGGCACGTCGGGGCCGGCAAGGTGCAGGAACTGGCTGTCGTCCGCGCGCGCCACGGCATGGGCAACAGCGGCAAAATCATTGACCAGCGTGTAGGCCGAAACCCCCAGCTTTTCCGGGATCAGCGCGGGGCGGATGATCCACGGATTGTTGGTGAAGCGGATCACCGGACTGGGGTTGCCGGGGCTTCCGACCGGTCCAGCGATCGCCATGCTGACGGCAGCGGGCAGCGTGCCGCCCTTGCGTTCCCGATAGGCCTCCCACGCGGTCTGGAAGCTGGCGTAATCGGCGGTGTGGAGCGTTTCGGGCGTATCGAGCGTGATCGTTCCATCCGCGCCGATCGTGGCGATGGCAAAGCGCGCATGGGTGCCGCCAATATCGACCACCACCACTTCGTGCATGATGTTTTCCCCCTCCACTGGCATAGCGGGAAGGGTTTAGCAGGCGGCGCGCGGGATTCCCACGCGCCGCATACTTATTCAGGTGTCACAGCCTGTGATCACTCGCCCGCGACCCCCATTTCCTTGAGCAGACGGGTCGCGCCGTCGACCTTTTCCATGGTCCACAGCATGAAGCGGCTGTCGACATGAATCGTGCGGTTGATGGCGGGATCATACATCCAGTCGCTGACCACGCCCTCGATCGTGCCATCGAACGCCAGCCCGACAAACTCGCCGCGCGCATTGAGCGTGGAGGAGCCGGAATTGCCGTTGGTGATGTCCACGGTCGAAAGGAAGTCGACCGGCAGGGTGCCAAGTTCGGGGGCGACATAGCGCCCATAGTCCCTGGCCTTGATCAGCGCGATCATTTTGTCTGGGGCATCGAATTCGCCGCGACCGGTGTGCTTGGCAACAATCCCTTCGGCGGTGGTGAAGGCCGTCCACACCTGCCCGTCCACCGCCTTGCCAGTCACCTTGCCATAGGTGAAGCGCAGCGAGCCATTGGCATCGGGATACATGGTGCGCCCCTGCGCGGCGGCATAGGCGAGGCGGGCTTCCATGACCTTCGATCGCGCCTTCTGCATGCGCCCCGCACGGTCCTTGCTTTGCGCTTCCTCGGCCATGGCTTCGTCATAGGTGGCCACGGCCAACTGGATGAAGGGATCGCTCGAGGCCTTGAAGTCGGCGACCGATTTGCCCATCCATGCGATGCGCTTGGCGGTATCGGCCAGTTCGCTGCCGGCATAGAGCGTGGCCAGATCGCGGCCTTCCATGAAGGCGTCGAAGCTCTTGATGCGCTGTTCGGCGGGCAGGCTGCGGTATTCGGCGATGGCATCGGCCCACAGCGCCATGTCGATATCCTGCACGTAGCGGCGCTCGATGCGCTGCATACTCTGCGTCATGAAGGCGCGGTCGCGCTCCTGGAAGCCCGGCTCGCGCTGCCCATCGGGCTTGGCCTGTTCGTTGGCCCAGCGGTAGAGCGAGCGTGCGGCGCTGTAGAGCTGGCCGCGCCCCAGCAAGCCGCGCTTGGCATCGGCGAGCGCTTCGGCATTGCTTGCCGCCACCAGCCGATCAAGCTCGGCCAGTGCCGGGCCATATTGGGCCTCGCGCTTGGGATCGGCCTTGATCCAGGCGCGAAATTCCGCCTCCTCGGCCTGCTTCTTGGCCACCAGCGATGTCGCTTCGGCCCCGGCCAGCTGGCCGGCGATCTTCTTTTCGTAATTCTCGGTGCCCTGCAGCGTCGCGGCATAGGCAATCACGGCAGCCTGATTGCCCGCGGTCAGCGCGTCGATGCGGTCACCATATTCGGCCAGCATGCGTTGCTGGTAGGGATAGAGTTCTTCGTAGTAAAACCGCGCTTCCTCGGCGCTGCGAAGGCGTTCGGTGACGCCGGGGAAACCGGCGACCATGATGAAATCGCCTTCCTTCACCCCTTCGCGGGCGATCGGCAGCCAGGCCTTGGGCTTGAACGGCACGTTTTCCTTGGCAAACGGCGCCGAGGAGCCATCGGGCGCGACATAGGCGCGATAGAAGGAAAAGTCGCCGGTGTGGCGCGGCCACATCCAGTTGTCCTTTTCGCCGCCGAAATTACCGACCCCGCCAGCAGGGGCATAGACCAGCCGCACGTCCTTGATTTCGAGCTGCTGCTGGAGCCAGTATTGCTGTCCGCCGAAATAGGCGCGCACGTCGCAGCGGCGGTTGGCCTGGCGTTCGCAGGCCTCGATCAGCGCGGCGCGGTTGGCCTGCAACCGGTCAAACCGCGCGCGGCCGTCGAGCTTGTCGGCACCCTTGAGCATCGCGGCGGTAACATCGCGCAGATCCTCGATCACATAGATCCGGCTGCCGGGCGCTGCGGGCAGTTCGTCACCCAGTTCCTTGGCGAGGAAACCGTTGGTGAGATAGTCATTTTCGGGCGAGGAATTGTATTGCAGCGATCCGGCCACGCAGTGGTGGTTGGTCGCCACCAGCCCTTCGGGTGAAAGGAAGGCGGCCGAGCACCCGCCGAGCGAGGCGATCGCGGTCAGCGGCGGGCGCTGGAGATCGCCCAGCGTCTTGGCGTCGAGTTCGAGGCCGGCGGCCTTCATCTGCTCGGCAATCGCAGCCGTCTGGCTCGGCAGCCACATGCCTTCATCGGCCAGCGCCGCAGCGGGAATCGCAAAACTCAGGGCGCTGGCCCCGGCGCACAGGAAAGTCTTCTTCACAAGCATCACCCTGTTATGGCGCGGCACCCTGCCATGGGCGGCGGGGCGGCAGCGCGTGTGGTCGCCCGGATGGGCTGAAGCCGCGCTGTTAGGCTACTTCGCCGCCCGCCGAAAGAGGCCAATCCGGCCGATCGACGAACGACCGTTGCATGGGGTTGAGCACCAGCAACAGGCGCCTTGCCCTGGTTGCGGCAATCGGCGGGGAGCGGTGGATGGCGGGGCGATCGCTCGCCAGCTTGCCTTTGAACAGCCCGACATCGAAAGTGTTCATCCGGTTGATCCGGCGTGGTTCCTGCCCGGCGGCA
>JBKBOH010000057.1:0-11696 GCA_046294975.1 Erythrobacter sp. | reverse complement strand
GCGCGAAGGCACCGGGTGATAGGCATCGCAATAGCGCGTGTGCGAGAAGGCCGGATCGGCGGCGAGCAGCTTGTGGATGCGCGTGGTGCCCGAGCGCATGTGGCCGATGACGATGATCGGCTGAGGCAGGGGCGTTTCCAGCAGCTGCGGCTGCTTCAGCCACAGCGCGCCGAGTGCCAGCCGGTTCTTCACCACCCGCGACAACTGCCCCCAGGCCATCGCCCGGCCCAGCGGATTGAGATCGGCCTCGGCCTCCACCGCCGCGATCATCCGCGTGAAGCGCTCGCGGAAATCGGCCACGTCTTGCGCGCTGCGTCCACCATGTTCGGCGGCCTGACTGTGCGCGCCGAAGGGCTTGGCCGCGAAGGCCCACAGCGCTTGCGGATCAAGATCGGGCGCAGGCAGCCAGCCCTTGTCCCACGCGCGCCCGAGGAAATCGTTCACCCGCTGCGCCAGCACCCCGCGCGCGAGCGGATGGGGGCGCACCGGGGCGATCACAATTCGTCCGCCACGTCCAGCAGCCGCGTCAGCCGCTTGGGCGCGACCGAGCGCCAGCTGCGTTCGAGCCACGCGCCGATATCGTCCCAGTCGAGATCGGGCCGATCGAGCACGATCCCGACCCAGCCGCTCGCCCCGTAAAAGGCGGGCCTGAAATAGGTTCCGGACTGATTCTCGACGAGGGCATGGAGTTCGTCCATCCCGCTGGTTTTCACCAGCAGCGCGATGCGTTGATGCCCGTGGGGGCGATCGGAAAAATAGGCGAAATATTTCCCAGACTTGCCAGTCCCGACCCGGAAGCCGGCCAATCCGAAGCTGTGCTGCTCGCTGGTTTCCGGCAGGGCGAGAGCGCGCACACGCAGCTGTTCCAGCAGCCAGGCCGGGTTTTTCCAGCGGCTGACATAATCGGCCACAACGCGAGGGTAGAGCTGGTGCTCCGCAAGCTTGACCCGACCGGCGAGGCTTTCGGGCGTGTCGCCCGCAATGATCGGGACGCGCAGCTGTGCCAGAACTTCGCCCGCGTCGAGTTGCGGCGTGACCAGGTGTACGCTCGTGCCGCCGTGGCTGTCCCCCGCGGCAATGGCGCGGGCGTGGGTATCAAGGCCCTTGTAGAGCGGCAGCAATGAGGGGTGGATGTTGAGCATCCGCCCGGCCCAGCGCTGGACGAAGCCGTCCGACAGAATTCGCATGTATCCGGCCAGCACGATGTATTCCGCCCCCGCTTCCAGCACCGCCGCTTCGATGGCCGCATCATGCGCCGCGCGGGTCATCCCCTTGTGGGGCAGGGCGAAGGTGGGGATTGCTTCGGCGGCGGCAAAGCCAAGGCCGGGGGCGGCAGGATCATTGCTCGCAACCAGCACCACTTCATAGGGGCAGCCCGCGATCCGGCTGGCATAGACCAGCGCGGCCATATTGGTCCCCGCGCCGGAAATGAGGACGGCGATTTTGGCCTTGTCAGCCAAGGTGCGTGGCGCTCCAGTCCGCCTTGGCCGCCCAGGTCTCGCTGCTGCCGCGCACGGTGCAGCCCTTGTCCCCCGCCGCGATCCGGCCGACCGGGAATACGGTTTCGCCCACCGCTTCGAGCCTTGCGGTGACCTCGGCCACCTTGTCCGCCGCGACCGCCAACACCATGCCGACCCCGCAGTTGAAGGTGCGCGCCATTTCCTCTGGCTCGATGTGCCCCTGCGCCTGGAGGAAGGCCATCAGGCGCGGCTGGGGCCACAGATCGGCATCGACATGGGCGTGCGCGCCTTGCGGGAGGATGCGCGGGATGTTCTCGAGCAGGCCCCCGCCGGTGATGTGGGCCAGCGCATGGATCAGCCCGGCGCGGATCAGCGGCAGCAGGCTGGTCACATAGATGCGGGTCGGCGCGATCAGCGCGTCGATCAGCAATTGCTCCTGATCGAACAGGGCAGGGCGGTTAAGCTTCCAGCCCTTGTCCGCCGCCAGCCGGCGCACCAGCGAATAGCCGTTGGAATGAACCCCCGAGGACGCAAGGCCCAGCAGCACATCGCCCGGCGCGACCTTGTCGCCGGTGAGCTGCTGCCCACGCTCGACCGCGCCGACGCAGAAGCCGGCAAGGTCATAGTCGCCCGGCGCATACATCCCCGGCATTTCCGCTGTCTCGCCGCCGATGAGGGCACAGCCGGCCTGCTTGCAGCCCTCGGCAATCCCGGCGATCACGCGGGTCGCAACCCCGTTTTCCAGCTGCGCGCAAGCGAAATAGTCGAGGAAGAACAGCGGCTCTGCGCCCTGCACGATGAGATCGTTGACGCACATGGCGACCAGATCGATGCCGACGGTATCGTGCCGATCATGCGCGATCGCCAGCTTGAGCTTGGTGCCCACGCCGTCATTGGCGGCAACCAGCAGCGGATCGCTGTAACCGGCGGCCTTGGGATCGAAGAAGCCGCCAAACCCGCCCAACTCGCTGGTCGCACCCGGGCGCGCGGTAGCCTTCGCCAGCGGGGCGATGGCTTTGACGAGACGGTTGCCCGCGTCGATCGAAACACCGGCACCGGCATAGGTGTAGGGCAAGTTTGTGTCGGTCATGCCCAGCGCCATAGCCTTTCGCGCTTGGAATTCCACTCGCCATTGGGCAAAAGGCGCGCGATTTTCCCCATGAGCGCGTCGCTTTCCCTTTCCGGCCGTGAAGCCGCCCCTGCCCGAAAGTGGCTGTGCGCTGCCGGCAGCACTGCACTGGCGCTGGGGCTCTTGGGTGGCGGCTATGCGCTGCTGGCGCAGGTCGCGGGCGAGCGCGGCATCGCTCCCACCGCGGCCAGTGCCGATATCGAGGTCAAGGGCATCAGCGTCGATGTCACCGCCGATTCGCCCGAGGAGGCGCGCAGCAAGGGCTGGCGCGAGGCGCAGCGCAAGGCCTGGGCCAAGGTGGGCGGTCCTGAGCTGTCCGACGGCCAGCTTGATGGTCTCGTCTCGGCGATCGTGATCGAGCGCGAGCGGCTCGGCCCCCGGCGCTATCTCGCGACCCTGGGGGTGGTGTTCGATCGCCAGCGCGCAAGCGGCTATCTCGGCGGCGCGCAGCAGGCCGCGCGTTCGGCGCCGCTGCTGCTGATCCCGGTCGAAGTGAGCGGCGGCACCTACACCACCTTCGAACAGCGCAATGCCTGGCAGCGCGCCTGGGCCGAATTCAATCCCGGCACCAGCCGTATCAATTACGTCCGCCTGAGCGGGGCGGGGGGCGATTCGCTGTTGATCAATTTCGGCCAGACCGCCCGGCACAGCCGCGCGTGGTGGCGCAGCACGCTCGATCAGTATGGCGCCTCGGACGCGCTGATGGCTTTCGCACGGCTTGATCACCAGTTTCCCGGCGGGCCGGTGAGCGGCACCTTCACGGCGCGTTATGGCCCGGACAGCCGCCCGCTCGAAAGCTTCAGTCTCACGGCGGCCGGCCCAGACGAACTGCCCGCGATGCTGGCCAAGGCGGTCGAGCGGATGGATGCGATCTTCACCGCCGCGCTCGCCAGCGGCAAGCTCAGACCCGATCCGACCTTGCGGCTGGGTGGCACGGGTGCGCTCGATCCGGCGATTGCCCGCCTGATCGAGCTCGGTCGTGCGGCGCGCGCGCGCGCGGCAGCGCAAGCGGCAACTGCGGCCGGAGCGGTACCCGTGATTGCGGCGCAGCCGGTCACCGGGATCGAGCCGGGCGAGGTGGCGGTACGCAGCATCGTCGTCCAGTTCGACACGCCCGATGCCGGGGCCTTTGACGGTGCGCTGGCTGCGGTGCGCGGCACGGGCGGGGTGCGCGGCGTGGGGGTCACCAGCACCGCGATCGGTGGGACCTCGGTGATGAGCGTGAGCTTTGCCGGCACGCTCGAGGAACTCGCCGCCGCGCTCGAAGCGCGCGGATTTGCGGTGCGGCGGGGGGCCAACGCGCTCGCCATCAGCCGTTGAGGGCCGCGCGCATGGGCCACCCGTCCCCCTCCCAGATCGCGCTGCCCTTGTCCTCGCGCACACCAGCCGCAGCTCAGCGTATCATCGTTGGCGCGGCCAATGCCCATGTGATCGAAGCGTTGCAGGAACCGGCCCGCTGGCCGTTCCATGTCGCCGTGCTCACCGGCCCGCCACGTTCGGGAAAATCGCTGCTGGCGCGCTGGGCACAGGGGCTGGCGGGGGCCGATAGGCTCGACGTGATCGACGATGCCGAAAGCATGGACGAAACCGAACTGTTCCACCGCTGGAACGCGGTGCAGCAGGGCGGATCGCGGGACGGTGCCGCGCTGCTGATCGTCGTCAATGCCGACGAAGCGCGCGGTGGATGGCAAATCAGCCTGCCCGATCTGGCCTCGCGCATCGGCGGATCGCTCCAGCTGGAAATCGGCGCGCCCGACGATGCGATGGCGGCCGAGCTGATCCGCGCCCATGCCGAGGCGCGCGGGCTGACCCTGCCCGAGGGCGCGGCGGAATATCTTGTCCCGCGCACCACCCGCAGCTTTGCCGCGATCGAAACGCTGGTGGCGACGATCGACCGGATCTCCCTTGAACGTCAGGCACCTGCCACCATGTCAGTGTGGCGTGCCGCGCTCGAGGCCCTGCACGGGCCGGAGCAGCGCCGCCTGTTGTGATGATCGCGCGTTGCATCGCGCGGCATTTGGTGGGAATTGTAAGGCCATGTTCGAGCGCCTCATCAGCTATCTGGACTCGGTCCATGCGCGTGATCCCGCGCCGCGTTCGCGCTGGGAGATCCTGCTTTATCCGGGGGTATGGGCGCTGGGATTCCACCGCGTCGCGCACTGGCTGTTCGAGGCCAAGCTCTATTTTCTCGCACGCTTCGTGAACCACCTTGCGCGCCTGCTGACCGCGATCGACATCCATCCGGGCGCAAGGATCGGGAAGAACTTCTTCATCGACCACGGGTTCACCGTGATCGGCGAAACCGCCGAGATCGGCGACAATGTGACGATCTACCAATGTGTCACGCTGGGTGGCACCAATCCGGCCAACGGCAAGGGTGGCAAGCGCCACCCGACGCTCAAGGACAATGTCATCATCGGTTCGGGCGCGCAGATCATCGGCCCGATCGTGGTGGGCGAACGGGCGCGGGTCGGGGCCAATGCGGTGGTGACCGAGGATGTGCCGGCGGGTGCGACGATGATCGGATTGAAGGCGCGCTCGACGCTGGTGCCGGCCGATCAGTGGCTGCGCGAATTCATCCCTTACGGCACCCCGTGTGACGATCCGCCCTGCGACGATGAGGGCCGTCCGCGCCGCGACTGCGTGGAACGGCTTGAAGGCGAAGTCGCCTCGCTGCGCGAGGAACTGGCACAGATGAAGGCGCTGCTGGCCGAGCGCGCGCCGCCGGCCGCGCCGGTGCGGCGGCGCAAGAGCGGGACGGAAGATTGAAGACGACGCGACAAAACCCCGGAATTGCCGGACAGGTGGTGACGTTTCCGGGGCGAGAGAGCCATCAGGTCGGGTTTGAGCGTGCCGAGCTGAACCGCATCCTTGATCTTTACGGCCGGATGGTCGCCGCCGGACAGTGGCGCGACTACGCGATGGATTTCGATCGCCATGCGGCCACCTTCGCTGCCTTCCGCCGCGCCGCCGAACGGCCGCAGGCGCGGCTCGAAAAGCGTCCGGCGCTGCGGGGCAAGCAGGGGATGTGGACGCTGTTCGGCGAACACGGACAGGTGCTCAAGCGCGGGCATGATCTGGCGAACGTGCTTGCGCCGATGGAGCGGCGGCTGCTCAAGGCGGTCGAGGAGTAGGTTCCCGCCCAAAGCAAAGGCCCGCCCCCTTGGGCGGGGACGGGCCTTAATCTTTTCGCTTGAAGCCGGATCAGCCGCGTGCGCTCGATGGGCCGGTGCCGGTGACCTTCTGCATCGCCTTGAGGATGTTGGCCGACTGCTCGCTGCCCGACTGCGGGGCGATGAGGTTGGTGAAGGCGCTGATCTCTTCCCAGCGTGCGGCGAAGCCTTCGACGGTGCGCTCGCCTTCGGGCAGCCACACGGCTTCGTTCATCACCGTCCAGGCCGAGTGATAGCCACCCGCGCCCGCGCCGACGATGGCGTTGGTCGGCGCGTCTTCGGACACGAGGTAGAGCGCGGCCGGGACCACGTTTTCCGGCGCGAACAGCTTGAAGGCTTCCTCGGGGAACAGATCTTCGGTCATGCGGGTGCCCGCGACCGGCGAGAGGGTGTTGACACGCACGTTATACTTCGCGCCCTCGAGCGCCAGCGTCTTGGTGAGGCCGGCCAGACCCAGCTTGGCCGCGCCGTAGTTGGCCTGGCCGAAATTGCCGAACAGCCCGGTCGAGGACGCCGTCATCAGGATGCGGCCATAGCCCTGCTCGCGGAAGGTTTCCCAGCACGCCTTGGTGGCAAACGCGCTGCCGGTGAGGTGCACCTTGACGACGAATTCGAAGTCGGCCGGGTCCATCTTGGCGAAGGTCTTGTCGCGCAGCACACCCGCGTTGTTGATCAGCACATGCACGCCGCCCCACTTCTGCTTGGCGTCGGCGACCATCTTTTCCATCTGCTCGAATTCGGTGACGCTGGCACCATTGGCCATCGCCTCGCCGCCCATCGCCTCGATTTCGGCGACCACCTGTGCGGCGGCATCCGAGGTGCCGGTGCCGTCGCGCGCGCCGCCGAGGTCGTTGACGACGACCTTCGCGCCGCGGCGCGCCAGTTCGAGCGCGTAAGCCTTGCCGAGCCCGCCGCCGGCGCCGGTGACGATGGCGACCTTGTCCTTGAAGCTGATGGTCATGCGTGTTCTCCTGTGGTTGCGTCGCGGCGCGCTTTACGCCCGCGTAAACTGGACTGCGCGGCGCTGCGTGGCACTTTCGCGCGGCCCATGCAACTGCCGAACTGACAGGGACGCTTGCCGTAGGGTCAGCTGGCGGCACCGAGGCCCGCCAGCGCGGGAATCAGATCGCTAAACGAATCGATCACCGCATCCGCGCCGAGCTGGTGCGCGGGACGGTCGCAATAGCCATAGGCCGCCGCGACCACGGGAACCCCGGCGGCCCGGGCGGCGCGCACGTCATAGGTCGAATCGCCGATGAACACGAAGCGGCAGCCCCCTGTCACTTCGCGCGCCTTGTGCACCGGGGCAGGGTGGGGCTTGGCGAGGAAATGCCCATCTTCTCCCCTGCCCAGCGTATCCCCGCCGATCACGGTTTCGAACAGGTCGATGAGATCAAGCCGGCTCAGCACAGAGCGGGCGAAGGCTTCGAACTTGTTGGTCACCACCGCCATGCGGATGCCGCGCGCTGCCAGCTCGGCCAGCGTCTCACGCACGCCGGGGTAGGGAATGGTGTGGACCGCGTTGTTTGCCTCGTAAAACCCAAGCATCGCCTTGTAGAGCCGCTTGAATTCGTCCTCCGGCAGCCCCCCTTGCGCTTCGATCGCACGGGCGAGCATGATCTTGGCCCCGCCCCCGATCAGATCCTTGCTGCTGTCCACCGGCACCGCGGCAAAGCCGCCGAGCACCAGCGCATGGTTCACCGCCGCGCCGAGATCGCGGAAGCTATCGAGCAGGGTGCCGTCGAGGTCGAAGCCGATCGCGTCGAAGGGGATGGTTGTCATGGGGCAAGCGGTGGCGGATGGTTCTTCAAACCGCAAGCATTTGCTGGCAGGCGCGGGTTTGCATAAAGGGGCAGGCATGAGCACCACGACACATCCCTTCGCCGCCATCATCCTTGCCGCGGGCAAGGGCACCCGCATGAAGAGCGACACCCACAAGGTGCTGCACACAATCGCCGGCCGCCCGATGCTCGAACACCTGATGGCGAGCGTCGCCGAATTGGGGCCTGAGCGGCTGGCGGTGGTGGTCGGCGCGGGGCGTGAGCAGATCGAAGCGGCAGTGGGCGAGCGGGCTGTCACCTGCCTGCAGGAACCCCAGCTCGGCACCGGTCATGCGGTGCAGCAGGCCGAGGGCGCCTTGCAGGGTTTTGCCGGCGATGTGCTGGTGCTTTACGGCGATGTGCCCTTCGTCAAGGCATCGACGATGCGCGCGATGCTCGAACGGCTCCACGCCGCCGACAGGCCTGCCGCCGTGGTGCTCGGCTTCGAGCCGGAAGACCCGCTCGCCTATGGCCGGGTGATCGCCGATGACGAAGGCCGCATCCTCAAGATGGTCGAATTCAAGGACGCAGACGAGGGCGAGCGTGCCTGCCACCTGTGCAATTCCGGCCTGCTGGCAGCACGCAGCGAGGATCTGTTCGCGCTGCTCACCCGCGTCGGCAACGACAATGCCCAGGGCGAATATTACCTGCCCGACATCGTCAACATCGCGATTGCCGATGGGCGCGCTTGTGCGGTGATCGTGGCCGAGAGCGCGGATGAGGTGGCGGGCATCAATTCCCGCGCCGAACTCGCCGCCGCCGAGGCCCGCTGGCAGGCCGCCCGCCGCCTTCGGGCGATGGACGAAGGCGCGACCCTGATCGCGCCCGAGACGGTGTTCTTCGCCTACGACACGGTGCTCGGCCGCGATGTCACGATTGAACCCAACGTCTTCTTCGGCCCCGGCGTGCGCGTGGCCGACAATGTGCTGATCCGCGCGCATTGCCATATCGAGGGCGCTTCGCTCGCCAGCGGGGTCAAGGTTGGTCCCTTCGCCCGCCTGCGGCCCGGCACGGTGCTGGAGGAAGGCAGCTTCATCGGCAACTTCGTCGAGGTGAAGAACGCGGTGATGCATGCCGGGGCCAAGGCCAGCCACCTCACCTATCTCGGCGATGCCACCATCGGCGCCAAGGCCAATATCGGCGCAGGCACCATCACCTGCAATTACGATGGCTACTTCAAATACCGCACCGTGATCGGCGAGCGCGCCTTCATCGGCTCGAACTCGGCGCTGGTCGCGCCTGTCACGATTGGCGCGGATGCGATCGTTGCGGCCGGATCCACCGTCAGCCGCGATGTGGCGGCGGGCGAATTGCGGATGGTGCGCGCCGAACAGCTGGTGAAGGACGGTTGGGCCGACCGTTTTCAC
The DNA here is from genome assembly GCA_046294975.1 of Erythrobacter sp. Taxonomy (GTDB): domain Bacteria; phylum Pseudomonadota; class Alphaproteobacteria; order Sphingomonadales; family Sphingomonadaceae; genus Erythrobacter. Next base: position 2,747 of record JBKBOH010000057.1, on the reverse strand, counting down.
GACGCGATGAAGAAGAAGAAAGCGGCGGAAAAGAAGGGATGAACAACGACATCGCCCCGCTGACCTGCTGGCTGTGCGAGCGCCCGCTGGGCGCGATCGTCCAGTGGCATCACCCCGTGCCCAAGTCCAAGAAAGGCAAGATCAAGGTGCCGGTGCACCCGATCTGCCACAAGACCATCCATGCGAGCTTCACCAACAACGAGCTGGCGCGGATCGGTGACCAGCCGCAAGTGATCCGCGGCCATCCGGCCATCGCCAAATTCGTGAGCTGGATCGCGAACAGGCCCGCCGATTTCGACGCGCCCACCCGGTAAGCCGCCCAATCAGGCATCCTGCCGTTCCGCCTCGCCACCGCTGGCGATGTAGTCGGCTTCCCACTGCTCGAATTCGCTGCGGCTCAGCAGGTAGCGGGTCCGCGCCTCGTGGAAGCTGATAGCCCGGTCGCGCACCGCGCGCACCACCTCGTCCTTGCGTGCCTTCGACCAGTGCACGCGGTGGTTGCGCGGCAAGGCATAGTAGCTCTTGATCGCATCGGCGATCGAGACATTCTTGGGGTAGGCCATCTTTCGTGCTCCTCGTCGCATCATCGCCCCCGATGGGCCGAATGTTGACGGGCAGGCTTAACGAGGGGCTGCAAAACAGGGTTAACCGGGCGTTGACACCCCGCTGTGTGCAGCGTTTGCGACGAGCGGAGCGCAAACTGTCGGCATGCTTTACACGGGGGTGATGTTGCCCCGGTTGCCCAACGCAAAAAGGGGCAGCCCCCGGTGGAAGCCGCCCCTCTTGCGCGAGGCTGCCAGGCGCCTTGGGTTATTCGCCCGAGGCTGCCTTGGGCGCGTCCATCAGGCGCTGCATCAGATAGATGAATTGCAGCGCCTGGAGCTTGGCGCGCTGTTCATTGTCAACCCCGCCGGAATGGCCGCCGGTGGTGTCCTCGAAGTAGTAATAGGGCTGGCCCAGCGCCTTCAGCTTCGCGGCCGCCTTGCGCGCATGGGCGGGGTGGGTGCGATCATCCGCGGTCGAGGCCCACAGGAACGGCGCGGGGTAATCCACGCCTGCCACGATCTTCTGGTAAGGCGAATAGCCTTCGATCCACTTGCGCTGTTCGGGGATGCGCGGATCGCCATATTCTCCGATCCACGATGCCCCGCGCCCGATCAGGTGATAGCGCAGCATGTCGAACAGCGGGATCTGCACGATCGCCGCACCGAACAGGTCGGGGCGCTGAGTGAAGGCGGTGCCGACCAGCAGGCCGCCCTGCGATCCGCCCTGAATGCCGAGGTGCTTGGGGCTGGTAAACCCGCGCTTCACCAGGTCCTCGGCCACGGCGATGAAATCGTCCCAGGTGCGCTGCTTGTTTTCGCGGATCGCGCTCTGGTGCCAGCCGGGGCCAAACTCGCCCCCGCCGCGCAGGTTGGCGAGCACATAGGCCCCGCCCTTTTCGACCCACAGCTTGCCCGTGGTGCCGAGATAGGCGGGCAGGCGCGGCACCTGGAAGCCGCCATAGCCGGTCAGCAGCGTGGCCGTCGAGCCGTCGGCCTTCATCCCCTTGGGCTTGACGATGAAGTAGGGGATCTTGGTTCCGTCCTTGCTCACCGCTTCGTGCTGTTCCACCTCCATGCCCTCGGGCGCGAAATAGGCCGGGCTGGTCTTGATCACCGTCGGCGGCGCGCTGCCGTCGCTGTAGTAAAGCGTGGTCGGATTGAGGAAATCGCTCACGGTGAACATGATCTGGTCGGTCTCGTCCGAGGAACTGGCGATGCCGAGCGTCGCGTTGTCGGGCAGCGGCACCTGCTTCGACACCCACGCGCCGTTCTCGAAATTGAATTGCAGCACCTTGCCCACGACATTGTCGAGCAGCGTGACAAACAGCGCCGAACCGGTGATCGCGCCGCCCTGCTTCGTCTGGCGCTCGCCCGGTGCCCAGACAAGCGTTTTCTTCGCGCCGTTGGGGTTGGCCTTCCACTCCTCCAGCTCCATCGCGATCAGGCTGTCGGCGGGGAAGGTCTGGCCATCGACTGTCCAGTCGACATCGGTGGACATCAGGATGTGCCCATCGACGATACCGTAAAGCGAGGCCTTGGTCGGGATGTCGAGTTGCAGCCACGCGCCGTCCTTCCAGACATAGGCGAGCCGTTCGTGGAAGCTGATGCCGCGATAGGCGGTGCGGGCGTGGATGGTGCCGGTGTTGTCGCGCAGCAGCGCCGCGCCCGAGGACACGTCGGTGGCCTCGCCGCGGAAGATTTCGGGCGCATCGACGATTGGTGTGCCACGCTTCCATTCGCGGGTGGTGAAGGGATATTGGCTGGCCGTCAGCGTGCCTTCGCCGAAATCGCGGCTGACCAGCAGGGTGTTTTCGTCAACCCATTCCACGCCGCCCTGGCTCTTGGTGTCGAGCACGAAGCCGCCTGCGACGAACTGCTTTGTCACCATGTCGAATTCGCGCAGGATGGTGGCATCCTCGCCGCCGTCGGACAGTGCGATCATGCACTTGCTGAGCGCCGGCGGCAGGCACGAGGCACCCTGATAGACCCACTCCTTGCCTTCGGCCTTGGCCAGCGCGTCGATATCGAGCACCGTCTCCCATTCCGGCGCTTCGGTGCGGTAGCTTGCGAGGCTCGTGCGGCGCAGCACGCCCTTGGGGTTCGCCTTGTCCTGCCAGAAATTGTACAGGCCATCGGGGCGGAAGCTGACAAAGGGGATGCGATCATTGCTGTCGAAGATCGCCAGCGCCTCGGCCTTCAGTT
>JBKBOH010000056.1:0-11873 GCA_046294975.1 Erythrobacter sp. | reverse complement strand
GCCGATCATCGTCATCGGCCACATGCGCTCGGGCACCACGCGCATCCACAAGCTGCTCGCCGCCGATCCGGCCTTCTCGCACACGCGCTATTGCGATGCCTATCACCCGGTGCCTTCGCGCTTGGGCCTGAACCGGCTGGTAAGCGCACTGGAACTCGCCATGCTCGGCCTGCTCAATCCGTGGATGCAGTCGATCCACCCGATGGCCCCCACCGCGGTCGAGGAGGAACTGGCGTGGATTTCCGCCGCGCTGCACCATTCGATCTACGAGAGCCAGTGGCATATCCCGTCCTTCTCGGCATGGAGCGAGGCGCGCGATCCTTTGCCGATCTACCGCGAGCTGAAGCGCATCCTCCAGACCGATGCCGCCACCCGCGGCCTTGCCGAAAAGCCGCGGGTGATGAAGGTTCCCGCCTTTGCCGAGGATCTCACCACGATCCTTGCCCTGTTCCCCGATGCCCGGCTGGTGCTGGCGGAGCGCGAGCGTGAGGCGGTGCTGAAAAGCGCGGTGAGCCTCGCGGCGAACCAGATGGCGGTGCAGTCGGACGCCTGCGACCTTGCTGCCATCGAAGCGCGCTGGCGGCACAAGATTGTGCTGCGCGATGCACGGATCGCCGCGGCGCTGGAAGGCTGGCAGGGGCCGGTGGCGCGCGCCTCGTTCGAGGAACTCAACGCCGACTGGCAGGGCGCGATGGCCCGCGTCTATGCCGATCTCGGGCTTGCGCTCACCCCGCAGGCACTGGCGGCAATGCGCCGCACCATGGCGGCGAGCGAAGCCGGCCACCACCATGCCCATGCTGCCCAGCTCGCGCGCTTTGCCGCGGCTCGGTAAGGCAAAAGGGCCGCCCTTCGCAGGACAGCCCTGTGTCTAACATCAGATCGGGAAAAATCTTAGCCGACGATTTCTTCCGGCGTGAAGAAGAAGGCGATTTCAATCGCGGCGTTTTCTTCGCTGTCCGAACCGTGGACAGTGTTTTCACCAATCGAGAGAGCCAGTTCCTTGCGGATCGTACCCGGCGCCGCGTCGGCCGGGTTGGTCGCGCCCATCACTTCGCGGTTCCTGGCGACGGCATCTTCGCCTTCGAGCACCTGCACCACCACCGGCTCGCTCGTCATGAATTCGACAAGTTCACCGAAAAAGGGACGTTCCTTGTGCACCGCGTAGAAGCCTTCGGCCTGCTCGCGGGTCATGCGGATGCGCTTGGAGGCGACGACACGCAGGCCGGCATCTTCCAGCATCTTGGTGACCGCGCCGGTCAGGTTGCGACGGGTGGCGTCGGGCTTGATGATCGAGAAGGTGCGGGTGACCGCCATGACAGTGCTCCTGTGAAGGTTCGTTATAAGCAGGGATAGTGGCCGCGCGCGTTAGATGCTGCGCTGCAAAATGGCAAGCCCGCGCACACGCCCAAAGGCGCGCGCGGACGCGCTGTGGCGCAGGCCTGAGAGCGCGCTCAAGCGCCCTTGTTGCTGCCGATGATCAGCTGGCCGGTGGTGCCGCGCTCGCCGCTCGGACTGGCGGTGACCGAGATGGTCGAACCGTCCTTGCGCTCGCCGCCGATCATCTGCGTACCGTTGGTGTTCATGTCGAGCTGGATGTCGAACCCGGCCGCCTCGGCCTGTTCGCGGAAATGGGCAATGACCGTGTCGGTCGCGGCATCGGTCTCGAACATCACCATTGTCCCCTGCCCGTCGGGCTGGTTGACGATGGTGTTGGTGACGACCTTGGAGCCGGGATAGAGGCTCAAGCCCGCAGGCAGGCTGACCGGCACATCCGCGCCCGAGCGCATGGTGGCGGTGCCGTCCTTGCCCTTGATCGTCATCGAGGTTTCGCCCGAATCCCTGTCGATGGTGTATTCGGCATTCTCGCCATCCGCGGTAGTGAATTCGCCCGAGGTTTCCGAGCCGCAGCCAGCCAGCGACAATGCCGCGCCGCCTGCGATCACCAGTGCCATCCTGTGCATTTGCGTTCCCCCTCAATCACTGCTGCGGGCCAGCATCTCCCATTGCAGGGCGCGCGGCAAGCCCTCAGGCCTTCTTGACCCAGCGTCCGTCTTCCTGTGCGTAATAGGCACGCTCGATAGCGGCGCAGCCATCCTGCGCGCGCCACGCGGCCCGCGCGGCCGGCGCCGCATCCGGGCGGAACAACAAGAAGACGCGGGCAAACCCTTCGGTCTCGCGGAAGATTCCGTCGGCCAGGATCACATGGCTGGCGCCGTTGGGCGCGGCGCAATCGGCAGACAGGAGGATCGGCTGGCGCTCCGCCCCTGGGGCACCGGCCTCGCCATTGGCAAGAAAGCTCTCCGGCCCGGCCTGCCACAATTCGCGCGCGATGGCGGCGCGGTGCTGGGGATCGGCCGCCACCACCAGCACCCGCTCGCCTTCGCCCAACACCCGCCGGGCGATGAGCGCGACAACCTTCTCCACCGGATCGCGCGAGACCTGCCAGAAGTCGAGCTTCATTGTTCCTTGCTGTCCTTTCGCTTGGCTACATGAGAGCCGGAGACTTCCCGCGCCGACATCGGTCGGAACAATATTTCACGCTGTCCCAGTCACGCTCCCACTTTTTGCGCCAGGTAAAGGGCAGCCCGCAGGCAAGGCAGGTCTTGCTCGGCAGGTCGGATTTGCGCCTCATTTTTGGCATTTTGGGCCTACCGGTTCAGCCTGCGGCTGTGCTTCGCGTCCGCTACTTGAGGCTCAAAATGTGGATCAACCTTCAACCACATCCCGCACGAACCGGTCGAGCAGGCGCACGCCATATCCGGTCGCGCCTTTGTCCCAGGTGTGGCCGGGCTTGGCGGCCCACACCATGCCGGCGATATCGAGGTGCGCCCAGGGCGTGCCGTTCCTGATAAAGCGCTGGAGGAACTGCGCGGCGGTGATCGAACCGGCCTCGCGCGGGCCGATGTTCTTGATGTCGGCCACCGGCGAATCGATCAGCTTGTCGTAGTTCGGCCCCAGCGGCATCCGCCACAGTCTGTCGCCGCTGGCCTTGCCGGCCGCATCGAGCTGCGCGGCAAGCGTATCGTCATTGGCGAACATCCCGCCATATTCGTTGCCCAGGCTGATGATCATCGCCCCGGTCAGCGTGGCAAGGTCAATGATCCGCGCCGGATCATACTGCTCCTGCGCCCAGTGCAGCGCATCGCACAGCACCAGCCGGCCTTCGGCATCGGTGTTGAGCACCTCGACCGTCTGGCCGCTCATGGTGGTGACGATATCGCCGGGGCGCTGGGCCTTGCCGTCGGGCATGTTCTCGACCAGGCCCATCACGCCGATGACGTTGGCCTTGGCCTTGCGCGTGGCGAGCGCCAGCATCGCCCCTGCCACCGCGCCCGCGCCGCCCATGTCCCACTTCATGTCTTCCATGCCGGGGCCAGGCTTCAATGAGATACCCCCGGTATCAAAGGTCACGCCCTTGCCGACGAACACGGTCGGCTTTTCGTTGGCCGCGCCGCCGTTCCAGCGGATCGCCAGCAGCTTCGATTCGCGCTCCGAACCGCGCCCCACGCCTACCAGCGCGCCCATGCCGAGCGCTTCCATCTCGGCCTCGCCCAGCACGGTGAGCGCAGCCCCGGTGCCCGCGAAGGCTTCCTCGCAGGCAGCCACGAAGCTCGCCGGATAGATGATGTTGGCCGGCTCGGTCACCAGGCGGCGGGTGAATTCGACACCCCTGGCAATCGCTGCTTCGCGCGCCCATTCGGCCTCGGTGCCGGCGGGCGCATTGATGACGTGAACCGCGTCCAGCGAGGGGCGCTTGTCGGCCGCAAGCCGCGTGCGATAGGTGTCGTGCCGCCAGGCCCGCAGGCGCAGGCCGAGCAGCACTGCGGCGGCATCGGCCGCCGACAGCCCCGCCTGACCGAGATCGAGCACCATCGCCGCCTCGCCCGAAACGAGATATTTCGCCGTCAGCGCCGCGCCGGCGCGTTCGCAGTTGAGCCGGCGTTCCTCCGCATCCGCCTCGCCCGCCCCCGCAAGGGCGATCCAGCGCAGACCCGCAGCCGTGCTCGCAAACCCGTCGAACACCTGCCCGACCCGGCCCGCAAACCGCGCCGCGGCTGCGCCTTCAGCCAGAACGGGATCGAGGCCGGCAAGGCTCGCCCCCTGATTGAGCACCTGCGCGTGCAGGCGGATATCGGCAGGAGGGGCGGCAGTAAAATGGATCTGCATGGGTTCTCCGAAAGGAAACGCGTGGTCGCCGCGCCGGCATCGCGCTGACAGAGTGCCGCGCACCTGCGACAAGCCGCGCGCGCCGGGGGCGCAATGGCGATTGCGATTAGGCGCGAGCGGTGCAATAGGCAAGGCCATGTCGGGAGGCTTGTCGTACGGATTGCGCGAGGCCGCGTACCATGGCCAGCGCGGCCCGGCGCGGGGCATTTCGTCGCGTCTGGCATTGACGCTGATGCTGCTGGCGATGCCCGCCGCACTCGCCGCCCAGAACCAGGCCCCCGCCCCCGCTGCGACTGCGCCGCAGCCTCCGCCCGTCATCGATTTCGAGGCGCGCGAAATCATTTATGACAGCGAGCGCGACACCGTCACCGCGCGCGGGCAGGTCATCCTGCGCTCGGAAGACCGCTCGGTGCGCGCCGACGAGGTCACCTGGGACCGCACCACCGGCACCATCATCGCCACCGGCAATATCCGGCTGGTCGACGAGGCCGGCAACCAGCTGTTCACCGATCAGGTCGAGCTGAGCGAGACCTTCGAGGCCGGGGCCATGTCTGAGCTGCTGATCGCCCTGCGCGCCGGAGGCCGGCTGGCCGCCCGCTCGGCCACCCGCGGCGAGGATGGCGTGGCGCTGCTGACCGACGCGGCCTACTCGGCCTGCGCGGTGACGGGCGAGGACGGCTGCGCGCAAGACCCCAGCTGGCGGATCACCGCCGACAAGGTAACCTTCGACCAGAAGGCCCAGCGGGTGCGCTTCACCGGCGCGATGCTGGAACTGTTCGGCGCGCGCGTCCTGCCCCTGCCCGGCCTCGCGCTGCGCACCGACGGCAAGGCCGAAAGCGGCTTTCTGGTGCCCGATATCCGCGTCAGCCAGGTCAACGGGCTGGAGGTGAGCGGCGAATATTACTGGCGGCTGGCCGATAACCGCGATCTGACGCTGGGGGCCTATGTGTTCTCCGACGTTGCCCCGATGGCGAGCGCGAAGTGGCGCCACCTGACCGGCAAGGGCGCCTACCAGATCAGCGGCTACCTTACCGCCAGCGACCGGCTCACCGATTTTACCGGGGGCCAGAGCTTCCAGAACCGCCTGCGTGGCACCATCGAGAGCAACGGGCGCTTCCAGTTCTCGCCCCACTGGAGCCTGACCGGTTCGATCCGCCTCGCCTCCGACCGCACCTTCCTGCGCCGCTATGATCTGAGCCGCGATGACCGGCTGCGCTCGACCATCAATCTCGAAGGCATCACCGCCACATCCTATTTCTCGTTGGCCGGCTGGGCCACCCAGACGCTCCGGATCAATGCCGATCAGGGGCAGGTGCCGCTTGCCCTGCCCGCGCTCGACTATCGCCAGCAGGTGGCCGATCCGCTGTTCGGGGGCGAAATCGAATTCCAGGTCAACAGCCTCGCGCTGCTCCGCAACGACGGGCAGGATACCCAGCGCGCCTTTGCCGGGGCGAAGTGGGACTTGCGGCGGCTGACAGGGCTGGGGCAGGTGGTCACGCTGACCGCGCTGGTGCGCGGCGATATCTACAATACCGACAACATCCTCGCCACCGCCACCCCCAGCTATCGCGGCACCGAAGGCTGGACCAGCCGCGGCATCGCCACCGCCGCGATCGACATCGAATGGCCGTTCGTGGGCGAGGCCTTCGGCGGCACGCAGGTGCTGAAGCCCCGGGTGCAGATCGTCGCCAGCCCGCGCTTCCGCAATCTCGCCGTGCCCAACGAGGATGCCCGGGCGATCGATCTGGAGGATTCCAACCTCTTCGCGCTCAACCGTTTCCCCGGCTACGACCGGGTGGAGGACGGCACGCGCGTGACCTGGGGGGTGGACTGGGAACTCCAGCGCCCCGGCTGGAAGATTGCGACCACCATCGGCCAGTCCTATCGCTTCGAAGATCCGGCCGAACAGATTTTCCCCTCCGGCACCGGCCTTTCGGAGCGGGTCTCGGACTTTGTCGGGCGCACCCAGATCCGCTTGCGCGATTTCATCAATCTCACCCACCGCTTCCGGCTCGACAAGGACAATTTCGCGGTGCGGCGCAACGAGATCGACGCGACCATCGGATCGCGCCGCAACTATATCGAGGTCGGCTATCTCCGGCTCAACCGTGACATCCAGACGGTCGAGGATCTGCGCGACCGCGAGGAACTGCGCGCCGCTGCGCGCATCGCGCTGGGGCGCAAGTGGTCGATGTTCGGTTCGGGGGTGTTCAACCTTACCAATACTGACGAGGACCCGGTGTTCCAGCCCGACGGCTTCGAGCCGATCCGCACCCGGCTCGGCATTGCCTATGCCGATGACTGCATCGAATTCGGCGCGACCTGGCGGCGCGACTTCATCGACGCGGGCGATGCCCGGCGCGGCAACACGTTCCAACTGTTCTTTGCATTGCGGAACCTTGGGTTCCGCTGATGCGGGCCAGCTGTTCTTCGCGCTCCGCAATCTCGGCTTGCGTTAAGGTGGCCTGCGAATTGGCAGTGCGGATAATTGGGGGTAAGGGCCTGTCGCAGTGGCCAGCGCCGCAGGCCGGGAGTAAGGTGGGAACTCAGCTTCCATTCAGCCGCACCGGCGCAAGGCTGCACCACACTGCGCGAGGGGTCGCGCACGAATTGATCAAAGGCGGGAACGAACGCGTGAGAATGAAGCTGTTTTCCAATAAGGCCGCAATGACGCTGCGGGGCGGCGCGATGCTGGCCTCGCTGGCTGCACTCGCACTGGTTCCGGCAGCAGCACCGGCGCAAACCGTGGCCGTGCCCACGGCCGACAATCCTTTCGGCCTGCCCGCGGATATCACCATCTTCGGCAAGACCGATCCCAACCGCCGCGCGGCAACCGCAGTGGTCAACGGCTATGTCATCACCGGCACCGATATCGACCAGCGCGTCGCGCTTGTCACCGCATCGTCCGATGCGCCGATTTCGGACGAGGAAATGCTGCGCTTGCGCGTGCAGGTGCTGCGAAACCTGATCGACGAAACGCTCAAGATCCAGGCCGCCGAAGCGGCGGAAATGAAGGTCAAACCGAACGAGGTTGAGGAAACCTACCAGCAGCTCGCCGCCCAGAACTTCGGCAACGAGCCCAAGAAGATGGACGAATATCTGCGCCAGATTGGCTCGTCGCCTGCCGCGCTCAAGCGCCAGATCGAAGGCGAGCTGGCGTGGGAGAACTTGCTGCGCCGCAACATCATGCCCTTCGTCAACGTCTCGGCCGAAGAGGTCAACGAGGTGCTCAAGCGCATGAACGAGGCCAAGGGCACCGACGAATACCGGCTGGGCGAGATCTACCTCTCGGCCACCGCCGAAAACCGCGAGGCGGTGCTCAGGAACGCCCAGGCGATCATGGAGCAGCTGCGGCAAGGCGGCAGCTTTGTCGCCTATGCGCGCCAGTTCTCCGAGGCGACCACGGCCGTGGTCGGGGGTGATCTGGGCTGGGTGCGACTGGGCCAGCTGCCGCCGCAGCTTGCGGCGGCCGCGCGGCAGATGCAGCCGGGCCAGCTCAATGGCCCGATTGAAATCCCCGGCGGGTTTTCGATCATCTACCTCATCAACAAGCGCCAGGTGCTGATGGCCGACCCGAACGAGGCAGTGCTCAGCCTCAAGCAGATCTCGATCAGCTTCCCCGAAGGCGTGACCGAGGCGGTGGCGACCGCCAAGGTCGAGCAGTTCGGCAAATTCGTCGAATCCCTGCGCGGCTGCGGCGATGTCGAGGCGGGTGCGGCAGCGATCGGCGCGCAGGTGGTCTCCAACGACCAGATCAAGGCGGCCAACCTGCCCGAACAACTGCGCGCGATCGTGCTGGGCCTCCAGATCGGCCAGACCACCCCGCTGTTCGGCGGACTGCAGGAAGGTGTGCGGGTGCTGATGCTGTGCGGGCGCGACGATCCCAAGGACGCCGGCGCGCCGAGCTTTGCGGCGGTGATGGACCAGATCGAGCAGGAACGGGTGAACAAGCGCGCCCAGCGATACCTGCGCGACCTGCGTAACGACGCCTATATCGAATACAATTGAGCGACGCGCCTGCACCCCTTGCAATAGCACTGGGCGATCCGGCGGGAATCGGCCCGGAAGTCATCCTCGGCGCGTGGGCACGGCTGCGCGCCGAGCGACGTGCCCCGCCCGCCTTCGTGGTGGGCGGTCCGAGTCTGCTGACCGCCTGTGCCGAGCGGCTGTCGCTCGACTGTCCGATTGTGCCGATCGCCGAACCGTACGAGGCGCGCTACGCAGTGGCCGCCGGCCTGCCGGTGCTGGCCATGCTCGACGGCCCCTATCTGCCTGCTGCCCCCTCGCCCGAAGGCGCGCGGCTGGCACTGGCTTCGCTGCAATGGGGGGCGAAATGCGTACTCGCGGGCGTGGCGAGCGGGCTTGTCACCGCGCCCATCGCCAAGAGCGCGCTCGCCGCGATCGGCTGGGACTATCCGGGCCAGACCGAATTTCTCGCCGATGTTTGCGCGAAGCCCTATCGCGATGCCGTGATGATGCTGGCCGGGCCATCCTTGCGTACCGTGCCGCTCACCGTTCATGTCGCGCTGGCCGAGGTGCCGGCGCTGCTGTCGCGCGCGCTGATTACCCACAAGGCGCGGATCGTCGCCGCGAGCCTCAAGCGCGATTTCGGCATTGCCCAGCCCCGCCTTGCAATTGCCGCCTTGAACCCGCACGCGGGCGAAGGCGGCAAGTTCGGCGACGAGGAAGCGCGCATCATCGCGCCTGCCATCGCCGCGCTCCAGGCCGAGGGGATCGCGGCCTTTGGCCCCGTCCCCGGCGACGCGCTGTTCATGCCGCGGGCACGCGCCGGCTATGATGCGGCGCTGTGCATGTATCACGATCAGGCGCTGATCCCGATCAAGGCGTTGGAGGTGGACGAGGGCGTCAACGTCACGCTCGGCCTGCCGATCATCCGCACCTCGCCTGATCACGGCACCGCCTTCGACATCGCCGGCCAGGGCCTGGCTGATCCGGGCGCGATGGCAGCGGCAATCGTGATGGCGAGCGAGATGGCCGCGGCGCGGGCCCGCGCATGACCGCCCTTCCCCCCATCCGCGAGGTGATCGCCCGCCACGGCCTCGCCGCGTCCAAGGCGCTGGGGCAGAACTTCCTGCTCGACGAACAGCTGCTCGCCCGCATTGCCGCGCTGCCGGGAGACCTTTCGGGCCAGCGGGTGCTCGAAGTCGGCCCCGGCCCCGGCGGTCTCACCCGCGCCCTGCTGCGCGCCGGAGCCAAAGTCACCGTGATCGAGATGGACCGCCGCTGCCTGCCTGCGCTGGCCGAACTGGGCGAAGCCTTTCCGGGCCAGCTCACCGTGATCGAGGGCGACGCGCTCAAGCTCGATCATGGCCAAGTGATGGACAATACGCCGTTCCACGTGCTCTCCAACCTGCCCTATAATGTCGGCACCGCGCTGTTCGTGCGCTGGCTCGGCGGGGAAGGCTGGCCGCCGCTGTGGCGCTCACTCACCCTGATGTTCCAGCGCGAGGTGGCTGACCGGATCGTCGCATCGGCGGGCGAGGACGCCTATGGCCGCCTCGCCGTGCTCGCCCAGTGGCGCGCCGAGGCGAGCATTGCCATGAAGGTTCACCGCAGCGCCTTCACCCCGCCCCCCAAGGTGATGAGCGCGATTGTCCACGTGACCCCGGCCGCGATGCCCGATGGCGTCAGCGCGCGGATGCTCGAACGCCTCACCGAAGCCGCCTTCGGCCAGCGCCGCAAGATGCTGCGCCAGAGCCTGAAGGGCGTGCCGGGGGCCTTGGAGGCGCTGGGCCAGCTCGGCATCGACGAAACCCGCCGCGCCGAGACGGTCAGCGTGGCAGAATTCGTGGCGCTGGCAAAGGCGCTTTCCTAACCCGCCTTCTTGATCTGCCGCCAGTGGTGCAGCAGCGGCTCGGTATAACCATTGGGCTGCTCGACACCCTTGAAGATCAGGTCCTTCGCCGCGCGGAAGGCCGGGCCGTTTTCGTTGTCCGTCAGCGGTGTGTAGAGCGGATCGCCCGCGTTCTGGGCATCGACCTTGGCGGCCATGCGGCGCAAGCTGTCCATCACCTGCGGCTCGCTAACCACACCGTGCAGCAGCCAGTTGGCGATATGCTGCGAGGAAATCCGCAAGGTCGCGCGGTCCTCCATCAGGCCCACATCATTGATGTCGGGCACCTTGGAGCAGCCCACGCCCTGATCGATCCAGCGCACAACGTAACCCAGCAATCCCTGACAGTTATTGTCGAGTTCTTCGGCAATGTCCGCTTCCGACCAGTTTGCCCCCTCAGCCAGCGGGATTGCCAGCAGCGCATCGAGGCCCATCGGTTCGGGCAGACTCTTCTGCACCGCGAACACGTCGATCTGGTGGTAATGCAGCGCGTGGAGTGTCGCGGCGGTGGGCGAGGGCACCCATGCGGTGTTGGCGCCGGCCTTGAGATGGCCGATCTTCTCGACCATCATCTGCCCCATCAGATCGGGCGCGGCCCACATGCCCTTGCCGATCTGCGCCTTGCCCGACAGGCCGTGGCGAAGGCCGATGGCGACGTTCCTCGCTTCATAGGCCTTGAGCCAGTCGCTGCCCTTCATCGCGCCTTTTCGCAACATCGGCCCGGCGCGCATCGAGGTGTGAATTTCATCCCCCGTGCGGTCGAGAAAGCCGGTGTTGATGAACACGATGCGGTCACGCACGGCGTGGATGCAGGCGGCAAGGTTGGCGCTGGTGCGGCGCTCCTCGTCCATCACCCCGACCTTGATGGTGTGGCGGGGGATTTGAAGCAAATCCTCAACCGCATCGAACAAATCATTGGTAAACGCGCATTCTTCCGGCCCGTGCATCTTGGGCTTGACGATATAGATCGAACCGCAGCGGCTATTGCCGAACCTGCCGTGGCCTTCGATATCGAGCGTGCCGATGGCGCTGGTGAACACCGCGTCCATGATGCCTTCGGGCACTTCGGAGCCATCGGGCAGGCGGATCGCCGGATTGGTCATCAGGTGGCCCACATTACGCACGAACATCAGGCTCCGCCCCGGCAGCGCATGGGTGGTGCCATCGGGCGCGGTATAGATTTTGTCGTCCGCCAGCGTGCGGGTGAGCATCCGCCCGCCCTTCTCGAAGCTCTCCGACAGATCGCCACGGATGATGCCGAGCCAGTTGGAATAGGCCAGCAGCTTGTCCTCGGCATCGACCGCCGCGACCGAATCCTCGCAATCGGCGATGGTGGTAAGCGCGGCTTCGACGATGATGTCGGCGATCCCGGCCTTGTCGCCGGCGCCCACCGGCGTGTTCGAATCGAACACAATTTCAACGTGCAGGCCATTGTTTTTCAGAAGGATACCCTTCCCGGTTTCACCAATATACTGGCTGCTGTCAGCCAAAGTGATGGCATCGCGCCCGGCAAGGTCGGCCCAACTGGCCCCTCCTGCGAGCGGGAAGGCCTCGTCGAGGAACTGCCGTCCGCGCGCGATCACCGCCGCGCCGCGCACCGCGTCATAGCCGCCGGGCTTTGCCGGCGCGGCATCGAGCGCATCGGTGCCGTAGAAGGCATCATAGAGGCTCCCCCAGCGCGCATTCGCCGCATTGAGCAGGAAGCGGGCGTTGAGAATCGGCACCACCAGTTGCGGGCCGGCCATGGTCGCAATTTCCGGATCGACATTCTGCGTGCCAATGGTGAACTCGCCCGGCTCGGGGACAAGGTAGCCAATTTCGGTGAGAAATGTCCGGTAAGCTGCTGCATCGT
>JBKBOH010000055.1:0-12184 GCA_046294975.1 Erythrobacter sp. | reverse complement strand
GCCACCACCATGTCGATGAAACCTTCGAATTCGAAGGCCCCGGCCTCACCAATCTCGAATATGCGCTGTGCGCCGAGGAAATGGGCCGGATCGGCTGGGCGAGCGAAGTGTTCAACTGCTCCGCGCCCGATACCGGCAACATGGAAGTGCTCCATCGCTACGGCACCCGCGAACAGAAGGAAGAGTGGCTGCGCCCGCTGATGAACGGCGAGATCCGTTCGGCCTTCCTGATGACCGAGCCCTACACCGCCTCCTCGGACGCAACCAACATCGAAACCCGGATCGAGCGCGACGGCGACTCTTACGTCATCAACGGGCGCAAGTGGTGGTCTTCGGGCCTGGGCGATCCACGCTGCAAGATCGCGATCGTGATGGGCAAGACCAATCCTGATGCCCAGCGCCACGCGCAGCAATCGATGGTGCTGGTGCCGATTGACACGCCGGGGGTGAACATCATCCGCCACCTGCCGGTGTTCGGCTATGACGATGCCCCGCACGGCCACATGGAAGTGGAGATGGTGAACGTGCGCGTGCCTGTCACCAACATGCTGCTGGGCGAAGGGCGCGGCTTCGAGATCGCGCAAGGGAGGCTCGGGCCAGGCCGCATTCATCACTGCATGCGTAGCATCGGGGTGGCCGAAGAGGCGCTGGCCAAGATGTGCCGCCGCCTGCAGGAGCGCGAGGCCTTCGGCAAGCCGGTCTACAAGCATTCGGTGTGGGAAGAACGCGTGGCGCGCGCCCGCATCGATATCGAGATGACCCGTCTGCTGTGCCTCAAGGCAGCCGACATGATGGACAAGGTCGGCAACAAGGCCGCCAAGCAAGAAATCGCGATGATCAAGGTGCAGGCGCCGAACATGGCGCTGAAGATCATCGACGATGCGATCCAGGCCCATGGCGGCGGCGGCGTGTCAGAGGACTTTGGCCTCGCCTCGGCCTATGCCCACCAGCGCACCCTGCGGCTTGCCGACGGACCGGACGAAGTCCACGCCCGCTCGATCGCGCACATGGAGTTCGCCAAGCACGCCCCCGTCCCCGGCCCCTCGGCCAACGCCCTGCGCGGCGAGCATGGCCGGGCCGTCAACGACGCGCCGAGCTTCAGCTCGGGCGACATGGGCGTGGCGCGCTGAGGCGCCAGAACAACCGTTCGTGCCGGGCGCGGTCGCGGCCCGCTCGCACGGACGGTTATCGGATAGGCTCGAACCGAACGGAAAGACTTGCACATGGCAAAAGCCGCCATTCTCGAACAGCCCGGCCAGGGCCTTCGCATCGCCGAAGTCACCTATGCCGCGCCCGGCCCCCACGAAGTGCTGATCGACACCAAGGCCTGCGGGCTGTGTCATTCGGACTTGCACTTCATCGACGGGCACTATCCCCACGCACTGCCCTGCATTCCGGGGCACGAGGCAGCCGGCGTGGTGCGCGCGGTGGGCAGCGAAGTGCGGACGGTGAAGCCGGGCGATCACGTCGTCTCCTGCCTCTCGGCCTTTTGCGGGCACTGCGAGTTCTGTGTGACGGGGCGGATGGCGCTGTGCCTTGGCGGGGACACCCGCCGCGCCAAGGGCGAGGCCTCGCGCATCGCCTTTGCCGATGGCTCGCCGGTCAACCAGATGCTCAACCTCTCGGCGCTGTCCGAACAGATGCTGATCCACGAACACGCCTGCGTCGCGATCGACAAGGACATGCCGTTCGATCGCGCCGCGCTGCTGGGCTGTGCGGTGACGACCGGGGCGGGGACGGTCTTCAACGCCTGCAAGGTGACGCCGGGCGAAACCGTGGCTGTCGTCGGTTGCGGGGGCGTGGGCCTTGCCGTCATCAACGCCGCCAAGATCGCCGGGGCCGGCAAGATCATCGCCGCCGACCCGCTGCCCGAAAAGCGCGCGCTGGCCGAAGTGCTGGGTGCGACCCACACCATCGATGCGCTTGATCCGGATGCGGCCAAGCAGATCATCGCCCTTTCGGACGGGGGCGTGCATTGGGGAATCGAGGCGGTCGGACGGCAAGCCTCGGCCGATCTTGCCGTCGCAGCGCTGCGGCGCGGGGGCACGGCGGTGATCCTCGGCATGATGCCCTTGGACTGCAAGGTCGGACTGTCCGCGCTCGATCTGCTGGGCGGCAAGAAGCTGATGGGCGCGCTCATGGGGATGAATCACTTCCCCGTCGACCTGCCGCGTCTGGTCGATTTCTACCTGCGCGGGCTGCTCGATCTCGACACGATCATCGCCGAGCGTATCCCGCTCGAGGCAGTGAATGAGGGCTTCAACACAATGCGCGCCGGACATTCGGCCCGCACCGTGGTGGTGTTCGACTGATGGATATCGATTTCGACAAGGAGATGGTCGGCACGGTCGCAGTGACCGAGAAAGACGCACTCGACCTCGCTTCGCTCACCGCATGGTTCGAGGCCAATGTCGAAGGCTTCGAAGGGCCGATCAGCTACACCAAGTTCAAGGGCGGCCAGTCGAACCCGACCTACCGGATCGACACGCCCAAGACCTCCTACGTGCTGCGCCGCCAGCCGTTCGGCAAGCTGCTGCCCTCGGCCCACGCGGTCGACCGCGAATATGCGGCGATGACGGGGCTATATCCCACCGGCTTCCCGGTGCCGCGCACCTATGGCCTGTGCGAAGATCCGGCGGTGATCGGCGCCAAGTTCTTCGTGATGAGCCTGGCCGATGGCCGCTCCTTGTGGAACGGCGCGCTGCCCGGCATGACCCCGGACCAGCGCCGCGCGCATTATCACGCGCTGATCGACACCATGGCCGATCTGCACCTGCGCGATCCGGAACAGATCGGCATGGGCGATTTCGGCAAGCCGACCGATTACTGTGCGCGCCAGATCACCCGCTGGACCAAGCAATACAGGCTCTCCGAAACCGAACACATGCCGGAAATGGAGCGCCTGATCGAATGGCTTCCCGAAACCATTCCGCCGCAGAACGCATCGAGCGTGGTGCACGGCGACTACCGGCTCGACAACGTGATCTTCGCGCATGACGAACCGCGCATCATCGCCGTGCTCGACTGGGAGCTGTCGACGCTGGGCGATCCGATTGCCGACTTCAGCTACCTGATGCTCAACTGGCACAACCCGGCCGATGGCCGCGCCGGGCTGCTGGGCCTCGATCTGGAAGCGCTGGGCATTCCAAGCCAGGAGGAAGCGGTGGAGCGTTACGTTGCGCGTACCGGCTACCCCGTGCCGCCGATGGACTGGTATTTCGCCTATAACTTGTTCCGGCTGGCGGGCATCATGCAGGGCATCAAGAAGCGCGTGATCGACGGCACCGCGTCGAGCGCCCATGCACAGGCGATGAGCGAGCGGGTGCGGCCGCTGGCCGAACGGGCATATCAGTTTGCTCTCGCCGCCGGGATGGAGTCTTAGTTTTTCGCACGCCCCTCCGGGTGTGCGTCCTCGCCGCGTTTCGCGCTGCGTACAAACGGCTGCGGGCGGCTGATCAGCCTTGCGGCCCTGCCGGGCCGATGTCTAACGCTTGCCGAGTGTCGCCGGCGCGGCTAGGCGCGCGAAGCGCATTAATCCGCCGGAGAACAGCATGACCGACGCCCTGATCACCGCCATCGAAGAGGCCTGGGAACACCGTGCCGAGGTTACGCCGGGGCACGCAGTGCGCCATCACGTCGCCGATGCGATCGCCCTGCTCGACAGCGGCGAGGCGCGGGTGGCCGAGCCGGACGGCAACGGCGGCTGGCGGGTCAACCAATGGCTCAAGAAGGCGGTGCTGCTGAGCTTCCGCCTCAACGACAACCGGGTGATGGATGGCGGCGCGGCCGGCGCTCCGGCCTATGACAAGGTGCCGCTCAAATTCGCCGGCTGGGGCGAAAACCGCTTCAAGGATGCCGGCTTTCGCGTCGTGCCGGGCGCGGTGGTGCGGCGCGGCGCGCATATTTCCAGGGGCGTGGTGCTGATGCCCAGCTTCGTCAATATCGGGGCTTACGTTGGCGAAAACACCATGATCGACACCTGGGCGACGGTCGGCTCCTGCGCGCAGATCGGTGCCAATGTGCACGTTTCGGGCGGCGCGGGGATCGGCGGGGTGCTCGAACCGCTCCAGGCCGGCCCTGTTATCATCGGCGACAACGCCTTCATCGGCGCGCGCGCCGAAGTTGCCGAAGGCGTGCGCGTGGGCGAAGGCGCGGTGCTGTCGATGGGGGTCTATCTCGGCGCCTCGACCAGGATCGTCGATCGCGCCACGGGCACAATCTACATGGGCGAAGTGCCGCCCTATGCCGTGGTGGTCCCCGGCGCGATGCCCGGCAAGCCCCTGCCCGATGGCAGCATCGGGCCGAGCCTTTACTGCGCGGTGATCGTCAAGACGGTCGACGCCCAGACCCGCGCCAAGACCGGCATCAACGAGCTGCTGCGCGACTGACCGGGAACTTCTCGCCGCCCTCGCGGTTGATTGACGTTAAGGAAGGTATTTCCGTAACGTCAATCATAAACGGGGAGTGAGCCGGATGGCCGAACAGAACGATACGATCCGCATCAATGACGAAGCCGCGCGCGGGGCCATCAGCAACACCGGCCTGCGCTATGTGCTGGGCTTCAGCCTTGCTTTCGCGGTGGTCGCGATGAGCCTCGTGTGGATCATCCCCGCGCTGGCCCATGCCAGCCATTGATCATTCCGGCTTGGCGGGCGGGCTGATCAGGGTCTCGATCGGCGGCTCGCCTGCCACGCTGGCGGCATAGGCTTCCGCGGCACGCATCACGCGCAGGATGTTGCGGCTGGCGATCATCTCCAGTTCGGCCTGCGAATAGCCGCGCCGCGCCAGTTCCACGAACAGCGCGGGATAGCCGCTGACGTCCTCCATGCCCACCGGCCCGTTCGGCATCCCGTCATAGTCGCCGCCGATGCCGATATGTTCGACCCCTGCCACCTTGCGGATGTGATCGATATGATCGGCGACATCGCTGATTGCGCTCCTGGGCTCCGGGTTGGCGGCCAGCCAGGCATCCATCGCCTTCGCCGCCGCCTCGGGATTGCCAAGGTGCACCACCCGCAGCCGCGCGAGTTCGGCGGTGCGGCGTGCGTCCCACTGGCGCAGGTCTTCGTTGATGAAGCGCGGCAAGGCCACCACCATCACGATCCCGCCATTCTCGGGCAGACGCGCCAGCACGCTATCGGGCACATTGCGCGGATGCGGGGTCACGCCGCGCGCGCCCGAATGGCTGAAGATGACGGGCGCGCGCGCCACGTCGAGCGCGTCCCGCATCACCTGCTCGCTGACGTGCGAGAGATCGACCAGCATCCCCAGCCGGTTCATCTCGCGCACCACGTCCTTGCCGAAATCGGTGAGGCCATTGTGCTTGGGATTGTCGGTCGCGGCATCGGCCCAGGGGGTGTTGCTGTTGTGGGTGAGCGTCATGTAGCGCACGCCCAGCGCGAAAAACTGCCGCAGCACGCCGAGGTTCGAGCCGATCGAATAGCCGCCCTCCATCCCCAGCAGTGAGGCAATCCGGCCATCGCGCATGGCGGTTTCGACCTGATCGGCGGTCTCGGCATAGCGCATCGCCTGCGGATAGCGCGCGATCAGGCGCCTGGTGACGTCGATCTGCTCGATGGTCTGCTGCACCGCCGCCGCCTCATCGGCGTTGTGCGGGACATAGACCGACCAGAACTGCGCCCCGACCCTGCCGGCCTTGAGCCGGTTGAGATCGGTGTGCATCGCCCCCTCGCCCGTGGCCGGATCGGCGGTGGGCAGCGTATCGGTAAAATCGAAGTCATTGATCTGGTTACGGAAGCGCGAACGCAGCTGGCCGGGCGTGTCATTGTGGCCATCAAACACCGGCGCGGCCTCGAGCGCCGCCTCAGCAGTGGCGATCGCCTGTTCCTCGCTGATCTTGCGGGCAGCGGCGGGCGTGGCCAGCATCAATGCGCTGGCAAGGGCGAGAAAAACACGCGGCGCAGTGGCTTGCATGTCTGGAAAAACTCCCGGAAAGGTGGTCCGTACGTCTCGGGACCGGAACCACCATGAACGATAGCGCGCAAAATCTTATCGAACAATTGGGCCTTGCCCCCCACCCCGAAGGTGGGTGGTACAAGGAAACGTGGCGGGGCGCGCCCGGCCCCGATGGCCGTGCCAGCGGCACAGCCATCATCTTCCTGCTGCGCGCCGGCGAGGCATCGCACTGGCACAGGGTCGATGCGGCCGAGTTGTGGCTGTGGCAGGCGGGCGATCCGATCGAGCTGCGGCTGGCGGCGGGCGATGCCGGGCCAGTGCGTCAGGTGATCCTCGGCGCGGATGTCGCGGCGGGGCAAGCATTGCAAGGCCTCGTCGCAGCGCACGAATGGCAGGCCGCCCGCCCGCACGGCGCGCCGGTGCAGGGTTACAGCCTCGCCTCCTGCGTGGTGGTGCCGGGGTTCGACTTTGCCGGCTTCACCCTCGCCCCGCCGGGCTGGGAGCCGGGCCGATGATCCGCATCGGCCTGCGCTGGCTGCTCGCTGCTTTCTACCTGGTGGCGGGGGTGATCCATCTGGTGCAGCCCGCCCCGTTCCTGACGATCATGCCGGGCTGGGTGCCTGCGCCAGAGGCCATCGTGTTGTGGACGGGTGTGGCCGAGATCCTCGGCGCGATCGGTCTGGTGCAGCCCTTCTCGCCCGCCCTGCGCCACGCCGCTGGCTGGGGCTTGGCCCTCTACGCACTATGTGTGTGGCCGGCCAATATCAACCACTTCATCATCGACATGCGACGTGCCGACGGCGGCCTTGGCCTTGTCTACCACATCCCGCGCATGATCGCGCAGCCGGTGATCATCTGGTTGGCGATCTGGGTCAGTCGGACAAGCAAATCGGCGCGCGAAGCCTGAAAGCCGCGCGCGCCGCTTGCTCAACATCCCGCCGCTCGGCGGGGTGTCAATCTCAGCTCAGATGCTTCGAGACCGCAGCGGTCATCTTGAACATCGAGATCTGATCCTTGCCGATCACCGCGCCAAGCTTGGCATCGGGGTTGATCTGACGCTTGTCCTTGCTGTCCTGAAGGCCGTTGGCCTTGATGTATTCCCACACCTTAGAGGTCACCTGGGCGCGGGTCATCGGACCTTTGCCGATCAGCGCTTCGAGATCCCCCGAAAGCGTCACCGGCTTTTGCAGTGCATTGGTCGTTCCAGCCATTTTCTACTCCCTTGTCTTGGTGGCAGGTTGATCAGAAATTATCGACTTCCCAGTCCGCATCATCGCCCCCGCCACCGGCAAAAGTGGCATGAAGCACCGCACAAGCCGTAATCGTGCCTTGCAGTGATGCGAGCAGCTCCGCCCGGGTGGCCCCCGGCATCAGCACGAGCGGCAGGTCGGTGGCGAAAATCTGGAACAGGTAATGGCGGGTCTCGCCTTCGGGGGGATCGGGCAGCAGCCATTCGGAATTGCCGTGGGCGTTCTTGCCCGTGCGCGGCGGCGCCTCGCCCTCAAGCAGCTTGCCGCGCTGGCCGGCAAGACCCCATACCAGCCAGTGGCAGGCGGGCTGTGCCGCTTTGGTCGAGGCATCCTCAACGATGATAACCAGTTCCTGCGTTCCCGGCGGCGGCGCGCTCCATTCCAGCGGGGGGGCGACCGCGTCCTCTTCGGTGGCAGTGAAGCTGCCATCCAGCTCCTCGCCCGCGGCAAAGGCGGGGCTGGTGAGCGCAAATCCGCCGCGCCCGAGCGTCTGCGCCGAGCCAAGCGCGGCCACCGCAAGGCCGGGATGGCGCGCGGGATCAGGCACTTGTGCGGCAAGCCAGGCCGGAAAATCAGTCATGATTCTGTCGCTTCATCGGACTTGTGCTAGTCCCTTCGAGCCTGCGAAACGAGGCTTGGCCGGGCAGTTTTCGCCGGATTCTGAGGAAAACCGAGCAAAAGCAGTCAAAAACCGTTCGGATGTGGCTTTTTTGAGCCGCCGCGGCGGCGGTTCTTGCCCTTGCGGCCAAGACATTGCATCCATTCGGTGCTCCGGATGAAGCCGGATGCCCCACTCTCACCCTTGCTTTTGCCGGAGTCGTAACCCGCCATGAAGCCCGCCCGCACCGCGCTCAGCACCATCCTCGCCTGCGCTCTGGCAAGCTGCGGCGGCGGATCCGCGCCTGCTCCCACCGGCGGTGGCACCCCGACCCCGACACCGACCACCGCGGCCTGTTCACTGCGCGCGCAGCAGGACTTCGCCGATAGCGTGCTCAACGAATGGTATTTGTTCCCCAACCTGCTCGCGGCCGCCAATCCGGCGAGCTTCAGCAATCTGCAGGCCTATCTCGACGCCCGCGTCGCCCCGGCCCGCGCCCAGAACCGCGACCGGTTCTTCACTTTCGCCACCTCGATCGCCGAGGAGAACGCGCTGATCAATTCAGGCTCCTCGGCCGGGTTCGGCATCCGCCTGTTCTACGACACCAATGCCAGGCGCGTGTTCGTGACCGAAGCCTTCGAAGGTGCCAATGGCCTGGCCGCCGGGCTCGACCGCGGCACCGAGATCACCGCGATCGGCACCTCTGCGGCCACCTTGCAGAGCGTATCCAGCCTGATGGCAAGCGGCGGACCGCAGGCGGTGGTCGATGCGCTGGGGCCGGCGACGGCGGGCACCACCCGCGTGCTGCGCTTCGTCCAGCAGCCCGGCGGGCCGACCATCGAGCGCAGCATCACCAAGACCGACTTCGCGCTCGATCCGCTGTCCGATCGTTACGGCGCGCTGGTGCTCAACGATGGCAACAGGCAGGTGGGCTATATCAACCTGCGGACCTTCATCATCGCCGATGCCGCCAACCAGCTGCGCGCCGCCTTCGGCCAGTTCGCCGCGCAGGGGGTGAGCGAGCTGATCATCGACTTGCGCTACAATGGCGGCGGGCTGGTCGAGGTGGCGGACATCATGGGCGATCTGATGGGCAAGGGCCGCACCGGACAGGTGTGGAGCCGCACTGTGCTGCGCGCCTCGAAATCCTCCGAGAACGAAACCCGCCTGTTCCGCACCGAGGCCAACGCGATCACCCCCACCCGCGTTGCCTTCATCACCACCAGTGCCAGCGCCTCGGCCAGCGAGCTGGTGGCCAATGCGATGATCCCCTATCTCGGCACCAACCTGGCGCTGGTGGGCAGCAACACCTTCGGCAAGCCGGTGGGCCAGTTCGGATTCGATCTGGCCGCCTGCGATCTCAGGGTGCGCGCGGTGGCGTTCCAGACGGTCAACGCCAACAACCAGGGCGAATATTTCACGGGGCTGGCCAGCGTGGTGCCCAACACCTGCCGCGCGGGCGATGACATCACCCGTCCGCTGGGCGATCCGCGCGAAGCCTCGATCGCGGCGGCGCTCGATTTCCTGGCCGGACGCGCCTGCACCCCGATTGCGGGCGGGAAGGATGGTGTCGCCGCCGATGCCGCGCAGCGCGCGCGTCAAGGCCTCGACCAGCCGCAACGCGCGCCGCTCACCCCGGCCCGTCCCGGCGCTGGCGATCTCGAAATACCGGGGAAGTTCTAGAGTCCGTCCGGCACGGTCTCGAATCCCGGAATATCGCCGAGATCGACCCAGTCCTGCTTGCTTTTGGTGTAGCAGTGAAAAGCGGGCTTCAGAATGCTGGTATCGTCGAGCGTCCCGGCCTTGATGAACATCATCCCCGGCGGGCTTTCGACCCGGGTGAACACCGGCGATCCGCAGGTGCCGCAGAACTGCCGCCGCACGCTCGCGCCGCTGTCGCCGGTATCGTTATAGGTGGTCAGCTCCCCCGCGAATGCCACCGCCTCCTCGGGCACGCCGATGATGACCGACAGGCTGCTGCCTGCCTGTCGCTGGCAGTTCTTGCAATGGCAGGTGACGCACAGCAGCGGATCGCTCTGGCAGGTGTAGCGCACCTTGCCGCACAGGCAGCCCCCGGTGATGGTCATGGCATCTCTCCCTCGGACGAACCTTCGCCGCCGGTGAACGGCTGGCTATCGGTATAGCCGCAGCCCTGCAAAGTCTCCCCGTCCAAAGCGATAGTGGCAACGAAGGGGTAGCGCTGGTCGCTCATCCCGTCGCTGCACTGGCCAGGAGTGAGAGTGGCAATGAAAGGGGCATCGAACAGCGTGCCGGAAAAGCCGAGGCCGCCATTGCCGGCAAAGCGGCTCACAGCAAAACGCATTCCCTCGGGATGATCGGGATTGCTGTAGCTCGCCTCGCCCCCGGCGATCCGCACATTCCAGAAGGGCTCGGTGCCCACCAAGGTGATGGTCTCGTCGGGCGCGACGCCATCGAAGGTCTGGCCTCGGGGGTCGATCCCGCCCTGCGCCTGCGTGCACGCGGCCAGACCGGGTAACAGCGCGGCGATCACAAAGCTTAGTCGGACCATGGCATTTTCTCCTCGGCCGCCAAGGATAGGGCGGAACCGGATCAGCGCCAAGGGGTTAGGCGCGCATGGACTGGACCCCGACCCGCGCCCGCGGCCTTGCGCGCCTCGCCCAATTCCTCCCCGCTGCAGGCCGCCGCTATGCCGATGAGCGCAATCACGACAACGGGCCCGAGACAGGCGGGCGCGGCAATGTCTCGCAACTCTCGCCATGGCTCCACGCCGGATTGGTGGGTGCGCCCGAGGTGCTGCAAGCGGTGCTGGGCCAGCATTCCCCGCGTGCAGCCGAGAAGTTCATCGCCGAGGTGTTCTGGCGGATCTATTTCAAGGGCTACCTCGAACAGCGCCCGGCGGTGTGGGCAGATTACTGCGCGGGCCGCGATGCGGCGCTGGTGGCGCTGGAGGGCAATGGCGGGCTGTGCACCGCCTATGCACAAGCCACCGAGGGGCGCACCGGCATTGCGGCCTTCGATGTCTGGGCGCGGGAGCTGGTGGAAACCGGCTACCTCCACAATCACGCCCGCATGTGGTTTGCGAGCATCTGGATCTTCACCCTCAAGCTCGACTGGCAACTGGGTGCGGACTTTTTCCTCTCGCACCTCATCGACGGCGATGCGGCGTCCAATACGCTGTCGTGGCGCTGGGTGGCGGGGCTGCACACCAGGGGCAAGCACTACCTCGCGCGGGCCGACAACATCGCCCGCTACACTGCCGGACGGCGCGGCGGACCACTGGCGGCCGTGGGGTTGGCGGAGGATGCCGCCCCGCTCAGCGAAGCGCATGATCACCCGCGCCGCCTGCCCGATCTGCCGCCGCCCGTTTCGGCTGCCGATCTGCCCGCGCGCTTCGCCCTGCTGCTGCACGACGAGGCCGCGCATCACGCCCCGCTCGCCCTGCCCGCCGCGCCGGCGCTGGTGATCGGAGCGAGCCGGCCGGCAGCGCGCACGCCGGGTGTGGTTGGGCAACCGGCAGTCTGCTTCACTGCCGGAGCGATGTCCAGCGGTCTCGCCGAAGCGGCAGCCGCATTCGGGTGTCCGGTGGTCGAATGGCGCGAGGGAGAGATGTTGGAGCCGCTGCTCGCTCAGGCCGGCGTGACCCGGCTGGCGGTGCCGTATATTCCCGCTGGATGGACGCGCGACACGCTCGCGCCGGGGCTTGCGCCGCTGGCGGCACAGGGGCGCATCATTACCCTGCTGGGCGATCTTGACCGGGCCACCTGGCCGCACGCCAGGGCGGGATTCTTTGGCGTGGCCAAGCAGATCGATAAGCTGCTCGGCCAATGCGGGATTGCCGGGGCCTAGCCCCCAGACTCAAGCGCCCGCTTCGCGGCCCGTTCGCGATCGGCCTTATCGCGCTGCACGGCGGTCTTGCGCGCCTGTTCGGCAAGACCGCGCCAGGTCTTTTCAGAGCGCAGCTCGCGCTCGCGGACATTGTCCAGCGTCGCCTTCGCGGCCTGCCTGGCGGCCTCGTCCGCGCGTTCGCTGTAGAATTCGTAGGTCTGGGCCAAGGGTCTGTCCTGCCGGGAGAGAAGGGAAGGTGGGCGGTGGGCGGCGGGAGAACGCGCAGCATCCCCCCGCCCGGCGTATCGATCAGTCGGCCGACGACAGGTTGACGGCGCTCTCCTTGCCGTTGCGGCCGCGCTCGAGTTCGTAGTTGAGGCGCTGATCCTTATCGAGCGAGTTCATGCCCGCCGCCTGCACGGCGGTGATGTGCACAAAGCTGTCCGAGGAGCCATCGTCCGGCCGAATGAAGCCATAGCCTTTGTCGGTGTTGAAGAACTTCACGGTTCCGGTCTTGCTCATGGGGTGTTCCTTTCAAGAACAATCAATTGCCCCGCCGCGACGTGCAGCGAGGGGTCGTGCCCCGTGGCCGGATGGCCACAAGGTGTAGTGC
>JBKBOH010000054.1:0-12847 GCA_046294975.1 Erythrobacter sp. | reverse complement strand
GAAGAACTTCACGGTTCCGGTCTTGCTCATGGGGTGTTCCTTTCAAGAACAATCAATTGCCCCGCCGCGACGTGCAGCGAGGGGTCGTGCCCCGTGGCCGGATGGCCACAAGGTGTAGTGCGTCGTATCGTCCAATGAAAGGAAGTCGTCGTCTGAGAAGCGCCGGAACCGATGGGGTTAGCCAGCGGCAGGGGCGAAGCGCAAATTTCGAAGTCCGTCGCAAATTTCGACGTCAGCAAAGCGGGGATAACACATCTTGCCGCTTGCGCCTAATGCTAACCTGGGCCGAGGGTGTTACGGCCATCGTGACCACCGCAGCCTCGCCTGATCTGGCCATGTTCGAGCGCCCTGCCCGCGCGCTGAACCGCAGCAGCGCCGCCGGTTTGGCCGCCTCGGCACCGGTGCCTGCGCGCAGGGCGGCAGCGAAAGGGCCGCCCGGCATGGTGCAGATCCGCGTGTCTGGGAAATTGGCCTGCTCGCGCGCTCAGGATGTCTTGCGGATAGCCTCGGCCAGCACCGCCACGGTGATCCCGAGCTGGCTGACCTTGAGAACATTGTCGGCGCGCATCGCGTCGGGGGACAGGGTCAGCTCCTGACGCACCCGGAAGCCGCCCTCCATCATATATTCGAGCACCAGCAGGTTGCCGCGCGTCTCGCCGCGCACCGGACCGATCGCATCGGTGAGCGTGCCTTCATAGCGTCCGGGGGCGATCTCGACGAGCTTCCACTGGCGTGCGCGCGGGGGCTTGTCGCCTTCGCGGATGGTCTGATCGAGCACCAGCATTGTGCTCGGCGGCTCGGCCCAGCTGGAACCGGGGCGCCGCTCCACCGCGATCCGCCCGCGGCTTTCGACGCGGACGGGCACAGGATCAGACAGCACCTTGTCGAGCACCCCTTCCCCGCGACTTTCGCCGACGAAGAAGGTGAAGGGATCAAAGCGCGGCCTATCGGCCAGCGCGAGCGGCGCGGCGCGTTCGGGCAGCGACACGCAGGCTGTCAGCATCAGCGCGAGCGGGGCGAGAAAGGCGGCCCGCAGCCTCATTTCAGGAACTTGGCCGCGTCCCAGCTCACCAGCAATGCGCCGCGCAATTCGCCCGGTTTGAAGCCGGTGGCAAGATCGCCGGGGTAGAGGCTGTCGATGTGCGCCTTGAGCGCGGGGTCGATCTGCGTGCCGTGACAAACCGCGCAAGGCTGTTCCTGCATCGGGATGGCGGCAAGGAAATGCACCTTTGCCTTGGCGCCGCTACCAGTCTGGACGATCACGCGATTGGGCTTGCCCTCCACCACCGGTGCGGCGGCAAGCGTCGCGTAGGCCTCGCGCAGTTCCTCGGGCACGCCGCCTGCCGGGTTGCGATGCTTTTCAGCGATGCGGCCGACGGCGGCCCCGCTGGCCTCGGACTGCGCGGCCGCGATGGCAGGGGCGGCCTGCTGGCACACCGAAACCCCGTCCTTCGGCCCGCCCGCCTTGATCGCGGCCTGAAGCTGGGCCTTGAGCGCGGCCTGGAAGCTCTCGGCCACCGGGGCCGAGGCGGCGATCACCGCGGCTTCATCGAGCGCGGGTGCGGGCGGTGCCGGCTGCCCGGCACAGGCCGCAAGGGCCAGCAGCATGAGGGCAGCGGGCAGGCGCTTGGTCATCATTCGTCCCTCCCTTGGCGGGTTCAATCGGGTTCGCGGTTTCCTGCGCCGACATAGAGCTGGTGGCCGACTTCGCGGAACCTGGCGCTCATCTCCTGCATCCCCTTTTCCGCCTCCTCTTCGCTGGCGACGAAGGTTTCGATGCCGGCGTTCTGCTTGGCGGCGAAATCGCGCACTTCCTGCGTGATCTTCATCGAGCAGAACTTCGGCCCGCACATCGAGCAGAAGTGCGCCGACTTCGCCCCTTCCGCCGGGAGCGTCTGGTCGTGAAATGCTTCCGCGGTTTCGGGATCGAGGCTGAGGTTGAACTGATCGCGCCAGCGGAACTCGAAGCGCGCCTTGGACAGCGCATCGTCGCGCACCTGGGCGGCCGGATGCCCCTTGGCGAGGTCAGCGGCGTGGGCGGCGAGCTTATACGTCACAACGCCCACCTTCACATCGTCGCGGTCGGGCAGGCCGAGGTGCTCCTTGGGGGTGACGTAGCAGAGCATCGCGGTGCCATACCACCCGATCTGCGCCGCGCCGATGCCGCTGGTGATGTGGTCGTATCCCGGCGCGATATCGGTAACGAGCGGCCCGAGGGTATAGAACGGCGCTTCGCCGCAGGCCTCCAGCTGCTTGTCCATGTTCTGCTTGATCTTGTGCATCGGCACGTGGCCGGGGCCTTCGATCATCACCTGCACGTCCTGCTGCCAGGCGCGCCTGGTGAGTTCACCCAGCGTGTAGAGTTCGGCGAATTGCGCTTCGTCGTTCGCGTCGCGGATCGATCCGGGGCGCAGGCCATCGCCGAGGCTGTAGGCGATGTCATAGGCCTTCATGATTTCGGTGATCTCGTCGAAATGCTCGTAGAGGAAGCTCTCCTTGTGGTGGGCAAGGCACCACTTGGCCATGATCGAGCCGCCGCGGCTGACGATGCCGGTGACGCGCTTTGCGGTGAGCGGGATGTAGGGCAGGCGCACGCCGGCGTGGATGGTGAAGTAATCGACGCCCTGTTCGGCCTGCTCGATCAGCGTGTCGCGGAAGATTTCCCAGGTGAGTTCCTCGGCGATGCCGCCGACCTTTTCGAGCGCCTGGTAGATCGGCACGGTGCCGATCGGCACGGGGCTGTTGCGGATGATCCATTCGCGGGTGTCGTGGATGTTGCGCCCGGTCGAAAGGTCCATGATCGTGTCCGCGCCCCAGCGGGTCGCCCACACCATCTTGTCGACTTCCTGCGCCACATTCGAGGCGACGGCGGAATTGCCGATATTGGCGTTGATCTTGACGAGGAAATTGCGGCCGATGATCATCGGTTCGCTTTCGGGGTGGTTGATGTTGCTGGGGATGATCGCCCGCCCGCGCGCGACCTCGGAGCGGACGAATTCGGGGGTGATCACGTCGGGGATTTGCGCGCCCCAGCTTTCGCCGTCGCGGATCAGATCGGCGGCGATCTCGCGCCCCAAATTTTCGCGCTCGGCGACATATTCCATCTCGGGCGTGATGATGCCGCGGCGGGCATAGTGCATCTGCGTCACGTTCATGCCCGCCTTGGCGCGAAGGGGGCGCTTTACCGCATTGGGGAACTGCGCGATGCCGCCCGACCGGTCGGGGCCGAGGCGGCCGTTGTCCTCGGGCTTGACTTCGCGGCCCGGATAATCCTCGACATCGCCGCGGGCGAGAATCCACTCCCGCCGCAGCGCAGGCAAGCCGGCGTTGATGTCGATATGGGCGGCAGGGTCAGTATAGGGGCCGGAGGTGTCATAGACCCGCACGCTCGGCTCGCCGCCTTCCAGATCGATCTCGCGCATGGCGACGCGGATGCCGCTGCCGGTGCGCGCGCCGACATAGACCTTGCGGCTGCCGCGGATGGGGCCAGTGGTGACGCCAATTTCGACGGGAGAATTGATGTCGGCCATGATGCGCTCTCTCCTCGTGGCGGAAAGGGGGCGCGTATGGCGAAAGCCAGCCCACTCCCTCCGCCTGTGCTAACAGGTTCAGGTTCGACGGGTCGGGCAGAGCTTACCTGCCCCTCTCAGCCATCAAGCGGGCTCCCCGGGGATGGGAGAGGATTAGAGGGTTTCGCGGGGGGTGTCGAGAGGCAGTCGTCTGCCGCGCACGCGCTAGAGCGGTTTGTGCCCATTGCGACCCATCCCGATTGTCCTGAGCAGCGTCGTGGTGAGAAGTCGTCCGAAGGCCGGGCTGGTTGCCCGGACAAGGGCGGCGACGCTGCCACGGGGCTGCTCGGGGCAACCCCTGCGGGGCGGGCCCCTGTTGGCCCACTGCCGCGTCGGCGATGCTTGAGATATCGACATATCCCTGCGCCTCGCCTTCTTGCAGAGGGCCAAAAATCGGCTCTGTCGGGATGGGTCGCAATGGGCACAAACCGCTCTAAAGCCGGATTTCGTGGATCGCCAGCGCGACGATTTCATCCTCGAAGCCATGCAGGCCGAAAAGGGCTGAGGCCGGTCCGCCGGGTTCGGGCGTGACCGTGTCGGAAATACCAATCGCCGTCGTGGTCGGACGCTGGACGCGCAGGTCTGCGAAGGTGGCGGTGGCGGAAGACGTGTTCAACCGGCAACTCCCGGCGCAATGATCAGAACGTGTAACCGATGCCCAGCCCCGTGATGAACTGGTTCGCACTGCCCCGCAGCGCCGTGTAAGGCGTGTTCGCCGCATCGCCCAGCAGGCGCGAATGACCGCCCACGCCATAGACGCTCCACCCGCCATCGAGCGCGTTACCGGACAGATCGTAGTTGAGGATCGCCAGCGTGCCGACGCGGTTCAGCCCGCCATTGGCAGCAAAGGCCGGCAGTCCGCTCGCCAGCCGCTGCGGCGGGGTGACCGAGAAGTAGTAATCGGCAAAGCTGTTATCGACGAACTCCATGCCCGCCTGCACTTGCAGCACGAAGGCCTTGCCGAGCGGCGCGCTGTAATTGACCTGCGGTTCGATCACCATGCCCTCATGCGCGCCGAGCACGTCCCAGCGCATCTGCGCGCCGAGGGTGAGGCTGTCGAGCGGTTTGATCACGCCGGGAAACGATACCGCGGCATTCAGCCCGACTTCGAGCGCCGTGTCGCGCTTGCCTGCGGTCGCCACCACCGCATCACCGATGGGGATATTGCGATCATTGCGGAGGCGGAACGCCGGGCCGAACGCGAGCCGCGTCTTGCGGGGGCCGAAGCTGGGCTTGGGCGAAAGCAGGTCAAAGGTCAGCCCGGGGCCGCTGGGCCGGATGCCCACCCCGCCCACGCGCCCGACGATCAGCGGCAGCAGGAAGACGACATAATCATCCGAACCGGCATAGCTCGGCAGCAACCCTGCACCAAGGCCGATGGTCGCCCAGGTCTCGTCGAACACCGGCTTGGTGAAGGCCATCATCGGCGCGGTCGGTGCGGGTTGGGGCGCGCTTTGGGCGGGTGTGGCGACGGGTTCGGCTGCGACTTCGACGGCATCCCCGGACGCGGTCTCGCCTTCACCGGCCAGCGCCGGGGTCGCGGCCAGCGCCATCGCAGCGGCCGGAGCGGCGGACAGAGCCAGCTTTCTGCACAGCCTCATAGATATTAACCTTCTGATAAATATGATATTTATGAGATTCTGTCGCATGGTTGCGGGCGCCCATATGGCGCTTCAGGGGCGGTGGCAACAGCGATTGGCCGCAGCCGGCGCGCGGGCAACATTGCCGTGAGCCTCGCCCTCGCCTAGGGCTGGCGCAGCATGAGCGATTCCTTGCAAAATCCGGGCGGCGAAGCGGCCACTCCGCACGATCTCGTGATCGTCGGCGGGGGGCTGGCCGGCGGGCTGATCGCGCTCGCGCTGCACCGCCATGCCCCCAAGTGCCGTTTCCTGCTGGTCGAGGCCGGACGCAGGCTGGGCGGGCATCACCGCTGGAGCTGGTTCGCCACCGATCTCGGCGCTGAGGCGCAGGCGCTGATGGCCGAATTCGCCCTGAATGGCTGGGACGAGGGCTATGACATCACTTTCCCTGGCCTTGGCCGCACCCTGCCGACCGCCTATCGCTCGCTCGCCAGCACCGAGTTTCACCGCGCATTGACAGCCGAACTGGCGGCGGAGCGCCTCATGCTTGGCACGAAGGTCGAAAGCCTCGATGCTGCCGGCGTGACGCTCGCGGATGGCACCCGCATCGCCGCCCGCCGCGTGATCGATTGCCGCGCGTTCCGCCCTTCGAGGCATCTGGCGGGGGGCTGGCAGGTGTTCCTCGGCCAGCACTTCAAATGCGAGCAGCCCCATGGCCTCACCCGCCCCGTCATCATGGATGCCAGCGTCGATCAGCTCGCGCCCTACGGCAATGGCGCGGCCTACCGCTTCGTCTATGTCCTGCCCTTGTCGCCCGACGAGGTGTTCATCGAGGACACCTATTATGCCGACCAGCCGAAGATGGATGCCGCGGTGCTCAAGGGCCGGATTGCCGAATATGCCCATCGCAACGGCTGGAAGGGCAAAGTGATCGATTCCGAGGCAGGCATCCTGCCGGTGGTCTCGGGCGGCAATTTCCGCGCCGCGATGAACGAGATCGCGATCCCCGGCGTCGCCGTGGCCGGTGCGCGCGGGGGCTTCTCGCACCCGCTCACCAGCTACACCCTGCCCTTTGCCGCCGACAATGCGCTCGCCATCGCCCGGCTGCTGGCGAGGCGGCCGGGGGTGTCGGGCAACGAACTCGCCGCCTTCTGCGAAGGCCGCGCCAAGCGTCACTGGCGCGCGACCGGCTATTACCGGATGCTCAGCCGGATGCTGTTCGAGGCGGCCGAGCCGGACAAGCGCGTGGTGGTGTTTGAACATTTCTACGCGCTGCGCGGCCGGCTGGTCGAACGCTTCTACGCCGGCCGCTCGACCTGGCCCGATCGCTTACGCATCCTTACCGGCAAGCCACCCGTAGCTATCCCGCGCGCACTCCGCGCCCTGTTTTCCTCAGGTAATCCTCTCAACACGGAGACCCCGGCATGAACGCCGACGCCAAGCTCAACTTTTCTGCCGGAAGGGGCGTGAATCCCGCGCTCGCGGAACGCTATGCCGGGCGCACCGCCTGTGTCATCGGTTCGGGCTTCGGCGGGCTGGCGCTCGCCATTCGGCTGCAATCAGCCGGGATTGCCACCACCGTGATCGAAGCCCGCGACAAGCCCGGCGGGCGGGCCTATTTCTGGGAGAAGGATGGCTTCACCTTCGACGCCGGCCCGACGGTGATCACCGATCCGCCCTGCCTGGAAGAGCTGTGGGCACTGACCGGCCACGACATCGCCGAAGATGTTGAACTGATGAAGGTCATGCCCTTCTACCGCCTCAACTGGCCCGACGGCACCAATTTCGACTATTCGAACGACGAGGATCAGCTCAACGCCGAGATCGCCAAGCTCAACCCGGCCGATGTCGCAGGCTATGCGCGCTTCCTCGAATATTCCGAGCGGGTGTATAAGGAAGGCTATCTCAAGCTGGGCACCAAGCCGTTCCTCGATTTCAAGTCGATGCTCAAGGCCGCCCCTGCGCTGATCAAGGAACAGGCGTGGCGTTCGGTCTATGGCATGGTGTCGAGCTATGTCGAAAACGAGAAGCTGCGCGAGGCGCTCTCTTTCCACACGCTGCTGGTGGGCGGCAACCCGATGAACACCTCGTCGATCTACGCCCTGATCCACAAGCTGGAAAAGGATGGCGGCGTGTGGTGGGCGCGCGGCGGCACCAACCGGTTGATCGCAGGGATGGTGCGCCATTTCGAGCGCTTGGGCGGACGTGTGCTGCTCGGCGATCCGGTGGTGCAGGTGCACACGCTCGGCACCAGGGTGACCGAAGTGGAAACGAAGTCCGGCTTCAAGCAGCGCTTTGACGCGGTCGCCAGCAATGCCGATATCATGCACTCCTACAAGGACCTGATGTCGAACAGCGCGCGCGGGCGTCAGATGGCGAAGTCGCTGGGCCGCAAGAGCTTTTCGCCCAGCCTGTTCGTGGTGCATTTCGGGCTGGAGGGCACCTGGCCCGGCATCCCGCACCACATGATCCTGTTCGCCAAGCGCTACAAGGGCCTGCTCGACGACATCTACAAGAACGGCGTGGTGCCAGAAGATTTCGCGATCTACCTCCACCACCCGACCGTGACCGATCCGGGCATGGCGCCCGAAGGCAAGAGCACCTTCTACGCGCTCGTCCCCGTCAGCCACATGGGCAAGATGCCGCTTGATTGGGACGAGGTTGGTCCGCGCCTGGAAAAGATGATCCTCGACGAGCTGGAACGCCGGTTGATCCCCGACATCCATTCGCGCATCGTCACCAAGTTCTCTTACGCGCCCAAGGACTTCAAGGCCGATCTCAACGCCCACATGGGCAGCGCCTTCAGCCTCGAACCGGTGCTGTGGCAGAGCGCCTGGCTGCGCGGTCACAACCGCGATGACGTGATCAAAAACTACTACCTCGTCGGCGCCGGCACGCACCCGGGCGCAGGCATTCCGGGCGTGGTCGGCAGCGCCAAGGCGACTGCCGGGCTGATGCTGGAGGATCTGGCGAGGGTGACTGCGTGAAACGTCTTGCCGTTTATTGCGGTTCGGCCTCGCCCGATGACCCGCGCTACATCCAGCTCGCCTATGATGTCGGCGCGGAACTGGCCGCGCGCGGGATCGGGCTGGTCTATGGCGGGGGCAAGCTCGGCCTGATGGGGGCGCTCGCCAGGGGCGCGAAGGACAACGGCGGCGAAGTCATCGGTATCATCCCCGAAGCGCTGGTGCGCGCCGAAGTCGCCAACCATGATTGCGATGAACTCGTCACCGTCAGCGGCATGCACGAGCGCAAACAGCGCTTCACCGACGTTTCCGATGGGTTCATCACCTTGCCCGGCGGGGTGGGCACGATGGACGAATTGTGGGAGGCGATGAGCTGGTCGCAACTGGGCTATCACTCCAATCCGGTTGGCCTGCTCAACGCTTTCGGCTTTTACGACCACCTGCTCGCCTTCAACGCCAAGATGGCCGAGGTCGGCTTCGTGCGGCCCGCGCACCAGAACATCCTGATCGCGGCCGACACGATCAGCGAACTGCTCGCCAAGATGGCGGCCTATCAGCCGCACACCCCGATCTTTCGCATGAAGGCCGGGGAGCTGTAAGCCCAGGCCATGCCAGTCGATGCCGCCACCCGCGCCGCGCTGGTCGAGCACGCCCGGCTGTCGATCAAGCGCGGCTCGCAGAGCTTCTCCGCCGCCGCGCGGCTGTTCGACCGCGAGACGCGCGAACGGGCGTGGCTGCTCTATGCCTGGTGCCGGCGGGCGGACGACATTGCCGACAATCAGGAGATGGGCGGCGAGCTGGGCGACCAGTCCGATCTTGCAGATCGGCTCGCCCATATTCGCCGCTTGACCGCGCTGGCGTTTGAAGGCCAGCCGACCGGCGATCCGGCCTTTGATTGCCTTGGCGTGGTTGCCGCCGAAGTCGGTCTCACGGAGCAAATGGCCGAGGACGTGATCGCCGGCTTCCAATTGGACGCCGAAGACTGGCGCCCGCGCACCGAGGCGGACATGCTGCGCTATTGTTACCACGTGGCCGGCGCGGTGGGCGTGATGATGGCGGTGGTGATGGGGGTATCGCCCGACGATCAGGAAACGCTCGACCGCGCCAATGATCTCGGCCTTGCCTTCCAGCTCTCCAACATCGCACGCGACATCGTCGAGGATGATGCAGCAGGGCGGTGCTACCTCCCCATCGAATGGCTGGTCGAACAGGATATCGAGCCGGGCCAGCACACCAAGCCGCACCACCGCAAGGAACTGGCCGAGATGGCCGCGCGGCTGGTGGCGCTGGTGGAAAAGCACGAGGCGGCGGCGCGGGTGGGGGCCGCCAGGCTCCCCTTCCGCAGCCGCTGGGCGGTGCTCTCGGCCGCGCGCATCTATGGCGCGATCGGGCGCAAGGTGAGAAAGCGCGGGACGGAGGCGTGGAACAGCCGCACCTATGTCCCGCGCGGCGAAAAGGCGCTCTACGGCGTGCGCGCGTTCCTCTCCGCCGTCATCAACCGCGAGAAGATGCCGCCAGGCGGAATCGATTGGGGGATTGCGGATTTTCGTCCCTCCAACCCTTGACCCTCGCCCGAAGGCTTGATCTGCGCGCGATGGCGGTGCGGTTTCCTTTGCCATCAAGCCGCGCTAGTCTCATTGCCATGAAAGCCCTTCTCGCAAGCCTCCCGCTCTTCGCCACCGCCCCGCTCGCCGCGCACGAACCGACGCCTGAGCAGGCAGAGGTCATCGCTGCCGCGGAGGCCTTCTTCGCCGCCTTACGCAGCGACGACAAGACCGCGCTCGCCGGCCAGATGCTGCCCGAGGGCATGATCTTCGTGCACAGCCGGATGAAGCCCGAAAACCCGCGCGTCGATGTCGTCCCGGTCGCCGATCACCTCGCGCGCTGGGCCAAGGGTACGCGCAAGTTCAACGAAGTGATGCGCTACGATAGCGTGCTGGTCGATGGCGACATGGCGCTGGTGTGGGGGCCCTACCGCTTCATCGCCGAGGGCAAGACCAGCTATTGCGGGATCAATTCGCTCAGCCTCGTGAAGACCGAAAGCGGCTGGAAAGTCGCCAACACCAGCTTCACGATGGAGCTGCCCGAACGCTGCGCCGCGCTGGGCGCACCGGAGGCTCGGGCGCCATGATCCGAAAACTGCTGATCGCCAATCGCGGCGAGATCGCCTGCCGAATCATCCGCACCGCCCACGCCATGGGAATCGCCACCGTGGCGGTCTATTCCGATGCCGATGCCAAGGCGCTGCATGTGCGGCGGGCCGACGAGGCGGTGCATATCGGCCCCTCGCCCGCGGTGGAAAGCTATCTGGTGGGCGCAAAGATCATCGCCGCGGCCAAGCAGACCGGGGCCGATGCGGTGCATCCGGGCTACGGCTTCCTCTCGGAGAATGCCGACTTCGCACAGGCGGTTATCGACGCCGGCCTCATCTGGGTCGGCCCCAAGCCTGCCAGCATCCGCGCCATGGGCCTCAAGGATGCGGCCAAGCAGCTGATGCGCGCGGCGGGCGTGCCGGTGACGCCGGGCTATGATGGTTCCGACCAGTCGGTCGAGCGGCTCACCAAGCAGGCCGAGGCGATCGGCTACCCCGTTCTGATCAAGGCCGTCGCGGGCGGCGGCGGCAAGGGGATGCGAAAGGTCGATGCTGCGGGCGATTTCATCGCCGCACTGGAAAGCTGCCGCCGCGAGGCCAAGGCCAGCTTTGGCAACACGCAAGTGCTGCTGGAAAAGTGGATCACCTCGCCCCGCCATATCGAAGTGCAGGTGTTCGGCGATGCCCACGGCAATGTCGTCCACCTGTTCGAGCGCGACTGTTCCTTGCAGCGCCGCCACCAGAAGGTGATCGAGGAGGCACCTGCCCCCGGCATGGACGAAGCCACCCGCGAGGCGATCTGTGCCGCCGCCGTGCGCGCTGCCAAGGCGGTCGATTACGAAGGCGCCGGCACAATCGAATTCATCGCCGACGCCAGCGAAGGTCTGCGAGCCGATCGCATCTTCTTCATGGAGATGAACACCCGCCTTCAGGTCGAACACCCCGTCACCGAGGAAATCACCGGGGTCGATCTGGTCGAATGGCAGTTGCGCGTGGCGAGCGGCGAGCCGCTGCCCAAGCGGCAGGAGGAGCTGTCGATCAAAGGGCACGCGATCGAGGCGCGGCTCTATGCCGAAGATCCCATTGAGGGCTTCCTGCCGTCCACTGGCCCGCTCGAACTCTTCGACTTGCCTGATGCGAATGATTTCGGGCTCGGCTTGGGTCGGCATCGCATCGAAACCGGTTACGCGCAGGGCAGTGAAGTCACGGGCTTCTACGACCCAATGATCGCCAAACTCATCATGCACGCTGCTGACCGGCGGAGCGCAGCGTATGGCCTCGCCAATCTATGCGCGAAATGTCGCGTCTGGCCGGTCAAGACGAACCTCGCTTTCTTGAACCTTGCCTTGACCGACCCCGCCTTCCTCGAAGGCAAGATCGACACAGGCTTCATCGCCGCGCACGAAGATCACATCGTGCCGCCCAAGCAGACCGAAGATCGGGTGTGGCACGGTGCGGCCATTACCTTCATGCGTATGGCCTCCGCTGACGGCGAAAGGGCCGATACATGGGATCTTACCCATCGGCAGGGGAATGTCTGGCGCGAGATCGCAGGGTTCCGTCTCAATTCCGCGCCCAAACTCGCGGTCGCCCTCCAAAGCGGTGGCGAGACCCGCTTGATAGAACTGGGCCGCGATTGGCCGACACAGGAATATCGGCTTCATTCGGCTCAAGTGGACGGCGGCCTCCTGTTCATCGAGAATGGGCAACCCCGCTTCGTACGGTTGGCGCGCGGAGGCGGCACCGGCCAGGCCTCCGCCGCCGATGGCGCGATCATCGCGCCGATGCCGGGCAAGGTCATCGCGGTCGATGTCAGCGAAGGCCAGGCCGTCACCGCCGGGCAGCGGCTGATGGTGCTCGAGGCGATGAAGATGGAACACGCTCTTGCCGCGCCCTTCGACGGGGTGATCGAGGGGCTTGCCGTCAGCGCGGGTTCGCAGGTGCAGGTCGAGGCAGTGCTGTGCCAGGTGGTGCCTTCCTCTGATTAACTTCACGCCTCACCCTGAACTTGTTTCAGGGTCCATTTCGCCCCAAACACCCAGGCGCAAAGCCAAAGGCTGGATGCGGGAAGCGAAGCTGTGCTTGCACGATCAGGTTCAGCGTGACGGGAGTGGGTTGTGAGTTGGGCCAAGGAACTCGAAGAACTGCGGCAACGCGAGGCGCTGGCCGAGCAGATGGGCGGCGCAGACAAGGTGGCGCGCCAGCATTCTCGCGGGAAGAAGGACGCCCGCGCGCGGCTCGCGGCGCTGTGCGACCCCGGCTCCTTCCGCGAGATCGGCAAGATCGCGGGCAGCGCGAAATATGACGCCAATGGCGACCTCGCGCACGTCACCCCTGCCCCCTTCCTGTTCGGCAAGGCGCTGATCAACGGCCGCCCGGTGGTCGCCACGGCGGATGATTTCACCATCCGTGGCGGGGCGGCGGATGCGGGCATCGCGCGCAAGATGGTGCAGGCCGAAATGATGGCGCATCAACTCAAGCTGCCCATCATCCGCATGATCGATGGCACGGGCGGCGGTGGCAGCGTCAAGACGCTCGAACAGATCGGCGCGACCTATATTCCTGCCGTGCCCGGCTGGGGGGATGTGGTGACCAATCTCGATACCGTGCCGGTGGTAGCACTCGCGCTGGGGCCGACGG
>JBKBOH010000053.1:0-12908 GCA_046294975.1 Erythrobacter sp. | reverse complement strand
AGGCCGCGCCCATCGCGTCACCGGCGGCGAAGACGAAGCCGTCGAACCAGCCGCTGCGGTGGCCACGCTCGACCAGCCGCGCGGTTTCCTGCTGCAACAGGCCATCGGCGATCTCGACCACCGCGATGTCCGCCTCGACATCGGCGAGCCGGGCGAGCAGCGCCTGGGTGATGCGGCCCAGCTCCTCCTCGGCAACGCCGAAGGTCGAGGCATGTCCGGCATCGGTGAAATCCACCGCGAGCACTGCCCCGGCATCGCGCATCGACCACAGATCGCCGCCCGAACCGGTGCCGGTAAGCTTGGCCGCACCAACCCGGAAGCCCGCTCGGGTAAGGCCATGAACCAGCCCGGCGACGGTGGTGGTCTTGCCCGCGTTCATCGAACTGCCGACCACCGCGATCACGCGCGCTGGTTGCAGGCGCGCGGGGCTGGCCGTGGCAAACCGGGCGAGGTTGAGCGCGCGGCCATCGGCCTCGACCAGCACCCCGATCACCTCGATCTGGGTTGCCGGTTTGATCGCGGCATGGCGCGCCGTCACCCGCGCTGCGACACCGCCACCGGCCACCAAGTGGCACGGGCCAAAATCTTCGGGGACATAGGCCTCGAACTGGTCGGGCGCGTAACGGTTACCGTAAGCGACGATGATCTCGTCCCCGATATAAAGAGCACCGCGCCGGCCGTGGACATTCTCGATCCGGCGGTGCTGGCCGAGCTGCGTGACCCGCGCAAGGATGACATCGCCAGCCTGCGGACGGCGGCCCGCGCGCACCATGCGAACAGCCGCGGCCAGATCGACATTGCGGGTGGTAAAGGCGCGCTTGGCTGCCGCGAGGCGGGCTTGCAGCCGGGCCTGACGATCGGCGCCGACGGTCGAGACGATGTCATGGATATACATGCGGGGGTGCTCCTTTGACGGGGTTCACCGTTGCAAACGAGCTGTCCCGGCTTCTTATTCCCGCATCGTGCAAAGGAATTTTTTTCGATATTGGGCGGAATAAATCGCTCCGCTGCGGCGTTCGTCTCCCGAACCGACAGATGACCGGAAACAAGCAACAGGAGCATTCTTATGACCACAACCACCGCAAAGCTCGCACTGGCGCTCGGTGCATCCCTGTTCGGCCTCGATGCCGCGCACGCGCAATCGGCCTACAATGATCAGCCCGAGCACGGCAGCAGCATCGATACCGAGCAGGTCGAGGAAAACGGCACTGCATCTGACGCTGCCGGCTGGCGGCTCGACCCGGGCCTGCGGCTTACCGCACGCGGCATCACCGCCCGCTCGACCGCGCCGGCCGAAGACGAAGTGATCGACGGCAACGCGCTGGCCCTGGTGGTCACGCCCTCGCTGGTGCTGACCAACAATGATATCACCGTAACCCTGCGCAATGCCACCACACGGCTCGAATTCGAGGACCCGACCCGGCTTGACCGCTGGCAGAACAGCGCGCGCCTTTCGGCCCGTTTCAACCTGCCTGGCGGCACCGCACTTACCGCTTTCGGCGAGCGCGCCGACAACCTGCTCGCGGCCGAATTCACCTCGGCCGACGAATGGGAATTCGGCGGCGAGATCGAGCACAGCTTCGACCTTGCCAACCGCCTGACCGTAGGCGCCAGCTGGCGCGAGCGCAGCTATGACGATATCGCCAATTCGACCGGCAGCGGCATCCGGGTGGATGGCGAATACCGCTACCGTTTCGGGCCCAACCACTACGCTTGCCTGCGCGGGCGTTATGACGAGATCAATTCGGACAACGAAGCGCGCCGCAATCTCTCGCGGTGGCTGGCCGAAGCAAGCTACCAGCGACCGATTGCCAAGGATCTGCGCCTGCGCGGCGAATTGAGTTACCAGCGGCTCGACTTCTCGGGTCGCACGCTGGTCACTGGAGGGGTGCGGCAGGATGATCTGTTCTGGCCCGAACTGACCCTGATCTGGAACCCCGGCCCGTGGCGCGTTGCTGCCGAAGGTCGCTACATCGTGCGCAACTCCACCGATCCGGCGTTCGACCGGTCGGGCTATCGCCTCGAACTGGAGATCAGCCATGCGTTCTGATGCGCATTCCCTGCCCGGCGATAACGCCATCAAGACCACGCTGCACGCTCTGATCGGCCTCGTGGTGGCCACCTTCTTCGCGATCATCTGGGCGCTGTTCGATCCCTCGAACTCGCTGGTGACGCAGGCCGTGCACGCGGTTTTCGGCGATCCCGCGCGGCCATGGGATCTGCCGCAGCTGCACCTGCTGCTCGCCCTGCCGCTGGGCGCGGTGATCGTGGTGTTCACGCGCTCGGTGCTGGGGTGGAAGACCTTCGGCCTGTTCACCCCGATGCTGCTGGCGCTGGCCTATCTGCAATCCGGGCCGATCGCCGGCCCGACGATTTCGACTGCCGCCATCCTGGTTGGCATGCTTGCCGCACCGCTGCTGCGCCGGCTCGAAATGTCGCGCGTCGCCTTTCTCGGCACGCTGATCGCAATCGTGGTGACGGCGCTCGGGGCGCTGGCCCTGGAACTCGACAACTTCGTGCTGATCCGCGCCTTTCCGGTGGTGGTGACGGCGCTGGTGGTCGAACGCTGGTGGAATGCGTGGGAAGGCGAAGGCCCCAAGCAGGCGATGCGGATGACCGCCACCACGCTGGCCGTCGCGCTGCTGATCCAGGCAATTGTTTCCTCGCCACTGCTGGTTGCGCTGGCCAGTGATTACCCGCTGGTCATCCCGGCCAGTTCGATTTTCGTGATGATCCTGCTGGGCCGCTATCAGGGACTGCGCCTGTCCGAACTGGGCCGGTTCCGCGCCGCAAAGGAGGCCTGACATGCCCACACTCGGAATGAACCGTCGCAATGCGCTGATCGCCAGGCTCAACCCGCGCGAGGCGATCAAGGGCGTGAACCAGAAATTCGAAACCAAGCAGCGATTGGCCGCTGCCGGGGTTCCGGTGCCGCCCACCCTCGCGCTGATTGCCGACGAGGCCCAGGCGGCCGGCTTCGACTTTGGCAGCCTTCCCGATGCCTTTGCGGTGAAGCCCAATCGCGGGCGGCGCGGGGAAGGCGTGATCCTGGTCGATGGCAAGGTCGATGGCGGCTGGCGGCAATTGAACGGCCAGACCCTGACGCCGAAGATGCTGCGCGCCCATGTGACCCGGATCCTCGCCGGCGAGCTCTCGCTCGAAGGCGGCAACACCGACGCCGCGCTGTTCGAGCCGCTGATCCGCACCCATGGCGATTTCGCCCGGCTGGTGCCCTATGGCCTGCCCGATATCCGCATCATCTGCCTTGGCGATGTTCCGCTGATGGCGATGACGCGCCTGCCGACGATTGAATCGCGCGGCCGGGCCAACCTGCACCAGGGTGCGGTTGGCGCCGCGATCGATTTCCGCGATGGGACGATCTTCCGCGCCGTGCTGGGCCAGGAACCGGTGACCAATCACCCCTCGACCGGTGCCAGCCTGATCGGCGCGCGGATCCCGCACTGGCGGGCCGTAATCGACGCTGCGCGGCGCTGCTCGGGCGCGCTGGGTCTGGGCTATGTCGGGGTTGACCTCGTGATCGATGCGGAACGCGGCGTGCAGGTGCTTGAGTGCAATGCCTTTCCGGGGCTCGAGATCCAGAACGTGAATGGCGCTGGTCTGGCCGGAAGGATCGCCATGGTCGAACGCGAGCGGCGCTTGCGCGAGCGCGCATCGCGCGCGCAAAAGCGCACCGATCGTTCGCTCGCAGTGATACCACTGCACGGACTGGGTGAGGCCATGCGCATTGCCGCAGACCAGCTCGGCGGCGGTTGGAAGGATGCCCTGCCGCTCGCCGCGTGAGGAGAGCAAAGATTCTGTCCGGTTGCAGGAATAAGCTGTCTGGCTGGACCGTTGTACCTATGCCGGCCCGGTTCCCCCCCTTTCCGGGTCGGCAACTCCCCCCGCCGCTGGCGGACAGTGCAGCTGCTTCTTCCGGCCTCGGCGGGCGGGATCATGCCGACCGCTTCAAGCAGCCGGCGCTTGTCAAGGCTGCCCACCCATTCGGGCGTGGCCTATGGCGCAGCTTCGGCTGAGCACCACGATGGACAGGGCGCCGGCGGGCAAATCGATCACCTCTGTCAGAGAGGTGACTGGACCGGTTTACGCGCGTCGCATTCCCCCATGCCCCGCCACAAACGACTGGTTATTTGCCGCAAATATCCCCGACCAAACCTTTGAAAACAGATCCTTTTATCGAAAGCGATGGACTCGACGGGAAATGGCGGAGAGGGTGGGATTCGAACCCACGTTACCGTTGCCGGTAAACCGCATTTCGAGTGCGGCGCATTCGACCACTCTGCCACCTCTCCGCGAGGCCTGTCACGCCGGGTTGGGCCGCGTGGTCAGGGCGGCTGGCGACAGGAAGCGCGCCCGTTAGCGCAGGGTTTGCGCCTTGCC
Organism: Erythrobacter sp.; assembly: GCA_046294975.1. Classification (GTDB taxonomy): domain Bacteria; phylum Pseudomonadota; class Alphaproteobacteria; order Sphingomonadales; family Sphingomonadaceae; genus Erythrobacter. Next base: position 8,510 of record JBKBOH010000053.1, on the reverse strand, counting down.
AAGCCCCGACACCGCAGAAAATGCGGGCATATCTCGCACCCGCACAAAAGCCGCGCTTGTTTTGCCTGCGTAAAGGTCCATATTGTCGCCATGGAACGCGCAGAGTTCTTCTCGGCTCAGGCAGGCCGCACGATCATCGCCCCGCGCCAGACGCGTGCCCGCTTCGGCATTGGCGATGTGGTGCGCCACCGCCTGTTCGGTTTTCGCGGCGTGGTGTTCGATATCGATCCCGTCTTCGCCAATTCGGAAGAATGGTACCAGGCGATCCCCGAGAATATCCGTCCGCGGCGCGACCAGCCGTTCTACCACCTGCTCGCCGAAAGCGAGGATTCGTCCTATGTTGCCTATGTCAGCCAGGGCAATCTGCTGGCGGATCCCGACGGCGGCCCGGTTGATCACCCGACGGTGCGCCAACTGTTCGACAGCTTCAAGGACGGCCGCTACCGGATGCGCGCCTCGCTGACACACTGACCCATCAGCTCTTGAGCTTCCACCCGCTACGCAGCAGGGCATAAACCGCCCCCGCCATCACCAGATTAAGCGCCAGCAGCCCCGCCCCTGCGGCCATCACCGCCGGCGCCCCGCCGATGTCGCTTTGTCCAAGAAAGCCATAGCGGAAGCCCGAAATGACGTAGAAGAAGGGGTTGGCGCGGCTCACCATCTGGAACGTCCCGCTCAGGTTCTCGATCACGTAGAACGTGCCCGACAGCAGCGACAGCGGAGCGATGATGAAGTTGGTGATCGCCGCGTTGTGATCGAACTTCTCCGCCCAGATCGAGGTCGCCAGGCCCAGCGTTGCCAGCATCAGCGAGCCCATCAGGCCGAACCACAAGACCGCCCAGAGGTGCGCCACCGCCAGCGACACCCCCGGCCACAGCGCCATCGCCAGCGCCACGGTGCCGCCGACCAGGATTGCGCGGGTCACCGCAGCGGCGAGAATGCCCGCCATCAGTTCGCCGGACGACAAGGGCGGCATCAACAGGTCGATGATCGTCCCCTGCATCTTGCCCGACAGCAGCGAAAAGGACGAATTGGCAAAGGCGTTCTGCATCATCCCCATCGCGATCAGGCCCGGGGCGATAAAGCTGGCGAAGGGCACGCCCAGCACCTCGCGCCCTTCGCGGCCCAGCGCGACGGTGAAGATCACCAGAAACAGCAGCGTGGTGAAGGCCGGAGCCCAGATCGTTTGCGTCTGCACCTTGAGAAACCGGCGCACCTCCTTCATATAAAGCGCCACAAGGCCCACGCGGTTGATCCCGGTAATCACCGGAACCCCGCGTGCGCCAAACCGGGTGCTCCGGCCGGACTTGTCATCAGAGGTGTTTTCGGTCACGGGAGCGGGGTTGCCATTCGGGTTCGCTGAAGCAGTATCGGCCATACGGCATCCGCCTAGGCCGTCGGAGCTTTCGTGACAAGCATGGCTCTGGAAAACGGGCCGGATCGCGGGCACCGGAGACAGGAACAGGTAGGTTGTATGAGCTGGACGGACGAGCGCATTGCGACGCTCAGGAAAATGTGGGAAGGCGGTGCTACCGCCAGCGAGATCGCGACCGAACTGGGCGGGGTCAGCCGCAATGCGGTTATCGGCAAGGCGCACCGGCTCGGACTGAAGGCGCGCCCATCGCCGGTCAAGGCCAACGAAAAAAAGAAGCCTGCCGCGCCCAAGAAGCCGGCGGCGCCGGCACCCAAGCCCGAAGGCGTAGCGACGAGCGAGAACGGCGACCGGGGGGCCGCTCCGGCACCCGAACGGATAGCGGCGCGGCCCACTCCGGTCGCACCAGCGCGCACCCCGGCGGATGATCGCACCGCCAGTGCCAGCCCGTCGCAGCCCGTGCCCAACCCGCAGGCCGATCTGCCCAAGATCGTCTCGGTCGGCCCGGGCGGCTTTCTGCGGCAAGGCCCCGGCGATCAGCAGGCGCCGATCCCGCCTGCCCCGCCCCGCCGTCTGGTGCCAGCCAAGCCCAGCCCCGAGATCGCTGACAAAACCAGCCTGCTCGATCTTTCGGACAAGGTCTGCCGCTGGCCGATGGGCCACCCGGGAGAGCCCGATTTCCACTTCTGCGGCGAGCCGGTGAACCCTGGCTTCCCCTATTGCGTCGAGCATTGCGGCCGGGCCTATCAGGCCCAGCTGCCGCGCGGCGTGCGCCGTCCGCCCCCGCCCCTGCCCTTCGGCGGTCCCAGAGTGCGATAACGCGTGCGCTGACACGCCCCGCCGGAACACCCCGATGCACGCGGCACGCCGTTCAGCGTGAGCGGCGCTTGGCTGACGTTTGAGCGACATCAGACCTGTCCTGAACCGGAAAGAACGCGCCGGCACGAACGCGCAGGTGCGGGGTTCGCGCAGAGCCGTCAGCGGGGCAGAGCGGTCATCGAGGCCTTGTGAACCGCAACCCGCGCTGTAGGAAAGAAGGTGCGGGCGGCGGCCTGCGACGGGCGCGGGGCCTGTCCCCGTGCGCGGGTTGATCTGGCAGGAGGGAGCGTGATGATGGATGTTTTACGCGCGGCCCTGAAGGCGGCGCTGGCCGGCCTGATCGCCGCGGCCCAGCCCGCCAGCGCCGCCCTGCCCGAGCCGGTGCGCGCGATGATCGACGCCGCGATCGCCACCAATGACGCAGGCACGGTGCGGATGGTGGCGGAACTGGCCAGGCAGACCAATCCCGCTGACGCGGCCGAGATCGACGCGATCCTCGCCTCTTTCACAGCCCGGCTGGCCGAGGCCAAGACCGCCGAGGCTGCGGCCAAGGAGGCCGCGATCCCTTTGGCCGGAGTGTTCGGGAACTGGTCGGGCAAGGGTGAATTCGGCGCCTTCCGCACCACCGGCAACACCTCCAATAGCGGTGTCACCGCCGGCCTGACGGTCGATCGCCAGACGATCGCGTGGCGCCACCGGCTGACCGGCCGGGTCGATTACCAGCGCGCGGGCAGCACCACCACGCGCGAGCAGTTCCTTGTCCGCTACGAGCCCAACTACAGCCTCTCGGACAAGGTCTATGCCTATGCGCTGGCGCAATACGAGCGCGACCGATTTCAGGGCTTTTCGGGCCGCTACGCCATCTCAGGCGGGCTGGGTTATCAGGCGCTGAAAAATGACGACATCCAGCTCTCGCTCAAGGCGGGGCCGGCCTACCGCACCACCGAATTCATCGACCGGCGCAGCGAAAGCCGGATCGCAGGGCTGGTGGCGCTCGATGTCGACTGGAACATTACCGAGCGCCTGAAGCTGACGCAGGATACCAACGCGGTGGCAGAAACCGGCGGCTCGGCGCTTGCGATCATCGATTCGCGCAACACCACGCTCGATCTGGTCACCGGGCTTGACGCGGCAATCAGCAGCAAGCTTTCGGCGCGCTTCAGCTATGCCGTGGAATACGACAGCAGCCCGCCCCCAGGCTCGGTGCAGACCGACACGCTGAGCCGCGTGACGCTGATCTACGACTTCTGAACCAGGGTTCCCTGGCGCGAACGGCAGACCGCGCCCAAGCGCACACAGGCCGGATATCAGCTCTTGTGCGCGAACCAGATGATGTGATGCGCGCCCTTGTTGTTGGGGCGCGAGCGGAGCTTGCATTCGCTCACCGTCAGGCCGGCATCATAAAGCCGCTTGCGGAATGCCGGGTCAGGCCCGGCTGACCACACCGCCAGAATTCCACCCGGCCTCAAGGCATCGCGCGCCTTGGCAAGGCCGGTGCGCGAATAGATGCGGTTGTTGGCATCGCGCACGATCCCGTCGGGGCCATTGTCCACATCGAGCAGGATTGCATCGAACTTGGGCGAAGTGCCATCGTTGGCATCGTCGATAAGCGCAGCGACATCGCAGATCTTGAGATCAAGGCGCGGGTCGGACAGGCTCTCGCCCGTCAGCGCCGCCATCGGCCCTTTGGCCCAGTCGATGATCGCCGCACAAATCTCGGCGACAACGATCTGCGCGCCTGCCCCCAGCCTGGCTGCCGCCGCGCGGTAGGTGAAGCCCATGCCATATCCGCCGATCAGGATGCGGGCATTGGACTCGCCCAGCCGGTCAATGGCAAGATCCGCCAGCTGTTCTTCGGAAAAGCGCATCCGCGTACTCATCAGCTCGTTGCGCCCCATCATGATGATGTAGTGGCCGGCATGGGCATAGAGTTCGAGGGTGACGCTGTCCTCGATCCGGGCGGTGTCCAGAAGTTCGCGTTGCAGCATCGCTGCCCCCTTAGACCATGCTGACACACAAAACCCGCCGGAATTGCTCCCGGCGGGTTGCAATTGTGGCTCGCGGACGTTCAATCCTTGAGAAAGTCGGGCAAGCCCGCAGGGCCGCTGTCGCGCTCACGGCTGCCGCGTTCGCCGCTGCGGCCGCCACGCTCGCCCCCGCGGCCGCCCTTGGGCCCGCGACGGTCACCGCCACGATCACCGCGCGATTCGCCCCGGGGTTCTCTGGGCGGACGGGTGTCCTCCAGCTCTTCGCCGGTGTCCTGATCAACCACGCGCATCGACAGGCGAACCTTGCCGCGATTGTCGATTTCCAGCACCTTGACCTTCACCTCCATGCCTTCGGAGACGACATCGGTGGGCTTTTCGACCCGTTCGTTCTTCATCTCCGAGACGTGAACGAGGCCGTCCTTGCCGCCCATGAAGTTCACGAAAGCGCCGAAATCGACGATGTTGACGACCTTGCCGGTGTAGATCTTGCCGACTTCAGGCTCCTCGACGATGCCGAGGATCCACTTCTTCGCCGCTTCGATTTCCTCGAGGTTCGAGGACGAGATCTTGATCACGCCTTCATCGTCGATGTCCACCTTGGCACCGGTTTCGGCGACGATCTCGCGGATCACCTTGCCCCCCGTCCCGATCACGTCGCGGATCTTCGACTTGTCGATCTGGATCGTCTCGATGCGCGGGGCGTGCTTCGAGACTTCAGTGCGGGCACCGGTCAGCGCCTTGGCCATTTCACCGAGGATATGCTGGCGACCGGCCTTGGCCTGTTCCAGCGCCTTGGCCATGATTTCCTGCGTGATGCCGGCCACCTTGATGTCCATCTGCATCGTGGTGATGCCCTCGGCCGTCCCGGCAACCTTGAAGTCCATGTCGCCAAGGTGATCTTCATCGCCCAGAATGTCCGAGAGCACGGCGAATTCGTCACCTTCGAGGATCAGCCCCATCGCGATGCCCGACACCGGCGCCTTGATCGGCACACCCGCGTCCATCAGGCTAAGGCACCCGCCGCACACCGTGGCCATCGAGGACGAGCCGTTCGATTCGGTGATGTCGCTGAGCACGCGGATGGTGTAGGGGAAGTCCTCCTTCGACGGCAGCACCGGATTGAGCGCACGCCAGGCGAGCTTGCCATGACCGATTTCGCGGCGCCCCGGCGCGCCGAACCGGCCCACTTCGCCAACCGAATAGGGCGGGAAGTTATAGTGCAGCATGAAGCTGGCATAGGACAGGCCCTCCAGCCCGTCGATCATCTGCTCGGAATCCTTGGTGCCGAGCGTGGTGGTGCAGATCGCCTGGGTCTCGCCGCGGGTGAACAGCGCCGAGCCGTGGGTGCGCGGCAGGAAGCCGACAATCGCCTCGATCGGGCGAACCTCGTCGAGCTTGCGACCATCGATGCGCCGGCCTTCCTTGAGGATCGCGGTGCGAACGATATCGGCTTCGACCTTCTTCAAGGTCTTGATGGCGACCATCTGGGTCTGCGGGCTTTCCTCGGCGAACGCCGCCTTGGCCTTGGAGCGCGCTTCGTTCAGCGCGTTCGAGCGGGCCGACTTGTCGGTCAGCTTGTAGGCCGCGGCGATATCGGCGCCAACCAGTTCCATGAGCTTCGCCTTGATTTCGGCGGTGTTGTCGGACAGATCGACTTCCCACGGATCCTTGGCGGCCTTTTCGGCCAGCGCGATGATCGCGCCGATCACCTTGCGGATTTCGTCATGCGCGAACATCACCGCGCCAAGCATTTCATCCTCGGTCAGTTCCTTGGCCTCGGATTCGACCATCATCACCGCCTTGTCGGTGGCGGCAACCACCAGATCGAGCCGGCCCTCGGCGAGCGCCCTTTCCTGCTTGGGGTTAAGCACATATTCGCCGTCGCTGTAGCCGACGCGGGCAGCGCCGATCGGGCCCATGAAGGGCACGCCCGAAATGGTCAGCGCCGCCGAAGCCGCGATCATCGCCACGATATCCGCCTCGGTTTCGCCGTCGAACGACAGCACCTGGCAGATGACGTTGATCTCGTTGTAGAAACCTTCAGGGAACAGCGGACGGATCGGACGGTCGATCAGGCGGCTGGTGAGCGTTTCCTTTTCGGTCGCGCCGCGTTCACGCTTGAAAAAGCCGCCCGGGATGCGCCCGGCGGCCGAGAATTTTTCCTGATAGTGGACAGTGAGCGGGAAGAAGTCCTGCCCTTCCTTGACGCTCTTGGCGGCGGTGACGGCGCACAGCACCACGGTTTCGCCATAGGTCGCCAGCACGGCGCCATCGGCCTGGCGGGCAATGCGCCCGGTTTCCAGAGTGAGGGTCTTTCCGCCCCACTCCAGCGATACGGTTTTCGTGTCGAACATTGGTTTTCCTTCTGACCCGCGCGGCCATATTGCCATCGCGGGGCCTCATGTGCCGGGGAAACAACCGTCCCGGTCCGGTGCGGGGCGCTTTGTCCCCGAGGCGTAGCAGACCGGATGTCCGCCAAGCCCGATATGCGAAAAGGGCGGCCTCTTGAGCCGCCCTTCCCGCCAAACTCTTACTTGCGAAGGCCCAGCTTCTGGATCAGTGCGTTGTAGCGCTCGACATCCTTCTTCTTGAGGTAAGCGAGCAGCGTGCGACGCTTGTTGACCATCATCAGCAGGCCGCGGCGCGAGTGGTTGTCCTTGTGGTGATCCTTGAAATGCTCGGTCAGGTTGCGGATCCGCTCGGTGAGGATCGCGACCTGGACTTCGGGGCTGCCGGTGTCCTTGGGATCACGGGCGTTCGCGGCAATGATTTCCTGCTTCTTTTCGGCGGTCACCGACATATTCGAACTCTCTTACTCTGCGACATCGGGACAGTTAAAGCCCCTGACGACCTTCGCCGTCCCACCCGTGACTTGCATCAGCGCGACCGGGACAGTGCCCAGTTTCGCCAGATAAAGCCCGGATGGCTGGGGCAATCCAGACAGCACCCGGCCCTGGCGGACCGCCTGCGCGCTTGTCTGGTCGAGGTCAAGGGCCGGGATGTCGTCCAGCCCTGCCTCCAGCGGCAGGAGGAGGTGTTCAAGGCCGCAGCCCTTAGCGGTTTCCTCAAGCAAGTCCAGCGAAATCGCCTGTTCCGCGCGGAAGGGGCCGGACTTGATGCGCCTGAGATAGGTGACATGGCCGCAGGTTCCCAGCGCCCGCGCGATATCACGGGCGAGACTGCGGATGTAGGTGCCCTTGGAGACGTGGGCCAGCAGGGTCACTTGGTCCGCTGCCGCCGCATCGGGCCGGAGCGCCAGCGCATGGATCGTCACGCTGCGCGCCTTCAGTTCGACCGCCTCGCCCGCGCGCGCGCGGTCATAGGCGCGCTGGCCGCCGAGCTTCAGCGCCGAATAGGCGGGCGGCACCTGCTCGATTGCGCCGGTGAAGCGGGGGAGCACCGCCTCGATGTCGGCCAGCGCCGGGCGCGCATCGCTGGTGGCGATCACGGCGCCTTCGGCATCAAGCGTGTCGGTTTCTTCCCCGAAGCGCAGCGTGAAGGCGTAGATCTTGCTTGCCTCCAGCATTCGCCCGGCCAGCTTGGTCGCCTCGCCCAGCGCGATCGGCAGCACGCCTTCGGCCAACGGATCGAGCGTCCCGCCGTGGCCGACCTTGGTCTTGGCATAGCCGTTCTCACGCAGCACGCGCTTGACCGCGCTCACGCACTGGGTGCTGCCCAGCCCAGGTGGCTTGTCGAGAATCAGCCAGCCCGAAAGCGGCGCGGAGTTGCGCTCGCTGCTCATCGCCGCGCTCAGGAAATGGCCGCGTGCACAGCGCCCGCGAGCGAGAGATACAGCTCCAGCGCAAGCGCCACCGGCGGCATCAGAATCTGGCCCAGCCAGCTTGTCCCGAACACCCAGCTGGCTGCGACCAGCACGAGCACGAGCGCCATGCCGACGCCCTGCAACTTCTCCCACACGGCCCGCATCCGTGCCGGCAACAAGCCGCCGACGATATGCGAACCATCGAACGGCGGGATCGGCAGGAGGTTGAAGATGCCAAGGAACAGATTGGCGAGGATGAAATAGAACAGCCCCGTCCCCAGCCACAGCGGCTCGCCCAGCGCGTTGAGCACCAGCGCCGTGCTGCCATCGTCACGCATGGTGGCCCCGTCGGGCAGGACAAGGCCGTAAAGCACCGCGCCGATGCCCGCGAGCACGAAGTTGCTCGCCGGGCCGGCCGCTGCCACCGCCATCATCCCGAAGCGCGGGTTGCTGAGCCGCCACTTATTGACCGGCACCGGCTTGGCCCAGCCAAACACCGGCCCGCCCAGCAGCGCCAGCGCGCCGGGCACCAGCAACGTGCCCACGGGATCGACATGGGCAATCGGAT
>JBKBOH010000052.1:0-13301 GCA_046294975.1 Erythrobacter sp. | reverse complement strand
CGGGCGAGACGATTTCGTCCGCGCCGCAGCCGGCCAGCGCCACGAGGCTGCAACCCAGAACGAGAGTGCGTTGAATGTTTTTCACAGCGAGCGGTCCCCTGAAAAGCCGAGAATCGATGAACGCGCGGACATGATTTGAATGCGCGCCGCTTCGCTAGGGATGCTGCATGACAGAATTCTTGCAGCATGACAGACGCGTGGCATTTCGCAAAATATGACTGCAGAAAGACAAAAATGACAAAGCGCAATCGCACGAAAATCCGATTGTTACAGTTGTGCGGCACTATAAATCAAAGACATACGCCATAAAATTGCAGAAAAATTACAATATGACGTTTTTGTTGCATCCAGCTCCCTGGTCAGTCATTCTGCCCATCACACGCAAAGAGGAGCCTGTGCCCATGTCTGTCACTCTGTTCGCGATCGCCCTGTTCGCCGCACCGCCGCAAGCAGCCGCCCCCGGCACTGCTCTGCTTTCTGCCGGGGAGGGCGAGGAACTGGCCGCGCAGACGCTCGCTGCCGGCCGCGAGGAAGAAGCGCTGGCAGTGCTCCAGCGCGCGAGCGCGGCCAATCCGCATGATCCTGCAGTGCTGATCAATCTTGGCATTGCCTATGCGCACAAGGGCGATGACGCGAAGGCCCGCGTGGCCTTTGAAGCGGCGCTGGCCAGTCGCGAGGTGGTCGAGCTGGACACCGCCGATGGCAGCGCCACCGATTCGCGTCGGCTGGCGCGCAAGGCGCTCAGGATGCTCGAACGTGGCGAATTCCGCACTGAGGCGAGGCGCACCGAACAGCTGACCTATCGCAATTGATGGCACTGCGGCCCTCGGGTCGCACCGAACCGCAATGACGGGCAGGCTGCCGAGCGGCTGCCTGCCCGTTTTGCTGTTTATCGCGGGCGCGCGCCGGGGCGTTTCTCAAGACTGTCACCCGCTTGTCATTTAGGTTAGACAATGGGGAGACATTCCGGAGGGCCTTGGAATGATTCTCGCCGCGGCATGCCGCGCCGCCATTGCTGCAATGCTGCTGACCGCAACCGGTGCGGCGCGCGCCGACGTGCTCGAACTGGGCGCGGAGGGTGCGCACTGGGTGGCCGGGCCGCTGGCAGGCCGACCGGCGACGGGCGAAGCTGCCGGTGTGCCCATGGCCCAAGCGGCCGCGCCCGTCTTGATCGAAGGCGTGATGCTGCCCGCTTCAGTAATTTCCGATCCCGCGCGCCATGCCGCTGGCGTGCCCCAGCGCTTTTCCGCCAAGCTCGCCGAGCTGGCCGCGCGCTTTGATCTTTCTCCCGCGCTGCTCGAAGCGGTGGTGTGGCAGGAGAGCCGCTGGCGCGAGACCGCCGTCTCTCCGGTAGGCGCGCGCGGGCTCGCGCAGCTGATGCCGGGGACGGCCCGCTATCTCGGGGTCGATGCCAGCGATCCGTTCCAGAACCTTGAGGGCGGGGCGCGCTACCTGCGCGAACAGCTCGACCGCTTCGATGGCGATCTCGAAAAGGCGCTGGCCGCCTACAACGCCGGCCCGGGACGGGTCGAGCGTGCCGGTGGCATTCCCAATATCCGTGAGACGCGCAACTATGTCGCGGCTATCATGGGCCGCCTCGCCAGCCATTCGCGTTACGCCGGCCAGTAGGTCGGACGTGACACCATAATCAGGACGATGAGACATCTGATGACTTCGCTTCCCCGCCTTTCTGTTCGTTTCTCCGCGCTGCTGGCGCTGGCGCTCGCGCCGGGCGCTGCCCTGGCGCAAACCGCTGATCCGGCCGGTTCCGGCCCGATCAACAATGCCCTGCTGTGGCTCCAGGGCACGCTGCTTGGCACCGTGGCGACGGTGATTGCGGTGATGGCGGTGGCCTCGATCGGCTTCATGATGCTGACCGGCCGGATGAACTGGCGCTTCGGCGCGACGGTCATCATCGGCGTGTTCATCCTGTTCGGCGCGACCACCATCGTCGCCGGTATTCAGGCGGCGGCAGGCTGATGAGCGACCTCGTCCGCCATCCCGTCCACCGCGCGCTCACCCGCCCGCAGATGTTCGCCGGCGTGACGATGAACTTTTTCATCATCAACCTGATGGTGACAACGATCGCGTTCCTGATCCTCAAGAGCTGGTGGATCCTGCCGGTTCCGGCGGTGATGCACGTGATCGGCTATTTCGCTTCGCTGCGCGAGCCGCGCATCTTCGACCTGTGGATCACCAAGGTTTCGAAATGCCCGCGCGTTCCCAATTTCAAACGCTGGGGATGCAACTCCTATGCCCCGTAAATGGATCGGTGCCGCCGCCTGGAGCGCCAAGGAAGCCAAGGTCGGCGACCGGCTGCCCTATGCCCGGCTGATCGACGAGAACACCGTGCTGCTGCGCGATGGCAGCGTGATGAGCGCGATCCAGGTGCCCGGCCTGCTGTTCGAGACCGAGGATTCGGACGCGCTCAACGCCCATGCTGCCACCCGCGAGGTGATGCTGCGATCGACCCTCGATGCGCGCTTCGTGATGTATCACCACGTTATCCGCCGCCGGGTCGAGGTGGAGCTGGACGCTGAGTTTCCCGATGCCCTGTCGCGCCACATCGACGCGCGCTGGAAGCAGCGGCTGGCGGGCGGGTCGCTGTTCATCAACGACCAGTTCGTCACTCTGATCCGCCGCCCCGCGCGCGGCAAGACCGGCCTTCCGGAACGTTTCTCGAAGATGTTCGCGCGCGCCGGACAAGACGAGCTGGAGGCCGATCCCAAGGATCTGCGCAGCCTCAAGGCCGCAGTCACGGGCCTTGTCGCAAGCTTGCAGAATTACGGTGCGGCGGTGCTGGGCGACTATCAAGCCCCCGGAAGCGCCGTCGGCGGCACCAATTCGGAAATGCTGGAGCTGCTCAGCGCGCTTTACAACGGCGAGATGCGCCCGGTGCGCCGCCCTTCGGAAGATACCGACATCGGCCACATGCTGCCCTATCGCCGTGCCTCCTTCGGGCTTGACGCGATGGAGCTGCGCGGGAGCGCCGCGCCCGATTTTGCCGCGATCCTCGGATTGAAGGATTACCCCGAGGCAACCTCGCCCGGCCTGCTCGACAATCTGCTGCGCCTGCCGTTCGAGATGGTGGTGACCGAAAGCTACGCCCCCAACGAGCGCACCACCGCCAAGGAGCGCATCGATCTCGCGCTGCGCCGCTCGCGCTCGGTGGACGAGGAAGCCGCCGCCGAACGCGCCGACATGCTTGCGGCAAGGGATGCGCTGGGCAACGGGGCGGTGGGCTTTGGCGATCATCACCTGACCGTGCTGGTGCGCGAAACCACGCTCCCGCGGCTCGACGATGCGATGGCCGCCTGCGCGGCCGCCCTGGCCGACACCGGTGCGATCGCGGTGCGCGAGGACACCAATCTCGAACCCGCCTTCTGGGCGCAATTCCCCGGCAACGAGGAATATATCGTGCGCCGCGCGCTGATCTCCTCGGCCAACATGGCAGGCTTCGGCTCGTTCCACGGCTTTGCGCTCGGGCAGGCGAGCGGCAACCATTGGGGTGATGCGGTGACCCTGTTGGAAACCACCAGCGCCACCCCGTTCTTCTTCAATTTCCACCACGGCGATCTTGGCAATTTCTCGGTGATCGGTCCGAGCGGTTCGGGCAAGACGGTGGTGATGAACTTCCTTGCCGCGCAGGCGCAGAAGTTCAAGCCGCGCACCATCCTGTTCGACAAGGATCGCGGCGCGGAACTGTTCATCCGCGGGATCGGCGGGCGCTATGATCGCATCGCGCCGGGGATGCCGACCGGTTTCAACCCGCTCAGCCTGCCCGATACCCCTGCCAACCGGGCATTCCTGCGCGACTGGCTCGCCGTGCTGCTCAAGGCCGACGGGCCGGAGGAATTTGCGACGATCTCAGCGGCGGTCGATGCGACCTATGCCAATGATCCTTCGCTGCGGCGTCTGCGCCATTTCAAGGAACTGCTTGCGGGCGCCCGCCGGCCTGAACCGGGCGATCTTGCCGATCGTCTCGGTGCGTGGATCGGGGAGGGTGAGCACGCCTGGCTGTTCGATAATGCCCGCGATCAGCTCGATCTCGAAACCCGCGTGCTCGGCTTCGACATGACCGCGCTGCTCGAAAACCCGCGGCTGCGCACCCCGACCATGATGTATCTGTTCCACCGCATCGACGAGCGGCTGGACGGGCAGCCGACCATGATCCTGATCGATGAAGGCTGGAAGGCGCTCGATGACGAGGTCTTCGCCGCGCGCATCCGCGACTGGCTCAAGACCCTGCGCAAGCGCAACGCGCTGGTGGGCTTTGCCACCCAGTCGGCGCGCGATGCGCTCGACAGCCGGATTGCGACCGCGCTGGTCGAGCAGACGGCGACCATGGTGTTCATGCCCAACAGCCGTGCGCGGCCCGAGGATTACTGCGACGGCTTTGGCCTCACTGCCCACGAATTCGCGCTGATCCGCTCGCTTCCTGCACACTCGCGCTGCTTCCTCGTGCGCCAGCCGGACGCGAGCGTGGTGGTGCGGCTCGATCTGTCGGGCGCGCCGGAAGTGCTGACAATCCTGTCGGGCCGCGAAAGCGCGGTGCGGCGGCTTGATCTGCTGCGCGAGGCGGTGGGCGATGCGCCCTCGGCCTGGTATCCCGCGCTCACCGGCCGGCCCTGGCCCGATGGCGCGGCGCTTGATGAAAACGGCCAGCCCGTGTGGCAGGCGGCGGAATGAGCACGGCCTGCGATCTCGCCGCCCAGTCGATGGGCACCGGGGTTTCCGCCGCGCTGTCGGCGGTGGACTGCATCGCTGCAACCGTCAGCGAGCAGGCCTTCAACCGTCTGTTCGGCACCGAGGGTCAGCTTGCCTTCGCGCTGACGCTGCTGCTTGGTCTTTACGTGGGCTTCTTCGGCATTTCGCTGATGCTCGGCCGATCGAACCTGTCGGTGCGCGCGCTGCTGCCCAAGATGATGACGCTGGGGCTGGTGCTGACCTTCGCCACCAGCTTCGTTGCCTTTTCGACCATCTTCTACAACATCTTCATCGGCGCTCCCGATCAGATCGCCGGCATCCTCACCGGCACGCAGGGCGAAAGCGCTACGGCGGTGTTCGCGCAGAAGCTCGATGTGGTGTTCCAGGCGGTGCAGCAGGCGACCGGCGATACCAAGGATATCGACGCCTTCTCGCCACCGGGCATCATGTGGATGGGGGCGATGCTGCTGTTGCTGGGCACCGTCGGCCTGCTGGTGACAGCGCGGATTGCGCTCGCGCTGCTGCTGGCGCTGGGGCCGATCTTCGTGGTGCTGGCGCTGTTCGAAGGCACGCGCGGGCTGTTCACCGGCTGGCTCAAGGGGCTGACAATGATGGCGCTGGCACCGCTGTTCGCGGTGCTGGGCGGTTCGATCATGCTCGAACTGGCGGTGCCGGTGCTGGCTGCTTTGGTGGCGGTGCCGGGCCAGATCGACCAGCAGGCGGCGATGGCCTTCTTCCTTGTCGGCTTCGTCCACGCGATGCTGATGCTGATGGCGCTGGTGGTCTCGGCAATGATGGTGTCGCGCTGGCAGGTGTTCGGGCTGGTGCCTGACAAGTCCCGCGGCGCTGGCGGGGAGGCCCCGCGCGCGCTGGCCCCGCCCGCTCCGGCGGCGACGATGCCGCGCAACACCAATGTCGCCCCTGCCGCTGCCGCGATGCCTGCGCCGCGCCGCGTTGATGTTGCCCCCACGCAGGCGGTGATCGCGGCCAATGACACAGGCCCGGTCGGCACCCTGCGCGAGACCCGGGTCTATGCCACGACCGGCGGAAGCGGCGCGCAGGTGACGCCGCTCAATCCCGCCGCTGCGCGCACCCGCGGTATCGGCAACCGCTTCCGTTCCGCCGGCAGCGCCGCGCCCAAACCCGCTGCCCCCACGCCCTCGGAGAAGTACCAATGATCCGCCCCGGCCACTTTCGGCTGACCCTTTGCGCTGCCGCCGCTCTGGCTGTTTCCGCACCCGCGCTGGCCGATGATCCGCGCCTCAAGACGCTCGTGTTCGACGAGGCCGAGGTGGTGCGGATCGATGGCAAGGTGCTGGTGCAGACCACCATCAAATTTGCCCCGGATGAAGTGATCGAGAATGTCGCGATCGGCGATTCGACCGCGTGGCAGGTGCAGCCCAACAAGGCGCAGACGATCCTGTTCGTGAAGCCGCTGGAACCGGCCGCGCGCACCAACATGACGGTGGTGACCGACAAGCGCACCTATCTGTTTGATCTCGTCGCATCGCCAAAGAACGCTGCGCTTTACGTGCTCCAGTTCCGTTACCCCGAACTGGAAAAGGCCGCCGAGGAAGCCCGGCTTGCCGCCGCCGCCGCCGCCGAGGCTGAGGCCGCAGCGCAGCGCGCTCAGGCCGATCCGGCCGAGCTGGCGGCGGCGAAAGATCCCTATGCGGTGGTCGATCCGGCGCGGCTCAATTTCGAATGGGCCAGCGCCGGGACGCCCGAACTGCTGCCCGCCAAGGCCTTCGACGATGGCTCGGCGGTGTTCCTCACCTGGCCTGCGGGCACCGCGATCCCGGCGGTGCTGGTGATGAACGAGGACGGCGAGGAAGGCCCGGTCAACTTTACCGTGCGGGGGCCAACCGTGGTGGTTGACGGCGTGCCGCCGCAGATCATCCTGCGCTCGGGCCGCGATACCGCGACGCTCACCAATGTCGGTCCCGGCGCGGTTTCGGCCCGCAGCGCCGGTTTGAGCGCGGCCCGCGCCAAGGGGGCCAGGTGATGCTGTTCGAATTCCATCCTGTCAGGGAGACCCGTTGATGCGCCTTGCCATGCGTCTGCCGCCCAAGAAGGGCGACAATTCCACCGCCGGAAGCGATCCGCGCGAGCACGAATCGGCCGAGATCATCGACCTTGCCAGCCGCGCGGCCTTCCCCGCGGTGACTGATCGCAAGGCCAAGGGCGAGGGCCTTGGTCTTGCCGCCGGGGTGGCGCTGATCGGTGCGATCGGGGCCGTGACCTTCTGGGCGATGGAATCCGCTCGCCTGCCCGAGCCGCAAGGGGTGGGCAATCCGCAGGTCGCCCCGCCGCCCGCGGCTGCGCCGGCGCCGGTTGCCGCACCGGTGGTTGCCGCTCCGGCCAGCGTGGTGCCGCAGCCCGATCCGGCCCCCGCGCCGGTGCTCGCCAACCAGCCCGGCCAATATGCCGTGCCGGCGACCAATCCCTATGCCAGCCCGCAACTGGTGTTTGACGGCAGTTCGGCGCGCAGTGCGCGTCTGGCCGAACCGCCGATTGGCGCGCCGGCGGCCAATGCCGGCAGCGCGGCAGTCGGCACAGGCGGCGCGGCGGAGTTCGCCAGCCGGGTTGGCGGGGTGGGCGGGGCGCCCGCGCAGGCCCGCGCGATGGTCAACCCTACCACCACCGTCACCGAAGGCACGCTGATCCCCGCGATCCTCGAAACCGCGATCAACACCGATGTGCCCGGGTTCGTGCGCGCGGTGGTGAGCCAGGACGTGCGCAGCTTCGATGGCAAGCGTGTGCTGATCCCGCGCTCCTCGCGCCTGATCGGCCAGTATCAGGCGGGCGTGCAGCAGGGGCAGAAGCGCGCCTACGTGATCTGGACGCGGCTGATCCGGCCCGATGGCGTGTCGGTCAATATTGGTTCGCCCGCGATTGCCTTTGACGGGACAACGGGCCTTGAGGGCGATGTCAACAGCCACTTCTTCAAGCGCTTCGGCTCGGGCTTGCTGCTCTCGGTTGTCGGCGGGCTGGGGGCGCTGGCCACCGGCGGCGTGGGCGGCGTGATCGTCGCGGGCGGGGCGCAGGGCGCGGCCAATTCGGCGGTGCAGTCGCAAGGCCAGATCAGCCCCACCATCCGCGTGGCGATGGGCGAGCCGATCCGCGTGTTCACCGCGCGCGATCTCGATTTCAGCACGGTCGGCAACTGATTTGGGCATGAGCGCGGATATCCACCGGCTGATGGCAGAGGCGGGCGGGAACGAGGCTGACGCAAGCGCCCGGCTTTCCGCCGAGCGGTCGGTCTATCTCGATGCCTATCTCGCGCCCTTCCGCCGCTGGCTCGACCGTGACACGGTGACCGAAATCATGGTCAACCGTCCGGGTGAGGTGTGGATCGAGGATGCCACCAATCCGGGGATGCAACGCATCGAGACCCCCGAGATCGACGACAGGCTGGTGCAGCGTCTTGCCGAACAGGTGGCGCGGGTCAGTCACCAGGGGATCAACCGCGAGCATCCCCTGCTCGGCGCGACCTTGCCCGATGGCGCGCGCGTGCAGTTCTGCGGCCCGCCCGCATCTCGGCGTCACTGGGTGATGGCGATTCGCCGCCACCGCCGGCTCGATCTGCCCTTGGATGCCTATGACACCGGCCCGCTGGTGGGCGAGATGACCTTCGATCTGCCCGACCCGCAGGCCCAGCCAATCGCTTACCTGCGCGAGGCGATTCGCGCGCGGCGCACGATCCTGATTTCCGGCGGCACCAGCACCGGCAAGACCACGTTTCTCAACGCCATGCTTGGCGAAATTCCGCGCGATGAACGCGTGGTGCTGGTCGAGGACACGCCCGAACTGAAGCTGCCGGGTGAAAACGGTGTCGGGCTGGTGGCGGTCAAGGGCGAGCTGGGCGAGGCCAAGGTTACCGCAAACGAATTGCTGCAAGCCGCGCTGCGCCTGCGCCCCGACCGGATCGTGCTGGGCGAATTGCGCGGGGCCGAGAGCGTCAGCTTCCTGCGCGCGATCAACACCGGGCATCCGGGCAGCTTTTCCACCATCCACGCCAACAGCTTGCGCGGGGCGCTGGAGCAGCTCTCGCTGATGGTGATGCAGACCGGCATCGGCCTGACCCGTTCGGACACCATCGCCTACGCTGCCAGCGTGATTGACGTGATCGTGCAGCTGGGCCGCGACGCCAATGGCAAGCGCGGCATCACCCGAATCGCAGACAGCCGATCGCTTCTTTGATTTCCGCGCCGCCTTGACCCGGATTGCGGGCCGCCTGCCCCACCCAAAGGTGGCCCGATCAGATTGACATTGGTGTGACAAGCCCGGCTTCCTGATTTACACCGCTGGCGCAAGCGAACATGGCGCACCCCAGAATGCGTCCGGAAGCAGGAAAGCGATGAGCACGTCACCGATTGGCAGCGAAGGCGTCCCCGCGCAGGCTGGGGCCGTGCAGATGGTCGAGCTTGCCCCGGACGAATCGCCCTATTTCAACCGCGAGCTGTCATGGCTCCAGTTCAACCAGCGGGTGCTGGCCGAGGCCTGCAACGAAGCCTATCCGCTGCTCGAACGGCTGCGGTTCCTGTCGATTTCCGGCAGCAATCTCGATGAGTTCATGATGATCCGCGTCGCCGGCCTCGTCGGACAGGTGCAGCGCGGCCTTGCAACCCCCTCGATCGACGGGCGCAGCCCTACCCAGCAGCTGGCCGCAATTCACGAGAGGCTGGTCGATCTGTCGCAACGCCAGCAGGCGATCTGGCGCACCCTGCGCGCGGCGCTGGCCGGGGCCGACATCCACGTTGCCGACGAACAGCGCGTGCAGCCGGCCGCGCATAAATGGCTCAAGGCCTTCTTCCTCAACGAGATCCTGCCGATCATCACTCCGCAAGCCCTCGATCCCGCGCACCCGTTCCCGTTTGTCCAGAACGGGGGGCTTGGCCTGCTGTTCACGCTGACCCGCGACGAGACGGGTGAGCAGATCATCGAGATGGTGCTCATTCCCAGCGCGCTGCCGCGCTTCGTGCGCGTGCCCGACGAGGTGACCGGGTCCGATGGCGGGGCCGCCGCCGGGCAGGATGGGGCGCTCTATATCTCGATCGCGAGCCTGATCCAGCGCTATGCCGCCGCGCTCTTCCCCGGCTTCACTATCCAGGGCGACGGGCTGTTCCGGGTGCTGCGCGACAGCGATATCGAAATCGAGGAAGAGGCCGAGGATCTGGTGCGCACCTTCCGCAGCGCGATCCAGCGTCGCCGTCGGGGGCAGGTGATCCAGCTTGAACTGGAGGAGGATTTCGATCCCGCCGCCGAAACCCTGCTGCGCGAACAGCTCGGCATCGACGAGGCCGCCGTCATCAAGACCGACGGGATGATCGGGATCGACGGCCTGGCCGAAATCGTCGCCGAGGATCGGCCCGATCTCAAGTTCGATGCCTATTCCCCGCGCTTTCCCGAACGCATCCGCGAGCATGACGGCGATGCCTTTTCCGCGATCCGCGAAAAGGACATCATCATCCACCACCCCTATGAAAGCTTCGAGGTGGTGGTCGATTTCCTGCGTCAGGCGGCGGCCGATCCCGACGTGGTGGCGATCAAGCAGACGCTCTACCGCGCCGGCAGCCAATCGGCGGTGATCGGCGCGCTGATCGAGGCGGCCGAGGCCGGCAAGTCGGTGACCGCGGTGGTGGAACTCAAGGCCCGGTTTGACGAGGAACAGAACCTCAAATGGGCCAGCGCGCTCGAACGCGCGGGCGTGCAGGTGATCTATGGCTTCACCGACTGGAAGACCCACGCCAAGGTGGCGATGGTGGTGCGGCGCGAAGGCGGCGGCTTTCGCACCTATTGCCACTTCGGCACCGGCAACTACCATCCCGTCACGGCGAAGGTTTACACCGATCTGAGCTTCTTCACCGCCGATCCCAAGCTCGGGCGCGATGCGGCCAAGATGTTCAATTTCATCACCGGCTATGTCGAGCCGCACAGTCTGGAACGCATCCACATCGCGCCAATCGATCTGCGTCAGGAAATCTACAGCCGGATCGACGCCGAAATCGCCAATGCGCAGGCGGGCCGCCCGGGGGCGATCTGGTTCAAGTGCAACCAGCTGACCGATGAGGGCGTGATCGACCGGCTCTACGCCGCCTCCAACGCGGGGGTGCAGGTCGAGCTGGTGGTGCGCGGCATCTGCTGCCTGCGACCCGGTATTGCCGGCCTGTCCGAGAACATTCGCGTCAAGTCGATCATCGGCCGCTTCCTTGAACACAGCCGCATCTACGCCTTCGCCAATGGCGCCGCGATGCCGAGCGCGCAGGCGGCGGTGTTCATCGCGTCGGCCGACATGATGAGCCGCAATCTCGATCGCCGGGTCGAAACGCTGATCCCCATCCTCAACCGCACGGTGCACGATCAGGTGCTCCAGCAGGTGCTGCTCGCCAACATGCTCGATACCGAACAGAGCTGGTGGCTCCAACCTGATGGCTCCTATTCGCGGGTGGAAACCGAGGGCAAGCCGTTCAACTGCCACCGCTATTTCATGACCAACCCGTCGCTTTCGGGGCGCGGCGGGGCGCTTGAGGCGGGAGCGGTGCCCAAGCTCTCCTTGCGGCGGGGCCGCATGGCATGAGCTACCGGACAAGGCGTGGCAACCGTGCCGGCGACATTGCTGGCGGTATCCCGCAGCGCGCGATCATCGATATCGGTTCGAACACGGTGCGGCTGGTCGTCTATGGCGGTACGATGCGCGCGCCGATGGTGCTCTTGAACGAGAAGGTCACCGCCAAGCTGGGGCGCGAGATCGCCGCCGCCGGCCGGCTGGCCGATGAGGCGATGGCGCTGGCGCTGCGCGGGCTCAGGCGCTTCGCCCTGCTGCTCGATGATCTCGGCATCAGCGATGTTGAGACCGTCGCCACCGCTGCGGTGCGCGAGGCGGCCAACGGGCGCGAATTCGTCGAGCAGCTGCGTGATATGGGGCTGGAGCCGCGGGTCATCTCGGGCGAGGAGGAAGCGCTGCTCAGCGCCCATGGCGTGATCGGTGCCTTCCCCGACGCACAGGGCATCGTTGCCGATCTGGGTGGCGGCAGCCTGGAACTGGTGCGGGTGAGCCAGGGTTCGGCCGATGGGGCCAGCACCCTGCCGCTCGGCACGCTGCGGCTCCCTGAATATCGCAAGGGCGGACGGCCTGCGATGAAGAAGGCGCTCGACAAGGTCATCCGCAGCGCGGGCTGGGATCTTGCCGCTTCTGCGTCCCAGGCCAACGGCGCGCTCTATCTGGTCGGCGGCACCTGGCGCGCGATGGCGGTGTTCGCGATGGCGGTTTCGGGCCATCCCTTGAGCGATCCGCACGGCTTCGAGCTTGATCCGGCAGCGGCGCTGCAAGTTGCCGAGACGCTTGCCGCAAGCGAAAGCGATGCCTTGCGCTCCCGCGAGCGGATTTCGACCATGCGCGCGGAGAAGCTGCCCGATGCCGCAGTGCTGCTGGCGGTGCTGCTGGCACGGCTCAATCCTGCCAAGGTGGTGTTTTCCTCGTGGGGCCTGCGCGAGGGGCTGCTCTATGATCGCCTGCCCGCGCACAGCCGCGCGCAGGATCCGCTGCTTGCCGGGATCGCGGTGTTCGCCAGCCAGCGCGGCGCAGCCCCGACACTGGCGACGCGGATGGCAGCCTGGACGCTCGATGCGGCCCCGGCGCGCGCGCATGGCAGCGAGCGGCTGCGGCTGGGCGCGACCATGCTCGCGCTCGCCTCGATGCAGATCGAACCCAACCTGCGCCTGCCGCAGGCGATCGACTGGGCGCTGCACAAGCGCTGGATTGCGGTGGATGGCAAGGGCCGGGCAATGATGGCTGCGGCGATCGCGGCCAATGGCAATCAGCTGAACCTGCCAGCGCGTGTCCGGGCGCTGGCGAGCGAGGAGGCGCTGGAGGAAGCGATCCGCTGGGGCCTTGCGCTGCGGTTGGCGCGGCGGCTGGGGGCGCAGTCGCGCCGCTCGCTGGAAGTCAGCCGCCTGGCGGTGGAAGAAGGCGCGCTGGTGCTGCGGCTGGCAGACAGCCACGCCGCGCTGTTCGGCCAGCCGACCGAAAAGGACATCAAGGCGCTGGCAGCGCGGCTGGGGATGCCGTGGCGCGTTGATACCCTTCCCGATAGCGAGCCAGTGTAGCCCCGTTATTTCGCGCTGCTGGCGAAGGGCGAGAAATCGGTGTCGAGATCGAACAGGTCAACGCCCTCGGCCGCCTTGAGCTTGTTCACCACCACATAGGTCACCGGCGTCAGCACCGCTTCCCAGGCCACCTTCAGCGCCCAGTTGGTAATCATCACGGTGATCACCGCTTCGGTCGTCCAGATGCCGAGGAAGGCGACAGGGTAGAAGATCAGGCTGTCCACCCCCTGCCCGACGAAGGTCGAGCCGATGGTGCGGCTCCACAGGGCGCGACCCTTGGTGAGCACCTTCATCTTGGCCATCACGAAGGAATTGACGAACTCGCCCGCCCAGAAAGCGGTGATCGAGGCGACGACGATGCGCCAGGTGCTGCCGAACACGCTTTCGTACGTCATCTGGCAGATTGCCCCGCCAGAGATCGCCGGATCGGTGCTCGAGGTCGGCGGGCGCTCGCCGCCAAAGCCGCTCGCCGCGCATTCCCACCC
>JBKBOH010000051.1:0-13819 GCA_046294975.1 Erythrobacter sp. | reverse complement strand
CAGAGCGGTTCGTGCAGGGCAAGGGGGCGGGGTGGCGGCGCTCATCACGCCTGCCGCCTTAGCGCAAAAGCGTTAACGCCCTGCTCAGCGCCCCGAACGGCAAAGCAGCGCCTCAGCGCCAGGCATGCACCGTCCCGCTGTCGTCGAGGATATAGAGGTAGCCGTCGGCCACCACCGGCGCGAGGCTGACCGGCTGGCCGAGATCGGCGAACCGCGCGGCCGAACCCTCACCCGCGCTGATCTTCCACACCTCCCCGCGCGAGCTGGCCACCCACAGCTGGCCGCCGGCGAGCACCGGGCCGGTCCAGAAAATCGGGCCCTTCTTGTCTTCCTCGTCCTTGAAGCGCTGGAGCTGGGTGATCCAGCGCACCCGCCCGCTCGACCGGGCGATGGCGAGCAGGCGCGCGTCGTCGGTGAGCGTGAAGATCCACTCGCCGGCAATCGCCGGGGTGGAAATGCCCGCGAGGTTCAATTCCCAGATGCGCTGGCCGGTGAGCAGTTCGTATGCGGCCATGCGCCCGCCCTGGCCAAGCGCATAGACCCGGCCGGAATCGATGATCGGATCGGCATCGATATCGGTAATCGAGCCGACCGTGGTCGAGATATTGGTGCGCGCCAACGCATCCGACCACAGCACGCGGCCATTCTCGTAGCGGTAGGCCGACAGCTCCCCGCTCGAATAGCCCGCGATCACCGTCCCCTGCCCGGCGGCCGGCGCTGCGACGCCGAACACGCCGGATTGCGTGGCCGAACCGCTTTCGTCCCACACCAGCGAGCCATCGGCGATGTTGAGCGCGATGATCTGGTTGTCCTGCGTCATCACGAACAACTGCCCGAAGGCGATCGTGGGCGAACCGCGCAGCGGGCCGGCCGGGGTCACCTTCCACAGCACCTCGCCGGTATCGGCATTGAGCGCCTTGACCTCGCCCACCCCGTTGGTGGCGTAGAGCTTGCCCGCATCATAGCTGACCCCGCCACCGAAGGCAGACGGGGCCTTATCCTTGGTCATGGTGTCATCGCCGCGGGTCCACAATCGCGCGCCGGTGTTCTTGTCGAAAGCGTGGATCACCCCGTCGGTGTCTTCGACGAACAGCTTGTTGCCGCCGATCACCGGGGCCGCGGCAAGGCGTTGGCGGTTGCTTGAACCGGCGATCTTGGCAGTCCACACCTTGGCCGGATTTTCGGCGAGGGCGAGGTGGCCGTAGGACTTGCTCGCCGAGCCTCCGGCCTGGGCCCATTCGGCATTGGGCCGCGCGGGCGGCAGCACCACGGAAATGGCCGCGAGCAACGGATCGACCTCGGCCCCGCTTTCGATGCGCGAGAGGATCGGCATACGTTTGCCCACGGTTGGCGTGGTCTTGCTGTCCCCGCCACCGAACAGGCCGCCCTTGCAGCCAGTCAGCCCGGCCGCCATGATCCCCGCCAGCAAGGCCGCGCGCGCGATTTTCATATGTTTCATGCCCGTCCGCTTCAAGTTCTCATCCTCATTCAGCCGCAGCAGGCGCCGCCACCGTGGCAGCCGTCCCACCAACGCCAGCGCCGGAGGACGAGACCCCTTCGTCCTCCAGCAGTTTCTTGACATCGACGATCGCATCCACCCCCAGTAGGCCCGCCATCTGGCGCGCGCGCGAACGCAG
This sequence comes from Erythrobacter sp., assembly GCA_046294975.1. Classification (GTDB taxonomy): domain Bacteria; phylum Pseudomonadota; class Alphaproteobacteria; order Sphingomonadales; family Sphingomonadaceae; genus Erythrobacter. The sequence goes on along the minus strand of JBKBOH010000051.1, from coordinate 12,182 downwards.
CGTTTCGGGCTGTTCCTCATCCTTGGCAATCTGCGCGAACAGCTTGCCCGCTTCGGCGCGGTTCCCGCTTTCGAGGTGCGCCATTGCCACCATCTCGCCAGCGCTGCCGAACCACGGGTTGCCCGGCCTGGCGAGCGGAGCGAGCCGCGCGATGACGTCGGCAGGCTTCATCCGGTCATAGCGTGCGGCGATATCGCGGATCGTTGCCAGATCGCGCAGCGCGGGCGGCGCCTCGGCATCGGCAGCGACTTGCTGATAGAGGCCCGAGGCCTTGTCCACCTCGCCCTGTTCGAGCGCGACGGCCGCCTGCAGCATCCGCGCGGCAGTGCGCGCGCCGGGCGAGCCATCGTCGAGCAGCGGCGCAACCTTATCGCCCGCGCTCTTGAAATCGCGTTGGTTGGCGACATCGAGCGCAGCGATCAGGGTTTCGGACTGTTCTTCCAGCCCTTTCTCGCGGTAATTGTTCCACAGCATGTAGCCGCCGAGGATTGCGATCAGGGCAATGATCCCGCCCAGCAGCTTGGTGCCGTGATTTCGCATGAATTCGAGTGCATTGTCCTGCCGCACCGCCTCGTCGATCTCGCGGATCAGGATATCGTCCTCGGCCGGAACCGCAGGCGTGGAGGAAGGGGTGGTCGGAATGCGCGCCATGCCGGGCTCTGTGTCCTTGTTGCTCTTCATGCCTTGCGCGAACCGCAGGCGGAATTGCTGCGCTCTTTAGGCAGGTGCGCTGCCTTCCGCAATGGCACGCAAAGCCCCGCCTGCCAATCTGCCTATAGATGTTTGCGGGCTGCCGGTTGAACCGCAGATGAAGCGCGCCGATGCACCGGGCACGCCTCAAAAATCGCGCCCGAGCGCCTCGGCATAGGCGGCGCGGTAGGCCGCAACCATCTGTGCCGCATCGTAATGAGCCGCGGCGCGCGCGCGGTTGGCCGCGCCGATCCGCGCGCGCAGCGCGGCATCTGCGGCCAGTTCTTCCAGCATCACCCCAAGCGCCTGCGGATCGCGCGGCACGGCGATAAAGGGGCGGTTCTCCTCGGCCACCATCTGCCGGATATCACCGACATCGGGCGCCGCGACCGGCAGGCCTGCCGCCATCGCCTCGACCACCGACAGCGGGAACTGCTCGCTCGCGGAAGACAGCGCGAAGATATCGAACAGGCCGATGATTTTCGCCGGATCAGCCACCGCGCCGGGCAGGTGGACGCGGTGGCTGATCTCCAGAGCCTCGGCCTTCGCCGCAATCGCCTCGCGCTCCGGCCCCTCGCCGCAGATCACCAGATGCCATTGTTCGGGCAAGCTCGCCATCGCCTCGACCAGCAGCGGGAGCTGCTTGACGGCGCGCAGGCCCGCAAGCGTGCCGATCCAGCGCTCGCCCGCACGCTTGATCAGCCTGAGCGCGCCCGGCTGCGGCGGCGCGGCAAAGGCGGCGGTGTCGATCCCGTTGACGATCCGCAGCACCTTTTCGGGCGGCTGCGCCCAGGGGCCGGTGGCAATCGCCTCCAGCCCCGTCGACGGCACGATCACCCGCGCCGCCCTGCGCAGCGCCGCGCGGCGATAGAGGTTGCGGCGAGTCTTGAGACCGCCGGCCTCGTCCTCGTTGAAGCCGTCTTCGTGATGCACCAGCGGCGGCAGGCCGAACGGCTTGGCGAAGGCGGTGTGCGCCATCGCCACATCCATCGCGCCCCAGTTATAGGTGCACACCAGATCATAGGGCTTGAGCGCCTCGGCCAGTGCCGCCAGCCGTCCGGGCGTGGGCAGGCCCTTGAGCGCGGGGAAATCGGACGGGAAACGCACCTTGATCGTCGGCGCGATCAGCGCGCGTGCGCCCATGGCCTCGGGTTCGGCAGAGATGATGGTGTGTTCCAGCGCACTGCCGAAAGCGTTCATCAGCCTGACGCTACGCACCTCCTTGCCCCCGGCAGAAAAGGTGGAATGGCAATGGAGGACGCGCAGGGCCGCCCCGGCTTGCCTCATCATTCGATCTCGTCCAGCAGCGCGTGGATCGCGGCGCGCACTTCAGGTTCGTCGAGCGTCGGGGCATGGCCGACGCGCGGCACGGTGATCAACCGCATTGCCGGGTTACGCACGCCCATCTGGCGCACCGTATGCTCGCTCAGCAGGTCCGACAATTCGCCGCGCACCAGCAGCATCGGCACACCGGCAAGCGCCTCGAAGGCGAGCCACAGGTTGGGCGGCGCGGCATTGCCGGGCTTGGCGAAAGGCTCGGCGATCGCCATGTCGTAGTCGAACCCGATCCGCCCGTTCTGGGTGACAACCATCGTGCGCTTGGCCATTTCGAGCCACTGGTCGAGATCATAGTCGGGGAACGCGGACGAATGCACCGCCTGCAACCCGCGCGCGGCGTGAACCCAGGTGGGATAGGAACGCCCCTGTCCGACATAACCCGAGATACGCGCCAGCCCGGCGGCATCGACTTCGGGGCCGATATCGTTCATCACCACTGCCGCCAGCCGGCCCGGCTGGGCAGCCGCCATCATCATCGTCATCAGCCCGCCCATCGAAGTGCCGATCGCAATGAAACGGGTGATGCCCTGTTCGGCCAGCAGTTTCTCGACATCGCCGACATAGACCAGCGGATTGTAGGTGTCCGAATCCGATGCATAGTCCGACAGGCCGCGCCCGCGCATCTCCGGCACGATCACACGGCGGCGGGCGCTCAGATCATCGGCCAGCGAGCCGAAGTCGCGGGCGTTGCGGGTGAGGCCGTGCAGGCACAGCACCGGCAGCGCGTCCGAGCCTTCGGGGCCGGGATAGTTGCGGTAATGCAGATTGAGCCCGTCGCTGCTGGTCCAGTAGCGATCTTCGTAATTTGCAGCCATGAACGGCGATATTCCCTTGGTGCGAGTGGCAAGCACCGCAAGGCCGCAAAGGCGCCTTGCGTGCTTGCGTGCTTGTCCTCACTATCGCGGCATGAGCCTGGCCATGCAACACCCGACATCATCGGTGCCCTATCGCGGCGATCCGGCCATCCTGGCGCTGGCCGACTGGCTGGCAAGCCCGGTTGAAGCGGCCGACTTTCCCGCAACGCGCCTGCGCTTTCGCAATGATCGCGCGGCGGCGAGCGTCGGGCTGGCCGGGCTGGATGATGCGGCCTGGGCTGCACACTTCGGACGATTCGCCCCGCTCGACGCGAATCTGCCGCAGCCGCTGGCGCTGAAATATCACGGCCACCAGTTCCGCGTGTACAACCCCGAGATCGGCGACGGGCGCGGCTTTCTGTTCGCGCAGCTGCGCGATGATCGCGGGCGGCTGATGGATCTTGGCACCAAGGGTTCGGGCACCACGCCCTACAGCCGTTCGGGCGACGGGCGGCTGACGCTGAAAGGCGCGGTGCGCGAAATCCTCGCCACCGAAATGCTCGAAGCGCTGGGCGTCAACACTTCCAGAACCTTCAGCGTAATCGAAACCGGCGAGGCCTTGTGGCGCAATGACGAACCATCGCCGACCCGTTCCGCCGTGCTGGTGCGGTTGAGCCATTCGCACATCCGCATCGGCACCTTCCAGCGGCTGCTCGCGCTGGAGCAGGCCGATGAAATGGCAGCGCTCGTCGACTACTGCCTCGCGCAGTTCCCCGGCCCGCCCCCGCCGGCCGATGCCCCAGGGCACGACGAGCCTGCGGTGATCCTGATGCACAATGTGGTCGAACGCATGGCCGATCTCGCCGCCAGCTACATGGTCGCGGGCTTCGTCCACGGGGTGCTCAACACCGACAACATGAACATCACCGGCGAAAGCTTCGACTATGGACCGTGGCGCTGGCTGCCGGCGTGGGATCCCTCGTTCACCGCTGCCTCTTTCGATCACGCCGGGCTTTATGCCTTTGGTCGCCAGCCCGAGGCGCTGCACTGGAATTGCGGACAGTTGGCCGTGGCGCTGCGGCTGCTGGCGCAATCCGCGCCGCTGATCGCCGCGCTCGAACGCTTCGGGCCGCTCTACATGGAAAACGTCGCGCGGCGCTGGTGCTGGCGGCTGGGGGTCGAGCCGCGCGGCAGCGAAGCAGACACCCGCCTGGTGGCCTTGTGCGAACAGGCGATGCGCGAGGGCGGCTGGCAGCCCGATGCCTTCTTCTTCGCGCACCGGGGCGGGCGCGGCAAGGCGGCGGGCACGCTGGGCGAAGCGCTGGCGGATTACACACCCCTCGCCTCGGCGCACGAATACTGGTCCGACCCCGCGCCGCAATCGCTGCTGATCGACGAGGTCGAGGCGATCTGGGCCGCGATCGAGACCCGCGACGACTGGGCCATGCTCCATGCCAAGATCGACGCGCTGCGGCGCATGGGGGCTGCCCACGGGCCTGCGCCGCTGGCCGCCGGCCACAGGGCTTGAAGCCCATCTGCTAAGGGCAAACGCGTAGGCAGAGGCAAAGCGGCATTCACCCTATCTTTTCACCTTTGAGCGCATTAGGCCTGCCGCCGGCCAGCCATGATCATAACTTCAAAGGGAAGGGGAGAGGCTCCGTGACCGAAAACATCCTCGTTTCCTATGAACCGGCCAGCGGCGAGGAATTGTGGCGGGGTGTCCACGGCGATATCGAAGCGGCCGTCTCCGCCGCGCGCCGGGCCTGGCCGGCCTGGGCCGCGCAGCCGCTCACCAATCGCATCCAGCTTTTGCGCGCCTTCGCCAACGAAGTGCGGCGCGAAACCGAACCGCTCGCCGAGCTGATCGCGCGCGAGGCGGGAAAGCCCTTGTGGGAAGCCCGCGGCGAAGTGGATGCGGTGGTGAACAAGGTCGATATTGCGGTGCAGGCCTATGCCGAGCGTACCGGCAAAAAGAAGTTCGACGCCGGGATCGGCGCGAGCGCCGCGGTGCGGCACAAGCCGCACGGCGTGATGGTGGTGCTCGGCCCCTTCAACTTCCCGATGCATCTTCCCAATGGCCACATTGTGCCGGCACTGATCGCGGGCAATGCGGTGCTGTTCAAGCCTTCGGAAAAAACCCCCGCGGTGGGCGAGGCGCTGATCGCCTGCCTGCACCGCGCGGGCGTGCCCGAAGATGTGGTGCAGCTGGTTATCGGCGGGCCGGAAGAAGGCAAGGCGCTGGTTGCTCACCCCGGCACCGACGGGGTGCTGTTCACCGGATCCGCCAACGCCGGCATCGCGATCAACCGCAAGCTCGCGGCCAATCCGGGCAAGATTGTCGCGCTGGAAATGGGCGGCAACAATCCGATCGTGGTGATCGATACCCCCAAGCTCAAGGACGCGGCCACGCTGATCCTGCAAAGTGCCTTCACCAGCGCCGGGCAGCGCTGCACCGCCGCGCGGCGGCTGATCGTCAAGGACAGCATTTACGATGATCTGATGGGCGAACTGGTGCCGATGGCGCGCAGGCTGATGGTGGGCGATCCGATCGGCGAGCCGCAGCCCTTCATGGGACCGGTGATCGACAACGAAACGGCTGATCGCCTGTCGGAAAGCTTCCTCGCCCTGATGACAGCGGGCGGGCGGCCGCTGCTGCACATGCGCCGCACGATCCCCGATCTGCCGTTCCTCACGCCGGGTATCATCGATGTCACCGACATTCCCGACCGGCCCGATATCGAGCTGTTCGGGCCTATCCTGCAGGTGATCCGCGTGCCCGATCTCGACGCCGGGATCACCGAGGCGAACAACACCCGCTTCGGCCTTTCGGCCTCGCTCATCGGCGGCACGCCGGATGATTACGGTCGGTTCTGGGCCAATATCCGCGCCGGGATCATCAACTGGAACGGGCCGACCAACGGCGCTTCGTCCAAGGCGCCGTTCGGAGGGATCGGGCTTTCGGGCAACCACCGCCCGGCCGCCTATTACGCCGCCGACTATTGCGCCTATCCGGTGGCCAGCACCGAGATGGATCAGCCGCGCGCGACCATCGGGGTGGGCATGCGGCCCTGACGCGCGTCAGGGCGCGAAGTAATAAAGATCGACCGCGGTCAAGCCGCTGGCGGTCTTGTGCAAGCTGACAAGCAGCGCCTCGCCCGTCGGACCATAGGCAGAGACGCTCTCGCCCGCGCCCTTGCCGTCCGGGGCATGGCGCTGCGGCACGAGGCCCGCGCGGCCGGCCCGGACATAGTGGTAGTGCAGCACGTCTTCGCCCGGCGCGGCGGTGTGATACCGGATCACCCGCACACCGCACCCGGCCGCATCGCTGCCGCCGGCCTGCACCACCATGCCATGCGGCATGATCGCGGCCGCCTGCGGCAGGTTCGCCATCCAGCCAAACCCTTCTCGCAGGCCCGCGATGCACGCCTGCGGCGCACCGATCGCGGCAAGGCCCTCCTGCGCGCTGCTGCCGGGCGCGGGCAAGGCGGCCGGCGCGGCGACGGGCGCGGGCAACGAAGGCATCGCCCCATCCGCCAGCAGTTCGAGCCGCCCCGCCTCGCGCGCGGCCTGCGCGGCCTCGGGGGTCGCGGCAAACAGCGGCAGGCCTGCCTCGTCGGCAAAGCCAAGCACGGCGTTGGCCTCGTTACGGGCCGAAAGATCGGGATCGCTCATCAGCGGATCGTGGAGCGCGGCGGCGACCAGCGGGTCGGATGGGAAGCGATTCCCCGGCGCGCCCGCATCCGGCGTGGCCGAGCAGGCCGCGCTCAGCAGCACAGGCAGAACAAGGATGACAGTGCAGCGCATTCACGCCACATGCCATGGGATGGTTAAAAAAGGCCCGCCCTTGCCCTGATGAAAGCGCCTCCGGCAGACCCGAAGGTTGCCGAAGGCGCTTCCCGCGAAACCCTTGGGTTCCACGCCGGCGACCGCTTGGTGGGAACGGCCGCAAGGGACCGAAAGCCGCCGCGGGAGAGGGGAGAATCGGCGGCTCCGTGTTCTTCGTTAATTTATAGTGCTTAAATTATGAACGAATCAGCAGTAAGGATGAAAGCTGACGTTCATCACCGAGGGCCTTGCGGCCAAACACGGGCGCGGCTTGCGCGGGCGCGGCGCGCAGCCTAACCCCAGCGCGCCATGACCGCCCCCGACACCGCCTCCAGCACGCCCTCAGGTCTTGCTCCGGCAATCGCTGCCTATCTCATCTGGGGGTTCCTGCCGCTCTATCTGATGCTGGTGCAACGCGTGCCGGCGTTCGAATTCGTCGGCTGGCGGATCATCTGGACCCTGCCGCTGTGCCTCGCCATCGTCTCCTTGCGCCGCCAGTTCGGCGAGTTGCTGGCAGCGGTAAGCAGCCCGCACGCGATGCTGGCGCTGCTGGGATCGGCGGTGCTGATCGCGATCAACTGGTTCGTCTATATCTGGGCGATCATGGCGGGCGAGGTCTATGCAACCAGCATTGGCTATTACCTCAACCCGCTGATCAACGTGCTCATCGGCACCCTGCTGCTGGGCGAAACACTCTCGCGCCGCCAGTGGCTGGCGGTGGCGATTGCCGCTGTGGCGGTGGCACTGCTGGCCGCAGCGACGCTCACCAGCCTGTGGGTCAGCCTCGCACTGGCTGTCACCTTTTCACTCTATGGCCTTGTTCGAAAACAGATTTCTGTTGGCTCCCTGCCCGGCCTGACGATCGAGAGCGCGATCCTGCTCGGCCCTGCCGCTGCGATCATCTGGTGGTATGCCGCCAGCCCGCAAGGCTCGTCTTTCGGGCAAGACTGGCAGATAAGCGGCCTCATCATGCTCGCAGGGGTGGTTACCGCCGTACCGCTGCTGCTGTTTGCCGTTGCTGCGCGGCGGATGGATTATTCGGCACTGGGCTTTATCCAGTATCTCTCACCCACCATCGTGTTCGTTCTTGGCCTGACCGTGTTTCACCAACCTCTGGCGCCGGCCAAGCTCGTCAGTTTCGTGCTGATCTGGATCGCGGTCGGGATGTTCGTCTGGGATCTGTGGGAGAAGAGGCAAGCGGCCTGATCGCATATCGCGCTGGCACGGGCAGCCTGCGCCAGCGAAGGTGGCCGAAAACAAAGGCTCAGCCCAGAAACCGCCAACCGAGGGTCTGCCCGGCGTGCCAGGGCACGATTTGCTCGCCGGTCACATGCAGCCAGGACGGCACGGCCAGCTCGGCGCGTTCAAGTGTCACAGTCTCCTCGTTCACCGGCAGCCGGTAGAACGCCGGGCCGTGGAGCGAGGCGAAGCCCTCGAAGCGGTCAAGCGCGCCTTCCTCATCGAACACGGTAACATAGCTTTCCAGCGCAAAGGGCGCGCCGAAGATGCCGGCACAGCCGCAAGCGCTTTCCTTGGCGCTCCTGAGGTGCGGGGCCGAATCGGTGCCGAGAAAGAACTTGGGGCTGCCGCTGGTCGCCGCCTGACGCAGCGCCTGCCGGTGGCTTTCGCGCTTGGCGACCGGCAGGCAGTAATTGTGCGGCTGGATCCCGCCCACCAGCATCGCGTTGCGGTTGATGTGGAGGTGCTGCGGGGTGATGGTCGCGGCGACCTGCGGCCCGGCCTTCAGCACGAAATCGACCGCATCGGCGGTGGTGATGTGCTCGAACACGATCCGTAGCTTCGGAAATTCACCAACTATCGCCTGCAAATGCCTGTCTATGAATTCCTTTTCGCGGTCGAACACATCAACCGCAGGCTCCGTTACCTCGCCGTGGACGCACAACACGATATCCTCGGCCTCCATCCGCGCCAGCACGGGGAGGATTTTCTCGAGATTGGTGACACCGGCGGCCGAATTGGTGGTGGCGTTGGCGGGATACAGCTTGGCGGCGGTGAACACCCCCTCTGCCGCCCCGCGCGCGAGATCGTCGGGGTCGGTGGTATCGGTAAGATAGCAGGTCATCAGCGGGGTGAAGGTCACGCCCTCGGGCACCGCCGCAAGGATGCGCGCGCGATAGGCCGCGCCCAGTTCGGTGGTCGTCACCGGCGGGGTGAGGTTGGGCATGACAATCGCCCGCGCGAATTGCCGGGCGGTATAGGGCACCACGTCGCGCATCACATCGCCATCGCGGAAATGCAGGTGCCAGTCATCGGGGCGGCGGATCACGAGGCGCTCGGTCATGGCTTTCCCTTAGCTTTGGCCATGCCTATCTGTCACCCATGATGGCAACAATGCTTACCACCCGCGCGCTCATCCGCCTCTCCCCACTCGACCCGGTCGAGGACGTCGCCGCCTTTGTCCAGGGCCTTGTCACCAATGACGTGAAAGGCCCGCTGCCCTGCTACGCCGCGCTGCTGAGCGCGCAGGGCAAGCATATGTTCGATTTTCTGGTGTGGGCGGATGGCGACGATCTGCTGCTCGATTGCGAGGCCGATCATGCCGATGCGCTGGTCAGGCGCCTGACGCTCTATCGCCTGCGGCGCAAAATTGCGACTGCGCGCGATGATAGCCTTGCGGTCCACTGGAGCCGCGATGGGCACGAGGGGGGCATCCCCGATCCGCGCCTGCCCGAACTCGGCCAGCGCTGGCTTGCCCCGGCGAGCGGCGAGAGTGCGGATGCGGCATGGCGCGCGCACCGCCTTTCGCTGGGCGTGCCCGAGGGCCGCGCCGAGATGGGCGACATCCTGTGGCTGGAAGCCAATGCCGTCGAACTGAACGGCGTCAGCTTCACCAAGGGCTGCTATGTCGGGCAGGAAAACACCGCGCGGATGAACTGGCGCGCCAAGGTCAACCGCCGGCTGGTGGTGGTGCCGCTGGAACAGTCGGACGAAGCGCGGCGGCAGGTGGCTTACCCGGACCTCGGCCTCGCGGTCGATCATCTGCGGGTGGAGAGCCTCGATCCCGCTCGGCTCCCCGCCTGGCAACGCGCCGGGGTGTTGGCTGCCAAAAGCTAGGCGGCGGTCTCGTAATCGGCGAGGCTGGCCTCGAGCATCGCCGTCGCCCGTTCACGCGCGGCATCGCGCGGCAGCCCCAGCGACTTGGCCAGCGCCCCACCGATCAGCGCATCGCCCAGCGCCATCAGCACCAGCGCCAGCGTGTCGCGGTGGATGTTCTGCGCCCCGCCGACCTGCTCCGCATCGCCCGGCGCAAGCTCGTCGACCAGATCGTGGATGGTCGAGATGATCGGATCGAGCGCGTCCTCGTTCCCTGTCAGCAACATCCAGCTGGTGAGCGCGCCTGCGCCCTCGCGGTCGAACGCATCGAAGGCGAGATCGACCACCTCGCGCGCCGAACCAAGGCCTGCGCGGCTGGCGTGAACGGCAGCGATGATCGACTCGCACACCGAACGCGCAAGGTGCTCGGCGAGCGCCTTCTGCAACCCCGAGGCCGAGCCGAAATGGTGCAGCAGGTTGGCGTGGGTGCGCCCGATCCGCGTCGCCACCGCCTTGAGCGTCACCGACTGCGGCCCCGCCTCGATCAACAGCGCGCGGGCAGCGGCAAGCGCAGAACTGCGCGATTGTTCTGGGGTCAACCTTTTGCGACTGATCATGGGAGCGAGCGGGTAGGCCTTTTTGCCGGGATCGACAAGCCGTGCCCCGGCAAAAGCGCGAGGTGGTTCAGGCCGCGCGCTGATGTTCGGTGGGCATGGCCGCCAGATCGCGCCGATAATGCGCCGAGGGGGCCTTGCCGCCCCGTGCGCGGGACCAGCGCTCCTCGACCCGGCCCGTCGGTTCAAAGCCAAGCTTCCTGAGAACCTTGCCCGATGCCGGATTGTCGAGAAAATGCCACGCCTCCGCCTCGCCATGGCCGAGCATCTCGGCGACGGAGAGAACCGCCTCACCCGCTTCGGTAGCATAGCCCTGTCCCCAGAACCGCCGCGCGATCCAGCAGCCGAGCGTCACCGCGCCGGGTGTTCCAGCAGGTTCGATCCCGATACAGCCGATCACCTGCGCGTCTTGGGCACGGGTGATCAGAAAGCGCGGGAACAGCGGCTCAACCGGCCTTGCGGCGAAGGCGCGCGCGTCGCCCTCCTGATAGGGCCAAGGCGCAAGTGCGAGATTGCGCGCAACCCCTTCATCGGCGATGCCCGCCATGAGTGCCTGCCAATCCTCGGGCCAGATTGGCCGGAGCAGCAATCTGCGACTGCGATGGAACACGCGAACTCCCTTCCCTGCCCCGCGCCGCTTTAGGGCCGAGGCATGACAATTTCATGGCCGCGAAACTTTGTGATTCGCGCGCCGCTGTGAGGGAGAACGCAAAAAGGGAGATGAACCCCCTCGTTCGAGGATGGCCCACTCTCCCTCTGGTGGCAGGTCTTGCACCTGCCGGGACCATCCTTTCCGGACGATCCCTTCAGCGAATCGTCCGCTTATTCGGCCGCTTCGGCCATCGCGTCGACCGACACGTATTTGCGGCCGAGCTTGCCCGAGTGGAAGCGCACCACGCCGGCTTCGAGCGCATAGAGGGTGTGATCCTTGCCCATGCCAACGTTCACGCCCGGATAGACCTTGGTGCCGCGCTGGCGGATGATGATGTTGCCGCCGATCACTTCCTGACCGCCAAATTTCTTCACACCGAGACGACGACCGGCCGAATCACGACCGTTGCGCGACGAACCGCCTGCTTTCTTGTGTGCCATGGCTCGTTAGCTCCTGCTTATTCCGCGGTGGCGGCGGCTTCGGCCGGCGCTTCGCTCGTGGACTTCTTGGCGGCGGCCTTCTTGGCCGGAGCCTTGGTGTCGCCGGCACCCACGGCCGTGATCCGCAGCAGGGTCATCTGCTGGCGATGGCCGTTCTTGCGGCGATAATTGTGGCGGCGGCGCTTCTTGAAGACGACCACCTTCTCAGCTTTCGCCTGCGCGATGATTTGCGCCGATACGGTCACCGACTTGGCATCGGCCAAAGTCTCGCCCTCGCCAGCCAGCAGGACATCGCCCAGCGTGATCGTGTCGCCGGCTTCACCTGCGAGCTTTTCAACGGCAATCTTGTCTCCGGCGGCAACGCGGTACTGTTTGCCGCCCGTACGCACTACAGCGAACATGGCTTTATACTCTCGATCTTGATCTGTGTCCGGCAGAGCATGGCGAGCCACGCCAACCGAACGTCAGTGCGAGGCTAGCGAAGGTGCCGCCCCGGAAAGATGGGTGCCGTTAGGGGAAAGGCGCGGCCAAGTCAACGCCCTCGCCCCGCAAAAAAGCGCCTGACAGCCAATCTTGCGTCAATATTGCAGCTGGCTTTGCCAATGGCAGGGCGGCATGGTAACAACAACTGGGATCACTATGCCTGCGCTTCGCAAAATCCTGGTTCTGCTTCCGCTGATTGCGGGCCTTGGCGCCTGCGCCAGCAGTGATGCGCGCTATCCATCATTGGCGATGCGCCCGTTCGAAACCGCGCCGCCCGCTGCCACACCGCAAC
>JBKBOH010000050.1:0-14326 GCA_046294975.1 Erythrobacter sp. | reverse complement strand
GCCCGGTCAGGATGGTGGCCCATTCGATGGGCGGCAATGTCGCGCTGCGCTATGCCGGGGCCTTCCCCGACATGGTGACCAAGCTGGTGGCGATCGAAGGCCTTGGCCCTTCGCCCGAATACCGGGCGCAGCAGCGGGCAGTGCCCTATCCCGAGCGCCTCGCCGAATGGATCGCAAAGAAGCGCGCGGCCGCCGGGCGCACGCCGCGCAAGTATGAAAGCATCGAGGCCGCGCTCGCCCGCATGATCGAGGAAAACGCCTATCTCACCGAGCAGCAGGCGCGGCATCTGACGGTTCACGGGGTCAACCGCAACGAGGACGGCACCTATAGCTGGAAGTTCGATCCGCACCTCAATGTCTGGCCGGTGGAGGACATCGGCGATGAATTTATCGAGCAGTTGTGGGGCGCGATCACCTGCCCGACGCTGCTGCTCTACGGGGCGGATAGCTGGGCCTCCAACCCCGAGAAGGACGGGCGCATCGCGCACTTCAAAACCGCGCGCGTGATCGAGTTTGAAAAGGCCGGTCACTGGCTGCACCACGACCAGTTCGAGCGCTTCATCGCCACTTTGCGCGAATTTCTCTGAGCGCCGGCTCTCGGCAGGCGGCCTGCCGCCAATTCTGCCTAACTTTTGAACAGATGCCTAATACCTAGGCACGATTTCTTCCTTGGTTGCGCGAAAACCTGCGGATTGCGTTGCTGCGGGCGGTTTGCAGGATTTTGGCACGCTCGTTGCAGTTCCCTCTGTCGCCGGGCCGATCCGGTGCAACAGGGGGCATCGATGAAGTTCATCATCGCCATCATCAAACCGTTCAAGCTCGATGAGGTGCGTCAGGCGCTCAGCACTATGGGCGTTGCCGGGATGACCGTCACCGAGGTCAAGGGGTTTGGCCGCCAGAAGGGCCAGACCGAAATCTACCGCGGGGCCGAATATTCCACCAACATGCTCCCCAAGGTGAAGCTCGAGATCGCCGCGAGCGATGAAATCGCCGCGCAGGTCGTCGAAACCATTCAAGCGACCGCCAACACGGGCGCCATCGGCGACGGCAAGATCTTCGTGCTCGAGCTTGCCTCCGTCACCCGCATCCGCACCGGCGAGTCCGGCGAAACCGCGCTGTAAGGGGATCCATCCAATGACGCGTATCATCCTCAATGCTTCGGCGCTGACGACGGGGGCGGTTCTCTTTGCCGCGCCCGCGCTCGCCGCTCCGGTGGCCGAAGCTGCCGAAGTCGTCGCCGAAGCCGCTCCGGCGGTTCCCAACCCCGGCAATAACGGCTTTATGATGACGGCCACCGTCCTCGTGCTGCTGATGATCCTGCCGGGGCTGGCGCTGTTCTATGGCGGCCTGACCCGGGCCAAGAACATGCTGTCCACCATGACCCAGATCGCCGCCGTTGCCGCGCTGGCGATGCTGGTGTGGGTGATGTGGGGCTATGGCCTCGCCTTTGGCCCGGAAGGCAACCAATTTATCAGCTGGGGCAAGTTCTTCCTTGCCGGTGTCACGCCCGACTCCACGGCCGCGACCTTCACCGACGAGGTGATCAGCGAATATATCTTCATCAGCTTCCAGATGACCTTTGCCGCGATCACCGTGGCGCTGGTGCTGGGATCGGTGGTTGAACGGATGAAGTTCGCCGCCACGATGGTGTTTGCGCTGGTGTGGCTCACGATCGTGTACTTCCCGATCGCCCACATGGTGTGGGAAGCGCGCGGCGTGTTCTTCGTGATGGGCGCGCTCGACTTTGCGGGCGGCACGGTGGTGCACATCAACGCCGGGGTCTCGGCGCTGGTGGCCGCCTATATCCTCGGCAAGCGTCGCGGCTATCCGAGCGAGCCGATGATGCCGCACAGCCTGACGCTGACGATGGTCGGCACCGGCCTGCTGTGGGTGGGCTGGTTCGGCTTCAACGCCGGCTCGGCGCTCGAAGCCAATGGTTCGGCTGCGCTGGCGATGATCAACACCTTCGTGGCCACGGCGGCGGGCGGGCTGTTCTGGATGCTGACCGAGCGGGCGATGGGCCACAAGGGTTCGGCGCTGGGCTTCTGCTCGGGTGTCATCGCCGGGCTCGTCGCGGTCACCCCGGCGGCGGGCAATTCCGGCCCGTTCGGTGCGATCCTGCTCGGCGCGATTGCCTCGGTGGTGTGCTATTTCTTCGTGGCCAAGGTCAAGCCGGCGCTCGGCTATGACGATGCGCTCGACGCCTTCGGTATCCACGGCGTGGGCGGCATCGTCGGCGCGATCGGCACCGGTATCGTGTTCTCGCCGGCACTCGGCGGGCCGGGCGGTGACGACTTCGCCATGGGCGCGCAGCTGGTGACCCAGATCAGCGCTGTCGCCGCCACCATCGCGATCTCCGCTATCGGCACTGCGCTTGCCATGTCCATCGCCAAGGCGATCACCGGCCTGCGCGTGGACGAGGAAAGCGAAGTCAACGGTCTCGACATCTCCGAACACGGGGAGCGCGCCTACAACTGAGCGCCCCTCAACAGCTTGGCGGGGGGAGGATCCTCTCTCTCCCTCTCCCCTTCCCCCGCTAACCCTTGTTCCTCCTGCGAACGAACAGACTGAATATGGCCGGAGTAGCGAAGGCTCTCCGGCCTTTTTTTGGTTCGCCTCAAGCGCCGGCGCGCGGGTCCGCGCGCTTGGCTTGCCTCCGGGGGGCCGGCCGCTTACGGGGCCACCTCTCCGGGCGCGCGGTCGCGCTTGCGGTCTTTCAGGCCGTTATGGCGCGACACTCAGTGTGGGTGGGGGCCTATCCCCGCTCGGCTGCCATCACGAAGTCGGCGCAGCGTTCGCCGATCATGATGCTCGGCGCGTTGGTGTTGCCGCTGACGATTTTGGGCATCACGCTGGCATCGGCCACCCACAGGCCATCCAGCCCGTTGAGCTTCAATGTCGGATCAACCACCGCATCGGCATCCGCGCCCATCCGGCAGGTGCCAACCGGGTGATAGACCGTGTCGGCGCGGTTGCGGATCAGTTGATCGAGCGCCGCATCATCATCAAGGTCGATCGGGTGGCGATCCCTGGGGCCGAAGGCCTGCAGGGGCGGGGTGTCGACGATCCGGTGCGACAGGCGCACGCCGGCGCGCAGGGTTGCCAGATCGCGCTCGTCGCTGAGGAAGTTGGGATCGATCACCGGCGCGTCGGCGGCATTGTTGCTGCCCAGCCGGACGGTGCCACGACTTTCCGGGCGCAATACGCAGGCGTGGAGCGAGAAGCCGTGCGCCTTCACCTTCTCGCGCCCATGATCTTCGAGCACCGCCGGGACGAAGTGCCACTGAACATCGGGGGCGGGGCTGTCCGGCATCACCGTCCAGAACCCGCCCGCCTCGGCGTAGGGCGTGGTCATCACCCCCGTGCGCTTGCGGCGATGCTCGACGATCGCGGCGGCCATGCGCAGCGTGCCCTTCAATGTGCTGCCGATCGGCACATCGCTGTCCGTCTCCCAGCCGGAGACATAGTCGATATGGTCCTGCAGGTTGCCGCCCACGGCGGCGCGATCGAGCACCACGTCGATCCCGTGGGCCTTGAGATGCTCGGCCGGGCCGATGCCCGACAGCATCAGGATTTGCGGAGAATTGAACGCCCCTGCCGACAGGATCACGCCGCGCCGCGCGAGCACGGTTTCGCGTTTGCCCCCGCGACGAATGATAACGCCGGTAACGCGCCTGCCCTCGATGATGAGCTTTTCCACCAGCGTATCGGTGCGAACCGCGAAATTGCCAGAACCGCGAATCGGCTCCACATAGGCGCGCGCGGCCGACCAGCGTTCGCCCTTGCGCTGGGTCACCTGGTAGAGCCCGAAGCCGTCCTGCCGCGCGCCGTTGAAATCGGGATTGGTGCGCAGCTGCAGCGCCGCGGCGGCTTCGACGAAGGCGTGGGAGGTGGGGTTGGCGGCGGTCTGGTCGGACACGAACAGCGGCCCGCCGGCGCCATGATAGTCATCGCCGCCGCGCTCGTTGGCCTCGGCGCGCTTGAAATAGGGCAACACGTCGTCATAGGCCCAGCCGGTGCAGCCCATAGCCGCCCAATTGTCGTAATCCCAGCGGTTGCCGCGGATATAGACCATCGCGTTGATTGCCGAGGAACCGCCGAGCCCGCGCCCGCGCGGCTGATAGCCGGTGCGGCCGTTGAGGCCCTTCTGCGGCACGGTTTCATAGCGGTAGTTCGATTTTTCGGGGATGAAGGGCATGAAACCCGGCGTCTTGATCCAGACATTGTCGTTGCGCCCGCCCGCTTCGAGCAGGCACACCCGGCGTGTCCCATCCACGGCAAGCCGGCCTGCAACCGCGCTGCCGGCACTGCCACCGCCGATGACGATGTAGTCGAAACTTTCCATGATCTCTCCCTTTGCCGGCGAGATTAGGCAGCTTCTTGCGAGCCTGCAATCGGGTTTCGATCAGCCACTGACATTGCTGTAGGTAGCGCGGCCTGTCCGGTGCGCGCGCGCCACTTCTCGCGGATCATGTCCGAGGTTGCGCGGCTGCCGTCATGGCTCCAGCCGGGTTCGCGCAGCAGGTAGGCAAGCTTGTGCTTCCATGGGCTGCGCCAGATATCGGCAATCAACCCGATCCATTCATGGAACACCGCCCACAACAGGTTGAAGCTGCCGAGCTGCTTGACGATGCCGTAGCGGATCGGTTCGTCATCGACTTCCGGCTCGAAGGTGCCGAATATCCGATCCCAGATGATGAACACGCCGGCGTAGTTGCGATCGAGATAGCGCGGGTTGGTGGCATGGTGGACGCGGTGGTGGCTGGGCGTGTTCATCACCGCCTCGAACCAGCGCGGCATGCGCTTGATCGCCTCGGTGTGGATCCAGAACTGATAGATCAGGTTGAACCCGCTGCAGATCGCGATCATCGCCGGGTGGAAGCCGAGCAGCACC
The DNA here is from genome assembly GCA_046294975.1 of Erythrobacter sp. Taxonomy (GTDB): domain Bacteria; phylum Pseudomonadota; class Alphaproteobacteria; order Sphingomonadales; family Sphingomonadaceae; genus Erythrobacter. The sequence continues at coordinate 9,432 of JBKBOH010000050.1, read as the reverse complement.
AGCGGGACGGCGAACAGGAAACCAAAGGTCAGCGGCCCCGTCCATGTCTGCCGCAGGGCGGTAGAGAGATTGTAGTGCTGGCTCGAATGGTGGTTCACATGCGCTGCCCACATCCAGCGGATGCGGTGTCCGGCGCGGTGCACCCAGTAATATTTGAAATCGTCGAGCACGAAGCACAACGGCCAGGCCCACCACACCGTCCACCATTGCGGGCCGAAGTCGAACAGTCGGTATTCGTAGGCCTTGATGAACAGCGCGGCCGCGAACCCGCCCAGCAGCGCGCCCGCCACGGTTGAACCCAGTCCGAAGGCGAGGCTGACCAGCGTGTCCTTCGGCTCGTAGGCCTGAGGCGCGCGGAACTTTGCCCACAGCATCTCCGCCAGCACCGCCAGCACAAACAGCGGCACGGCATATTGGGTGGGGTCGAAGTCAGGCATGGCGCGACGGGTCTAGCCCATTGATCGCTTCGGCCCAAGCCTGTGGTTCGGGCAGATCGATCACCACCTTGCCGAAGCGTGCTTCTCCGCAATCCACCTCAAGCGCCGGACGGCCCGGATCGCGCCGGATCGCGGCGCGGGCACAGGCATCGAGCACGCGCCCGGCAAGGCGGCTGCCGTGGCGCTTGATCACCATGATCCGGCCCCCGCCATCGCGGGCCAGCGCGGCCTTGCCGTCATAGGCCATGGCGAGCGGGACAAAGCCGTCCTCGACCTCGCCGGCGGCGCGGCACACGGCGGCCTCGCTGTCGAGGGCGGGGGTGCCGCCGAGCTTCATCCACCACGCCAATCCGGCCAGCGCGAGGATCGCGACCAGCGATGCGGCCGTCTGGAGCAGCAGATCCATCGCCGGCTGCCTCAGCGCGCAGCGAGCATGTCGACCATCGCCCGGATCGGGGTGATGTCATAGCCGGCCTGAGCCGCGGCGCGGGCGATCGCATCGGGGTTTTCGCCCTGCTTGGCCGCGGCCAGCGCCCACAGGAAAGTCGAGCGGGTGCCCGAGCGGCAATAGGCGAGAATCGGGCCTTCCGCTTGTTCGAGCGCGGCGATCATCGCATCGACCTGCGGTTCGCTGAAACCCGAATGGCCGATCGGGATGGCGATATAATTGAGCCCGGCCGCCGCTGCCGCGGCGCTGATCGCGTCACCTTGCGGGGCGTCAGGATCTTCGCCATCGGGGCGGTTGTTGACGATCATGGCCACGCCAGCCGCCGCTGCCGCCGCGACATCTTCCAGCGCAAGTTGCGGGCTGACCAACACATTTTCGCTGAGTTTGCGGAATTCGCTCATGTCCAGTTCCTGCTCTCGCGGGGATATGAATGTGCGCCTCTTGCCCAACCGCGCGGGATCGCACAAGCACCGGGGCATAGACTGCCATGGCGCCCGCAGGCCACCAGCACCGCGGGCCTCGGTAAAATCGTTCGCAAAGCAACTCTTTGTGCGCTATGCTTAGCAGCAAGCAGCGTTCCGGTCGATAGGTCCGGCGCGTCTGTATCCGGTGCGGCTCACTGTCCACGCCACCGGAACATTGGAGGACGGGCAGTGTGGCAAGGTACGTTCTGATATATGGGTTACGATAGGGGACGCCGGCGCGGCCGCGACAAGCGCGACGGTTTCGGCGAAGATGGCTTCGATCCGTTTGGCGGCGGGCATGACGGTTTTCCGCCGCCGCGTGATTTCGGCGGCGATCGGTTCGGCGGGGGCGATCGGTTCGGCGGCGGGGATCGGTACGGCGGGGGTGACCGGTTCGGTGGCGGCGATCGCTACGGTGGCGGCGGCGCCCCGCGCGGCGGTTTTGGCGGCCCGCGCGGGCCGGGCGGTGGCTTCAACCGTATGCCTGCCCAGGTGGTTGGCACCGGCAAGGGCATCGTGAAGTTCTTCAATGCCCAGAAGGGCTTTGGCTTCATCCAGCAGGAAGGCGGCGGCGAAGATGTGTTCGTGCACATCAGCGCCGTCGAGCGTGCCGGGCTTGAAGGCCTCGCCGAAGGTCAGGAACTTCAGTACAATCTGGTTGATCGCGGCGGCAAGGTGTCGGCGCAGGATCTTCAGATCATCGGTGAAGTGATTGCCGCTCCGGCCAAGCCCGCTGCCCCGCAGCGCGAGCTGACGGGTGAGCGCGCCAAGGGCACAGTCAAGTTCTTCAATGCGATGAAGGGCTTTGGCTTCCTCGTGCGTGATGATGGCCAGCCGGATGCTTTCGTGCACATCAGCGCGGTCGAGCGTTCGGGTCTCAGCGCCATCAACGAGGGCGAACGTTACGAATTCGATCTCGAAGTCGATCGACGCGGGAAATATTCCGCCGTCAATCTGGCGCCGATCGAAGGCTGAACCCGGCCAAAGCCGCTTCCTGCGGTTTGACGCGGGGCCAGCGGAAGATTAACGGTAAAGCGGATGGCGGCTCTGGTTCAGGGCCGCCATTTGCGTTGCCTCTTCACAAACGTGCATTCAGGATCTTGCCCATGTCGATCACCCCGCTCATGCCTGTCTACCCGCGTTGCGGTGTCCGGCCGGTGCGCGGCGAGCATTGCCACCTCATCGACGAAGATGGCACCCGCTATCTCGATTTCGCCAGCGGCATCGCGGTCAACCTGCTCGGCCATTCGCATCAAGGGCTGATTTCGGCGATCCAGCAACAGGCCGCGACGCTGATGCACGTGTCGAACCTCTACGGCAGCCCGCAGGGCGAGCGGCTGGCGCAGAAGCTGGTTGACCTTACCTTTGGCGACACGGTGTTCTTCACCAATTCCGGCGCCGAGGCGGTCGAGTGCGCGATCAAGACGGCGCGCGCCTATCACCAGAATGCGGGCGAGGCTGGCGATGCCGGCCGATTCGAAATCATCACCTTCCACAATGCCTTCCACGGCCGCACGATGGCGACCATCAGCGCCTCGAACCAGACCAAGATGCACCACGGCTTCGCGCCGCTGCTCGACGGGTTCAGATATGCGCCGTTTGACGATCTGGACGCGGCCAGAGCGCTGATCGGGCCGAAGACGGCGGGGATTCTGGTCGAACCGATCCAGGGCGAGGGCGGGATCCGTCCGGCTTCGATCGCATTCATGCAGGGCCTGCGCGCGCTCGCCGACGAACATGGCCTGATGCTGATCCTTGACGAGGTGCAGTGCGGCGTTGCGCGCACCGGCAAGCTCTATGCCTACGAGCATTACGGGATCACGCCCGACATCATGGCGACTGCCAAGGGCATCGGCGGGGGCTTCCCGCTCGGGGCCTGCATCGCGACCGAAAAGGCCGCGCGCGGCATGACTTTCGGCACCCACGGATCGACCTATGGCGGCAACCCGCTGGCGATGGCGGCGGGGATGGCGGTGATGGAAGCCGTCGCCAACGAGGCCTTTCTCAATGAAGTCGCCGAAAAGGGCGAGCGCCTGCGCGCGCGGCTCGAACAGTTCATCGGCAATTATCCCGAACTGTTCGAGCTGGTGCGGGGCAAGGGCCTGATGCTCGGCATCAAGATGAAGATGGAAAGCCGCCCGTTCTATGTCCACCTGCGCGACAATCACCAACTGCTGACCGTGGCGGCGGGCGACAACACCATCCGCATCATCCCGCCGCTGGTGATCGGCGATGCCGAGATCGACGAGTTTTTCGACAAGCTTTCGGCCGGGGCCGCGAGCTTCAAGGTGCCCGAGGCAGCATGACAGGCGCGGCGCCATTCCGGCATTTCCTCGACCTTGGCGATGCCGGGGCCGATGATATCGCGGCGATGATCAATGATGCGATCGATCGCAAGGCTGCGCGCGCCGGCCTGCCCAAGGGAGCCCCCGATGCCGATGCGCCGCTGGCGGGCCGGGTGCTGGCGTTGGTGTTCGAGAAGAACTCGACCCGCACCCGCGTGAGCTTTGATATCGCCATGCGGCAGCTGGGCGGGAGCGTGCTGATCCTCGATTCGGCTTCAAGCCAGCTGGGGCGGGGCGAGACCATCGCCGATACCGCGCGGGTGCTGAGCCGGATGGTCGATGCCATCATGCTGCGCACCGACGATCACGCCAAGATCGAGGAAATGGCCCGCCATGCGACAGTGCCGGTGATCAACGGCCTGACCGACAGGTCGCACCCGTGCCAGATTGTCGCCGACCTCTTGACCATGATCGAGCATGGCAAGGCGCTTCCGGGCCTTGAAGTCGCGTGGTTCGGGGACGGCAACAACGTGCTGCACTCGATCCTCGAGGCAGCCGGCTTGTTCAAGTTCAACATCCGCGTGGCGACCCCGGCGGGATACGAGCCCGATCCGGCCTTCGTCGCCATGGCGCGCGCCGGCGGGGCGATGGTGACGCTGACGCAGGACGCGCCGGCCGCCGCGCGCGGGGCGGATGTGCTCGTGACCGACACGTGGATTTCGATGGGACAGGCCGACGCGGCCGACAAAAAGGGGGCGATGGCGCCTTTTCAGGTCAATGCCGCGCTGATGGCCGAAGCCAGGCCCGAGGCGATCTTCCTCCATTGCCTGCCGGCCCATGTTGGCGATGAAGTCAGCGAGGATGTGTTCGAAGGCCCGCAATCGGTGGTGTTCGACGAGGCCGAGAACCGCATCCACGCGCAGAAATCGGTGCTGTTGTGGAGCTTCGGACTGCTTGGCACCTGAAAGGGACGCAGCAGGGACTTTCGCCCGCCACAATCAATCCCCATATGCCCGGGCATGGCTGACACGATCGAGACCTTTTCCGACAAGCTGATGGGCTTCACCCTGCCTCGTCGCAACGCGCGCGGGCGCGTGGTGCGGCTCGACGGCGTGCTGGAGGAGGTGCTGTCGGCGCATGACTACCCCGCGCCCATCACCCACCTTCTGAGCGAGGCACTGGTGCTGGGCGCGCTGATGGGCGGGCTGCTCAAGGGCGAGCACGCGCAGATGACCATGCAGGCGCAGACCAGCGGCGGGATCGTCAGCCTGCTGGTGTGCGATTATCGCGCCGGCGCGGTGCGCGGCTATGCCGACTTCGATCCGGAGCGTCTGGCGCGGCTGGGCGCCAACCCCTCGCTCGCGGCGCTGTTCGGGGAGGGCTATCTGGCGATCACCTTCGAGACCGAGGGGCGCCAGCGCTATCAGGGCATCGTGCCGCTCGAAGGGGACAGTCTGGCCGAGGCCTGCGAGGTCTATTTCAGCCAGTCCGAACAGCTCCCGACGCTGATCCGTGTCGCCAGCCGCGCAGGGGCCGATGGCCGGTCGGCGGCGGGCCTGCTGGTGCAGCATCTGGCCGATGGAGAGGAAGGCCGCGAGCGGCTGCACGTCCGGATGGATCATCCCGACTGGGAGCACGTCGCGGTGATGGCCGGCTCGATCAGCCATGAAGAATTGCTTGATCCCGGCCTGTCGCTCGAAGCGATCGCCTGGCGGCTGTTTCACGAGGAAGATGAAGTGCGGGTGCAGCCCGGCGCCGCCTTGTCGCGCGGCTGTCGTTGTAGCGCTGAACGCTACGCGACAATCATCGCCCGTTTCCCGGCCGAGGAACAGGCGGCAATGCGTAATGATGCCGGGCGTATCGTTGTCGACTGCGCGTTCTGTTCACGACTGTTTGAGCTGGCGATTTGACGGATCGTCGTAATTTGCCCCGATTTGGCGGAAATTTTGCCAATTTCGCCAAGCCAAACCGGTAATACGCAGGCAGGAGGGGGGTATGAAACAGGTTCCCAACAGCCCGATGCGCGCCATCGGTCTTGGCGCGGCGGTGGCAGGCCTGGCGGGCCTCGCGGCGATGCCGGGGTTTGCCCAGGGTAACGCAATGTCCATGCTTGGGACGCTGGCGAAGGGCGAATGGACGATAAGGTATCGCGACGGTTCGCCCGACCGCAAGATCTGCCTGCGTAGCGGGCAGGAGCTGATCCAGTTGCGGCACCGGGAAAGCGGCTGCAACCGCTTTGTCGTCGAAGACGCGGCTACCAAGGTTACCGTGCAGTACACCTGCCCGGGCAACGGCTATGGCCGCACCAGCATCCGCCGGGAAACGCCCACGCTTGTGCAACTGGAAAGCCAGGGGATCGAGGGCGGGCTGCCGTTCCAGTTCGTGGCCGAGGCGCGCCGCAGCGGGGCGTGCTGAGGGGCGTGGATTGCCTTTGCCGGCTGGCGTGATAGGGGCACGCCATGACTGCCAGCAGACCGACACCTTCTGCGCCGATCGCGGTTGTCTTGCTTTCGGGCGGGCTGGATTCGATGGTCACGGCGGCGCTCGCGCGGGAACAGGGGTTTGCGGTTCAAGCGCTGAGCGTCGATTATGGCCAGCGGCACCGGCTGGAGTTGGAATCCGCGCGCCGGATTGCCGAACGGCTGGGGCTTGTCCGCCACATTGAACTCGCGCTTGATTTGCGGGCATTCGGCGGCTCGGCTCTGACCGACGCGATCGACGTGCCCAAGGGCGGTATCGGCGATGATATCCCGGTGACCTATGTGCCTGCGCGCAACCTGGTTTTCCTCGCGCTCACCACCGCCTGTGCCGAGGCCGCCGGGGCCCGCGACGTGTTTATCGGGGTCAACGCGCTCGATTATTCGGGCTATCCCGACTGCCGCCCGGAATTCATCGCCAGCTTCGCCGAGACGGCGCGGCTCGGCACCAAGGCCGGGATTGAAGGCGCACCGTTCACCATCCACGCGCCGCTCCAGCACATGACCAAGGCCGATATCGCCCGCGAATGTGCGCGGCTGGGGCTGGATCCTGCGTGGAGCTGGTCGTGCTACGACCCTGCGCCCAATGGCTCGGCCTGCGGGCTGTGCGATTCGTGCCGCTTGCGGAAAAAGGGTTTTGCTGAGGCGGGGATTGTCGATAGCACGCGCTATGACGCCTGACCGGACGTGCGCCGGTTTCGGGCATTTCTTCGGGATAGGGGATCGATCTTGAGCGACAATTCCACGGCGGTCAAAGGCCGCAGCGAAGAGGCTGCGTCTGCCTATAGCTGGTATGTGCTCGGCGTGCTGGTCGTGGTTTATATCCTCAACTTCATCGACCGTCAGATTCTGGCGATCCTGGCGGTCGACATCAAGCGCGATCTGGGGCTAAGCGACGCCGATTTGGGCTTTCTTGGGGGCGCAGCCTTTGCGGTGTTCTACGCGCTGTTCGGCGTGCCGCTCGGGCGGCTGGCGGATCGCTGGAACCGGGTGCGGCTGCTGACCATTGGCCTGTTGCTGTGGTCCACCGCGACTGCGCTGTCGGGCCTGGCGCGCAATTTCATCACGCTGTCATTGGCGCGGATGGGAGTGGGCGTGGGCGAGGCGACCGCAAGCCCGACCGCCTATTCGCTGATCTCGGACTATTTCCCTGCGCGCCAGCGCGCAACCGCGCTCGCGGTCTATTCGTCCGGTCTCTACATCGGCGGAGGCGTGTCGCTGCTGATCGGAGCCAATATCTCCAAGTGGTGGGATGCGGCCTACCCCGGCGGCGGGATCGGCGGACTGGTGGGTTGGCAGGCGGCCTTTGTTGGCGTGGGCTTGCCGGGAGTGCTGCTGGCCTTGTGGGTGGCATCGCTGCGTGAGCCCGTGCGTCACTCGGATGCCGCCAGCGGCGAGCGCCATCCCCTGATCGATTTCTTCATCGATCTGTCGACGCTGCTGCCACCGTTCACTGTCATTCACGCGGCAATGCGTGGGGTGAAGGCAGTGGTGATCAATCTGGTTGTGGCCGCTGCCATGGCAGCCTTTGCGATCATCATGATCAGGCTTACCAGTAATCTGCCACAATGGCTGGCGATCGCCTTTGGCTATTATGCCGTGTTTTCATGGGCTTCGACCTTGCGGCGGAAGGACCCGGCGACGTTCCGGCTGATCTGGGGCACGCCCGCCTTCATTTGCACGGCGCTCGGTTATGGGCTGGTCTCGTTCGGGGCCTATGCGCTGGCGCTCTGGTCGGCGCCCTATGCTGAAACAGTGTTGAAACTGCCCAAGGATGAACTCGCCTTTGTCTTGGGCGGCTGCGGGGCGGCCTCTGGGTTTCTGGGGGTAATCCTCGGTGGGCGCATGTCTGACTGGCTGCGGCAGCGCAATCCTTCGGGCCGCATCCTTGTGGTGATGTTCGGCATTGTGGCGCCGATCATCCCGATCTGGATCGGCTTTACCACCGAGAGCGCGGTGCTTTTTTATGTGATGAATTTTCTCGCGGGAATGTTTGCGGCGACCGCGCTGGGGGCTGCCGCGGCGACGACCCAAGATCTCGTCCTGCCGCGGATGCGCGGGACGGCAACGGCTTCGTTCTTTCTGGCGACCACCCTCGTCGGGCTTGGGCTGGGGCCGTATATGGTGGGGGTCGTTTCGGATCTGAGCGGCAGTTTGCGAATCGGGGTGCTGTCGTTGATTGGTGTTGCACCGGTATCGCTTGCGTTTCTGATTTACGCCTACCGCGCTTTGCCCGAGGCAGAGGCGACGATAGCACAGCGGGCCGCAGCAGCGGCAGCCGGGTAAGGCCCCAGGGACGGCAAGGGCCGGCTTACTATTCGCGAAGATCGTTTGCATCCGGAGCTGAATGGCGCACTGATCCACCCGATGCCCGGCGCGGTTGTTGGCAACATGGATCCGCCCTGACGCAGCGGTTTCCGGCTCAGGCAAGGAAGGCGGGGCGAGCCATGCCGAAACGCGGCGCGCGGGGAGGGATGCAGCGCCTGACCAATCCCTTTGAAGGGGTGCGTCAGCGCGGGCCCGCATGGTCGCAAGGTGCTCTACTAGCCGGTCCGCGTTTCATGCTCTGCCTCAGGCATACGATTGTGCGTCACAACCGCGCGCAATTGGCCGTTTCTGCGTCTTGCGCGCTTGCTCAATTCGACTGAGCGGGACGGGATCGTCAGCGCGGTAAGGGCACTGGCGCCAGATAACCATTTGCGGGCAGCAAAAAAGGGGCCGGATCGCTCCGGCCCCTCGATTGCTCGTCGTCCAAGGCTTGGGATTACATGCCCGAACCGGGACCATAGGTCACTTCGACGCGACGGTTCTGTGCTTCGCGCACACCGTCCGCGGTGGGAACGCGCGGCTGGGATTCGCCGAAGGCTTCACTCGAGATGCGGCCGTCGGGGATGCCGCGACCGGTCAGGTAGCTCCGCACCGAAGCGTTCCGACGTTCGGCCAAGCCGATGTTGTATTTGACGGTACCCGCACGGTCGGTATGGCCGGCCAGCATGACGCTGGCGGTGCCGCAGTTGGCATAGGCCGTGACCGCATTGTTGAGGATCGTCGCCGCTTCGGCCGTGATGTCCGACTTGTCGAAGTCGAAGAACACGATGTACGGGCCGGTGTTGCACGGCGCCTTCGGCGGCGGCGGCGGCGGCGGCGGCGGGGGAGGCGGCGGCGGCGGCGGCGGCGGCGGCGGCGGCGGCGGAGCTTCTGCGCCACCGAAGTTGTAGATGATCGAACCCATCAACGAATGGGTGTTCAGCTTGGTGTCAAGGCTGCGACCGAGCGGATCCACCAAGTTGATATCCGGTGCGTTGAAGTAGCGATACTTCA
>JBKBOH010000049.1:0-14400 GCA_046294975.1 Erythrobacter sp. | reverse complement strand
CGTCGGCCGTGCCGTCGCGGCTGTCGTCATCGACGATGATCACTTCCCAGCCGATGCCCCCGGCCAGCGCCGCGTCGATCCGCTCCACCAGCGGGGCGAGATTGCCGCGCTCGTTGAGGGTCGGCAGAATGATCGCAAGCTCGAGCATTGCGCTACAGGCGCGCGCGCACCGCCTCGCCGATCGCCACGGTGCCGTGACTGCCGCCAAGATCGGCGCCAAGGATGCCATCGGCGAGCGCCGCCGCGACCGCATTCTCGATCCGCGCGGCCTCGGCTTCCATCCCGAAGGAATGGCGCAGCATCATCGCCGCCGACAGGATCGTCGCCATCGGATTGGCCTTGCCCTCACCGGCAATATCGGGCGCGCTGCCGTGGATCGGCTCGTAAAGGCCGAAGGTGCCGAAGGCGGTCGCGCGCTCGCCCAGCGAGGCGCTCGGCAAGAGGCCGATCGAGCCGACCGCGGCGCTCGCCAGATCGCTCAGGATATCGCCGAACAGGTTGCCGGTCAGCACCACGCCAAAGCGGTCCGGGTGGCTCACCACCTGCATCGCGGCATTATCGACATACATGTGATCGAGCGCGACACCGGGATATTCCGCCGCCACCTCGATCACCACGTCGCGCCACAACTGGCTCGTTTCCAGCACATTGGCCTTGTCGACGCTGGTTAGCTTCTGCCCGCTCGCCGCTGCCGCGCGGAAGGCGACATGCGCGATGCGGCGCACCTCGTGTTCGGCATAGGACATCGCGTCCCAGCCCTCGTGCTCGCCCGCCGCGGTGACACGCCGGCCCTTGGCCCCGAAATAGACATCGCCGGTCAGCTCGCGCACGATCAGCAGGTCGAGCCCGGCGGCAATGTCCGCGCGCAGCGGCGAAAGATGCTCCAGCCCGGCGAACACCCGTGCCGGGCGCAGGTTGGCGAACAGGCCGAGATGCTTCCTGAGGCCAAGGATTGCCTGTTCGGGCCGCAGGTGGCGTTCAAGCGTGTCGCAGGCCGGATCGCCCACCGCGCCGAACAGGATCGCATCCGCCGCGCCCGCCAGATCGAGCGTCTCCTGCGGCAGCGGGTGGCCGTGGCGCTTATAGGCGATGCCGCCGACATCGCCCTCGAACAGGGTGAGACCGGGGAGCGACAGGGCTTCGAGCACGCGCACCGCCTCGGCGGTGACTTCAGGGCCGATGCCGTCGCCGGGCAGGACTGCAATCTTCATGGGTCGCGGGGTCTTTCAGATCATACGTCGGAGCCGCTCGGTGAGCAGCTGCCGCGCGGCCATAACATCGCGCCTGCGGCCTGCAAGCAGCGAGTTTGCCAGCGGGCCTTCAAGTCGGGCGAGTGCAGCAAGCAAAGCAGGCAGATCGGCCCCCGGATCGGGGCGATCGGCGCCATGGCCCATCTCGGCCAGCAGCAGCGCCTCATAGGCCACCAGCCCCGACACCCAGCCGCGCGCCGAGGGGGCAAAGGCAATCGCGCTCAGCAACCCATCGAGCGCCTCGTAAAGCGCCGGGCAGGCGTAACGCTCGGGCAAGGCGGCCGCGGTGAGCCCACACACCCACTGGATCGCGGCGGCGGGCAGTGGTTCGGTCATCAGCGCGGCGCGGGAATGTTCGAGTTCGAGCCGGACAAAGGGGAGCTGGGTAGCCGAACGCGCGGTGACGTCCGCCGCAACCCGGTTGCCCGGAACCATCACCGCGCGCAAGGCGCGCCCGCGTCCGCCCGCGACATAGGCGGCGACCAGGCCGTGCCCCTGGCTCAGCAGCCGCACGATCGCTCCGGTCTCGCCGTGGGCGCGGCTGGCGAGCAGGATTGCCGGGGAGCGCAGGTTCATGCCCTGCCCTGCGCCGGCTTACTTCTTGGAGAGCTTGGCTTCCAGCGCGGCGAGACGCGATTCGAGGGCATCGGCCTGCTCACGCGCCTTGCTCGCCATCGCCTTGACCGTCTCGAACTCCTCGCGGCTGACGAAGTCGATACCGCCCAAGGCCTCACGCAGCCGCGCGCGCGCGCTTTCGCGGGCTTCGCGGGTCATGCCCGCCATGGTGCCGGCAGCGCTGTTGGCGAGTTTGACGAGGTCGGCAATGATGGGATTCTGGCTTTGCATTCCTGCTATTTGGAGATGCTTGCCGTGAAGAGCAAGCATCTTCCTCGCTCACACGCCCTTACGGGCGCGTCGCTGCGGGGGGAATCTTGTTGGCCTATCGCTTCGCTCCTTGAGGCCGGGTTGGCCTATCGCTTCGCTCCTTGAGGCCGGTCGCGCTTGCGGCCGTGCTGCGCCGTCCGCAGCCTGCCGCACGAACGGTTGCCGGTGGGCTTTGCGCCCTACAGCTTCACCCGCGTCTCGGCGCCGCTGGCGCCGCGCTGGCCGCCGTCGGGGTTGGCCTCGATGAAGGCATAATTGAGCACACCGGCAAAGCACAGCCAGGCCAGATAGGGCAGCAACAGCAGCGCCGCGATGCGCCGCACCCGCCAGAACAGCGCGATCGCCGCCAGCAGCAGCACCGCCCCCACCACGATGACGATCAGCCCGCTGGCCATATCCTGCATCCCGAAGAACACCGCGCTCCAGCTCTGGGTGATCAGGAACTGCACCGCGAACACACCCAGCGCCAGCCCGCGCCCGGGCGCACCCCAGGCGCTCGCGACCAGCGCCAGCGACAGGCCGATGAGAACGAACAGGATGCTCCACACGATCCCGAACACCGCTGGCGCAGGATAGATGGCCGGCTTCACCAGCCCGGCAAACCACGGCGTGTCCGGCCCGCCCAACTGGCCGGCCGTAAAGCCGATCAGCAGCACCAGCGCCACCATGAACAACGCCCAGCGCAGAAAACTCGCCCGCAATTGTGCTTTGGAAGCAAGGATGTTCATGCGTTCTCCCGATCCCGGTGCCGGAGTGATTCTCTCCGCCGGCAGCCGCCTGCGATCTCGATAACAGAGCCGCGCACCAGCGCCAAACCTCGCACCCGATCTGCCCCGCAATGAGGCAGGCACCCGCGCGCCGCACCGTCGATCGGGGATGGCTTGCGCGAAATGAAAGGAAAGGCTTGGGGCATTGCCGAACTGTCTGCTAAAGGCTGCCACATTCCTGCCGTGATTCGGAAGCGCATGCACGGCAGGATCGAACGTTGCGCTTCCGTTTTTCACAGCCCGGCCATCCGGCCTTTCAGGGGAACCAACATGAAGAACATCGCTCTCGTCGCCGTCGCCGGCCTCGCTCTTGCCACCGCCGCTTGCTCGAAGCCGGCTGAAGAAGCTGCGCCGGAAACCGCCGCTGACGAAACCGCTGTCGCCGAAGACGCCATGGCTGCCGAAACCCCGGCTGCCGATGCCATGGCCGCCGAAACCCCGGCTGCCGATGCCATGGCCGCCGAAACCCCGGCTGCCGACGCTTCGGCTGCTCCGGCGAAAGAAGCTCCGGCTGCTCAGTAAGCCTTACGGCTTGCCGGCCCTGGCCTGACGGCCAGGCAACGGACGCAACAAGGGCCGGTGGCAACCTTCGGGTTGCTGCCGGTCTTTTCGTTTGGGACTACCCCCGACGCGCGCTGATCAGAAATTCGACATTGCCCTGCGGCCCGGTGATCGGGCTGGTGGCGATGCCCTGCACGGCCCATCCCAGCGCTTCGATCCATGCCTGCACTTTACCGCACACGCGGCGGTGCAGCGCCCCCTCGCGCACCACCCCGCCCTTGCCAACCTCCTCGCGGGTGACTTCGAATTGCGGCTTGATCAAAGCGACCAGCTGGCACTGCGGCGCGGCCAGCCGGAGCGGCACCTCCAGCACCTTTGCGAGCGAAATGAAGCTCGCATCGCACACCACCCAATTGCAGGGCTGCGTAATGTGGTCAGCCGTCAGCAGTCGCGCGGAAAGCTGTTCCAGCACGGTCACGCGCGGATCTTCGCGCAGTTTCCACGCGAGCTGGTTGGTGCCACTGTCGACGCAGAACACGTGGCTTGCGCCGTGGCTCAGCAGCACGTCGGTAAAGCCGCCGGTGGACGAGCCGATATCCATCGCCACCGCGCCCGCCGGATCAAGCCCGAAATGCTCCAGCGCATGGGCCAGCTTGATCCCCCCGCGGCTGACCCAGGGATGATCGCGCCCGCGCACGTCGAGCACGGCGTCCTCGGCCAGCTGATGACCGGGCTTGTCGATCCTGGTCTCGCCCGCGAACACCAGCCCTGCCATCACCAGCGCCTGCGCGCGGGCACGGCTTTCCGCCAGCCCGCGCTCGACCAGCAGCTGATCGACGCGGCGCTTTTGCGCTTTTGCAGGGCGGGATGGTTTATCGGTCATGGACAAACCCACGCCCTAGCGCGCAAAGTGGCGGCATGAAAGCTGCTCTGCCCCTCCTCGCCGCCGCACTGGCGCTGTCGGCCTGCGCTTCCTCGACCGGCATGCCTGCTCCCGCACCTGCCCCCGCGGCCCGGCCCGCCGCAGTGCCGCGCCCCGCTCCGGTGCCGCAAGCGCCGGTCAGCGACAACTGGATGGACATGCGGGCAACGCCCGGCGATTGGCGCTATGCCCCGCGAGGGACAGGCACCGAGGCAAGTTTCTGGAGCCCCGCCGGTGCCCCGATCGCGCGGCTGCGCTGCATGGCCGACACCCGCAGCGTGGTGCTCTCGCTGCCCGAAAGCGGCGCGCGCTCGCCGCTGGTAACGATCCGGACCGAGACCACCACCCGCACCCTCAAAGCCATGCCTGCTGAACGCGAGATGACCGTCAGCCTTGCGCCCAATGATCCGCTGCTTGATGCGATGGCGCTTTCCAAGGGGCGGTTCGCGGTGGAAAGCGAAGGTCTGCCGCCGCTGTACCTGCCCAGCTGGACCGAGGTCACGCGGGTGATCGAGGATTGTCGATGATTGTTGGCGACCCCGCCTCCGCGGGTTCGTCCTCGGCGCTGCTTCTGCCGCTGTGCGGCAGAGCACCTGCGGGCGGCCGGTCGGCCTTGCGGTTGCTGCGCGACCGATGCCAGCACCCATCTCGCCAGCCGGACCGCAGGGCCCGCGCGCGCCGCAGGCGCTCGATCCCGCAGGGATCGAAACGCGCCGAGGATGTGCCCGCTGAGGCGGGCACGCACACCAAGCTCTCCGATTCTATACGTTAATATCCACAGGTCCATGCACAGGCCATCCCCAGCCTTTCCACATCCGCCTGGGGCGACGAAAAAGCGCCCGAGGTTTCCCACCGGCGCGGCCTGTCCCGTCTTGCGCGGCGAGGGGCGAGTATGACGGCGGAAAAGATTTATACAAGTCTTGCCGAAGCCCCTGCGATGAATCACATTGCAATCCGAGGCCAGCGGCACACGCGGCTCTCGGCCCCCGGTGAAACGCGGGGTCTGGCTCACAAGCGCGAAAGGAGGTGATCCGATGTCTCATGGTTCAGTAGCGAGGTCGGTGAAGATCCCTACGGAGCATACTCGGTAATCATCCTTCTGAGTAAGGCACCGTGAGCGGCGCTTCCGGCCGCTGACCATGTTGAGGGCAGCTTCCCGACGGGCGAAGCTGCCCTTTTCATTTTTTGTTTGGCGTCCTCGCCGCCGCGAGGACGTGCGCGGCGCGTTTCCGCCGCTTCGCTCTGGAGCACCTGCGGGCGGGCCATCGCCCTATGCTTCGGCCTTGCCGGCGTCGTTCCAACACTGATCTTGCTCTGTGCCGCTGGCAGGATTAGGCGCAACCTCATGCAACTCACCCGCTTGCCCCACCCTGCGCCCACGCCCGATGCCACCCGCGAGCAGCTGATCGCCGATCCGGGCTTCGGCACCGTGTTCACCGATCACATGGTGGTGATCGACTATGACGAGGCGCTGGGTGGCTGGCAGACCGCGGTGCTCGGCCCGCGCGAGCCGATCAGCCTCGATCCCGCCGCGAGCGTGCTGCACTACGCGCAGGAAATCTTCGAGGGGCTCAAGGCCTATCGCCACCCCGACGGCGCGCTCGGCCTGTTCCGCCCCGAGGCCAATGCCGCGCGCTTCAACGCCTCGGCCGAGCGGCTGGCCATGCCCGCGCTGCCGGAGGAGCTGTTCCTCGGCGCGATCAAGGCGCTGCTGGAGGTCGACGGCAAGTGGTATCCCGCGGTCGAGGGCGGCGCGCTGTATCTGCGCCCCTTCATGATCGCGACCGAGGCCTTTCTTGGCGTGCGCCCGGCCAGGAAATACAAGTTCATCGTCATCGCCTCGCCGGCGGGCAATTACTTCAAGTCGGGCGCCAAGGCGGTGAGCATCTGGATTTCGGAATACACCCGCGCCGCCCCCGGCGGCACCGGCGCGGCCAAGTGCGGCGGCAACTACGCCGCCAGCCTCGTGCCGACCGGGCAGGCCTTCGCCATGGGGCACGATCAGGTGCTGTTCCTCGACGCGGTCGAGCGCAAGTGGGTCGAGGAGCTGGGCGGCATGAACCTGTTCTTCGTCTTCGCCGACGGCACCGTCATCACCCCGCCGCTGACCGGCACGATCCTGCCCGGCATCACCCGTGACAGCCTGATCACGCTGCTCGGCGAGCAGGGCATGAAGGTTTCGGAAGCACCCTATGCGATTGACCAGTGGCGCGCGGATGCCGCCAGCGGCCATCTCGTCGAGGTGATGGCCTGCGGCACCGCGGCGGTCGTCACCGCGGTCGGCAAGGTGGCAGGGCCGGACGGCGAATTCACCATCGGCGCGGGCGGCATCGGCCAGACCACCGCGGCCCTGCGCGAACAGCTCGTCGGCATCCAGACCGGCCGCATCGCCGACACCCACGGCTGGGTGATGCGGATGTGATTTCGGTCGCGGCGCTCTACCAGTTCACCCCGTTCCCCGATCCTGAAGCCCTGCGCGCACCGCTCTACGCCTCCGGCGAGGCGCTGGGCATCAAGGGCACGCTGCTGCTCGCACGCGAAGGGATCAACGGGACAATCGCCGGCACCGACAATGCGCTGGCCGCGCTGCTCGATAGCATCCGCGCGCTGCCCGGCTGCGCGGGTCTTGACGTGAAGTTCTCCAGCGCGCCCGCCATGCCCTTTGGCCGGATGAAGGTGCGGGTGAAGCGCGAGATCGTCACCATGGGCGAGCCCGATATCGACCCGCGGCTGAGTGCGGGAACCTATGTCGATCCGCATCAATGGAACACGCTGATCGCCGATCCCGAATGCCTCGTGATCGACACCCGCAACGATTACGAAGTCGCCATCGGCAGCTTCGCGGGCGCGACCAACCCGCAGACACCAAGCTTCCGCGCTTTTCCCGCCTGGTTCCGCGCCCACCGCGAGGAATTGCTGGCGGGCAAGAAAAAGGTCGCGATGTTCTGCACCGGGGGCATTCGCTGCGAGAAATCGACCGCCTTCCTGCGCGCCGAAGGGGTGGAGGAAGTCTATCACCTCAAGGGCGGTATCCTCAAATACCTCGAACAGGTGCCCGAAACCGAGAGCCTGTGGCAGGGCGAATGCTTCGTCTTCGACGCGCGCGTGAGCCTCGGCCACGGCCTTGTGCAGGGCGCCCACACGCTTTGCCAGCCTTGCGGGCGGCCTTACCCGCTGGGCGCGGCCTGCCCCGTGTGCTCGCGCTAGCCGAGCGCCTCGCTGAACGCAGCAACCAGCCAGCGGGCCGCCGGGCCGAGCCGCGTATCGCGCCGCCACAGCGCGCTGAGGCGGTAATGCGCGCCGGGCTTTTCCGGCAGGTCGAGTGCCACCAGCGCGCCCGATGCCAGATCGTCCGCCACCATCGCGCGCGGCATATTGCCCCAGCCCAGCCCCTGCTTGAGCAGCGCGTGCTTGGCACCAAGATCGCCCAGACGCCAGGTCAGCGGCGAGAGGACGGAAAACTCGCGCCCCTCGGTCAAGGGCGAACGATCGGTCAGCACCAGTTGCAGGTGGCGGCGGCTCTCGCCCGGAGCAATATCGGGCTGCGCCAAGGGGTGCGAAGGCGCGGCGACCGGGATCAGCGCGATCTCGCCCACGGCCTGGCGTTCCAGCGTCGGCTGATCGCCGATCACCGGGCCACCGATGGCAAGATCAGATCCGCCGTTGATCACGCAAGCGGCGACCGCGCCCAGCCCCTCGATCCGCAAGGTCAGCGCGCAGGTCGGGAACATCTGGCGGAAATTCCCCAGCACGCGCGCGGTGATCTCGCCCGGAACCATCACGTCCACCACCAGCGTCAGCGCGGGTTCCTGCCCAGCATGGAGCGAGCGCGCCTTGGCCAGCAGCGCGTCCACCCCGTCCGCGATCCCGCGCGCCTCGGCCAGCAGGCCCGCGCCCGCCGCGGTCAGCACCGGACGGCGCGAGCCCTCGCGCGCGAACAGGGCAAGCGCCAGCTGCGCCTCGAGCTGGGCAATGCCGTAGGAGATGGCCGAAACCGCGCGCCCCATGGCCTTGGCCGCCCCGCCAAAGCTGCCGTGTTCGGCCACGGCAAGGAAGATGCGCAGCTGATCGAGCGTGGGTTCGCCAAGTTTCATCGGGCTTATGTTCGGATAATCCGAACATCATGGCAAGTTTTATCGCAGTTATCTGTTCGCCGTTGTTCGCCTATCTCCGCCGCAACACGAACAAGGAGATCCGCCATGATCGAACTCAGGCCCTTCCACACCCTCGGCGCCGCGGACCACGGCTGGCTCGATGCGCGCCATCACTTCTCCTTCGCCGGCTATCACGATCCGGCCCGCGTCCACTGGGGCGCGCTCAGAGTCTGGAACGATGACCGGATCGCGCCCGGCACCGGCTTTCCTCCCCATCCGCACAGCGACATGGAAATCATTACCTATGTCCGCACCGGCGCGATCACCCACCGCGACTCCATGGGCAATGAAGGCCGCACCGAAGCCGGCGACGTGCAGGTGATGAGCGCCGGCAGCGGCGTGCGCCATTCGGAATACAACCTCGAAGCCACCGACACGACGCTGTTCCAGATCTGGATCATTCCCGATGAGCGCGGCGGTCCGCCCAGCTGGGGTGCGCGCCAGTTCCCCAAGGACGCACGCTCGGGCGCTTTCGTGCCGCTGGCGAGCGGCGTGGCGAACGATACCGATGCGCTGACAATCCGCGCCGATGCCCGCGTGCTGGGCGCGTCCATCAAGGCGGGGACAAGCGTCACCTACACGCCGCGCTCGGCGGACCGCCACCTCTACCTCGTCCCGGCCACCGGCAAGATCCGGATTGCGGATGTCGAGGCCAATGCCCGCGACGGCGTGGCGATCACGCAGATGGACAGCGTGACCATCACCGCGCGCGAAGACAGCGAAGTCGTGCTGGTCGAGGCGGCCTGAGCCTAACCTTCCCCCGGAGCCGGCCGGTTACCCCCCTCCCCCCCCGGCCGGCTCCACCCCTTCTCCCCTTCAAGGACACAAGGCCATGACCAACATCCTCTACCTCACCGCCAGCATCCGTTCGGACGCCGACAGCATCTCGCGCGGCCTCGGCCAGCGGATCGTCGACGGCCTCGCCGCCCGCAGCGGCGCCAGCGTCACCACCCGCGATCTGGCCGCGAACGACCTGCCTTTCGTCAGTGCCGAGCGGTTCGGCGCGAACCTCACCCCGGCGGCGGATCGCACCCCGGAGCAGGCTGAACTCGCCGCGCTTCCCGACACGCTGATCGCTGAGCTGCAGGCCGCCGACACAATCGTCATCGCCGCGCCGATCTACAATTTCGGGCCGCCCGCCAGCCTCAAGGCCTGGGCCGATCTGGTCGCCCGTGCCGGCACCACCTTCCGCTATACCGCAACCGGCCCCGAAGGCTTGCTCAAGGGCAAGAAGGCCTATCTTGCCATCGCCAGCGGCGGCACGCCGGTGGGCAGCGACATCGATTTCATGAGCCGCTGGCTGACCTTCTTCCTCGGCTTTCTCGGGATCACCGACGTCGAGATCATCGCTGCCGACGGCATCATGGGCGTCGATGGCGAGGCGAAGATCGCCGCAGCACGCGAGGCGGCGCTGAGGCTTGCGGCCTGACCGCGAGACCATTGGGCAGGGTGCGACCGAGGAAAGTCATCGCCACGGCCTTGCGCGCTCCGGCAATGCGTTTCAGGGGCGAATGTTCTGCAAATGTTTCACGTGAAACATTGGCCGATCACAGCTTCGGCCGCATCAACCATGGCTTGAACACCGTGCGGCTCGGGCGGATGACGATGATCGCCACCCCGGCCAGCGCCATCGTCCCGCCCACGATCAGCGGCCAGCCGATCGTATCCCCCGTCAGCCATGTCCCAAAGGCAATCGTCAGCAGCGGGGTGAGCAGCGTCAGCGGCACGATCAGGTTCGCGTCATGCGCCTGGAACAGCCGGAAATAGGCCGAGTGCGCGCCGACCGAAACCACCACGCCGGCAAACAGCACGCAGGCCCCCACCGCCAGCGGCGCAGCCGCGACCGCGGCGATCTGGCCGGTTTCGAGCAGCAGCGTGGCCGGCAGCATCACGATGAGCGAGGCCGCCGCCGCCCAGGCCTGCAATGCCACCGCGCCCACCTCCAGCCGCTTGACGAAGACCGAGGCGAAGGCCCCGATGAACACGCCGGCAAAGGCAAAGCCGAGGCCCACCGGATCGCCCGCTTCGGACGGCGCGCCGATTGCAAGCCCAACCCCGCCCAGCGCCAGCGCCATGCCGAGGCCGCGCCGCCAGCGCACCTGCTCGCCAAGGAAGATGATCGCAAACAGCACGGTGAGCGGCGCGCCTGACAGGTTGACGATCCCCACCGCCGAGGGGCTGGCGGTCTGCAAGCCAATGAATTGCAGCCCGAAACTCCCGCCGGTAATCGCAAAGCCGATGGCGAGCACGAGCAGCGGGCGCTGCGGGACGAAGCGCAGCAGCGGAAACAACACCGCCAGCACAGTCGCGGAACGCAGCACGGTGTAGAACAGCGGCGGCAGGCCGAGCGTCGTCACCGCGATCTTGCTGACCACGACATTCATGGCCCAGGCGACATTGCACAGCAGCATGATGCCCAGCGCGGAAAGAGGCAGTTTTCCGGGCATTACGGGGCAAGTTCGCGCAGGGCCTCGTCGGGCAGGTGCTCGCGCAGCTCCTCGCGCCACACGCTTGCCACCGCATCGGACGGCGCGCGCCAGTCACCGCGCGGCGACAGCGCGCCGGCCGAGGAGACCTTCGGCCCGTTGGGCAGCGCCGAGCGCTTGAACTGGGAAAAGCCGAAGAAGCGGGCGCAGAACTTGTCCAGCCAGCAGGCGATAGTGGCAAGGTCATAGGCGTTCTTGCGGTTTTCCGGGAAGCCGGCCGGCCACAGGCCTTGCGCTGCATCCCGCCAGGCGTGCCACGCCAGAAACGCGACCTTCGAGGGGCGCTGACCATAGCGGATCACATGGTGGAGGAAGAAATCGTTCAATTCGTAAGGCCCTATCAGCGCCTCGGTCGATTGCATCTGCCCGTCCGCCCCCGGCGGCACCAGTTCAGGCGAAATCTCGGTATCGAGGATCGCCGCCAGCACGTGCCCGCAGGCCTCGCTGAACTGGCCGGTGCTGATCACCCAGCGGATCAGATACTGGATCAGCGTCTTGGGCACCCCGGCATTGACGCCGTAATGGCTCATGTGATCGCCCACGCCATAGGTGCACCAGCCCAGCGCCAGCTCGGAAAGGTCGCCGGTGCCGACCACGAAGCCGCCGTGTTGTCCGGCCAAGCGGAACAGATAATCGGTTCTGAGACCCGCCTGCACGTTCTCGAAGGTGACGTCATGCACCGGCTCTCCGGCAGCAAAGGCATGGCCGATATCTTCCAGCATCTTGGCGGCAGCGGGGCGGATGTCGATTTCGCCCGCGGTGATCTGCATCGCCGCCATCAGCTTGTGGGCGTTCGCCCTGGTGCCTTGCGAGGTGCCGAAGCCGGGCATGGTATAGCCGCGAATGGTGGTGCGCGGCAGGCCCAGCCGGTCGCAGGCCTTGGCCGCGACGATCAGCGCGTGGGTGGAATCCAGCCCGCCCGAAATCCCGATCACAAGGCTTTTCGCGCCGGTCGATTCGATCCGCCGCATCAGCGCATCGACCTGGATGTTGAAGGCCTCGTAACAGTCCTCGTCGAGCCTTTCAGGCCGGTCGGGCACGAAGGGGAA
Source organism: Erythrobacter sp. (assembly GCA_046294975.1). Lineage (GTDB taxonomy): Bacteria > Pseudomonadota > Alphaproteobacteria > Sphingomonadales > Sphingomonadaceae > Erythrobacter. The sequence continues at coordinate 2,386 of JBKBOH010000049.1, read as the reverse complement.
GCGTGCAACCGGGCGGACAAGGCCGATGTCGCCGGCCACATAGTGATGCTCGAACACGATCTTGCGATAGGTGTCCGCTGGGTTCCCGGCCCATGCAGCGGCGTCGGCAAAGGTCTGGTTGCGCAGACGTTCGGCAGCCAGGCGCTCGGTGTCGATATCGACCACGCACAGCTCGCCCGTCCGGTCAAAGCGTGCCGACTGCGCCAGCAGATCGCCCATCTCGTAGATCACGCCCTGCCCGTCCCACGCGAGATCGGTGGTGCTTTCGCCGTGGCCGCTGGCCGAATAGACATAGGCGGCAATCGCGCGCGACGCGCTCGACCGGCAGTGCAGGTGGCGATCATCCGCGCGCCCGATGGTAACGGGCGAGGCGGAAAGGTTGCACAAGATCAGCGCGCCCGCCATCGCAGCCTGCATCCCCGGCGGAACCGGCGCCCAGAAATCCTCGCAGATCTCGATGCCGAAGCGGAAACCGGGCAGGTTGGCGGCAGCGAACACCAGATCGGTGCCGAACGGCACTTCCTCGCCCGCGACCCCGATCCACAGATCGGTGCAGCCCCGTCCGTGGGCGAAATGGCGCTTCTCGTAGAACTCGCGATAATTGGGCAGGAAGCTCTTGGGCACCACGCCCAGAACCTGCCCGCCCGCAATCACCACCGCGCAATTGTAGAGCTTGTCCGCCCGGCGCAGCGGCGCGCCCACCACCAGCACCGGATTGAGATCAGCCGAGGCCGCCACCACCTCGGCCAAGGCCTGTTCCACCCGCTCCAGCAGCGCATGCTGGAGCAGCAGATCGTCGATCGCGTAAGACGACAGCGTCAGTTCGGGAAACACCACCAGATCGACATGGGCGGCGTGCGCCTTGCGCGCTTCGGCCAGCACGCCGGCGGTGTTGAAGGCGACATCGGCCGGGCGGCTCGCCGGGGTGGCGGCCGCGACCCGCAAGAAGCCGTGTTCGTGGGCATCGAAGAAGGGGTGCGATGTCTCGCTCATGGTGCTCTGCGCGCTCCCGGTGTCAGTCACCCTCGCCTCTAGCGGCTAATCCTTGCCGTTCCTAGCAGCCGTGCCAAAAGTCCTGCTTGGCGCCGGCCAAGCCATTTTCCTCCTGTCGGCGCTTGCCGAGCGCCGGGCGAGGTTCCAAGTGTGTCGCCACATCATCACGGAGCCGCATGTCATGGCTGATAGCACCTATACCCCGCCCCCTGTCTGGAACCCCGATACCGTATCGGGCGGCCGCTTTGCCGGGATCAATCGCCCCACCGCAGGCGCCCGCGAGGAGCGCGCGCTGCCGGTGGGCAAACACCCCTTCCAGCTCTATTCGCTCGCCACCCCCAACGGGGTGAAGGTGACGATCATGTTCGAGGAACTGCTCGAGGCTGGGCACACGGGCGCAGAATATGATGCCTGGACCATCAACATCAGCGCAGGCGAACAGTTCACCAGCGGCTTTGTGGGCGTAAATCCCAATTCCAAGATCCCTGCCCTGCTCGACCAGAGCAACCCCGACGCGCCCTTCCGCGTGTTCGAAAGCGGGGCAATCCTCGTCCACCTGGCCGAGAAATTCGGAATGTTTGTGCCCAGCGATCCGGCGAAGCGCGCCGAAGTGCTGAGCTGGGTGTTCTGGCAGGTCGCCAGCGGGCCGTTCATTGGCGGCGGCTTCGGCCATTTCTACGCCTATGCGCCGGAGAAATACGAATATCCGATTAACCGCTATGCGATGGAAACCAAACGGATTTTCGACGTTGCCGACAAGCGGCTGGCGGAAAGCCGCTTCCTCGCCGGGGACGAATACACCATCGCCGACATCGCCAACTTCCCGTGGCTTGCGCCCTTCACCGAAGGGACGATCTACAACGATGCCAAGACCTTCCTGTCGATCCATGAATATGCGAACGTGGCCCGCTGGGTGAAAGAGATCGCCGCGCGCCCGGCAGTCAAGCGCGGCCGGATCGTCAACAAGGTGTGGGGCGAGGAAGACACCCAGCTCAAAGAACGCCATTCGGCGGCCGACTTCAAAGGCAAGCGGCTCGATTGATGCGCGAAGGGGCAAGGCGCATTTCGCCGTCATGCCCCTCTTCACAAGCCCGATTGAGGCGTTATAGAGCGCGCCTCTGCTGGGGCGTAGCCAAGCGGTAAGGCAGCGGTTTTTGGTACCGCCATGCGAAGGTTCGAATCCTTCCGCCCCAGCCACGAATATCTTCAGATCCAAGCATCTGAAAGATAACGGGTTTCTCTTCGATTCAAAACCCCGTGGCACGCTGCCGTGGCACCGTGTCGTGCGCGAGCTGACCCAGTTGATCGCCCGGCGCGGCAAGCCGGGCATGATCGTCAGCGACAATGGCACCGAGCTCACCAGCAATGCCGTGCTCGCTTGGGTAGCGCAGAT
>JBKBOH010000048.1:0-15295 GCA_046294975.1 Erythrobacter sp. | reverse complement strand
TTTCATGGCGCAGTTAGCTGCTTGGGCCAGCTTTGCCAACCGGCTCGACGACCCGCAAACTGAGTTCGCGCAGCTGGTGCGGTTCGGGACTGCTGGGCGCACCCATCAACAGATCCTCGGCGCGCTGGTTCATCGGGAACAGCGTAATTTCGCGCAGGTTCTTCGCACCGCACAGCAGCATCACGATCCGGTCGACGCCGGCAGCCATCCCGCCATGCGGCGGCGCGCCATACTGAAACGCGCGGTACATCCCGCCAAAGCGCTGCTCGACATCAGCCTGGGTAAGTCCTGTGATCTCGAACGCCTTGACCATCGTTTCGGGCTTGTGGTTGCGGATCGAACCGGAGGCGATTTCATAGCCGTTGCACACCAGATCGTATTGGTAGGCCTTGATCGTCAGCGGATCCTGCCGCTCCAGCGCCTCGATCCCGCCCTGCGGCATCGAGAAGGGGTTGTGGCTGAAATCGACTTTCTTTTCATCCTCGTTCCACTCGTAGAACGGGAAATCGACGATCCAGCACAGCGCAAAGCGGCTTTCGTCGATCAGGCCAAGCTCCTCGCCCACGCGGATGCGCGCCGCGCCGGCCAGCCTGGCCGCGTCCGCTGCCTTGCCCGCCGCGAAGAACAGCCCGTCATTCTCGCCAAGGCCGAGCTCGGCATAAAGCTCGGCCATGCGATCGGCCCCATGGTTCTTGGCGATCGGGCCGCCGAATTCGCCGCCCTTGCGGGTGACATAGCCAAGGCCGGCATAGCCTTCCCGCCGCGCCCAGTCGTTCATGTCATCGAAGAACTTGCGGCTTTTCTCGTGGGTGGCGGGCGCGGGGATCGCGCGGACCACGCCGCCGCTGCCGACGATCTTCTCGAACAGGCTAAAGCCGCTTTGCGTAAAGTGGTGCGACACGTCCGCGATGATCAGCGGGTTGCGAAGATCGGGCTTGTCGGTGCCATATTTCAGCATCGCCTCGTCATAGGGGATGCGCGGGAATTCGCCGGCCGGCGTCACCTGCTTGTCGCCCGCAAAGGCGGCGAAAGTGCCCTGGATCACCGGCTCGATCGTCTCCCACACTTCTTCCTGGGTGACGAAGCTCATTTCGAGGTCGAGCTGGTAGAACTCGCCCGGCAGCCGGTCGGCGCGGGGGTCTTCGTCGCGGAAGCAGGGGGCGATCTGGAAATAGCGATCAAAGCCGGCCACCATCAGCAGCTGCTTGTATTGCTGCGGCGCCTGCGGCAGCGCGTAGAACTTGCCCGCGTGGATGCGGCTGGGCACGAGGAAATCGCGCGCGCCCTCGGGCGAGGAGGCCGTGAGGATCGGGGTCGAGAATTCGTTGAACCCCGCCGCCACCATCCGCGCCCGCATGTCCGCGATCACCGCGACACGGGTCATTATGTTCTTGTGCAGCGTCTCGCGGCGCAGGTCGAGGAAGCGGTATTTCAGCCGGATATCTTCGGGGTAAGGCTGTTCGTCGGCCACCGGCATCGGCAACTCTTCGGCTGCGCTCTGAACGGTCACGCCGCGCGCGAACACTTCGATCGCGCCGGTGGCGAGGTTTGGATTGACAGTCTCGGCTACGCGCGCCTTGACCTCGCCCTCGATGGTGACGACGCTTTCGACCCTGAGGCCTTCGAGCACGCGCAACGCCGGGCTGTCGCTGTCCGCGACGATCTGGGTCAGTCCGTAATGATCGCGCAGGTCGACAAACAGCACACCGCCGTGGTCGCGCTTGCGGTGGATCCAGCCCGACAGGCGGACGGTCTGGCCGACATGGGCCGACGATAGCTGTGCGCAAGTATGCGTGCGGTAGGGGTGCATCTAAACTCTTGTCCTGTTCGCCGGTATGACGCTAGGGCGCGCTCGCGCGGTAATGGCGCAAGGCTGGCGCCGCCATTGGGGCGCTAACAGGGGAAGCCTCGCGCTTTGTCAAGCGGCGCGAGCGCGTTCCGGGACACATCCCGAAGGCGGCACTCCGCCTGAGAAGCGAAAAGAAGACATGAAAATCCATCCGCTGATCACCACCACCGAGGCGCTCCGCGAACTCTGCGCCCGCCTCGCCACCTCCGAATTCGTCGCGGTCGACACCGAATTCATGCGCGAGAACACCTATTGGCCCGAACTGTGCCTGGTGCAGATCGCCGATAGCCGCGAAGCCGCGGCGATCGATCCGCTGGCCGACGGGATCGACTTGCAACCGCTGCTCGATCTGATGTGCAACAATGACGATGTGCTCAAGGTTTTCCATGCCGGCGGGCAGGATGTCGAGATCATCGTCAACCTGACGGGCAAGACCCCGCATCCGATCTTCGACACCCAGATCGCGATGATGGCGATCAGCCAGTCCGAACAGATCGGCTATGCCAATCTGGTCGAGACCTGGATGGGCCTCACCATCGACAAGGGCGCGCGCTTTACCGACTGGAGCCGCCGCCCGCTGACCGAGCGGCAGATCGAATATGCGATCGGCGATGTCACCCACCTCACCGCGATTTTTCCGCGTATCCTGAAAAAGCTGATCAAGACCGGGCGCGGCGTGTGGCTCGATGCCGAGATGGAAAAGCTCGCCGATCCGGCCAATTACCTCACCGATCCCGGCGTCGCATGGAAGCGCATCCGCCAGCCGGGGCGCAACCCGCAGGTGCTCGGCCGGCTGAAGGCGCTCGCCGCATGGCGCGAGACCGAAGCGCAGCACAAGAACATCCCGCGCGGCCGGATCATGCGCGACGAAACCTTGGCCGACATCGCCTCCAGCCCGCCCAAGAGCCAAGCCGATCTCGCCAAGGTGCGCGGGCTTTCAGCGGCGTGGAAAGACAATGACATCGGCAAGCGGCTGATGAAGGTGCTGGCCGAGGCCAAGCCGCTGCCCAAGGACGAGATGCCCGAAAAGGCCGGTCGCGGGGCGCCGCTGGGCAAGGAAGGCGCGCTGGTTGCCGATCTGCTCAAGCTGCTGCTCAAGATCCGCGCGCGCGAGATCGACGTTGCCGCCCGCTTGCTGACCCGCTCCGAGGAATTGGAAGCGCTCGCCGCGGGCGTGCGCGACCTGCCGGTGCTCAAGGGCTGGCGCTTCGAGGTGTTCGGCAAGGATGCGCTCGATCTGGTCGAAGGCAAGCTCGCCTTCGCGGTCGAGCAGGGACGGCTCAAGATGACCCATATCGACGATGTGGTTGTCCCTGCCCCCGACAGGCTGGCGGCCGAATAGCGCGGCCATGTCCACTTACCTGCCCACCATCAAGCAGTTGCAATATCTCGTCGCACTGCACCAGCACGGCCATTTCGGGCGCGCGGCGGATGCCAGCTTCGTGTCGCAATCGACGCTTTCGGCCGGCATCCGCGAGCTTGAATCGCTGCTTGGGGTAACGCTGGTCGAACGCTCGCGCCGGGTGGTGCGCTTTACCGCGCTGGGCGAACAGGTGGTGGCCAAGGCGGGGCGGCTCCTGCGCGAGGCGGAGGAACTGGCCGATCTGGTGCAGGCCTCGGGCAAGCCGCTGTCGGGGGAATTGCGGATGAGCGTGATTCCCACCATCGCCCCCTTCCTGCTGCCGCGCCTGCTGCCGCGCCTGCGCCGCGAGCGGCCTGACCTCAAGCTGATGCTGCGCGAGGAAACCAGCCAGGACGCGCTCGAATCGCTCCATCACGGGCGGGTCGATTGCGTGCTGCTGGCGCTGCCGTTCGATACCGGCGATGCGGCGATCGCGCACATCGCCGATGATCGCCTGTTCGTCGCCTTCCCCAAGGACGATCCGCGCGATCCCCCGGCGAGCGTGAAGCCCGACATGATCGATCAGGGCCGGCTGCTGCTGCTGGAAGACGGCCACTGCCTGCGCGATCACGCGCTGGCGGCCTGTTCGCGCAGCGAACTACGGACCAGCGCGGCGATGATCGGCACGTCGCTGCACACGCTGGTGCAATTGGTCGATAATGACCTTGGTCTCACCATGCTGCCCGAAATGGCGCTGAAGGCGGGCATCCTCAACGGCACGCAAGTGGTCGCACGCCCGGTCGACAGCCCCACCGCCAAGCGCGAGATCGTGCTGGCATGGCGCCGCAATTCCCCGCGCGAGGCCGATTTCATGCTGCTGGCGGAGGAACTGCGCGCCGGCTAGCCTGCCTCAGCCGCGCCACCGACGCGAGGCTGATGGCGCGGCTGGTGCCGGTTCGCGGCCCGCGGGGTGCATCGGGTGCGGGCCATGAGCCGCCGGCCAGCCGCGCGGTCGTGCTGTGTGCCTCGTGCTGGAGCTGGCCCAGTCCGGGCGCGGCATCCGATCCCGAACGAACCATCGCCCACCCGGCCGGCGCCCGTTCCCGCCTCAATCCATGTGCTTCAGGCCGACGCGCAGGTAATCCCAGCCGGTGATGCAGGTCAGCACCGCCGCCGCCCACAGGCTCGCCAGACCGACCACGTGGATCCAGCTTTCGGCCAGCGTGCGGCACATGTCGCCGACCGATTGGCACGGCTGACCATGCACGCCCCCGCCCAGTATCAGCGCGCCCAGCGCCACCAGCTGGAAGGTGGTCTTCCACTTGGCGAGCCTCGACACCGGCACCGAGACCTGAATCCCGCCCAGAAATTCGCGCAGACCCGATACCGCGATCTCGCGGATCAGGATGACGAGGCCGGCAATCACGTGCACATCGCCCGCATAAGGCCCGCGCAGATAGCCTTGCGCGGTCAGCACCAGGATCACCGCCGCCACCATGATCTTGTCGGCGATCGGATCGAGAAACACGCCAAGCTTCGACACGGTGCCCTGCGCGCGGGCGAGATAGCCGTCGAAAAAGTCGGTAATGGCAATCACGCAATAGAGCACGAAGCCGATCAGATAGCCCAGCTGCCACTGCGGCCACCACAGGAAGAACGCCAGAAGCGGCACCGCCAGGATGCGCGAAAGCGTGAGAAGATTGGGCAGGCTCGACATGGCTGCCATGCGCTCTAGCGCGGCAAGCGCGCCGGCAAAAGCCCGCGTGCGCCGCCCTTCCACCGCCCGACAGCATTTGCGCGGGGCTTGTGAATGCCGGGCCGCGCGCTATGTCCCGCTGAACGCACAGGCAAGCAGCGGCACATCATCGGCATGACAACATCAACCAACCTCATGCGCCAACGGCGCTTTTTGCCGCTGTTCCTGACCCAGCTGCTCAATGCGCTCAACGACAATCTCTACAAGCAGGCGATGGTGCTGTTCGTGGTCTATCAGGTCTATGATTCGCCTGAGACCGAGACCTTCGTCAGCGGGATCGCCACCGCGCTGTTCGTGCTGCCCTTCGTGCTGTTTTCGGCCACCTCGGGCCAGCTTGCCGACATGCGGAACAAGACCACCATCATCCGCTGGATCAAGTTTGCCGAGATCATCATCATGTCGGTCGGAGCCACCGGCCTGCTGCTGGCCGCCAAGGGCGTGCGGATCGAAACGCTTGCCATCCCGCTGATGTTTCTCGCGCTGTTTGGGATGGGGATGCATTCGACCTTCTTCGGGCCGATCAAATACGCGATCCTGCCGCAGCATCTCGAAAAGGACGAGGTGCTGGCGGGCACCGGACTGGTCGAGGCGGGCACCTATGTCGCGATCCTCGTCGGCATGATGCTGGGGGGCGCGATGCCGATCATGTGGAGCATCATCGCGGTGATCGCGATCGCGCTGGTGGGCTATCTCGTGTGCCGCTGGGTGCCGCCCGCCCCGCCGCAGACCGAAGAGACCAAGGTCGACTGGAACCCGATCCGCGCGTCGAAATCGCTGATCGCCTTTTCGATGGGCAATCCCGAGCTGCGCTATTCGGTGCTGGCGATCTCCTATTTCTGGACGATCGCCGCGATCCTCTCGGTGCAGTTCATCCCGCTTGCCAAGAACGTGCTGCTGGCCGACAAGCAGGTCGCCGCGGTGATGCTGGTGGCCTTCTCGGCGGGGATCGCGATTGGTTCGGTCTCGATCAACACGCTGCTCAAGGGCGCTATTTCGGCGCGCTATTCCGCGCGCGCGGTGCTGGCGCTGGGTGCGCTGCTGGTGGGCTTCTACCTGCTGTGCCGGCTGTGGAACCTCGCGCCGGCCAGCGGCGAGCTGTTCACGGTGGGCGAGTTCATCACCCAGCCGCTGGCGTTGCTGCTGCTCGCCAATCTGGTGCTGATCGCGGTGGCGGGCGGAATGTTCGTGGTGCCGCTCTATGCCTTCCTCACCACCAGGGTCGAGAAATCGGAAGCCTCGCGCTCGGTCGCGGCGAACAACCTGATTTCCTCGATCTTCATGGTGATCGGTGCCGGGGTGGCGGGCGCGCTCGGGTTTTTCGGCATCCCCTTGCAGGAACAGCTGCTGTTCAGCCTTGTGCTGTGCCTGCTTTCGGCCAGCCTCGCGCACAAGCTGCACGCACTGGAGGCGGGCAATCCGCCCCTGGCCTGAGCCTTTACATGATGAAGGTCAGGATCGCCGCCGTCGCGGCGACATAGGTGCTGGCAAAGCCGCGCACGTCGGCAAGCGTCAGGCGCCACAGATCTTCGGCCGGAATCGGGATCAGATCGCGTTTCACGTGCGGCGGCAGGCTGGCGCGGAACCAGTGGCGGGCGCTTTCATCGGTCAGGACGAGGCTGCGGCGCATGCGACGGAACTCCCTTGGCATGAGGCCCTGTCTTAAGACTTTTTTAACGCTTGGAAACCCGCGCGCGCGCGCTTGTCACAGCTTGGGACAGGCTGTGCCCGCCCGCGGCGCGCGAGCGGTTTGCGCGCCGCCCGGCGCGGCTGTAAAGGCCGGGCAGGACGACAAGACGGGAGAGTTTCGGGTGCCTGATTCCCAACGGCCTGCTGCCACAAGGAGCGCGGCCGCGCTGCTGGTCGCTTGCCTTGCCGAGCAGGGCGCGACGAGGATTTTCACGGTGCCGGGGGAAAGCTTCCTCGCGGTGCTCGATGCCCTGCCCGAGCGACCCGAGATCGACGTGGTGACCTGCCGGCAGGAAGGCGGCGTGGCCTTCATGGCCTGCGCCGAGGGTGCGCTGAACGCTGCCGCCACTGGCCGCCCGGGCATCGCCTTCGTCACCCGCGGCCCGGGCGCCACCAATGCCGCGATCGGCGTCCATGTCGCACATCAGGACAGCCAGCCGATGATCCTGTTCGTGGGCGATGTCGCCCGTTCGATGCAGGGGCGCGAGGGGTTTCAGGAGGTGGATTTCACCGCCTTCTTCACGCCGATCTGCAAATGGGCAGCGCGGATCGACGACCCGCTGCGAATCCCCGAATATGTCGCACGCGCCTATGCCACCGCGATGAGCGGGCGGCCCGGACCGGTGGTGCTGGCCCTGCCTGAGGACATGCTGACCCAGCAGGTGCCCGCCAGCCTTGCCCCCCGCCCCTTCGTCACCCGCCCGGCGCAGGCGGTGTGCCCCGATGCGATGCAGGCGCTGCTGGGCCTGATCGCCGACGCCGCCAGCCCGATCGCGATCATCGGCGGGGCCGGCTGGAACGCCAAGGCGCGCGAATATTTCCAGCGCTTCGCCGAGCGCATCGGCTTGCCCGTCGCCACCGCCTTCCGCCGGCAGGACGCGATTGCGCCCGACAGCCCGGTCTATGCCGGCAATCTGGGCTACGGGCCGAACCCGAAGCTGGTCGAACGGGTGAAGAATGCCGACCTCGTGATTGCCGTCGGCGCGCGGCTCGGCGAGGCGACCACCGATGGCTACGAGGTGCCCACGCCCGAACATCCCGGACAGACCCTCGTCCACATCCACCCCGATCCGGAAGAACTCGGCCGGGTCTATCGCACCGATCTGGCGCTGTGCTGCGGCGTCGACGAATTCGCCGAGGCCGCCGCCTTGTGGGAAGAAACCGACATCATCCCCTTCGATGCGGGCGCCCAAGCCCACGCCGAATGGCGCGAATGGTCAACGCCCAAGCCTTCGGACGCGGCGATGGATCTGGGGGCCTGCGTCGCGGCGATGCGGGCCATGCTCCCGGCGGACACCATCATCTGCAACGGCGCGGGCAATTTCGCCGGGTGGTGGCACCGTTACTGGCGCTATACCGCCTATCCCGGCCAGCTTGCCCCCACCTGCGGCGCGATGGGCTATGGCGTGCCGGCGGCGGTTGCTGCCGCGCTGCACTATCCCGAACGCACGGTGGTTGCGGTGGCCGGCGACGGGGACTTCCTGATGAACGGGCAGGAACTCGCCACCGCGGCGCAATATGGCGCAAACCTGATCGTGGTGGTGATCGACAACGGCGCCTATGGCACGATCCGGATGCACCAGGAACGCGAATATCCCGGCCGGGTTTCGGCGACGAGCCTCGTCAACCCCGATTTCGCGCTGCTGGGCGCAGCTTTCGGCGGGTGGAGCGCCAAGGCCACGACAACGCAAGAATTCGTCGCCGCGCTGGAAGAAGCGAAGGGCCGCAGCGGTATCCGCCTGATCCACGCGCTCAGCGATCTCGAACACATCGCGGCGAGCGGGGCGACCATCAGCAGCCTGCGTGCGCGGGCGCGATGACGGGGGCAAGAGGGCAAGGATTTGGCCCTTGCCCGCTTGCCCGGTCATTGCCCTGTTTCACGTGAAACGGCCGAAGTGCCGCCTTAGCCGCGCCCCATCTGGCAAATCACGTCCCATTCGGCCGGGGTGACACCGCACACCGACAGGCGCGACAGGCGCAAAAGCTGCATGTCGGCCAGCCGCGGCTCGGCCTTGATCGCGGCGAGGGTGACGGGGTGGGCGAATTTTTCCTTGGCCTTCAGCTTCACTGCCGCCCACTTGCCGGTCTCGTCGGTGGGATCGGCGATTCCGCTCACGGTGATTTCGGCAATGCCGACAATCTCCAGCCCCTCGCGGCTGTGGTAAAAGAACGCCTCGTCCCCCACCTGCATCGCCATCAGGTTGTTGCGCGCAAGGTAGTTGCGCACCCCGTCCCAGGTGCCCTCGCCTTCGGCCACCAGATCATCCCAGCTGTATTTGAAGGGTTCGGATTTCATCAGCCAATAGGCCATGGCATGCGCGCTCCTTGCAGGCGGGGAGAGGTGGAAGGGTTGCCCCGCCGATAGCCCGCGGGCCAGCGCACACTCAAGCCCCAGTCGCCCGTCTGGCAGCGGATTAACCCGATCTTTAGCGTCACCTGCGATGTTGCCCGCGATAGGGGACAGGCGCGGCCAGGGCCGCAACCACGCCCGGAATGCTGTTGGGTTGAAGGCTTTGCAGGACAACAATCCGGACAATCCGCTCCGCAGTGCCGAGCGCGACATCGTCGCACTCGGCATCGCTGTCGCGGCGATCCTGTTACTGGTGGCGACCGGCGGCGCAGTGATGCCGAGCGCGGTGCGATCGCTGCTCGGAGCGGGCAGCGCGCCCGACAAGCTGCTGGTCAGCGCCCTGCTGCTCAACATTGCGCTCATCATTTTCGGCTGGCGACGTTACCGCGAACTCACCCACGAAATCGCCGAACGTCGCCGCGCCGAAGATCAGGCCCGATTGCTGGCGGCGACCGATCCGCTCACCCGCTGCCTCAACCGCCGCAGCATGATCGATGCCATTGAGGAACTGCGCGAGCGCACTGCCGAGCGCGGCGAGGCCACTGCCTATTGCATGATCGATCTGGATAATTTCAAGCAGATCAACGACATGTACGGCCACTCCTGCGGTGATGCGGTGCTCGTCAAGCTGGCCGAACGGATCCGCGAATTGCTCCCGCACGAGGCCCGGCTGGCGCGGCAGGGCGGCGACGAGTTTGCCTTCGTGATGGCCTACCCGGCGGGCCACACCGACCGGATCGACGATCTCGTCATCCGCCTGTTCGCCAGCATCGCCGCGCCGCTCGAAGTGCGCGATGTCACCGTCGAACTGACCGTCTCGATCGGGCTGGCGACCGATTATGATACCGACGGTTTGCCCGGCCCGGTGGTCGATGCCGAAACCCTGATGCACCGCGCGGACATGGCGCTTTATCACGCCAAGAAGCAGGGCCGGAACCGATACTTCTGGTTCGAGCCGAGCATGGAAAGCGAACTGAGGTTCCGCAACCAGCTGGAAAACGGCATCCGTCGCGGCATCAGCCAGGGCGAATTCATCCCCTATTACGAACAACAGGTCGACATCCAGACCGGCGAGCTGGTGGGCTTCGAGATGCTGGCGCGCTGGCAATCGGAACAGCTCGGCCTTGTCAGCCCGGAAATCTTCATCCCGATCGCCGAGGAAATGGGGCTGATCTCCCAGCTGTCCGAACAGCTGATGGATCGCGCCTTCGCCGATGCCCGCGAATGGGATGACAGCCTGACGCTGTCGATCAACATCTCGCCGGTGCAGCTGCGCGATCCGTGGTTCGCGCAGCGCCTGCTCAAACGGATGGTGGCGAGCAATTTCCCGCCGCGGCGGCTGGAGATCGAGATCACCGAAAGCTGCCTGCGCGAAAATATCGGGCTGGTGCGCACCATGATCACCAGCTTGCGCAACCAGGGCGTGCAGATCAGCCTTGATGATTTCGGCACCGGCTATTCGAGCCTTGAGCAGCTGCGTAACCTGCCGTTCGACCGGATCAAGATCGATCGCAGCTTCATCAGCGAATTGCGCGAGCCTTCGGGCCGCTCGCGGCTGGTGGATGCCATTGTGGCGATGGGCCGCGGGCTGGATCTGCCGCTGACCGCCGAGGGCGTGGAGGACGAGGAAATCCTCAATGCGCTGCGTTCCATGGGCAAGCTTAAGGCGCAGGGCTATGTCTATGGCAAGCCCGAGACGGCCGAGGAAGTGCGCCGACGGCTGGCGGCCCGCGGCAAGCTTTCCCCAAGCGATCGCCTGGAGGGCGCAGCGGTGGCGGTCTCCGCCGGGCAACCGAGCCAGTCGCGCGCCGCCAGCAGCTAGGGGCCACCTGCCTGCCTCGGCGCGCAAGACTGGACGCAGGCCCCGCGCGTGCATAGATGCAGGCGCGTGACGCAGGCTATCCCCTTCATCAAGATGCACGGGCTCGGCAACGACTTCGTCGTGCTTGACGCAAGAACCGGCACGCTGCCGGCGATGACCCCGGCGATGGCGCGCGCGCTGGGTGACCGGCGCACCGGGATCGGCTTTGATCAGCTGGTGCTGCTGGAGCCGGACGCGGTCCACGCCTTCCGCATGCGGATCTTCAACGCCGACGGCGGCGAGGTCGAGGCCTGCGGCAATGCCAGCCGCGCGGTGGCGCTGCTGCACGGCCAGCCGGTCACCATCGCCACCGGTGGCGGGCCGATCACGCTCGAACCGCTGGAAGGCGGCGCGCGGGTCGAGATGGGGCTGCCCCGCTTCGACTGGGATGCGATCCCGCTTGCCTATCCGATGGATACCGAAAGGATGCCGGTGGGGTGGGAAAAGCTCGAAGAGCCGATCGCGGTCAATGTCGGCAACCCGCACGTGATCTTCTTCGTGGATGATGCCGGGGCGATCGAGCTGGAGCGCCTCGGCCCGCTGATCGAGCACGATCCGCTGTTTCCTGAGCGTGTCAATGTCAATGTCGCGAGCCTTGCCGGGCCGGATCATCTGCATCTGCGGGTGTGGGAGCGCGGCGCGGGGCTGACCCGCGCATGCGGCACCGGAGCCTGCGCCACCGCGGTTGCGGCGATCCGGCGCGGACTGGTGCAAAGCCCGGTCACTGTCACCCTGCCCGGCGGCGATCTCGCTATTGCCTGGACGCCAGGTGGCAGCATCCTGATGAGCGGCCCGGCGGCAGAAAGTTTCCGCGGCACCTTCAACTGGGACGATTACGCTTGAGCGCGCCCCAGATCATTTCGCTCGGCTGCCGCATGAACCTTGCCGAGGCCGAGCGGATGCGGGCGATGCTGGCGGGCGAGCGCAATCTGGTGGTGGTCAATTCCTGCGCGGTGACCGGCGAGGCGCTACGCCAGACCCGTCAGGCGATCCGCCGCGCGCGCCGCGATCAGCCCGATGCGCGGCTGGTGGTGACGGGCTGCGCGGCCGAGATCGACCGCGCCGCGATCGGCGCCATGGACGAGGTCGACGCGCTCATCGCCAATGCCGCCAAGCTCGATCCGCGCAGCTGGAACCTCTCCGCCGAAGCCCCGCCCCTCGCCCCGGCGCGCACCCGCGCCTTCGTGGCGGTGCAGAACGGCTGCGATCACGCCTGCACCTTTTGCGTCATTCCGCAAGGCCGGGGCGCGAGCCGCTCGCTCGCGGTGCCGGACGTGCTGCGCGAGGTGGAAGCGCACTGTGCGGCAGGCGCCAAGGAAGTCGTGCTCACCGGAGTCGATCTCACCAGCTGGGGCCATGACCTGCCCGGCGCGCCGCGCCTGGGTGCGTTGGTCGAGGCAATCCTCGCGGCCTTTCCGGCCCTTGCCCGCCTGCGCCTGTCCTCGGTCGACGGGATCGAGATCGATGCACGTCTGTTCGAGCTGCTGGCGCATGAGAAACGGGTGATGCCGCATCTGCACCTCTCGCTCCAGCATGGCGCCGATCTGATCCTCAAGCGGATGAAGCGGCGGCACCTGCGGCGCGATGCGGTGGAACTGGTGGCGCGGTTGAAGGCGCTGCGGCCGGATATGGCCGTGGGCGCGGATCTGATCGCCGGCTTCCCGACCGAGGACGAGACACACCACGCGGCAAATCTGGCAATCATCGCTGAACTCGGCATCGTCCATGCCCATATCTTCCCCTTCTCGCCCCGCCCCGGCACCCCGGCTGCGCGGATGCCGCAGCTGCCGCGCGACGTGGTCAAGACCCGCGCCGCAGAGCTTCGCGCCCACGCCGCCCAACTGCGCGCCGCGTGGCTCCAATCGCTTGTGGGCGAAACCCTGCCCGTGCTCGCCGAAAGGGACGGCACCGGCTATGCGCCCAACTACGCCCGCATCGCCCTGCCTCCCGGCACGGCGGCGGGCCGTATCATCGAAGTGACTGTGCGCGAGGTCAGGGAGGGCCTGCTCGGATGAGTGAAACCAGCTGGACCCAGCGCCTGTTCGGCGGGTTCGCCAAAACCTCGGAGCGGCTGACCGCCAACCTTTCCGGGGTGGGCGGCACCGCCAAGCTTGACGACGCGACGCTCGACGAGGTCGAGGATGCGCTGATCATGTCCGATCTTGGCCCCGCTGCCGCCGCCCGCATTCGTGCGCGGCTGGCGGAGAAGCGCTTTGGCCTCGAAATCACCGCGCGCGAATTGAAGGAGGCCGTGGCCGAGGAAATCGCCGCGATCCTGCGCCCGGTGGCGAAACCGCTCGAAATCTCCGCCTTCCCGCGCCCGCAGGTGATCCTGGTGATCGGGGTCAACGGCAGCGGCAAGACCACCACCATCGCCAAGCTCGCCCACCTGTTCCAGGAAGACGACTATGGCGTGCTGCTGGCCGCAGGCGACACCTTCCGCGCCGCCGCGATCGGCCAGCTGGCCACCTGGGCGGGCCGCATCGGGGTCGATATCGTGCACGGGCCGGAAGGGGGCGATCCGGCGGCGATCGTGTTCGATGCGGTCAAACAGGCGACCAACACCGGGATCGATGCGCTGATCGTCGACACCGCGGGCCGCCTTCAGAACAAGAAGGAACTGATGGAGGAACTGGCCAAGATCCGCCGCGTGCTCGGCCGGCTCAACCCCGAAGCGCCGCATGACGTGGTGCTGGTGCTCGATGCCACCAACGGCCAGAACGCGCTTGCCCAGATCGATGTGTTCAAGGAGGTCGCCGGGGTCACCGGCCTGATCATGACCAAGCTCGATGGCACCGCGAGGGGCGGGGTGCTGGTTGCGGCGGCCGAGCAATATGGCCTGCCCATCCACGCCATCGGGGTGGGCGAGAAGATGGAGGATCTCAGGCCCTTCGACCCCGATCTGGTTGCCCGCGTGATTGCCGGGGTGGCGTGATGAGCGAGAGCGAAGGCAAGAAGGCCGCTTCCAGCTGGATGGGCGTCGCGGTCGATTACGGCCCGCTGCTGGTGTTCCTCGCGGTCTATCGCTGGCAGTCTCCGTCCGATCCCAATCCGGTGGGCGAGCTATCGGCCATCATTGCGGGGACGGGCGCTTTCATGGTCGCCGCCATTGCCGTCCTGCTGGTGTCCAAGTGGCGGCTGGGCAAGGTCTCGCCGATGCTGTGGCTGTCCACCGCGCTGATCGTCGGCTTCGGCAGCCTTACTATCTTTTTCGGTGATCCCACCTTCGTGCAATTGAAGCCGACGATCATCTACGCCACTTTCGGCGTGGCGCTCCTGGGGGGGGTCTTTGCTGGCAGGGCGCTGCTGAAGGTGCTGCTCGAGGCCGCGTTCGAAGGACTGTCGGAACAAGGCTGGCTCAGGCTGTCGCGCAACTGGGGGGTGTTCTTCCTCGCGCTGGCCGTCCTCAATGAAATCTTGCGCGTGCAGCTCGATTTCGAGGGCTGGCTGTGGGCCAAGCTGTGGGTGTTTCTGCCGCTGACCTTCCTCTTCACCTTCAGCCAGATCCCGATGCTGCTGAAGCACGGGCTGAGCTTTGAGGAGAAGGACGAGCTGCTCAAGGACGAGCCGCCGACGGGAGGCTAGATCTCCACCTGGCTGCCCAGTTCGACCACGCGGTTGGTGGGCAGCTTGAAGAAGTCCATCGCGCTCGCCGCATTGCGGAGCATCCACGCGAACACCTTTTCGCGCCAGATCGACATGCCCGGATGATCGCTGGGGATCAGGGTCTGGCGCGAGAGGAAGAAGCTGGTGTGCATCATGTCGAACGCGCCGCCGCAGCGCTCCATCGCCTTCAGGCCTTCGGGAACATCGGTCTCTTCCATGAAGCCGTAGTTGAGCACGGCGCGGTAGAACCCGTCGCCCAGATCGGTCATTTCGCACCGCCGTTCCGGGTCGACATAGGGCACGTCGGCGATGTTGATGGTGAGGATCACCACGCGTTCGTGCAGCACCTTGTTGTGCTTGATGTTGTGTAGCAGGGCCGAGGGCACGCCTGCCGTGGTCGAGGCCATGAACACCGCCGTGCCCGGCACCCGCAGCGCCGAACCCTTGGCCGACTTGACGAAAATCTCCAGCGGCAGCGCGCTCTCGCTCATGCGCTCGCGCATCAGCTTGCGCCCGCGCGCCCAGGTGGTGAGGAGGGTGAAGATGACAAAGCCGATGGCGAGCGGCACCCACCCGCCTTGCGGCACCTTGCTGAGATTCGCACCGAAATAGGCAAGGTCGACGATCAGGAAGATCGCGATCAGCGGCAGCGCCTTCCACAGCGGCCAGCGCCACAAGGCTGTCAGCACTGCGGCGAGCAGCAGGGTGTCGATGAACATCGCCCCCGTCACCGCGATGCCATAGGCCGCGGCAAGGTTGCTGGACGACTGGAAGAACAGCACCAGCAGGATCACCATCACCATCAGGCCCCAGTTGATCGCGGGAATGTAGATCTGCCCGGCGGC
>JBKBOH010000047.1:0-15319 GCA_046294975.1 Erythrobacter sp. | reverse complement strand
GCGGCGGCATCGGCAGCCTTGGCGGCGAGCACTTCGGCGGCGCTTTCGCGGTCCACGCGGGTGTCGTATTTCCCTTCGACCGGGCTGATCGACTGGATGATCGCCCGTTCCTTGGGGCTGACCGGCCCCAGCCGCGAACGCGGCGGCTTGATCAGCGTGCGCTCGACAATGGTCGGCGCGCCGTCCTCGTCGAGCGTCGAGACCAGCGCCTCGCCCACCTTCAATTCGGTGATCGCGCTCTCGACATCGAGCCGGGGATTGATGCGGAAGGTTTCGGCCGCTGCCTTGATCGCGCGCTGATCGCGCGGGGTGAAGGCGCGCAGCGCGTGCTGCACCCGGTTGCCCAATTGACCGGCGATCTTTTCGGGAATGTCGATCGGGTTTTGCGTCACGAAGAACACCCCGACACCCTTGGAACGGATCAGCCGCACGACATTTTCGATGGTGTCCTGCAACGCCTTGGGGGCATCATCGAACAAGAGGTGCGCCTCGTCGAAGAAGAACACCAGTTTCGGCTTTTCCGGATCACCGACTTCGGGCAGCGATTCAAACAGTTCCGCCAGCAGCCACAGCAGGAAGGTGGCGTAGAGCTTGGGACTCCTCATCAGCTTGTCGGCGGCAAGCACGTTGATATAGCCGCGCCCCTGATCATCCACTTGCAGGAAATCGTTGATCTCCAGCGCTGGTTCGCCAAAGAACTTGTCCGCCCCCTGCGCCTCGAAGCTCAGCAATTGTCGCTGGATCGATCCGACCGAGGGCTTGGTGACATTGCCATACTTGCCCGAAAGTTCCGCCGCGTTCTCGTTCGCCCAGGCCAGCAGCGCCGCGAGGTCGGCAAAGTCAAGCAGCAGCAGTCCGTTCTCGTCGGCATGGCGGAAGATGATCTGCAGCACGCCTTCCTGCGTCTCGTTCAAATCGAGCAGGCGCGCGAGCAGCAGCGGCCCCATCTCCGACACCGTGGTGCGGATCGGGTGGCCCTGTTCGCCGTAAAGATCCCAGAAGATCACCGGGTTGTCGGCATAGGCATAGTCGGTGATGCCCAGCTCCTTCGCCCGCGCTTCGAGCTTGTCGGCGTGCTTGAATGTGGGCGAACCGGGCATGGCTATCCCCGCCAGATCGCCCTTCACATCGGCCACGAACACCGGCACCCCGGCGGCGGAAAAGCTTTCGGCGATGCCTTGCAGGGTCACGGTCTTGCCGGTGCCGGTCGCGCCTGCGATCAGCCCGTGGCGGTTCGAGCGGCTGAGGCTGAGCGCCTGCCGCGATCCATCCGCGCCAAGGCCAAGAAAGATGCTTCCCGCGATGTCTGTCATGTTCGGTTCCCGTCTCTGCGTTCCGGCGCAGCTGTGCAAGGCGTGCGCGCGGCGGTCAAGTTCTCGACTTGCGCGGCAATTGCGGTAAGGCTGCGCGGCATGGGTCAGCCTGCACCATTTGTCCTGCTCGATGATGCCCGCGCCGGGGATGGTGCGGCCGATGCGCTGCTTTACGAGGCGCCGCGCGAGGTGTTTGTCGCGCGTCGGCCAGACGAGGTGGAAGCCGCGCTCGCCGCGGCCGAGGCGGCGCGCGTGGCACAGGGGGGCGCGCTGGCGGGCTACATCGCCTACGAGGCCGGTCTGGCGCTGGAACCCCGGCTCGCCCGGCTGGCCGCAAGCCGCAGCGGCGCGGCGGGGCCGCTGGTGTGGTTCGGGCTGTTCGATGCGCCGACGCGGATTGCGGCGAGCGACGTGCCCGGCTTTCTTGAAGCCCGCGCCTGCGGCCCCGGCACGATCGGGCCGATGGAACCGCAGCTTTCGCCAGGCGGCTATGCCGCCGCCTTCGCCCGCTTGGGCGAGGCGATCCGCGCGGGTGACATCTATCAGGCCAACCTCACCTACAGCCTATCGGGCGCGTTTCGCGGCGATCCGGTCGGGCTTTATGCCGCGCTGCGCGGTGCCGCGGCGGCGCGCTATGGCGGGCTGGTCTGCGATGGCTCGCACTGGCTGCTGAGCTTTTCGCCCGAACTGTTCGTGGCGCTTGCCGGGGACGAGGCCAAGGCCAGGCCGATGAAGGGCACCCGCCCGCGCATGGCCGATCCGGCGGCCGATGCGGCGATGGCGGACGATCTTGCCACCTCGGCCAAGGACCGCGCCGAGAACCTGATGATCGTCGATCTGATGCGTAACGATCTGGCGCGCGTCGCCGAAGCGGGCAGCGTCGTGGTCGATGCGCCTTTCGCGGTCGAAAGCTATCCCACCGTGCACCAGATGGTCTCAACCGTGCGCGCGCGGCTCAGCCGCGGCAAGGGCGCGCTGGATCTGGTGCGGGCGCTGTTCCCCTGCGGCTCGATCACCGGTGCGCCCAAGCTGCGCGCGATGGAACTGCTCACGCAGGTCGAGCGCGATGCGCGCGGGCCTTACTGCGGCGCGATCGGGCGGATCGATGGCGACGGCAATGCCGCCTTCAACGTGGCGATCCGCACCCTGCGCCTGACCCCGATCGAGAACGGGCAAGGCTCGGCGGTGCTTGGGCTAGGCTCGGCGATTGTCGCGGACAGCGCGGCGCTGGCCGAGCGGCGCGAATGCGAGGTCAAGGCCGGCTTCCTGCGCCGCGCCGCGCCGGGCCTCACCGCGCTCACCTGCGATCTGATCGAAACCATGCGCTTCGAACCCGACAGCGGGATCGCGCTGCTCGAATTGCACCTGGCGCGGATGAAGGCGAGCGCCGCAGCGCTGGGCTTTGCCTTCGATCGCCATGGCTTGCGTAACCAGATCCAGGCGCTGTGCTTCGCGCTGGATGCGCCCGCGCGGGTGCGGCTGGTGGTGGCGCGCTCCGGCGCGAGCGCGCTGGAAACCGCGCCCCTGCCCCCGCCATTGCCCGCGCCGGTCAAGGTCGTTGCCCTGCCCCATCCGCTCGATCCTTCCGACTGGCGGCTGATGCACAAGACTTCCGATCGCGGCTTCTACGAGGATGCGCTGGAAGCGGCGCACATCTTGGGGGCGCAGGAAGCCGTGCTGGTGCGCGCCGACGGGCTGGTGACCGAAGGCAGCTTCACCAGCGTCTTCGTACCTGGCCCTGACGGCGTGCTGCTCACCCCCCCCGCCCGCCTCGGCCTGCTGCCCGGCGTGCTGGCCGAACACCTGATCGCCCAGGGCCGCGCCCGCGCGGCGGAACTGACCCTCGATGATCTGGCGGGCGGCTTCTGGCTCGGCAATGCCCTGCGCGGGCTGATGCGGGCGGAACTGGCATGAACATCCCGCTTCTCTACGAAGACGGCGAAGCGCTGGTGATCGACAAGCCCGCAGGCCTGCCGGTCGACCGGCCGCGCAGGGGCGGGCCGTGCCTTGAAGACCACCTCGACCGGCTGAAGCTGGGCTTCCAGCGCGCGCCAGTCGCGGTGCACCGGCTCGATACCGACACCTCGGGCTGCCTGCTGCTGGCGCGCAATCCCAAGGCGCTGGCGCGCTTCAACAAGGCGTTCGAGGAGCGGCTGGTGGACAAGACCTATCTGGCGATCCTGGCGGGCCATCCTCCGGGGGCAGAGGGCACGATCGAACTGGCGCTGTCGAAGATCAGCTCGGCCGAGAAAGGCTGGCGGATGATCCCGGCCAGGAAGGGCAAGCCCGCCGTCTCGCACTGGGAACTGGTCGCGCAACTGGGGTCGCACAGCCTGATCCGCTTCCGCCCCGAAACCGGGCGGACGCACCAGCTGCGCGTCCATGCGCTGAAGGGTCTCGGCGCCCCGCTGCTGGGCGATCCGGTCTATGGTGCAGGGCCGGTGGCGGGGGCGAGGCGCACCATGCTCCATGCCGAGAGCCTGACTGTCACCCGCCCCGGCAAGACCCCGATCGCGGCCCGCGCACCCCTGCCGGAGGATTTCCGCGCGCTCGGGGCGAGCAATGGATGAAGGCGCGCCCGAACCTCTGGCCAGCCGCGCGCTGAGGCTGGCGAGCGAGAGCTTTCTCGCCGGTTCCGGCCCCGGCGGGCAGAACGCCAACAAGGTCGCCACCGAAGTCGAACTGCGCGTCAATATCTATGCGCTGCGCCTTGCCCCGCCGGTGTTCGCGCGGCTCAAGGCGCTGGCGGGATCGAAGCTGGCGGGCAATGGCGATCTGATCGTCACCTCCAAGGCGCACCGCACCCAGGAAGCCAACCGCCAGGACGCGCGCGCCAAGCTGGCCGCGCTGCTCGAACAAGCCGAGGTCACACCCAGGAAGCGCGCCAGAATCCGGGTCAACCGGGTGGGCAAGACCGCAAGATTGAAGGTCAAGAAGGCGCGCGGCGCGCTCAAGGCCAATCGCGGCAAGCCCCGCAGCACCGACTGGTGAGCATCGCCAAAAGGTAATGGGCCTGCCTTGATTACCCTCGGGCCAAGTCCGTGCGGCGCTTGAGCATTTCCAGCGCGTGGAGGGCGTCAAAATCCCGGCGCGCTGGCCACAGCACACGCCTTGACTTTTCCCCGTGAATCGCCCAATGGCCCGGCCATGTGCGGTGTGCCGGGCCTTCCGGGCGCGCCGCGTTTGTTTTTTTGACGCCCGCTGCGATCCGTCTTGTGGGCCAATC
This sequence comes from Erythrobacter sp., assembly GCA_046294975.1. Taxonomy (GTDB): domain Bacteria; phylum Pseudomonadota; class Alphaproteobacteria; order Sphingomonadales; family Sphingomonadaceae; genus Erythrobacter. Next base: position 10,780 of record JBKBOH010000047.1, on the reverse strand, counting down.
GATTGACAGGAAACCGCCATGGCGAAGCCCACCACCGTCAAGATCCGCCTTGTCTCGAGCGAGGGCACCGGCTTCTTCTACGTGACCAAGAAGAACCCGCGCAACATCACCGAGAAGATGAGCTTCCGCAAGTATGATCCCGTCGCGCGCAAGCATGTCGAGTTCAAGGAAGCCAAGATCAAGTAAGGCCCCTTTGCGCGCCTTGCCTGCGGGCGGGCGCGATAATTCATCGACAGTTCAAGCCTCCGGCCCTAGGCGCTTGGCGATGATCAAAAATCGCATTTCCGCCCGCTGCGTGCTGCTCGGCCTTGGGGCGGGCACGCTTGCGCTTGGCCTTGTTCCTGCGCCTCCCGCCACTCTTGCCCCCGCGCCGCTTGCGGCCCAGTCCGCCAGCCCGCTCGACGCCGTCGTCACCGCGCTGCGCGCGATCAGCACCATGCGCGCCGATTTCACTCAGACCGACCGGCAGGGCAATGTCATGTCCGGCGTGATGACGCTCAAGCGCCCGGGCAAGATCCGCTTCGATTACGGCAAGAATTCCGACTTCCTCGTCATCTCCAACGGCAAGTCGCTGTTTGTGGTCGATTACGAGGTCAACCAGGTCGAACGCTGGCCGATCGGCAATTCGCCGCTGGGCGCGCTGTTCGATCCGGACAAGGACGTCAAGCGCTACGGCAAGCTGGTGCCGACCGGGAACCCGGAGGTCATCAGCGTCGAGGTGCGCGATCCCAAGAAGCCCGAATTCGGGATGATCAACCTCATTTTCGTGCGCCAGCCTTCGGCGCCGGGTGGTTGGCAGTTGACCCACTGGGTTGCGCTTGATGCCCAGAACAACCGCACCCGGGTGCAGCTGTCGAATCAGCGCTACGGCGTGCCGGTGGCCGACAGCACCTTCACCTTCCGCGATCCGCGCCGCTCGGCTCGTCGCCCAGGATGAACCGAGCTTCGACCAACGGTTGTAGGAAAACGACAGAATTGCGCCGCCGTTCATGTGACGGAAAGCCTCTTTCGGCTAATCATTTTCAACAAGGCGCGGCCGAAGGGTGGTTTCCCCCCTGTTGCCCTCCCTTCGCAAGCAGGCCCGCCTTGCACATAGCGTGACGAACGCTCCATGGAACCCTCGACCCACCGCCCCCGGGTCGAGGGTTTTTGTTTGTCCCGCTGGTGCATGCAGGCCTGCAAAGCGCTCCGCCCTTCGCTTCCGGTGCTCACGCACATCGAGTGCGCTCGGCGCCGGTTCTCGGTCGATGCACTTTTCGACGATGCCTGAACCGGCGGGATAGGATGGCATTTTTGCATATCGCAGACCATCCGGACTGCGAAATCCTAGCGTTGATTGTTTGCGCCCTCAAGCGCCGGGCGCGGGCGATCCGGCCCGCTTGGCTTTCGCGCCATGAGGCGCGGCGGCCGTGCAGGTGTGCCTCGCACGTCTGCGCCTTCGGCTTCGACTCCGGCCTTGCGGCGAGGCTAAGCCCGCCGAAGCAGCGCACCACTGTGCCCGAACGACTATTCTTCCCAGCCCAGCGCCTTGCGGATGATGGCGTAGATCAGGTTCTGCTCGATCACCCCGCGCGCGCGCTGCGCACCGGGGCCGGTGGCGAACAGGGCAACGTCCTCGCCGCTATGGGTTTCAGCGCCGGTGGGAACCAGCGCTTGCTGGCGCGCCGCGACACCCGTGTCCGGCACGGGCCGCTCGCCCTTCACTGCGCCCGGCCCGTTGGCATAGCCGAGCGTGGTGTAGGGCGTGCCATCGGCGGCGATCAGCGGTGTTTCCCCATCGCCGCCATCTTCGCCGCTGCCCTTGGGCGGCACCACCAACCCAAGGATATCGTTCCCCCGCTTGGGATAGCCGGCGATGGTGAAAACGTGGCTGTGATCGGCGGTGACCATGATCAGCGTCTCGGCCGGATCGGTGTGATCGACCGCCCATTGCACCGCACGCGCGAATTCGACCGTCTCCTCCAGCGCAAAGCCCGCCTGCCCGGCGTGGTGCGCGTGATCGATCCGCCCGCCTTCAACCATCAGGTAAAAGCCATCCGGATCGGCCTTGAGCCGCGCGATCGCCTGCGCGGTCATATCGGTCAGCGTGGGTTCGGTCGAATCCGGCTTGCGCTCGGCCATGAAGGTCATGTGGCTGGGGTTGAACAGGCCGAGCACCGGCCTGTCCATCGGCGCGGCGGCCAGCTCGGCCGCATTCTTCACCACCACGCCGCCGTTCTTTGCCGCCCAGGCCCCGGGCAGATCGGCCGCCGGATCGCCGCGCCGGCCGCCCTTTTGCTGGCCATAGAACATCGCCGTCCCGCCGCCGAGCGCCACGTCGAAGCGCGCCTCTGCCAGCTGGAGCGCGATATCCTTGCAGCCCTGCCCCTGCTCACTGGCAGGGATACTGGTATCGCTTTCCCAGTCGCGGTCAGCCGAGCGCGCATAGACGCTGGCCGGCGTGGCGTGGGTGATGCGAGTGGTGGTGACGATGCCGAGCGCAAGGCCGCGCGCCTTCACTTCCTCGCCCAGCAGCGGCAGCGGGTGCGCCAGCGCGTCCTTGCACACGCCCTTTTCCGCCTCTGGCCCGATGCCCAGCACACCGATGCGGGTTTTCACCCCGGTGTGCATCGCGGTGGCCGTGCCGGCGCTGTCGGGCACCTGCGCGTTGGTGTTGTAGGTCTTGACCAGCGCGACATTGGGGAAGCGTTCGAAGCTCAGGCTGTTTTCCTCGCCCGTCTCCCCGCGCTTTTGCGCTTCGTAGATGCGCGCGGCGGTGATGGTGGAAATGCCCATCCCATCGCCAATGAACAGGATGACGTTCTTCGCGCGCGGCGCCTGCGCCTGCTGTGCAGGCGCGTCCTCGGCCAGCGCGGGCATGGCGGCGGAGGTGAGCAGCAGGGCAGCAAGGATGGTGCGGGTCATGGGGGTCTCCGGGAAAGCTGCCTCGCCCTATCGCGGGCTTGTGCGACAATAAAGTGAAAGAGTCTTTGTTGCCCTACCGCTTTGCTGCTTGAGGGCGTTGTTGTTGCCCTACCGCTGCGCTGCTTGAGGGCGTTGTTGTTGCCCTACCGCTTTGCTGCTTGAGGGCGGGGGCTTCTCCCCCTAAGTCCGCCGCCATGCTGTCTGTCGCCACCTGGAACATCAACTCGGCCCGCCTGCGCCTGGGCCTGATCGAGCGCTTCCTCACCGAAGCCGCGCCCGACATCCTGTGCCTGCAGGAAATCAAGTGCGAAAGCCACCTGTTCCCGGCCGAGGCGCTGGCGGCGCTGGGCTACACCTATCAGGCGGTGAGCGGGCAGAAGGGCTATCACGGGGTCGCCACGCTTGCCCGTGTGCCGATCCGCGAAACCGCCCGCCACGACTGGCAGGACAATGGCGAGGCGCGCCACATCGGGGTCGAGGTGGTGGGCCGCGACCTCCTGCTCGAGAACGTCTATATCCCCGCCGGCGGCGACGTGCCCGACCGCGCGGTGAACCCCAAGTTCGGCCAGAAGCTCGATTTTATCGGGCGGATGACGCGCTGGGCCGACAGGCTCGACAAGCCCACGCTGATCGTCGGCGATTTCAACATCGCCCCGCTCGAAAGCGACGTGTGGAGCCACAAGCAGCTGCTGAAGGTCGTCAGCCACACCCCGATCGAGGTCGAGACGCTGGGCAAGTTCCGGGACGCGCACGGCTGGGTCGATCTCGGCCGCCAGCACATCCCTGCGCCCCAGCGTTACTATTCGTGGTGGAGCTATCGCAATCCGGGCTGGCAGGAAAACGACAAGGGCCGCCGCCTCGATCACATGTGGGCCTCGCCCGATGTGGCACGCCAGGCGAGCGGGCACCGCGTGCTGGAAGATGCGCGGGCGTGGGAGCAGCCCTCCGATCACGTGCCGCTGATCACGGAGTTCGACCTCTGAACGCTGCGCCCTCACCTTCCCGCCGCGCCGCGCAGGCGGTGGACGGCCTGCGCCACGGCTGGCCGCTGGCGTTCGACGGCGGGCCAACCCTGCTGCCGGTGGAAACCGCCATCGCGCAGGGCGCCCGCGCGCCACGGATGCTGATTTCCGCCGCGCGCGCCGCGACCTTGAAGCTCGCCAACCAGCGCGAGGCGGCTGTGCCCCATGCGCCCGTGCTGATTGCCGGAGCGGAGGATTTCACCCTGCGCGATGCCCTGCCGATTGCCGATCCGGCGCTCGATCTCGGCAGCCCGCTCAAAGGCCCGTTCAAGGCGCTGGCGCTCGACTGGGCCGAGACTGCGGCAGCCGCGCTCGAACTGGCGCGCATTGCCGGGATCCTGCCCGCCTTCCTCGTCGATCCGGCAGACGCGGGCGAGGCAGTGCCAGTCACCGCCAGCGACCTTGCCGCCTATGCCGATGCCGGCGCGCTCAAGATCGTCACCCGCGCGCGCCTGCCGGTATCTGCCTGCGAGGACGCCGAAATCGTCGCCTTCCGTTCGGCCGCCGACCTGCGCGAACACGTCGCGCTTGTCATCGGCAAGCAGACGGGCGACCGCCAGCCGCTGGTAAGGCTCCATTCCGAATGCCTCACCGGCGATATCCTCGGCAGCCTCAAATGCGACTGCGGCCCGCAACTGGACGCCGCGCTCCACGCGATGGCGCACGAGGCGCGGGGTTCGGGCGGGTGGGGCGTGCTGCTCTACCTGCGGCAGGAGGGGCGCGGGATCGGGCTCATCAACAAGCTGCGCGCCTATCGCTTGCAGGATCAGGGGTTCGACACGGTCGAGGCCAACCAGCGCCTGGGCCTGCCCGACGAAGCGCGCGATTTTCCGGTGGCGGCGCGGATGCTGGAACTGCTGGGGGCGAAAACCATCCGCCTGCTGACCAACAATCCGGCCAAGGTCGAAGCGCTATCCGCCGCCGGCATCACCGTGAGCGAACGCGTGCCGCACCAGCTCCCCGAAAACCCGCACAACGCGCGCTATCTTGCCACCAAGCGTGACAAATCGGGGCATTTGCTGATCTAAGGTGCCTAGCGCGCCTCGTACTGCCTGATCCCGCTCGCCAGGCGGTTGCCCTGCATTACCACGCGCTCACCCGTCCAGTCGGCGAGAAAGGCGCTCTGGCGGCTGAGGCCGGGGACGAAGCGCGCTTCGTTGTTCTCGATCCTGAGGCCATCCGACGGGTGGAGAATGTCCTCCGCCCCCAGCGCGATGAAGGCCGAGTAGTTCTCCTTGTCGCGGCCCTGCACGAACCAGTTGTCGGCAATCCGCCCGCGCGCGCCCGCGGGCAGGTCGATCATGTAATTGGTGGCGCGCCCGTTCGCATCGTCGAAGCTGTTGCCTTCGATCACCACCTCGGCAGCGCGCGCCTTGAGGTAGTGGCCGCCGGTGCCGCGCTCGAACCGGCTGTCGCGCACGGCGAGCGAGCCGACATCGCCGACATAGAGCGAATGCGCGCAGCCCGCCTCGTTCTCGCAGGTGCCCAGCCCGCTGAAGGTGGAACGGGCGATGGTGATGCGGATCGCCGGATCGGCGGCGGTCAGGATGCCCTGCTGGCTGTTCTCGAACCGCGCATGGGCGACGTTGAGCGCGCCCTTCTCCAGCCGGATGCCCGCGCCATTGCCATCGGGCACGGTGATGCCGCTGAAGCCGAGGCCGCGGATCTCCGCCCCGGTGCCGCGCAGCACCAGCGCCGCCTTGCCTTCGCAGGCGCGGCCCGCCAGCGTGGCGGTGCCTGGGGCGGCGGCCTCGTAAACGATCACCCCCTGCTCCTGCACCGCGCACTGGCGCCAAGTGCCGGGCGCAATGCGGATCGTGGCGCGGCTGTTGCCGACCGCGTTCACCGCGTCCTGCAGACTGGCATAGCCGCGCCCGGTTTCGACCACGGTGAAGGGCGCAAGGGTGCCCTGGCCGGATACGGCGGCAAGCGGCACGGCGAGAGCGGCCAGCATCGGGGCCGCGCAGAGGCGAAGGCGGATCATGGCCCGGATGATATCGCAGAAACGTTAAGGCACCATTTTGACGCTTGGCCTCGCCCCCCCGGCTTGGCTAAACCCTAGCGCGTTGCTGCCGGACAAGGCTCCGGCGCTGTCACGGGATTTGAGGAGAGACTTGCGATGAACACCCGCGCCGCCCTTGGCACCCTCGCCTTTGCCGCGCTGCTGCTGACTGCTTGCGGCAGCGCCGACGACGCCTCGACCGAGGCCACCGCCGACACCGTCGAAATGCCGGCCGACGAGGCGCTCGAAGCGATCAGCGAGGCGCCGGTGGCCGATCCGGAAGCCACCGCCACCGACGCGCCCGAAACCGATGCCGCTGCTGAAACGAGCGCACAACAGGCCGCCGATGCCGCGGCCGATGTCGCCGCCGAAGCCGCCGCTGCCGCCGAAGCCAAGAGCGAGTAGGAGGCAGGCCATGCGCCGCTTGCCCGCGCCGCTGCTGCTGCCGCTCGCGCTGCTGCCGGTGCTTGCCGCCTGCGACAGCGCGGGGGCGGACGCGCCGGGCGGGGTGAGCGCGGGGGAGGCCGAGGCGCTCGATGACGCCGCCGAAATGCTCGACCAGCGCCGCCTTCCGCCAGAGGCGCTCCCACCCGAAGCGGCCCCTGCCGAAATGACAGGCGACACGGCGGGCCAGACCCGTCAGTGACCGCGCCGACCCGGTAACAATCCGGCACCTTCCGCCCCGCGCCAGCGTGCCGCCCCAAGGATAGTGTCTGCCATGAATGCCCCCAGCACCCTCTCCAGCCCCCGCAACCCCGGCATGGACGCCGAAAGCTTCGAACAATTCGCCGAACAGCTCACCCGCTACGTGCGCGAACGGCTGATCCCGGCCGAACCGGAGGTGATCGCCAATGATCGCATTCCCGACGAAATCCTCGCCGAAATGCGCGAGATGGGGCTGTTCGGCCTGACAGTGCCCGAGGAATATGGCGGCGCGGGGCTGAACATGACGCAATATGCCCGCGTGGTGAACATCATGTCCTATGCCGCGCCGGCCTATCGCTCGATCTTCTCGATCAATGTCGGCATGTTTGCGAGCGCGCTCAAGAACGGCGCAACGCAAGCCCAGAAGGCCGAATGGTATCCCAGGATCGCCGCCGGCCAGATCGCCTGCTTCGGCCTGACCGAGCCGGGTTCGGGCAGCGATTCGGCGGCGATGGCCACCACCGCCGTGCCCGACGCGCAAGGCAATGGCTGGATCCTCAACGGCACCAAGCGCTACATCACCAACGCTCCCCACGCCGATGTGGCGCTGATCATGGCGCGCACCAGCAAGGAAGCGCTGCCCAAGAACGCCCATGTCTCGGCCTTTCTGGTGCCGATGGACACGCCGGGCGTCTCGCGCGGCTCGCCTGACAAGAAGATGGGCCAGGCAGGCAGCCACATCTGCGACATCATCCTCGACGATGTGCGCGTGCCGGGTGACGCGCTGCTCGGCGGGGAGACCGGCAAGGGCTTCGTCTTCGCGATGAAGAGCCTCGATAACGGGCGCATCTCGGTCGGCGCGGCGGCAACCGGCTATGCCCGCCGCGCGCTCGATTCGGCGCTGCGCTATGCCAATGAACGCAAGGCATTTGGCGAACCCATCGCCAATTTCCAGCTGATCCAGCAGATGCTCGCCGACAGCGAGATCGAGATCTACGCCGCCGAAAGCATGATGGCCGATGTCACCGCGCGCGCCGATGCGGGTGAGAATATCCTCGTCAAGGCCGCCGCCTTCAAGGTGTTCGCTTCCGAGATGTGCGGCCGGGTGGTTGACCGGGTGGTGCAGATCTATGGCGGGGCCGGGTATCTGGCCGAATACGATGCCGAACGCTTCTTCCGCGATGCGCGCATCTACCGCATCTACGAAGGCACCACGCAGATCCTGCAACTCCAGATCGCCAAGCACATGCTGCGCGAATGGAGTGGAAATGTATAATCTTCTTACTGATCTGAGCATCGTCGAAGTCTCCAGCTTCGTCGCCTCGCCCACCGCCGGGCTGTATTGCGCGCAGCTGGGGGCGGAGGTGATCCGCGTCGATCACAAGGCGGGCGGGCTGGATTACAACCGCTACATGCTGACCCGAGAGGGGCGCTCGCTCTCGTGGGAGAACCTCAACCGCGCCAAGAAATCACTCGCGCTCGATCTGCAATCTGCCGAGGGGCGCGAGCTGCTGGTAGAACTGGCGGCGCGGGTCGGCCAATGCATCACCAACCTGCCCGAACACAGCTTCCTCAGCCACGCAGCGATGCAGGCAAAGCGCGCCGACATGATCAGCTTGCGCGTGATGGGCTGGCACGACGGGCGCCAGGCGATGGATTTTACCGTCAACGCCGCTGTCGGATACCCGCTGATGTGCGGGCCGGAGGACTGGGATCCGGCCAGCGCGCCCCCTGTCAACCAGGTGCTGCCCGCGTGGGACTTCATCACCGGGGCCTATAGCGCCTTTGCCATGCTCGCCGCGCTCCACCACCGCAGCCGCACGGGCGAAGGCAGCGAGGTGCGCGTGCCGCTGGGCGATGTCGCGATCGGCACGCTCGCCAATTCGGGGACGATGGCGGAAATGCTCTACCGCGGCGCCGATCGCGAGCGGCTCGGCAATGCCATCTGGGGCGCCTTCGGGCGCGATTTCCGCAGCCGCGACGGCAAGCGCTTCATGGTCGCCGCACTCACCCCCAAGCAGTGGCGCGGGCTGGTGAAAGCCTTCGGGATTGCCGAGCCGCTGGCCGCGCTCGAAGCCGAACTCGGCGTGCGCTTCGCCGATGGCGACACGCCCCGCTTCCAGCACCGCGCGCGGTTGTTCGCGCTGTTCCAGCAAGCGGCAGAGGCGATGGATTACGATACCCTCGCCGCGCGCATGGCGGCCGAGGGCTGCACCTTCGAACGTTACCGCACCGCCCATGAAGCGGCGAATGATCCGGTGCTGGTGGCGGACAACCCGCTGTTCGGCCCCTCACCCGCCAACCCCTCGGGCTTTGCCTATCCTGCCACCCGCTCCTTTGCCAACTTTCCCGGCCGCCCGGCGGGAGACCCCCGGCCCGCCCCCTACCTTGGCGAGCATTCCGAGGAAGTGCTGGCCGACAAGCTGGGCCTCTCCTCGGGCGCCATCGGCAAGCTGGTCGATGCGGGGACGGTGGCTCTTTCTGACAAGGATTCGCAATGACCAGACGTGCCGCTATCTGCACCCCGCTTCGCACCCCGGTGGGCAAGTTCCTCGGCGGCCTCAGCAGCATGAACGCGGGCCAATTAGGCGCGGTGATCTTGAAGGCGCTGATCGAGCGTTCGGGCATCGATCCGGCGCGGGTCGATGACGTGGTGTTCAGCCAGGGCTACGGCAATGGCGAGGCGCCGGCGATCGGCCACTGGAGCTGGCTGGCGGCGGGCTTGCCGATCGAGGTGCCCGGCTTCCAGCTTGACCGGCGCTGCGGCTCGGGCGTGCAGGCGGTGGCGACCGCGGCGATGATGGTTGAAACCGGGATGGCCGATGTCGTGGTCGCAGGCGGGGTGGAATCGATGTCCAACGTCGAACATTACACGCTGGCCGCGCGCGGGGGCGTCAGGATGGGCGACATGGTGCTGCATGATCGCCTGTCGCGCGGGCGGGTGATGAGCCAGCCGGTCGAACGCTTCGGGGTGATCACCGGGATGATCGAGACGGCGGAAAACCTCGCCAAGGATTACGGCATCACCCGCGAGGAGGCCGATGCCTATGCGGTGCGTTCGCACCAGAACGCGGCGCGGGCGTGGGCCGAAAACCGCTTTGCCGAGCAGCTCGTCCCTGTCACCGTCCCGAGCCGCAAGGGCGATTCCGTCATCTTCGACCATGACGAGGGCTACCGCGCCGACGCCTCGATGGAGACGCTCGGCAGGCTTACGCCGATCGACCGCAAGCGCGATCCGCAAGCCATCGTCACCGCCGGCAATGCCAGCCAGCAGAACGACGCGGCGGCCGCCTGTCTGGTGGTGGCGGAGGATAAGCTCGCTGCGCTGGGCCTCACCCCGATGCTGTGGTTCTGCGGCTGGGCGGCGGCGGGCTGCGACCCGTCGCGCATGGGCATCGGCCCGGTGCCCGCGGTCGAGCGGCTGTTTGAACGGCGCGGGTTTTGCTGGGACGATATCGGCCTGGTCGAACTCAACGAAGCCTTCGCCCCGCAGGTGCTCGCCGTGCTCAAGGGCTGGGGCTGGTCTGACGACGATTCGCGCCGCGAGATCCTCAACGTCAATGGTTCGGGCATCAGCCTCGGCCATCCCATCGGCGCAACCGGCGGGCGCATCCTTGCCGACATGGCCCATGAAATGCACCGCCGCGGCGTGCGCTACGGGCTGGAGACCATGTGCATCGGCGGGGGCCAGGGGATCGCGGCGGTGTTCGAGCGCGCGGCATGACGGATTTTTCTGCATGGATCGGGCGCGAGGCGCGCGCCACCGACCGCCTCGATGAAGGGCTGGCCGCGCGCTGGCTCGCCACCTTCGATCTGCCGCGCCCGCGGCCGCCGATCATGCCGCAGGGCATCCACTTTGCCCTGTGCACGCCGCAAGCGCCCACCAGCGCTTTGGGGGAGGACGGGCACCCCGCGCGGGACAATTCACCCGAAAGCTTCCTGCCGCCCTTCCCCCTGCCGCGCCGGATGTGGGCCTCCTCGACGATGCGGTTTATCGCCCCCATCGCCATCGGTGCGGCGGTGGAGCGCACCAGCAAGGTGATCGCGGTGCGCGAGAAGGAGGGTGGCTCGGGCCGCCTCGCCTTTGTCGATGTCGAGCACGTGACCCACGCGAACGGCACAGTGGCAGTGATCGAGACCCAGACGCTGGTCTATCGCGCGGCCGCCGCACCCGATGCCCCGCTCTCCCCGCCGGCACCGGGCGATG
>JBKBOH010000046.1:0-15804 GCA_046294975.1 Erythrobacter sp. | reverse complement strand
CGCCGAAGCCCATGGCAAGGCGCTGGTGGTGCGCGACTGGCTGGGCGCGGGCTTGCCGGGCGCAGGGGTGGGCTGCGCGGCGGCGCGCGGCGCGCTCGAACGGCTCGCGGCGGCGCACCCCGAAGGCCAGCCCTTCGCCAGCGATTCGCTGACCGAGGATTACGAGCTGGGGCTGAGCATTGCCGCAGGCGGCGGGCGCTGTCGGCTGGTGCGGGTGCGCGGCGAGGACGGGCGGCTGATCGCCACCCGCGCCTTCTTTCCCCACCGGTTCGATCATGTGGTGCGCCAGAAGAGCCGCTGGGTGCTCGGCATCGCCTTGCAGGGCTGGGACCGGATCGGCTGGAGCGGCGGTCTGCTCGAAGGCTGGATGCGCGCGCGCGACCGGCGCGGGCCGCTCGCCGCGCTGGTGCTGCTGGCCGGCTATGCGCTGGTGCTGCTCACCGGCCTCGGCGGACTGGCGATCCTTGCCGGGGTGGGCGAGCCGCTGCCGCTGACACCGATGCTGCGCGCCCTGCTGGTGGCCAATCTCGTCGCCTTTGCGTGGCGGTCGGCCCTGCGCTTTGCCTTTGCTGCGCGCGAATATGGCGTGGCCGAGGGGCTGCGCGCGGTGCTGCGCCTGCCGCTCGCCAATGTCATCGCGATCATGGCCGGACGCCGCGCGGTGTTTGCCTACGCCCGCACGCTGGGCGGGCGCGCGGCGGCGTGGGACAAGACCGAGCATGATCTCCACCCGCTGCGGTTGGGGCTTGCCGTTCAAGGCAGGGGCACATGAGCCGCGGTGCGCCGCTGGCGATGATGGGGCTGGTGCTCGCCGCGTGGATCGGCGGGCGGGCGATGGTGTGGGAGAGCCCCTTGCCCGCCCCCGCCGCGCTGATCCCCGCCGGTTTCTCGGCGATTGCCGCTGCGGATGCGGGCGCATCGCCCGCGACACGGGCGATGCCGCCCACCACCGGTTCCGCTGCTTCTGCGCCCCGCCGCAGCAACGGCTCCTTTGCCATGCTCGCCATTGGACTTACCGTCGGGATGGATCCCGGGCATGCCTTTGCCCACCAAACCCTGCGGCGCGCCGCCTTTCGATCGCCGGTGGGCGGGGAGCGCATGGCTTCAGCCTTGTCGGCTGGTGGCGCGCAAGAGGCGCCGCCGTTCCTTGCGGCTCCTGCGGTGCGGGAGGCGGCGGCGGGCCGGAAGGACGGGCGCTGGTCTGTCGATGCCTGGGGCTTCTGGCGGCAGGGTTCGGATGCTGCACCAATTTCGCAGGGGCGCGTGCCGATCTACGGCGCGAGCCAGATCGGCGCCTTGCTGCAATACCGGATCGCCCCCGAAACTGCGCGCGACCCGCGCCTCTACACCCGCGCCTACCGTGCGCTGGTGCGGCGCGGCGAGAGCGAGCTGGCGCTGGGGGCGTCGGCCCGGCCGCTGCCGCGCGTGCCGGTGCGGCTGTTCGGCGAGTTGCGCGTCACCGACGGGGCGTTCCGCACCGAGGCCCGCCCGGCGGCCTTTGCAGTGAGCGAGCTGGCCCCCCGGAGCCTGCCGGTCGGCACGCGGCTGGAGGCCTATGCCCAGGTCGGCTGGGTCGGCGGCGAGGAGGCGACGCTGTTCGCCGACGGACAGGCGAGCCTTACCCGCGAAGTCGATCAGATCGCCCGGGCCACCGGCGATGCCATGCACCTCAGCCTTGGTGCGGGCGTGTGGAGCGGGGCGCAGGACGGCGCGCAGCGGGTCGATCTTGGCCCGACCATGCGGCTTGACCTAAGGCTGGGCGAGGTGCCCGCACGCCTCTCGCTCGACTGGCGCGAGCGGGTGCAGGGCGATGCCGCCCCCGGCTCGGGCACGGCGCTGGCGCTGTCGACGCGCTTTTGACCGCGCTGGCGCGCGACGCACACCTCCCGCCCCGCGTTCCTGTCTTTGGCCCAACCCGCCCGCCAATAGTCCCACTATCTTATGCGAGCCGGGCGGGGAGGCGGGGCGGCCAAAGCGCTGCAACGTCTGCGCCACCGACAGATGGCCGATCGAAAGAAGGTGGATGCGTGCATCCCCCGCCTTTCATCCCCCCGCCGCCTCGGCTAGCTTCACGCGCATGGATGTTTACCTGCCCATTGCGAATCTCTCGGTCAACGGGTTGTACATCGTGCTGCTGGGCGGACTGACGGGCATCCTGTCGGGCCTGTTCGGCATTGGCGGCGGGTTTCTGACGACACCCTTGCTGATCTTCTACGGCATTCCGCCGACAGTCGCCGCCGCTTCGGCCGCCACGCAGGTGACCGGCGCAAGCGTTTCGGGCGTGCTTGCCCATTCGCGCCGGGGCGGGGTGGATTACCGCATGGGCACGGTGCTGGTTGGCGGCGGGGTGATCGGCGCGCTGATCGGCGCGGTGCTGTTCCGGCTGCTCCAGGCGCTTGGCCAGATCGATATCGTCATCAACATCCTCTATGTGGTGATGCTCGGCTCGATCGGGTCGCTGATGATGCGCGAGGCGGTGGGTGCGCTCCGGCCGTCGCTGCTGGGCAAGGCGGGTCCGCCAGTAAGGAAGCGCCGGCACCATCCGCTGGTCGCCAGCCTGCCTTACCGTTGGCGGTTCTATGCCTCTGGCCTGTACATATCGCCGCTGGCGCCGCTGATTCTGGGGATGCTGGTGGGCATTCTCACCATGCTGCTGGGGGTGGGCGGGGGGTTCCTGCTGGTGCCGGCGATGCTCTACATTCTCGGCATGAGCGGCAATGTCGTGGTCGGAACCTCGCTCTACCAGATCCTGTTCGTGACCATGGTGACCACGATGACCCACGCGCTCACCACCAAGGCGGTGGATCTGGTGCTGGCCGCGCTGCTGCTGCTGGGATCGGTGCTGGGGGCGCAGTTCGGCACCCAGATCGCGCTCAAGGCAAGGCCCGAATATCTGCGGCTTGCGCTCGCCGCGCTGGTCATCCTGATTGCGCTGCGGATGCTTTATGGCCTTGGGGTGCAGCCCGACGAGATCTACACGGTGACACCACTGTGACGCCGCGCTGCGCCGCTGCCCTGCTGCTGGCGCTTGCCGCGCCGTTGCTGATGGCGCAGGCCGAGCCGATCCTGGTGCCCGCGGTCAGCCAGTCGCGGATCGAGGTGCGGCAGGGCTTCACCGGCGCCAGCCTGCTGCTCTACGGCGCGGTGATCGCCCCGCGCGCCAGCCGCGACAAGTATGACATCGTGGTGGTGCTCAAAGGCCCGACCGAAGCGGTGCGGATCCGCGAGAAGGCCCGCATCGCCGGCATCTGGATGAACGCTGCCGGCACCGATTTGCGTTCGGCCCCGTCGTTCTTTGCGGTCGCTTCCTCGCGCCCCGTCAGCGAGATCGTCGATGAGCGCACCGCGGCGATCTACGAGCTCGGCACCGACTTCATCCAGCTTTCGCCCTCGGACCAGATCGATCCGGAGGAGCAGGTACGCTTCGCGCGTGGGCTGGTGGAGCTGCGCCAGCGCCAGGGGCTGTATCAGCAAAACCCCAGGGGTGTGCAGATCAGCAAGGGTGTGCTCTACCAGGCGCGCATCGATCTGCCCTCGAATGTCACCACCGGCCGCTACACCGCCGAGACCTTCGCGATCGCGCGCGGCCGGGTGCTGGCCAGCGCGACCGCGCGGATCGAGGTCGAGAAGGTCGGGCTGGAAGGCCGGGTGGTGGCGGCCGCGCAGCGCTGGTCGTTCCTCTACGGGCTTGGGGCGATCGCGCTGTCGCTGGTGATGGGCTGGGTGGCCGGCCGCCTGTTCGCGCGCGGCTGAGCCAGCCCGCTGCCCGGCAGTGTTGACCCGATCTTAACTTCGCGCCTCCTATTGCTTGCGCCACTTCTTTACGCTGACGCAGGGACAGGCCCGCATGACCGATCACGGCAGGCAGGATTTCGAACGTTTTACCGGGCCAACCCTTGGTGGCGATGATGATGCACCGGCCAGATTTACCCCGGTGCACGACAATGCCCGCCTGCCGATCGGCGTGGTGCTGGAAGTGTCCGGTTCGGGTTCGCAGATCGCCTTTGATCTCCAGCGCATCAACGAATGCATGGCCGATCCCGATCCGTCGGTGGCGCTCGCCGGCCAGGTCGGCAGCCAGATCAAGATCCGCGTCGGCGATGCTTGGCTGCTCGCCAGCGTGCGCGACCAGCGCAAGGACCGTCGCACCGAGGGCGGGATCATCGCCCACATCGATTTTCTTGGCGAAGGCAGCGAGGAGAAGCTGACCGGGCGCATCCACGGCTTCAAACGCGGGGTCACCCGCTACCCCGTGCCGGGCGCGATGGCCTATCCGGCGACCACCCGCGATCTTGAACAGATCTACGCCAGCGACGGCCGCGCCAGCATCACCATCGGCAAGGTGTTCCCCACCAAGGATATCCGCGCCGGGCTTTACATCGACGCAATGCTGGGCAAGCATTTCGCGCTGCTCGGCTCGACCGGCACTGGCAAATCCACCAGCGCCGCGCTGATCCTGCACCGCATCTGCGAGATGGCCCCCAAGGGTCATATCGTGATGATCGATCCGCACGGTGAATATTCCGCCGCGTTCCGCCAGACCGGCCAGATCCTCGACGTTTCCAACCTGCAGATGCCCTATTGGCTGATGAACTTCGAGGAGCACTGCGAGGTGCTGCTCTCGTCCAGCGGCAATGAACGGCAGGTCGATGCCGACATTCTCGCCAAGTGCCTGCTCGCCGCGCGCTCGAAGAGCCGGCTGGCGCAGACGATGGGCAAGATCACGGTGGATTCACCGATCCCCTATCTGCTGTCCGACCTCAACGCCATCCTGCAGGACGAGATGGGCAAGCTCGACAAGGCGACTTCGTCTGCGCCCTACATGCGGATCAAGGGCAAGCTCGACGAATTGAAGGCCGATCCGCGCTACCAGTTCATGTTTTCCGGGATGCTGGTGGGCGATACCATGACAACCTTCATCAGCAAGATCTTCCGCATGCCCGGCCTCGGCAAGCCGATCTCGATCATCGATGTCTCTGGCGTTCCGTCGGACATCACCTCGACCGTGGTGGCGGTGCTCTCGCGCCTGGTGTTCGATTTCGCCATCTGGGGGCGCGAGGAGAAGACCCGGCCGATCCTGCTGGTGTGCGAGGAAGCCCACCGTTACGTCCCCAACGAAAAGAACGCCGATGGTTCCTCGGTCGCCAAGATCCTTGGCCGGATTGCCAAGGAAGGGCGCAAATACGGCATTTCGCTGGGTCTTATCACCCAGCGTCCATCCGATCTGGCCGAAGGCGTGCTGTCGCAGTGCGGCACGATCATTGCGATGCGCCTCAACAACGACCGCGACCAGGCCTTCGTCAAGGCCGCGATGCCCGAAGGCGCGCGCGGCTTCCTCGATTCGATCCCCGCGCTCAGAAACCGCGAATGCATCATCTGCGGCGAGGGCGTGGCGATCCCGATCCGCGTCACCTTCGACACGCTCGAAGAGCACCGCCGCCCCGCCTCGGAAGACCCGAGCTTCGTCGAACTGTGGAGCCAGGATGGCGGCGAGGAAGAACTGGTCGAGCGCGTGGTGATGCGCTGGCGAAGCCAAGGCTGATTGGCGCCGCCGCCGCGGCCACGTCCTCGGCGCTGTTCCTTCGCTTTGCTACGGGCGCTTGCGGCGCGCGCCGTGCGCTCGCGGCGGCTGTGCCGCCGGGTCAGCGCCACACCAACGGTATGGCGGTGCCTCGGTCTGCCACCGGACGGACTTCAAGGCCGAACGGCCGCCCGCAGCGACGCGACCGGCAGGTCGCGTGAGCGAGGATTTCGCAGCGCAAAGGCGCTGCGGAACACAAATCAAGTCCCGCGCCTATCCCCATAGAGATGGATGTGCAGCCGGTCGCTCAGGCGCAAGCCGTGCTCAAGGCACAGCGCCGACAGCCACGCCTGGCGCTCGCGCAGCGTGGCGCTGTCGGTGCCTTCGGGCATCAGGAACACCCGTTCGGGGCGCAGGCGATAGCGTTGCTGGAGCGCTGCGACCTCGGCGACATCCTCTGGCGAGGCGACCACGAATTTGAGGAAGGCGCGCGGCTCGCTTGCCCAGGCCTCGAGCCGTTCGGGCAGCAGCGCGAGGTCGGCCGGGTTGCCGCTGTGCGATAGCTTGGGGCTGACATTGTACTGATCGACCCGCACATCGAGCCGCGCTGGCGGGGCGACGGTGCCGTTGGTCTCGATCTCGACCGCCATGTCGGGCAGGTGGGCGAGCATTGCGGCCAGCGCGCCGGCCTGGAGCAGCGGCTCGCCCCCGGTGATGACAAGGCGCCGCTGGCCCAGTGCGGCGATCCGCTCCGCCGTTTCGGCAGGCGAGAGCGTTACCTGATTGGCCTTGCGCTCGAAGGCGATGCCGTCGCGGTGCGGGCGGTTGTCGCCCGTGAAGCGCCAGGTATAGGCCGTGTCGCACCAGGTGCAGGCGAGGTTGCAGCGCGACAGCCGCACGAAGGCGACCGGCATTCCGGCGGAAGGTCCTTCGCCCTGGAGCGAGGCGAAGATCTCCGGCCCGCCGGTGTCGTCGGTGGCAAGCGTGAGGTTCACCTCACCCCAGCCGCGCCAGTGCTGCCGTCAGCCGCGCGACTTCGCCCTGATGGTGGGCGAGATCGGCGCGCGCCTTTTCGACCGCTTCGGGTTTGGCCTTCTCGGCGAAGGCAGGGTTCGACAGGCGGCCTGCGAGGCTCCTGGCTTCCTTCTGCGAGGCCGCCAGCGCCTTTTCCAGCCGCGCCTTTTCCGCGGCGATATCGACGATGCCTTCGAGCGGGATGACGAACACGTCCTCGCCCGCGGTCACCTGCATCGCCGGGCCGGCGGGCGCTTCGCCGATGGTGACAGGGGTCAGGCGGGCCAGGCGCTCGATCGCGGCGCTGGAGCGCGCGATGGTGCGCGCCGCCACGTCCGAGGGCGCGGCGAGGTAGGCCGCCAGCTTGGCCCCCGGCGCGATGCCGAGTTCGGCCTTGGCCGAGCGGGTGCTGGTGGTGAGGGCGATCACCCAGTCGATCGCGTCGGTCGCGTCCTTGGATACTTCCGCTTCCGGCCTGGGCCACTGCGCCACGATCAGTTCGTAATCGCGTGTGCCCAGCTTGTGCCACAGCTCCTCGGTGATGAAAGGCATGAAGGGGTGGAGCATGACAAGGATCTGGTCGAGCGCCCAGCCGGCCACGGCGCGGGTTTCTTGCGCCGGCGGGCTGTCCGCGTCCCCGGCGAACACCGGCTTGATCAGCTCCAGATACCAGTCGCAGAACTTGCTCCAGGTGAACTGGTAGATCGCGTTGGCTGCCGCATCGAAGCGCAGATCGGCCATCGCCTTTTCGATCTCGGTGACGCAGGCCTGCACCTCGCCGATGATCCACTGGTTGGCCGCAAGCCGCGCTGCCGGAGCCTTGACCGTGTTCGACGCGCCGATGCCGTTCGCCTGGCAGAAACGCGCCGCGTTCCACAGCTTGGTGGCGAAGTTGCGGTAACCCTCGATCCGCTTTTCATCCATCTTGATGTCGCGGCCCTGGCTTTCCATCGCCGCCATGAAGAACCTGAGCGCATCGGCGCCATAGTGGTCGATCAGGCCGAGCGGATCGACGACATTGCCCTTGGACTTCGACATCTTTGCGCCGTCAGCCGCGCGCACCAGGCCGTGGAGATAGAGCTTGTCCCACGGGCGCTCGCCCAGATGATAAAAGCCCATCATCATCATCCGCGCATCCCAGAAGAACAGGATGTCGAAGCCGGAGATGAGCAGCGAGTTGGGGAAGTGCTTCTTGAGCAGCGGCGCATCCTCGTCCGGCCAGCCCAATGTGGCGAAGGGCCACAGCGCGGAGGAGAACCAGGTGTCGAGCACGTCCTCGTCCTGGCGCAGCGCCACGCCTTCGCCGGCTTGGCGCTGCGCGGCCTCGGCGGTTTCGGCGACGAAGCAGCGGCCATCCTCGGCAAACCACGCCGGGATCCGGTGCCCCCACCACAATTGCCGGGAGATGCACCACGGCTGGATGTTCTCCATCCAGTTGAAGAAGGTTTTTTCCCAGGTCTTGGGGACGATCTGGATCTCGCCCGAGCGCACCGCTGCGATCGGCTTCCTGGCCAGTTCCGCCGCGTTCACATACCACTGGTCGGTCAGCCACGGCTCGATCACCACGCCGCCGCGGTCGCCGAAGGGGGTGGCGATCTGGCGCGGCTCGGCGTCGTGCTCGATTTCGTTGCCGTCCTTGTCGCTGGTGATGTGCGGGATGAGCAGGCCCAGCTCTTTCATCCGCTTGACCACCAGCTCGCGCGCACCATCCACCCCATCGCGGCGGAAGCGGTGCAGGCCGAGGAATTCCGCCGGCACCAGCCCGTCGGCCGTCTGGCACACATTGGCTTGGGCATCGAGCATGTTGAGCATTTCCGCCGGCGCGATGCCTGCGCGCTTGCCAACTTCGAAGTCGTTGAAATCATGCCCCGGGGTGATCTTGACGCAGCCGCTGCCCAGCTCGGGATCGGCGTGCTCGTCGGCGATGACGGGAACGCGGCGGCCGGTCAGCGGCAGGATCACGTGCTTGCCGATCACGCTCTGGTAGCGTTCGTCCGCCGGGTTCACCGCCACCGCCATGTCGGCCAGCATCGTCTCGGGGCGGGTGGTCGCCACCTCCAGGTAATCGCGCCCGTCAGGCAGCCTCGCGCCATCGGCGAGCGGATATTTGAAGTGCCAGAAGCTGCCCGCAATCGTGCGGGTTTCGACTTCCAGATCGGAAATCGCGGTCTTGAGCTTGGGATCCCAGTTCACCAGCCGCTTGTCGCGGTAGATGAGGCCGTCGTTGTAGAGGTCAACGAAGGTCTTGATCACCCCACGGGTGAAGTGTGGATCCATGGTGAACTGTTCGCGGCTCCAGTCCATCGAACAGCCGAGGCGGCGCAGCTGGTGGGTGATGGCGCCGCCCGACTTGGCCTTCCACTCCCACACCTTGGCGACGAAATCCTCGCGCGAGTAATTGGTGCGCTTGTCGCCGCGCGCTTCCATCTCGCGCTCGACCACCATCTGGGTCGCGATGCCGGCGTGATCGGTGCCCACCACCCACAAGGCGTCCTTGCCGCGCAGGCGTTCGTAGCGGATCACCACGTCCTGAAGCGTGTTGTCGAGCGCGTGGCCGATGTGCAGGCTGCCGGTCACGTTCGGCGGCGGGTTGACGATGGTGAAGCCTTGTGCATCGGGGCGTGCGGGCCGGAACAGGCCGTGCGTCTCCCAGTGGGCATACCAGCGCGCCTCGATCTCGGCGGGGTCGAAAGTGGTGGGCAAAGTGGTGTCGGTAGGGTTCGGCATAATGCCCCGCGCCATGCCAGAGGCCATGCTGCGGTGCAACGATTGCCGCACAGGCGGGTGCGCGAGAGCCTTGTCGCGCGGCGAAAATCTCCCCATAGCGGCGAGGCAATGCAGGAAGCCGCGCAATATTCGCTGGTGGAGGACGGCGCGGGAGGTTCCCGGCTGGTGCTGTCCGGGCAGCTCGTGCTGGCCGCGATCGCGCCGTTCGAGCGCGCGGTCGGCACCATTCCCGGCCCGCTTGCCGCAATCGATCTCGCCGCGGTCGAGGATATTGACACGGTCGGCGCATGGGTGGTGTGCCGTCTGGCGCGCGAGCACAATTGCGACATCACCGGCGCCAGCCCCGCGGCCGAGCGGCTGCTGGCGGCGGTGCGCGGCATTGATCCCAGCAGCGATATCGGCCCCCAAAGGCGTCCCGTGTGGGAACGCGTGCCGGTGGCGGTGGGCGAACAGGTCTATGCCGCGCGCTCCGGCGTCTATGGCGTGGTCGGCTTCCTCGGGCAGATCCTGCTTGCGGTCGCCAGCCTTGCGCGCCATCCCTTGCGCTTTCCGGTCAAGGCGCTGGTGCACCAGATGGAGCTTGTGGGCGTCACTGCGCTGCCGATCATCGGGCTGATGAGCTTCCTGATCGGCATCGTCATCGCCCAGCAGGGCTCGGTGCAGCTCGAACAGTTCGGGGCCGAGGCGCTCACGGTCAACCTCGTCGGGCGCATCACCCTGCGCGAACTGGGCGTGCTGATGACCGCGATCATGGTGGCGGGGCGATCGGGCAGCGCCTTTGCCGCGCAATTGGGCACGATGAAGCTGACCGAGGAAATCGACGCGATGCGAACCATCGGCATCGCCCCGGTCGAGGTGCTGGTGATCCCGCGCATCCTCGCGGCGACCTTCATGATGGTGCTGCTGGGCTTTTATTCCTCGGTGGTGGCTATCATCGGCGGGGCGGTGGTGGGCGAGATGGCGCTGGGCATTCCGTTCTGGACCTTCCTTGCGCGGATCCAGGAAGTTGTGCCCACCCATGACCTGTGGGTCGGCCTCATCAAGGCGCCGGTGTTCGGCCTGATTGTCGCGCTGGCGGGGTGTTACAATGGCTTGCAGGTGCGCGGGAATTCCGAAGAGGTCGGCCGCCGCACCACCATGGCGGTGGTCTCGGCGATCTTCGCGGTGATCGTGCTCGATGCCTTCTTCGCGGTGTTTTTCACCGAGATCGGCTGGGGGTAGGGGGCGTGCGATGACCGGACATTTCCACTCCGCAGACGAACCGCCGCCGATCGTGGTCGAGGGGCTTGTCAACCGCTTTGGCGATTTCAGCGTGCACGAGAACCTCGATCTCACCGTGCGGCGGGGCGAGATCCTTGGCGTGGTGGGTGGATCGGGCAGCGGCAAATCGGTGTTGATGCGCTCGATCATCGGCTTGCAGCGGCCCAGCGCGGGGCGGATCGACGTGCTCGGCCGCACCATCACCGGCGTCGATCTCGACCGCGGCATCGGGGTGCGGCGGCGCTGGGGCGTGCTGTTCCAGGGCGGGGCGCTGTTCTCGACCCTGACGGTGGGCGAGAATGTCGAGGTGGCGCTCCGCAAATATTACCCCGAGCTTGATCCTGCGCTGCGGGCCGAGATTGCGCGCTACAAGGTGATCCTCAGCGGCCTGCCGGAAGATGCCGTGGGCAAATACCCGTCCGAGCTTTCGGGCGGGATGAAGAAACGTGCCGGGCTGGCGCGGGCGCTGGCGCTCGATCCGGAATTGCTGTTCCTCGACGAGCCGACCGCGGGGCTGGATCCGATCGGCGCGGCCAAGTTCGATCGGCTGACCCGCGATCTCAAGGAAACGCTGGGCCTCACCGTGTTTCTCATCACCCACGATCTCGATACGCTCTATGAAATCTGCGACCGGGTGGCGGTGATCGCCGAGAAAAGGATCATCGCGGTCGGCTCCATCCCCGAACTGATTGCCACAGGGCACCCGTGGATCGAGGAATATTTCAACGGCCCGCGCGGCCGGGCCGCGCGCGCTTCGCACGCGCGGGCAAGAATATAGGGCGAGAGAATGTTGGACATTGTCGCCTGCCGGGCTGCATAGGGAACGCACATGGAAACAAGAGCGAACCATCTCTGGGTCGGTGCGGTCACGCTGGTGCTGCTGGCGGCGCTGGCGGCGTTCATCGTCTGGATCGCGCGGCTGGGGCAGGGCGAGCAAAGCGAATACGATATCTTCTATGCCCAGTCGGTATCGGGCCTGGCCAATGGCAGCCAGGTCAGCTTTGCCGGGGTGCCGGTGGGCCAGGTGAGCGAGATTGCGCTGGCCAAGGGCGATCCCGAATTCGTGCGCGTGCGGATCAAGGTGAAGGACGATGTGCCGATCCTGGTCGGCACCGAGGCCACGATCGAGGCGAGCTTTACCGGGGTTTCGACCATCCTGCTCAACGGCGCGCGCAAGGGCGCGCCGCCGATCACCTGCGAGACCACCGCCTGTCCCGAAGGCCGCCCGGTGATCCCGCCGGGGCGCGGCGGCTTTGGCGAGATCGTCGCCAACGCGCCGCTGCTGCTCGAACGGCTGGCGACGTTGACCGAGCAATTGAACACCATCCTCGGGCCGGAAAACCAGGCTGAGATCTCCGGCATCCTCAAGAACACCAACCGCCTGACCGGTGGCCTCGCGGATGCGACCCCGGCGCTGACCCGCAATCTGGAGGATTTCCAGACGACGCTGGCCGAATTCAACCAGACGCTCGATGCGGTCGAGCGGCTGGCAGCCTCCACCGAGGGTCTGGTGACGCAGGACGGCAGGCCGCTCGCCGCCGAACTGCGTGCGACGCTGCGCTCGGCCAATGCGGCGGCCGCCTCGCTGGCGGCGACGCTGGAGGACACCCGCCCGGCGGCCAGGCAGCTGCGCGAGAGCACACTGCCCAATGCCGAGGCGACCTTGCAGGACCTGCGCGCCACCAGCCGGAGCCTGCGTTCGCTCACCGAAAAGCTCGAAAGCGAAGGCGCGGGCGCGCTGGTGGGCGGCAAGACGCTGCCGGATTACAAGCCGTGAAGGACAGGGCCATGATCGCCACACCCGCTCTCCGCATCATCCGGCCTATCGCTCTCCCGGCGCTGCTCGCGCTGGGGCTGGCGGGCTGCATCAGCCTGGGTGGCCCGCCGCCCGAAAGCCTGCTCACGCTCAGCCCGATCGCCCGCGCGCCCGCCGGCAGCGGCGCGGCGGCGGCGCCCGATCGCAAGGTGATCGCGGTCCTCGCACTTGACACCCCGGCCAAGCTCGACGTGCTGCGCGTGCCGGTGCAGGTGAGCGACACCGAGCTGGCCTATCTCAAGGACGCCTTCTGGGTGGAAAAGCCCGCGCGCCTGTTCCGCCACCTGCTGGGCGAGACCCTGCGCGCGCGCAGCGGCGGCGCGGCGCTGGTGCTTGACGGGGACGAGACCGTCGCGCTCGCCACCACCACGCTACGCGGCACGCTGATCGACATGGGCTATGATGTGCCTTCGCAATCGGTGGTGGTGCGCTATGACGCGATCCGGGTGGACAGCCAGGGCAATGCCACCACTCGCCGGTTCGAGGCGCGCGAAAGCGGGATTCCGGCCGAGGCCCGCAGTGTCGGCGCCGCGCTCAACCGCGTGGCGAACACGGTCGCGGGTGAAGCGGCGGAATGGGCGGTGGCGGGCTGAGCGCCCGGCGGCGCCGCGCGCCTCAGCAACGCGCCAATCGCGCAAAGCCGCAGGCGCGCAGGAAATCGGCCTCGCGCACGCGCCGGCGCTGCTCGGCTTCCTCGTCGCGGCCCCACAGCTCCGCCTGCCATTCCTCTTCGAGGCACACTGCCTGCCACAGCGCCAGCGGCTCCTGCTCGTCCTGTGCTTCGAGCGCGGCAAGCGCGGTGACGAGCGAGGCGGCGAGCCTTGCCATCGCCTCCACCCCGGCCAGCGCGAAGGGATCAAGCGCCAGCAGGCGCGCGTGCAGCGCGGCGAGGGTGGCGGGCGGTTGCGGCCGGTGGAGCACGCCGCTCGCCCGGGTAAAGCCAAGGCCGTGCGCCGCCTCGAAGCGGGCAAGCAGCGGCTCCCACAGCTCCTGCTGGCGGGCGTGGAGCGGCTCGTCCGGATCGGCGCGGTAGCACAGCGTATCGGTTTCGGCATAGGCGATGAGGCCGCGCGCGGCGGCGGCAGGATCGGGGGCAACGATGTCGATCGCATAGTCGGCCATGTCGCGCAGGGGCAGGCTTTGGGGATCGATCTTCTCGCCCTGCCGCCGCCATTCGGCCGCCAGCGCCTCGGCCAGCGCCAGCGCCGGCACGACTTGCGGCGCGCCGCCCACGGTCTTCACCCCGCGCCCGTCAAGCAACACCTGAAAGCCGCCCGGCACCTCGCCGAGCGTCACGTTCTTGTAGAACCTGCGGATCATCTGGTCTTGTCGTCTCCGGCATTCCACGCTTGCACAACCACGCGCGGCAGGAAGAAGAATTCGAGCAGCCCCACGACGGCGAGCACCGCGCCCACCGCCCAGGGCAGGGCGATCACCCCGCGCACGATGGCAAAGCCGGCCATGATCAGCGCGATCCCGCCGAAGCGCAGGGCGTTGAGGATGATGAAACGCTGCCTCGACCGGGCCTCGGCAGCCTCGCGGCCGGAACGGCTCATCGCAGCGCCTCCTCCAGCGCCTGCGCCAGCGCGGCAACATTGTCGGCGACGCTGATGGCGCCGCTCGCCAGCAGTTCGGCGGGCGCGTGATAGCCCCAGGCCACGCCCACCGCGCGCACCCCGGCGCTGCGCGCCATCAGCATGTCGAAGCTGGTATCGCCGATCATCACCGCCTGGTGCGGGGCGGCGCCGGCTTCGAACAGCGCGGCTTCGAGCATCGCGGGATGGGGCTTGGACGGATGGCGATCGGCGGTCTGGAGCGAAACGAACAGATCGGCAATGCCGTGGGCAGCGAGGCAGGCGGCAAGCCCGCGATCGGACTTGCCGGTGGCAACCGCAAGGCTCCAGCCGCTCTCGTGCAGGGCTGTCAGCAGTTCGGCGATGCCATCATAGAGCGGTTCGTCGGTGAGGCCCTGCTCGCGCCGCGCGCGGAAGCTTGCGCGGAAGAATTCGGTGACGGCGGCGTTCTGATCCTCGCTGAGGCCGGGCGCGAGCGCGCGGATGGCGGCCGGCAGGCTGAGACCAACGATACGCCGCACGGCATGGGCATCGGGCGCGGGCAAGCCGGCGCGGGCAAAGGCGCGCTCCATCGCCCAGCACACGTCGGCCTGCCCGTCGACCAGCGTGCCGTCGCAATCAAACACCGCCAAGCGCACAGGGGGCCTCATGCAGTAAGCTCCCGCACCAGATGGGCAAGCGCGGCGTGGCCCGCAGCCTCCAGTCCCTCAGCAATGGCCGCGCGCTCGGCGGCGGACTTGTTCTGCGAGAGCTTGAGCGTCGGACGCCATGCCTGCATCTCCAGCGCGAAGCCCATGATGCCGCGAAACAGCCCGCCCCACACCTTGTCCGAGGCCTCGCTTGCCCGCCACGGCGCGCCGCCGAGCCGCCCCTCGTGCTGTTCGATGGCGGCGTGGAGGAAGGCTTCCAGCCCCTCGTCATCCATCCGCCGCACCCGGCCTTCCAGCTCGAGCGCGACATAATCCCAGGTCGGCACGGTGTCGCGGCCCGCACACCAGCGCGGGCTGACATAGGCATCCGGGCCGTTGATGACGATCAGCGCGGTGCTGCCTTCCAGGTGCCGCGCCAGCGCATTGCCGCGCCCCAGGTGGAATTGCACCGCCCCGTCCCCGGTCGAGAGCAGCGGCGTGTGGGCCACGCGCGGGCCGTCGGGGGTCTGGGCGAACACCATGCCGAAGCCGATCTCGTCAATCAGGCTTTCGCACAAGGCGCGGTCATCGGTGCGGTAGAGCGGATTGGGGTGCATCAGCGAGGCGCACCTGCGCTGCCACCGCTTTTGCCGCCGCCGCTGGGCTTGGCCCTGCCGCCCGCCCTGAGGCCCGGTTTCGCTTTGAACTTAGCCTTGGCCGCCTTGTTCGCAGCGCCGCGCGCCCGGCGGGGCGCAAGTTCTTCCTTGCGCGCCTGCTTGAAGTGGCGGCGGGCGGCCCGCTTCTTTTCCTCCGGTGTCCTTTCGGTCACATCCTCGCGCAAGGGCGCGGCATCCGACAGCGCCGGATCGAAGCCGAGCACCTCCATGCTCATGGCAAAGTGCGGCGGGAGTTCGGCGGTGACATCGAGCTTGCCGCCGGTTCCCGCTCCCGCCTTTGGCTCGGTAATGATCAACCGGCGGGCGTGCAGGTGCATCTTGCGGCTGACCGCGCCGGTCAGGAAGGCGTCCGGCCCGCCATATTTGCCGTCGCCGACAATCGGGTGGCCGATCGCGGCCATGTGGACGCGCAGCTGATGGGTGCGCCCGGTGAGCGGTTCCAGTTCCACCCACGCGGCGCGCTGGCCGGCGCGGTCCACCACGCGGTAGCGGGTCTTGGCCGCCGCGCCGTTTTCCTCGTCGATGTGCATCTTCTCGCCGCCGGTGCCCGGCTGCTTGGCGAGGGGCGCGTCGATCACCCCTTCGG
>JBKBOH010000045.1:0-17238 GCA_046294975.1 Erythrobacter sp. | reverse complement strand
CCGGCCGCCACCGCCGCGCCGCTGCCTGAGGATGATCCGCAGGGGTTGCGATCGATCGCGTGAGGGTTGCGGGTCAGCCCGCCGACCGCGCTCCAGCCGCTGGTCGAATTGTCCGAGCGGATATTGGCCCATTCGGACAGGTTGGTCTTGCCCAGCACCACGCCGCCTGCGGCGCGCAGATTGGCGATCAGCGGCGCATCGCGCCCGGTCATGTTATTTTTGAGCGCAAGGCTGCCCGCGGTGGTGGCAAATTCGCTGGTCTCGATATTGTCCTTCACCAGCACGGTGCGGCCGCGCAAGGGGCCGGTGGCGGCGTTCTGGCGCGCCTTGACCGCAGCGGCGGGATCGTAATCGAGCACCGCGTTGAGGCGCGGACCGTTATCATCAAGCGCTTGGATACGCAGGATATATTCGTCCACCGCCAGCAGCTCGCTGATCGCCTCGCGGTCGGGTGTCGCCTCGGTGGGCGGTGGCGTGCCCTGCGCGAGGGCCGCAGCCGAGGTGGTGACAAGCAGGGCGGCGAGCGCGCGGCGCGCAAGGGTGAGCGTGATCATGGCGCGCAAAGTTGCCTGCTTTAGGCCGCGATGCAAGATGCCCGCAGCGCAGGTGCGTCGCGCAATTCACAGGCGACACGGTAAACGCCCTTGAAATTGCCCCGCGCCTGACGACATAGCCAGTCTGGAACTTACGAAGGACACGCAAATCCCATGATCGATCTGTTCGGCAACGCTGGCGAAACCTACGGCACCCAGGGTCAGTTCACCCGCGATCCGCTGACCGGGGCACTGGTGCCGGTGGTGGTCGAACAGACCAGCCGGGGCGAGCGCTCCTTCGACATTTTCAGTCGCCTGCTGCGCGAACGCATCGTGTTTGTCACCGGTCAGATCGAAGACGGCATGGCTTCGCTGATTGTCGCCCAGCTGCTGTTCCTTGAAAGCGAGAATCCGTCGAAGCCGATCAGCATGTATATCAATTCGCCCGGCGGGGTGGTGACGGCGGGTCTGGCGATCTTCGACACCATGCAATACATCAAGCCGCGCGTGTCGACCGTGTGCATCGGGCAGGCCGCCAGCATGGGCAGCTTCCTGCTCGCCGCGGGTGAGCCGGGGATGCGTATTGCCCTGCCCAATGCGCGGATCATGATCCACCAGCCTTCGGGCGGCGCCCGCGGGATGGCCTCGGATATCGAGATCCAGGCGCGCGAGATCCTGCGGATCCGCAGCCGCATGAACGATCTCTACGTCAAGTTCACCGGCCGCAGCCTCGACGAGATCGAAAAGGCGATGGACCGCGACACCTTCCTCGAAGCCGAGGAGGCAAGGGCCTTCGGCCTGGTTGACAAGGTGTTCGAGACCCGGCCCGACAGCGAGGAAACCGGCAACGAGGACGGTTCGGGCCGGGCTCCTGAATAAGGCGCTTGCCCCGCATCTGCCCCGTGGCGGGACGGCGACCGGATGTTCCGGCGTTTTCCGGCATTTCGTCGCCCCAAACCCCATGCCGGAGGGATTAAAACGCGTGCCATGTGTTGATTCATCTGGTGCCAACGATACATTTGAAGAATCCGCTCGCGCGATAGCCATGCTATCGTCTGCGGATTCGAGGACACAGGAATGACCAAATTGAGCGGATCCGACAGCAAGAGCACTCTTTACTGCAGCTTCTGCGGGAAGTCGCAGCACGAGGTGCGAAAGCTCATCGCCGGCCCCACGGTGTTCATCTGCGATGAATGCGTCGAGCTGTGCAACGACATCATCCGCGAGGAAACCAAGGCGGGGATTGCCGGTCGCAAGGAAGGCGAAATCCCCACGCCGATGGATATCTTCACCACGCTCAATGACTATGTCATCGGGCAGGACCGCGCCAAGCGCGTGCTTTCGGTCGCGGTGCACAACCATTACAAGCGCCTCAAGCACAGCGGCAAGGCGGGCGATGTCGAGCTGGCCAAATCGAACATCCTGCTGGTCGGCCCCACCGGCAGCGGCAAGACCCTGCTCGCCCAGACGCTGGCGCGCACCTTCGATGTGCCCTTCACCATGGCCGACGCCACCACGCTGACCGAGGCGGGCTATGTGGGCGAGGATGTCGAGAACATCATTTTGAAGCTGCTCCAGGCGTCCGACTACAATGTCGAAAAGGCCCAGCACGGGATCGTCTATATCGACGAGATCGACAAGATCACCCGCAAGGCCGAAAACCCCTCGATCACCCGCGACGTTTCGGGCGAAGGCGTGCAGCAGGCGCTGCTCAAGCTGATGGAAGGCACGACAGCCTCCGTTCCGCCGCAGGGCGGGCGCAAGCATCCGCAGCAGGAATTCCTGCAGGTCGACACCACCAATATCCTGTTCATCTGCGGCGGGGCCTTTGCCGGTCTCGACAAGATCATCGCGGATCGCCTCCAGAAGCGCAGCATCGGCTTCGGCGCGCATGTCGCCGATCCCGACAAGCGCCGCGTGGGCGAGTTGCTGGAAAAGAGCGAGCCGGAAGATCTGCTCAAGTTTGGCCTGATCCCCGAATTCGTCGGCCGCCTGCCGGTGATCGCCACGCTGCACGATCTCGATGTGCCCGCGCTGGTGACGATCCTCAAGGAGCCGAAGAACGCGCTGGTGAAGCAGTATCGCAAGCTGTTCGAGCTTGAGGATGTCGAGCTCACCTTCACCGATGATGCGCTTCAGGCGATTGCCGAGCGGGCGATCAAGCGCAAGACCGGCGCGCGCGGGTTGCGCTCGATCGTCGAGGGCCTGCTGCTCGACACCATGTTCGATCTGCCCGACATGGAAGGCGTCACCGAAATCGTGATCGACGCCGACGTGGTCGCGGGCAAGAAGGAGCCGATTCGGGTGATCGGCGAAGCGAAGAAGGAAGCCGCCGCGTAAGCTGTTGCGCGCGTAAGTGACTGATCGCGGACACCTGTCCGCGCCAGACTTGCGCGCCTAGGTTCGGGCGCGCGTTCGGCTTTGCGCTCGCACCGCGGCCTGCTTGTGTCCCCCGCCCAAGCTGACTGCGTCCCTCATTCAACACAAAAACCCCGCCCGGCCCTGGAGGAAGGCCGGACGGGGGCGAAGAAGCGCCGCTCCTTGGGGGTTGGGGGTGGGGAACAAGAGACGGCGCTATCCGGTCGGGGTGGTTCAGCCCGGCAGCGAGACCGCGTCGGTCACGTGAATCACGCCGTTCGACTGGAACACGTCGGCCTGAATCACGGTCGCCTGACCGACCTTGGCGTCGGTCAGCACGACCTTGCCGTCCATCACGTGCGCGGTCAGGATGCCGCCAGCCAGCGTCTTGAGCTCGGCCTTGCCGCCGCCCTTCTTGATCATCTCGATCAGCTCGCCTGCCGACACCTTGCCCGGCACCACGTGGTAGGTGAGGATCGCGGTCAGCGTGTCCTTATTTTCCGGCTTCACCAGCGATTCCACCGTGCCGGCGGGCAGCTTGGCGAAAGCAGCGTTGGTGGGGGCGAACACGGTGAAGGGACCAGGGCCGGAGAGCGCCTCGACCAGCCCTGCGGCCTGCACGGCGGCAACCAGCGTGGTGTGATCCTTCGAATTGACGGCGTTCTCGACGATCGTCTTGGTCGGATACATGGCCGCCCCGCCCACCATCGGGACGTCGGCCTGGTGTTCCATGTGGTGATCGGCGAGCGCCGGCGCGGCGACGAGGCCGGTGGGGACAGCCAGCGCGGCAGCGATGATCGCGGTGAGGATGGTCTTCGAGGTCACAGGGGTATCTCCTCTTGCAGGGAATATCACACTTGCAAGCCCTTCCCGCTTGCGCGGAAAGCTACGCGGCTGTGCGCGGCGCGGATGCAGCGAAAATGTCCCCGTGTTCACTTGCCGCTGCCTGGCAGCGCCGGGGAGCCTCGCGGGCTGTGCTCAGACTTCGGTGAATGTGCCCTTGGCCACCACCGGGCCGGCCTGTGCTCCGGCGGGCTTGCCGCCAATCGGTTCGCGGGTGAGCACCAGTTGCGAACCCGCGTGGAGCGCGGCGGCGATGTCCCGTGGCAGGGCCATCGAGCGCACCGTGCCCGGCACGACCACCCCCAGCGACTTCGCCGCGCTGCCATCGTCCGGCACCAGCCACAATTGGTGATCGTGCACCCCGTCCGGGGTAAGGCCGATCGCGGCGACCAGCATCCTCTCGCTTTGGGGGATATAGGTCACGTCGAGCCGCAGGCCGCCATCACCGATCGGCACGCTTGCCACCATCGGAGCCGCCGCGAGCCGCGCGGGCGTGGTGCCGGGGGCGCTGACTGGAGCATTGCCGGGCGCAAAGGCCAGCATCGCCAGCGCTACCGCGGCCGCGGCCGCGGTGATCCCAGCCGCCCATTGCCAGCGTCGCAGCCGCGCCTTGAGTGCAATCACTTCGTCCGGAGGGGCTGCTGGCGGGGCCGCCGCCGGCGCATCGCTGGCATTGACCCGCGCGGCGATGGCCTGCCACACATGCTCACCCGGCTCGGCCGCGCCGGCCATGGCGTCGGTCCACGGCGCGAACCAGTTGTCCCACCAGTCCTTGCGCCAGGCGAAGGCGGGATCGGTTGCATATTTCCCGCGCGCGGCGAGCAATTCCTCGCCTTCGAGCAGGCCCAGCGCCCATTCGGCGGCGATCACCGGATCGTCGCGGACAGGCTCGCCTGCGGTGTCTTCGGGGCCGCTCATGCCGCTTCGCTCGCTTCAAGGCAGGCGCGCAGGCGCTGCAAACCGCGGCGGATCCAGCTCTTCATCGTGCCGAGCGGGACGCCCGCCTGTTCGGCCAGTTGGGCATAGGTCTTGCCGTCGAAAAAGGCGGCGCGAATGTGGCTCTGGGTGCGTTCATCGAGACCCGCGATGCACTTGTGGATCTGCGCGGTCTGTTCGGCATCGACCAGCAGCGCATCGGCCAGCGGGCTTTCGTCGGGAAGCGGGGCGGCCTGCTCGACCCCCACCGCGCCGGCGCGCACCTTGCCGGTGCGAAGGCGATCGATCGCGCGGTTGCGGGCAAAGGTCGCCAGCCACGAGATCGGGCTCGCCCGCGCAGGATCGTAGCGGTCGGCCCGCTGCCAGAGATTGACATAGACATCCTGCAAGGCGTCCTCGGCTTCCTTTCTGTCGCCCAAGATACGCAGGCAGATGCCGAACAGCTTCACCCTGGTCAGGCGATAGACGATTTCCAGCGCATCGCTGTCGCCCGCGGCCAGGCGCAGCATCGCCGCGCGCAGTGCCTCGCGCGCGTCGTCGCTGGTGGGGCGGGGGCGGGTGGCCATCAGCAACCTGCTCCGCAGGACGGCTCGCACGCGGTCTCGCCGCTCTCGATCTGGAGGGTCGCGTGACCGACGCCGAACCGGGTGTGCAGGGACGTGGCGATATCGCGCAGGAAGGCGTCCGAGGCGGGGCGCTGCGGCATCACCAGATGGGCGGTCAGCGCGGTCTCGGTGGTTGACATCGGCCAGACGTGGAGATCGTGCACCGCCGCCACGCCATCAAGGCTGGCAAGGTGGCGGCGTACGTCGCCAAGGTCGATGCGCGCGGGCGCGGCATTGAGCGCCATCGCCACCGAATCGCGCGCCAGCCCCCAGGTGCCGACCCCGATCACGGCGACGATCGCCAGGCTCACCGCGGCATCGATCCAGATGAGGCCGGTCAGCACGATCGCCGCGCCCGCCAGCACCACGCCGAACGATACGAGCGCATCGGCGGCCATGTGAAGATAGGCTCCGCGGATGTTGAGATCCTCCTGACCGCGCATGAACAGCATGGCCGTCAACGCGTTGATCGCCATCCCGATCCCGGCCACCACCATCATCGCCGTGGCGTGCGGGTCTTGCGGCTGGCTGAGACGGTGGACGGTCTCCAGCAGGATCGCCCCGATCGCGATCGCCAGCAGCAGCGCGTTGGCGAGCGCGGCAAGGATGGTCGAGGACTTGTAGCCATAGGTGAAGCGCCCCGAAGGCGGGTGGCGCGCGGCAATCGCGGCGATCCATGCCAGCGCCAGCGCCAGCACATCCGACAGATTGTGCCCGGCATCGGCCACCAGTGCCATCGAGTCGTAGAGAAACCCGGCCACCGCCTCGACCAGCACGAAGCCGGCGTTGAGTGCGATGCCGAAGGCAAAGGCGCGGCCGAAGCCAGCGGGCGCATGGTGGTGGCCGTGGTGTTCGTGGGTATGAGCGTGCGCGTGGGCCATTGCGGGCCTAATTGTAGACGCAGGCGTCGAGCCCGTCACGCCTGACAGTGCCGATCCGCCGCTCGATGCGGTTGCCGTGGCGTGCAAGCCACCCGCCGGGGCTTTTCACCGAACGCTTTTTGGGGCTGGGCAGCGCGGCGGCCATGCGGCTGGCCTCGTCGGCGGAAAGGCGCGCGGCGGACTTGCCGAAATAGCGCTGCGCCCCGGCCTCGGCGCCATAGGTGCCGATCCCCGTCTCGGCGACATTGAGATAGACTTCCATGATCCGCCGCTTGCCCCACACCGCCTCGATCCAGAAGGTAAACCACGCCTCCAGCCCTTTGCGGAACAACCCGCCGCCCTGCCACAGGAACACGTTCTTGGCGGTCTGCTGGCTGATGGTGGAGCCGCCGCGGATGCGCCCGCCATTTTCTGCCGCCTCGAGGTTTTCCCGCATCGCCTGCTCGATCGCCTGCGTGTCGAAGCCGAAATGCTCGCAGAAGCGCGAATCCTCGGCCGCGATCACCGCATCCACCAGATTGCGATCGATATTGTCGAGGCTCTCCCAGTCCTTGGTGATGCCGTTTTCGTCCATCAGCATGGTCGCGGTGACGGGCACGGGGAGCCACTTGAAGGCGATCACCAGCAGCAGCGAAAGGCCGATGAACCACAGGGTCGCCTTGGCGAGATAACGGGCGAGGGTGAGCATCATCTGCCCCGCTTAGCCGACTGGCAGGCGGTGCGGAAGCACAACGATGTTCTGCAAATGTTTCACGTGAAACATCCCCGCAAACGCCAAACGGGGCGCAGCGATCGCTCGCCGCGCCCCGTCAGTGAAACGACAATGATCGTGCAACGACCCGTCAATGCCTTACGCCATGCGTCAGGCCACGCCCGGCAGCAGCCTTTCGCCCGCGATCCGCTGCATCGCCTTTTGCAGCTTTTCAAACGCGCGCACTTCGATCTGGCGGATGCGTTCGCGGCTCACGTCGTAGGCCTGCGACAATTCCTCCAGCGTCTGCGGCTTGTCGGTCAACCGGCGCTCGGTGAGGATATGCCGCTCGCGCTCGTTGAGGCTTTCCATCGCTTCGGCCAGCATTTCGTGGCGCATCTGCGATTCTTCCGCCTCGGCGACGGCTTCGTCCTGCAGCGGACGATCATCTCTCAGCCAGTCCTGCCATTCGCCCGCGCCTTCCTCGCCAGAGCGCATCGGCGTGTTGAGCGAGCCATCGCCGCCCATCATCATCCGGCGGTTCATGTTGATGACTTCCTGCTCGGGCACGCCCAGATCGGTTGCAATCCTGGCGACATCGTCGGGATGGAGATCGCTGTCCTCGTAGGCGTCGAGGTTCTTCTTCATCCGGCGCAGGTTGAAGAACAGCTTCTTCTGCGCGGCGGTGGTGCCCATTTTCACCAGGCTCCACGAACGCAGGATATATTCCTGGATCGAGGCCTTGATCCACCACATCGCGTAGGTCGCGAGGCGGAAGCCGCGATCGGGCTCGAACTTCTTGACGCCTTGCATCAGGCCGACATTGCCTTCGGAGATGAGATCGGCAACCGGCAGGCCATAGCCGCGATAACCCATCGCGATCTTCGCGACGAGGCGCAGGTGGCTGGTCACCAGCTGGGCGGCGGCATCAGGGTCTCCATGTTCCTGATAACGCTTGGCGAGCATGTATTCCTGCTCAGCGGTGAGAACCGGAAACTTGCGGATTTCGGCAAGATAGCGGTTGAGGCTCTGCTCGCCGCTGAGGGCCGGAACCGAAGGGGAATGCGTCTTGGTCACTCGTTACCTAACCTTTCTGGTGTCGACCGCTGGGGCGAAGGACCCCTGATGGGCATCCGTCGCGCTTGGGCCACGGTTGATGATTATACGTTGGAATGTGGCATTTGTATGCGCGTTTCATCGATGACAACGGCGCAGTTGGTCGATGAGTTCCGCCATGTCGGCGGGCAAGTCGCTGCGGAAACGCAGATTCTCGCCGGTGCGCGGATGAACGAAGCCCAGCTCGGCGGCGTGGAGCGCCTGGCGGGCAAAGCCGATTCGTTCGAGCAGCGGGCGTAAGGGCTTGGGGGTGCGTCCATAGACCGGGTCTCCCAATAGCGGATGACCGATTGACGCACAGTGAACGCGCACCTGGTGGGTGCGCCCGGTTTCCAGCCGGCATGCGATCACCGCGGCATCATCCAGCCTCTCGATCACCTGATAATGGGTGATCGCGCTTTTCCCGCGCGAGGAATTGTTGGGCAGCACCGTCATTTTCTTTCGGTCGGCATCCGAGCGTCCGATGCGCGCCTCGATCGTGCCTTCGCCCGGCCAGGGCTGCCCGGCGCAGACCGCGATGTAGCGGCGCTGGACGCTGTGTGCGGCGAACTGCGCCGCGAGGCCTTCATGCGCGGCATCGGACTTGGCGACCACCAGCAGGCCCGAGGTGTCCTTGTCGATGCGGTGGACGATCCCGGGCCGCGCCACGCCGTTGATGCCGGAAAGCTGCCCCCGGCAATGGTGGAGCAGGGCGTTGACCAGCGTGCCGGTGACATTGCCCGCCGCCGGATGCACCACCATGCCCGCCGGCTTGTCGACCACCACGAGGTGATCGTCTTCATAGGCGATGGTGAGCGCAATGGCCTCGGGCAGCGCCGCGGCCGGCATGGCGGCGGCGATGATGATGCGGAACGGGGTGCCCTTGGCCACCTTCATCGCGGCTGTGGTGGCCGTCTTGCCGGCCACATCGACCCGGCCTTCCTCGATCAGCCCCTGCACCCGCGCACGGCTCATGCCGGTGGCCTCGGCCAGCGCCTTGTCGAGACGGGCCGGGGCAGCGATGGTGCCGGTGATGATTTCGCTCGCGGACATGCTATGGCCATGCGCGATGCACCTCGAAGTGACAAGCCACGCCCTTGCCGCGATGCGCGCTGCTGCCGCCGCTGCCGATCCGCGCGAGGCCTGCGGGCTGATGCTGGGCGAGGCCGGGCGCATCACCGAGGCGCGCGAGACCGCCAATGTCCATCCCGCACCGCACACCCATTTCGAGATCGATCCGCAGGCGCTGATCGCCGCGCACCGCGCCGCGCGCGCCGGCGGGCCGCAGGTGATCGGCTATTTCCACTCGCACCCCTGCGGCCCGGCCGCCCCTTCCGCCACCGATCGCGCCTCGGCGGCGGGCGAGGGGCGGGTGTGGGCGATCATCGCGGGCGACGACATCAGGTTCTGGAAGGACGGGAAAGAGGGCTTCACCCCGCTTTCCTTTACCATCAGCGATGGTTAGGAAAGGCGCATGATTTCGCAAACCGATCTCGCCGCGATGCTGTGCTCGCGCCTGTGCCATGACATGCTCTCGCCGGTGGGTGCGCTTGCCAACGGGCTGGAGCTGCTCGCTGACGAGCAGGACCCGGAAATGCGCGCGCGCTGCATCGAGCTGCTCGAACAATCGGCGCGGATCAGCACCGACAAGCTCAAGTTCTTCCGCCTCGCCTTCGGCGCGGCGGGCGGCTTTGGCGAGGCGATCCCGATCGACGAGGCGCAGAGCGTGATCAACGCGCTGGTCGCCGATGCCAAGCGGGTCGAGGTCAATTGGGCGATTGCCGAGCCGAGCCTGCCCAAGCCGGCGGTCAAGGTGCTGCTCAATCTCGCGCAGATTGCGCTGGATTCGCTGGTGCGCGGCGGCACGCTCGATATCGGGGCGGAGCGGCGCGACGGGGCGGTCGAAATCGTTGCCCGTGCGCGCGGTGACCGGGTTGCCTTCGACGAAACCATCGGCCGGGCGCTGCAGGGCGATCTCGATGACAGCGAAATCACCAGCCGCACCGCCGCTGCCCACATGATCGCGCTGGTCGCCGAGGAAATGGAGGGCGGTCTCCAGTACAAGCTGGGTGACGGGGTGCTGGTGCTCGGCGCGGTGCTGCCCGAGCCGGACGGCATGATCGGATAGGGCCTCATCGATGTGGGGGGGCAGGGATGATGAAGGGTTGGTGCACCGCGTGGTGCCATCGCCCAATTTCAACCAACGCACCTTGCCGATCAGCATGGTGGTGCTGCACTACACCGAAATGAAGCCGGTCGAGGCTGCGCTTGCCCGGATGTGCGACGCGCAAGCCGCGGTCAGCGCGCATTACTGCATCACCGAAGAAGGCGAGGTGATCCGGCTGGTGCCCGAAGACAAGCGCGCCTGGCACGCGGGCGCATCCTACTGGCGCGGGATTCCGGATGTGAATTCGGCCAGCATCGGGATCGAGCTGGATCATCCCGGCCACGCGCCCGAAAACGGGGGCTATCGCGCCTTTGCCCAGGCGCAGATCGACGCGCTGATCCCGCTGCTGGCGTGGATCGTCAAGGATTACGACATTCCGCGCGCCAATGTGGTGGGCCATTCCTGTGTCGCGCCGATGCGAAAGATCGATCCGGGCGAACTGTTCCCGTGGGAGCGGCTGGCGCAGCACCGCCTGTGCCTGCCGCGCCCGACCGCGTTGGGGGCAGGCGATCCCTTCCCCAACGAGGGCGCGTTCTTCCTCGCGCTCGAACGCTTCGGCTATGACATCACCGATCAGCGCAAGGCGGTGGAAGCCTTCGAGCGGCGCTGGCGGCCCGAACACATCACCGGCGTGGTTGACGGCGAGATCGCCGCGATCCTGTGGCAATTGCTGCTCGACCGCGATCAGGGGCGCACGCGCTAGGCGCGGGTGGAAGGACATGCGAGGCTTGTCGTGTGGACAGAGGGTTGTAATCGCAAGCAAAAGGGGATCGTGCGATGATGGTTAAGAAACTGGCGGCAGAGTTTGTCGGAACATTCTGGCTGGTGTTCGGGGGGTGCGGGTCGGCGGTGCTGGCGGCGGGCGTTCCGGAACTGGGCATCGGCTTTGCCGGCGTCTCGCTCGCCTTCGGGCTGACGGTCTTGACCATGGCCTATGCCGTGGGCGGCATTTCGGGCGGACATTTCAATCCGGCGGTCAGCCTCGGCCTCGCGATCGCCGGGCGCTTCGGCTGGGCTGATCTGCTGCCTTACTGGGCGGCGCAGGTGCTTGGCTCGTTCTGCGCGGCGGGCGTGCTGTTCGTGATCGCCAGCGGGGCGCCGGATTTTGCGGCGGGCGGCTTTGCTTCGAACGGCTATGGCGAGCTGTCACCGGGCGGCTATTCGATGCTGGCCGCGCTGGTGACCGAAGTGGTGCTGACCGCGGTGTTCCTGGTGGTGATCCTTGGTTCGACCTCGTCCAAGGCCCCGGCGGGCTTTGCCCCGATCGCCATCGGGCTGGCGCTGACGCTGATCCATCTCATCTCGATCCCGGTGACCAACACCTCGGTCAACCCGGCGCGCTCGACCAGCGTGGCTTTCTATGCCGATACCGCCGCCGTCAGCCAGCTGTGGCTGTTCTGGGTCGCGCCGCTGGCGGGCGCGGCGATCGGGGCGCTGGTGTGGAAGCTGCTGCTGGTGGGCGGAGAGGACTGAAGCGCCTTTGCCAAACCGGGCGCGCGCGCCTATAGCTGCGCGCGTCAGGGGGCCTGAGGCAGCCGCGTGTCCAGCCTTGCGGAAGCAGGCGGGCGCGAGGAAAGTCCGGGCTCCACGAAACAAGGGTGGCGGGTAACGCCCGCCGGTCGCGCCGCGAGGCGGGGCAAGGGAAAGTGCCACAGAAAGCAAACCACCGATGGCCCGTCAAACGGCACAGGCAAGGGTGAAAGGGTGCGGCAAGAGCGCACCGGGGGGCTGGCAACAGCCACCGCATGGCAAACCCCACCCGGAGCAAGGCCGAATAGGGGTCTCGTGCTGCAAGGCAGGCGGGTTTCGCGCCGAGAGACCCGGGTTGGCTGCTAGAGCCGTCGAGCAATCGCCGGCCCAGATGAATGGCTGCCACCGCAGGCCCGTCCCGCAAGGGATACCGCCTGGGGAGACAGAACCCGGCTTATGATGGCCCCCTGATAAGTTTTTGGTTTTCGAACGCGCCTCCGCGCGTTCGTCCTCGGCGAGCCTGAGGCCCTGCGGGCCTGATCGCCTGCGGGCGCGCCGTCGCGCTTGCGGCTGCTGCGCTGCCGTTACAGGGCTGCGCACGCAAGCTTGATCCGCATCAATGTTGGATCGTGTCGCTTCGTCCACGGCTTGCAGCATCAAAGCTCAGGAGCCGACAATGCCGCATACCACCTTCAAGGACTGGCCCGCGATGGCCGCCAATCTTACCCCCGCCGTGCGCGAGCTCTACAAGGCCGCACCGGCGGTGATGAAGGCGTTTCGCGAGATGGGCGCGGCGGCGCATGCCGAGGGCGCGCTCGACCCCAAGACCAAGGAGCTGCTCGCGGTGGCGATTTCGGTCGCGGTGCGCTGCGATCCGTGCATCACCTACCATGTCGAAGCTGCGCGCAAGCACGGCGCGACCCGCGAGGAACTGGCCGAAACCATCGGCCTTGCGATCTACATGGGCGCAGGCCCCAGCGCGATGTACGCCGCGCAGGCGCTGGAAGCCTATGATCAATACGCCGACAAGGCAGCAGGTTGAACCGGGCAGACACCAGCGAAGCCGGCTGGCCACAGCACGTGCCCGCGCAAGGCGCGCACGCCGATCAGGAACGCCCCACGCTCACATAGGTGAAGCCCGCCGCGCGCATGTCTTCGGGCTTGTAGATATTTCGCAAGTCCACCAGGATCGGCGCCTTGGCGAGTTGTTTGACGCGCTTGAGATCGAGCGCGCGGAAGGCATCCCATTCGGTCACGATTACCACCACGTCGGCGCCTGCGATGGCCTCGTAGGCGCTCTCGCACATGGTCACTTGCGGAAGCAGCGGGCGGGCCTGCTCCATGCCTTCGGGATCGTAGGCAGCCACCGCCACACCCGCATCCAGCAGTGTCTGCGCCACGGCGATCGCGGGGGAATCGCGCATGTCGTCGGTGTTGGGCTTGAAGGTCAGGCCGAGC
The DNA here is from genome assembly GCA_046294975.1 of Erythrobacter sp. Taxonomy (GTDB): domain Bacteria; phylum Pseudomonadota; class Alphaproteobacteria; order Sphingomonadales; family Sphingomonadaceae; genus Erythrobacter. The sequence continues at coordinate 4,201 of JBKBOH010000045.1, read as the reverse complement.
AGCGCCGCCCTGCGCCCCCGCGCGGCCTCGGCGCCGCCCAGCGCATCGATGACCTTGCGCCCCATCGCCCGCTTGCGGCTGTCGTTGGCCTTCACCACCGCCTCGACGATCCGCATCGGGCTGTCATAGTCCTCGGCGGTCTTGAGCAGCGCGAGCGTGTCCTTGGGGAAGCACGAGCCGCCATAGCCCGGCCCGGCGTGCAGGAACTTTGGCCCGATGCGGTTGTCCATCCCGATCCCGCGGCTCACGTCCTGCACGTTCGCGCCGACCTTTTCGCACAGGTCGGCCATTTCGTTGATGAAGGTGATCTTGGTGGCAAGGAAGGCGTTGGCGGCGTATTTGATCAGCTCGCTGGTGCGGCGCGAGGTGAACAGGATCGGCGATTCATTGAGGAACAGCGGGCGATAGACCTCGCGCATCACCTCGCGGCCGAATGCGTCCTCGGCGCCGATGACGATGCGGTCGGGGCGCTTGAAATCCCCGATCGCCGCGCCTTCGCGCAGGAATTCGGGGTTGGAGACGACCGAGAACCGGTGCGTGGTGCCGGTTTCGCGGATGATCCGTTCGACCTCGTCGCCCGTGCCGACCGGCACGGTCGACTTGGTGACGATGACGGCATCATTGGCAAGGCTTTCGCCCACTTCGCGCGCAACCTCGTAGACGAAGGTCAGATCGGCATGGCCATCGCCCCGGCGGCTCGGCGTGCCGACCGCGATGAAGATCGCGTCGGCTTGCCTGATGCCCTCGGCGAGCGAGGTGGTGAAGCTCAGGCGGCCGGCCTTTACATTGCTTTCAACCAGCGCGTCGAGGCCCGGTTCGTAGATCGGCATGATGCCCTGACGCAGGCGATCGATCTTGCCCTGATCCTTGTCGATGCACACCACCTCGTGCCCGAAATCGGCAAAGCACGCCCCCGATACGAGCCCGACATAGCCCGAACCCACCATCGCAATTTTCATGGATACCAGCCTTTACGCGAAACGTCACCAAAACCGACCCGCGAACCGCGCGGGGATCAGCGCGCCCGGTCGCCGTGGAAGATCTCGATCGGGCCGCCGTTGACCGAACAGGCCTGGATGATCCGCCGCTGGTCGCCCTCGAGCACGAGCGCTGTAAGCACACCCGAGCGGAAAGCGCCAGTATCAATGCCTATGCGATTGCCGCAATCCATCACGCGCTCGAAGATCGTGTGGCCGTGCACCACCACCTTCTCCAGCGGGCCTTCGTAGTTGAGGAAGCGCTCGCGGATCCACAGCAGATCGGATCGCTTCTGTTGGTCGAGCGGACGGTAGGGATCGATCCCGGCGTGGACGAAGACATAATCGCCCGCGCGCACCATGGTTTCGAAGGAGGCAATGTATTCACGCTCGGCTGCCGGAACCAGCCGGGGCAGCATGGCGAAAAGCGCGTCGAGTTCGAGCGTGGCGAACTGCTTGTTCGACAGGCCGTAGCTCAGCAGTGTCTCGCGCCCGCCATGCTTGAGAAAATGGCGCAGCGCTTCGGGCTGCGCGAAGGCGGCAAGGAACATCTCCTCGTGGTTGCCGGCCAGCACCCTGACCTTGGCCTGCTGCTGCCAGCGCCGCGTGCGGGCGATCACCCCGGCGCTGTCCGGGCCGCGATCGACCAGATCGCCCAGCAGCACGATGCGCGTGTCGGCGGGGCCAGACTGCCGGTCATCATCCCCGATCGCGGCGATCAGTGCCTCGAACAGATCGAGCCGGCCGTGAATGTCACCAATCACGTAATAGCGCGTCCCGGCCGGCACACAGGGCAGCTTCGGGGCGGGTTTGGGTCTGAAGATATCGCGCAACGTCTGAAGCATTACTGGCTGGCTGTTCCGGATGCGACCCCGGCGGCTCCGTTTGGGGCCAGAGCTATCGCCCCTGCGGGAGGGAGAGAGGGCGTGCTTACCGCGATGAAAGTTGCGGTGCAACAAAACCGCCGACGGGCGCGATGGATGGTGCTCGAATGTCGCCGGATGGCATCGCGCCGCGCTAGTCGAGCGAGAAGCTGACCGTGGTGACCACGCGCACCTTCTTGTAGGGACTGTCAGCCATGCCCCAGCCGCCGGCATCGCCATCGCGCGCCTCGATCTCGAAATAGCCTTGTGTTGCCTCCCTGATCTTGCCCACGCGGGAGTTGGAATCCTTGGCGAACTGCTCGGCCGCAGCGCGCGCGTCGCGCGTCGCCTCGGCGACCATCGTCGGCTTGATGTCGTTGAGCTTGGTGAAGGTGTAGGCCATGCCCGTGCCTTCCTCCAGAAACACCCCGCGCCCGACCAGATCGAACTGCCGCGCCACCGCTTTCTGCGCGCGGGCGACATCATTGGTTCGCAGCGACAGGCGCTGGCGCACGGTGAAGGTGGTCAGGCCTTCGTTGGTGTAGCTCGATATATTGGCGCCGGTTGGCTGAAGCGCGTCGGCGGGAAAGCCGAGCTCCTTGAAGAACGCCTCGATCGCCTGGGTATCGGCGCGCACCTTGGCCTGCGCCTCGGCGAGATCGGTGGAGGTTGCCGAATAGGAAATCGTCCAGGTCGCCAGATCGGCGGTGACGTTGCGCTCTGCCAGCCCGCGCACGGTGACCGCGCGCTCGGCATCCTTGGCGCGCAGCAGGCCATCGCCGAGCAGGTATCCGCCCACGATCAGGCCGGTTGCAAGGATGGTTGCGGTGCCGAACCACAGCCGGGTCGTCGGCGCGCTCCAGAAACCGCTCACCCCATTCGCCGGTTGCATGTCATCGCCGCTCATCGCATTGTTTCCCTGTTGCAGTTGATGCGACGAATTGTGCATCAGCGTCGATGAACCGAGTTTGAATGGGATGGAGGGTTGTGCAAGTGCGGCCCCGGCCCAAAGGCCCGCAAGGCCGAAGTCGAAGCCGCAGGCGCAGACGTGCAAAGCACACCTGCACGGCCGCCCGCAGCGATGCGGGCAAAGCAAGCAATGAGCGAGGAGGTCGCGCGCGAAGGCGTGCGGAAACGACAATGACGAAATATCTCCACTCGATGATCCGCGTCACCGATCCGCAGGCGACGATCGATTTCTTCAAGCTGATCGGGCTGGAGGAAGTGCGCCGCTTCGATGTCGAGGCCGGGCGCTTTACCCTGATTTTCCTCGCCGCGCCGGGGCAGGAAGGCGTGGCCGAAGTCGAGCTCACCTACAACTGGCCCCCCGCCGACGGCAGCGCGGGCGAACAATACACGAGCGGGCGCAATTTCGGCCACCTCGCCTACCGGGTCGAGAATATCTACGAGACCTGCCAGCGTCTCATGGATGCCGGGCATATCATCCATCGCCCACCGCGCGATGGACACATGGCCTTCGTCAAGTCGCCCGACGGGATTTCGGTCGAGCTGTTGCAGGAAGGCACACTCGAACCGGCCGAGCCATGGGTCAGCATGCCCAATATTGGAAGCTGGTAAAACCGCTCCGGCGATCCCCGCAAGCGGGTAAACCATTTCGAAACTATCAAAATATTTGAGGGCGTTGCATCGGTTGCAAGGCCAAGCTAGTCTTGCCGCCTAAACGGGGAAGGGGGTCGCCTTGCCTATCGCAGATCTTGGACTGTGGGAGTGGCTTGCCCTGCTGCAGCACGAATTGTTGCTGTTCGCCGGATTTTTCTTCCTGATCGGCGCGGTCGATGACCTGGCCGTGGACGTGCTGTGGCTGTGGCTGCGCGCGACCGGGAAGGCAAAGACCCAGGTGCGAAAGCGCGCCGCCCTGGTGAACCGCCCGCTGCATGGCCCGGCAGCGGTGATCATCCCCGCCTGGAACGAGGCGGCGGTGATCGGCGATACGATCGCGCACCTTCTGGCAAGCTGGCCGCAGACGACCATGCGGCTCTATGTCGGCTGCTACCGCAACGATCCGGCGACGCTGGCGGCGGCGAGCGCGGCGGCGAGGGGGGATCCGCGCCTGCGCCTCGTGATCCACGACCGCGACGGGCCGAGCACCAAGGCCGATTGCCTCAACCGCCTCTACGCCGCACTGGTCACTGACGAGGCGCGCACGGGACGGCGCTTTGCCATGGTGGTGTTCCACGATGCCGAGGACATGGTTGATCCGGCCGCGCTCGGCCTGCTCGATGAAACGGTCGCGTCTGGCGCAGACTTTGTCCAGCTGCCGGTCGAGCCGCTGGTGCAGCGCCATCGCGGCTGGTTCGCCAACCAGCTCGGCAGCCATTATTGCGAGGAATTCGCCGAAGC
>JBKBOH010000044.1:0-17460 GCA_046294975.1 Erythrobacter sp. | reverse complement strand
CGGCCCAATAGGGGCCGAACGGACTTTCGGGGATGTAGTGCAGCGGCCCGGCCTTGCGCATCTCGGCGAAGATCGGTTGCCACTTGTCCTCGAAATAGATGTCGGAGCGGCTGACATCCCATGGGTGCGTGTGCTTCAGCCGCTCCTCGGGATGGGTCTCGAAGTGCTGCTTGAGCGCTTCATAGGACGTGGGTTCGCGGCGCACCTGCGGGCGCTGCACGCCCATGGGTGTCGGGGGTGCAATCGTAGCCATGTCTCTCTCCCGTCCGGCGGCCGCGATCAGAGGCCGCGCTGATCCGAGTCGCATCCTGCCTTAACTGACAGGCTTGTCAATAGTGGGTTGCGAATTGGAACCTATTGCGCCGGTTCGGCGGTGTCCGAAGCATGACGGGCAAAGCCGCTACGGCGACCCTCGCCGCGCGGCGCGCGTCCGGCCCCGCCCGACTTCATCACCCGCTTGCGGAACAATACCGCGCCGCCCTTGACCAGCGCCAGCACCGCCATCCCCTGCCATGCCAGCGCCAGCGCATGGGGCCACAAGGATGGCTCCATCGCCGCGCGCGCCAGCATTGCGAAGGGCGAGGAGAGCGGGAAGCCAATCGCCGCCAGTTCCAGCCCCGAACCCGGCTGCTTGATGGTATAGGCGGCGAGGAAGAACACCATCAGCTGCATCATGGTGACCGGCATCGACAGCGTTTGCACCTCGCGCACCGTGTTCGCCATCGCACCGATGGTGAGGAACAGCGCGCCGAGCAGCAGATAGGCCATCGCAAAATAGATGACGCCCAAGGCCAGGAACAACGGCCAGCCCACCGCCGGCGCGGGCAGGCGGGCGATGTCGAACCCGCTCGCGGCGGTGACGGCATCGCCGCCCACGGTCCAGAAACCATAGGCCGCCAGCCCCCATACCCCGATGCCGACGAAGGACACCGCGAGCATTGCGAAAAGCTTGCCCATGAACACCGCGTCCATCGGGATCGCGGCGGCGAGGATCTCGATGATCTTGTTGGCCTTCTCCTCAACGAGGTTGGAGAGCACCATGCCCGCCAGCAGCATCGTCAGCAGGAACAGGAGCATCTGTGCGACCTGCGCGGTCTGGATCCGGCTCGATCGTTCGGCCGAAGCGCTGGTGGCCACCACCGCGCTCGTGACTTCGGGGAAGGTGGTTGGTGCGGCGCTGGCGGCATGGCCGGCAAGCAGCGCGACCGGCCCTTGCCAGCGGCGCACCTGCCCTTCGGTGCCGACCAGCTGCGGCTTTGCCAGCGTGCCGGTGAGGATCGCGGCGTAGTTGCCGCGCCGGGCTTCCAAGAAGGAACGTGCATCGAAGGCCGGATCGCCCTTGGCTTCGGGCACTTCGCGCAGGCGGGGCAGGGCGCCGCCGAGCTGCGGGGTAAGCCGCTCGCCCGCCTCCCGCATCGCCGCGTTGTCCTGCGGCGACATGGCGAGGCCGACCTCGACACTCACGGCCTCGCGCTGCACCTCGCCGCCGATCGCACCCGCCAGCCCGCCGACGATCACCGGGAACAGCGGCCCCAGGAGAAAGAACAGGAAGGCGCGCGAAAACAGCACCGCGACGAAATCGCGCCGGGCGATCACCCAGGCTGCTTCGAGCGCGGAGAGGCGCGGGCGGATGGTCTGATCGATGCTCATGCGCGGCCCTCCGCAGCGTCCGCCTCAAGCTGGCGCGCGGCCGCCTCGCCGGCGATGGCGACGAAGGCATCGTGCAGGCCGGCGCGTTCGATCGACAGCGAAAGAATGCCCGCCTCGCCCTCGATCAGGCCTCTGAGCAGCGGTTCGATCCCGGTTTCGGGGAGCGCGAAGTGGAAGAAATCGCCGTTGCGCCGCGCGTCTTTGGGCAGTGCGGCGAGCCATGCGCCTTCGCGTGCCCGGGTTTCCAGCCGCACCTGCGCCGGAATCCGGTCGCGCGCTGCCTCGACGCTGCCGGCATAGGGCACCTTGCCCCCTGCAATGATCGCCACGCCTTCGCACAGGCGTTCGGCATGGTGGATCACGTGGGTCGAAAAAATCACCGTCACGCCCTCGTCCGCCAGCGCGCGGATCATCATTTCGAGCTTGCCCTGATTGATGGCATCCAGCCCCGAAAACGGCTCGTCGAGCACCACCAGCCGCGGGCGGTGCACCAGCGTGCCGAGCAGCTGGACGGTCTGCGCCATGCCTTTGGAAAGCTGGCGGATCTGGCGGTTGGCCGCATGGCCGAGCCCGTGGCGTTCGAGCAGTTCGGCACCGCGCCTGCGCCCCTCACTGAGCGGCAACCCACGCAGTGCGCCCATGAAGGCGATCGCCTCGACGCACTTCATCGCCGGATAAAGCCCGCGCTCCTCGGGCAGATAGCCGATCAGCCGGCCGATATCATGCGGGCGGTCATGCCCGAACACGCGGCGCACGCCCGCGTCCGGATCGATGATGCCGAGCAGCATTCGCAAGGTCGTGGTCTTGCCCGCGCCATTGGGGCCGAGAATCCCGTAGATCGCGCCTTCCGGCACGGCAATGTCCACGCCATCGACAGCACGGGTGCCGTCGAAGCTTTTCACCAACCCGCGCGCCTCGATCGCCAGCGGGCGGGGATCATCAGCAATGGCGCTCAAGCCATCACCGCGATTGCCCGTTCGGCCCTGTTCGCTTACCGCCATGTCCATGGCCTACGTGGTTAGCGGGCCGGATGAAACGGGAGCCTCTCCAAGCATGGTTAACGCGCCTGCAAGACCTGATCTGGCGGCGCAGATTGTCGAGCGGGCGCTGGGCGAGGGGTTTGCAGCCTGCGGCTTTGCCAGCGCGCAGGAAAGCCCGCTGCGCAGCGGGCGGCTCGAACAATGGCTGGGCGAGGGGCACCACGGAGCGATGGAGTGGATGGCGGCGCGCGCTGCCGAGCGCGCTTCGCCGCAAGGCCTGTGGCCGGCGGTGAGGAGCGTGATCTTGCTGGGCATGTCCTACGCTCCGGCGCATGATCCCTTGGCGCTGGAAGGGTCTGACACCCACGCGCGCATCTCGGTTTATGCGCAAGGGAAGGACTATCACGATGTCGTCAAGAAGCGCCTCAAGGCGCTCGCCCGCTGGCTGGTGGAGACGGTGCCGGTGGCGCAGGTGAAGGTCTTTGTCGACACCGCCCCGGTGATGGAAAAGCCTTTGGCCGAGGCGGCAGGGATCGGCTGGCAAGGCAAGCACACCAATCTCGTCAGCCCCGCCCACGGCAGCTGGCTGTTTCTGGGGGCGATCTACACGACGCTCGACCTCGCACCGGCCGAAGCCCACCGTGACCAGTGCGGTTCTTGCCACGCCTGCATGGATGCCTGCCCCACCGCCGCCTTTCCCGCGCCCTACCGGCTGGATGCGCGGCGCTGTATTTCCTACCTCACGATCGAGCACAAGGGACCAGTGCCCGAGGAATTGCGCGCAGGGCTGGGTAACCGCATCTATGGTTGCGACGATTGCCTTGCGGTGTGCCCGTGGAACAAGTTTGCGCAAGCCGCGCAGGCCATGAGGGAATTTCTCCCCCGGGCGGAACTGGTCGCGCCGCGATTGGCGGAGTTGCTGGCATTGGACGATGCGGGGTTCCGGTCGCTGTTTTCTGGCTCGCCGATCAAGCGCATCGGACGTGATCGGTTTGTGCGCAACTGCCTCTATGCGGCGGGCAATAGCGGGAACGGGGCGCTCGCGGCGCAGGTGAGCGTGCTAACGTGCGATCCCGATCCCGTGGTGGCCGAGGCGGCCCAATGGGCGCTGGCGCGGCTTACATCAAATCTTTGAGCGCCACCTCGGGATCGGCCAGCAACGCCGGATCGATCCGCTTCGCGCCACTTTCGAGCAGCTTTCGCGCCTGCACATAGTCCTTCATCGTCCCCACGCAGTCGAAGGCGATCGGAACGCCGTTCTTGAGATAGGCCACGGTGAACTTGCGCGTCGCCGGATCGCCGCGCAGCACCGTCTGATCGTAGCCGAGGCTGAGACCTGCGGTTTGCAGCTTCAGATCATACTGGTTCGACCAGAACCACGGCAGCGCGTGATAGGGTTCCTTGTCGCCCATGATCGCCTTGGCCACGGTGTTGGCCATGTCATGCGCGTTCTGCACCGATTCGAGCCGGATCACGGCGTTATCGGCGTAAGGATTGGCGTGCGCGGCGCAGTCGCCGATGGCGTAGATGTCATCGAGCGTGGTGCGGCAGCAGAAATCGACATCGACCCCGTTCGATCCGGCCGCACCGGCCGCAATCAGCGGTGCGACTGCAGGGACGATGCCAATGCCGACCACCACCATGTCGCAAGGCACCTCCTCCCCCGTGTCGAGCCGCACCCCGGTGACATGGCCGGTTTCCTCGCCCAGCACCGCCTGCACCCCGGTGCTGAGCCGCACGTCGACGCCCTGCCGCCGGTGTTCCTCGGCATAGAAGGCAGACAGTTCCTCGCCCGCCACCCGCGCGAGCAGGCGCGGCAGCATCTCCACCAGCACAACCTCGCAGCCAAGCTTGCGCAAAACGGCGGCGGCTTCGAGGCCGATATAGCCCCCTCCGATCACCAGCGCGCGCTTTGGCCCGTCTGCCAGCGCTGCCATCATCGCGTCGGCATCGGACTTGTCGCGCACGTAGAACACTTCCGGCAGCACCGCGCCTGGCACCGGCAAGCGGCGGGGATCGCCCCCGCCCGACCAGATCAGCTTGCGATAGGTGACGTGGCTGCCGTCGCTCAGGGTAAGGCGGTGGGCGTGCGGGTCGATCGCGGTCACCGCCGCGCCGAGCTTGAGAGCAATGCCTTTCTCCGCCCAGAACGTCTCGGGCCGGATCATGATCCGCTCGAAACCCTTGTCTCCGGCCAGATATTCCTTCGACAATGGCGGACGTTCGTAGGGCGGGGCATTGTCGCGCCCGATCATCAGGATCGAACCCTGATACCCATGCTGGCGCAGCGCGATCGCCGCCTGCGCCCCGCCATGGCCGGTGCCGACGATCACGATTTCGGCGTGGTCCATGGTGTTGTGAACTGTGGATGTCATCGCCTGCCTATGCCCCTCCGGCGCTGTGCCGCCTTTGACTTGCCGCAAATTGCCGGGGGGTCAAGCTGCTGGAATTGGCAGAGCGGCGAAGCGCCGCGCCTATCTCTCCAGCAAATTGCGCGCCTGACTGGCGATCTGGGCGAGCATCGCCGGGCCGACCGGCGGGCGGGCCTGCGCGCGGGCGATCATCGCGCGGAACTGGCTCACGCCGGTGGCGTTGCGCATCGCCCAGTCATTCACCGCCGCGAGCGGATCGGCCTTGCCCGCCTTGGTGCGCATCAGCCGCCGCAGGAATTCGATGCGCATCTGCTGGAAATCGCGCGCGAGGCCCGACACCAGCAACCGTTCCCACACGTCCGACGGGCTCATGTGCGCCGCGGTGCCCTGCGCCCAGTCGAGCCCCAGCCGCGTGCCGATGCCGGTGAAGGCATGGGTCAGCAGCTTGGCATCGATCGCGGTATCGCGCGCGGTCTGGGCAAGGCCCACCGCCCCGTCGAAGTCGAACAGATTGGCGACCCGCGCCGCCAGCGGCTCGGACGCACCCAGGGCGACGAAGCTGTCACGCAGCGCCAGCGAGCGCGCCCGCGGTTCGGCGGTGAGCAATTCCTCGCGCCCCGCGACCAGATCGGTCACCGCGCCAGCAAGCGCATCAATCATCGCGCCGACCGCGACCTTGCCGGACGCGGTGCGCAGCACGTCGGACATCAGATTGCCGACGGCCGCCGCCAGCCGGTCGAACAGCGCCAGCCGCGCCGTTTCCGGGATCGCCGCATTGTCCAGTTCGCACCACAGCGCATCGAGCCCGAACAGACGCTCGGCCACCACGAAGGCACCCGCGACCTCGGCCAGACCCACGCCTTCCTCCTCGGCCAGCTCGAACGGGTGGACCATCCCCAGCCGGTTGACGATGCGGTTGGCAAGGCTGGTCGCGATCATCTCGCGCCGCAGCCGGTGGGTGCGGATCTGTGCGGCGAAGGGCTTGCGCATCGCCGAGGGGAAGCGGGCGATCAGCATGCCCTCGAGCACCGGATCGTCGACCAGCGCGCTGGCCTCGATCGCTTCCTGCAGCGCCAGCTTGGCCGAAGACAGCAGCACCGCGAATTCGGGGCGGGTCAGCCCCTGCCCGTCGGCGGCGCGGCGCAGCAGGGTTTCGCCATCGGCGAGGCCCTCGGTGCGGCGGTCGAAATCGCTCACTTCCTCCAGCCGCTCGATCAGGCGGACGTAGGACGCGCTCGCCGCCGGCCCGCCGATTTCGGCCACCGACAGCGCCAGCGCCTGAAGGCGGTTGTCCTCCAGCACGATCGCGCCGACTTCGTCGGTCATCGCGGCGAGCAGCGTGTTGCGTTTCTTGCCCGTCAACTTGCCGTCGCGCAGCGCCGCCGCCAGCGCGATCTTGATGTTGACCTCGTTGTCCGAACAGTCGACCCCGGCGGAATTGTCGATGAAGTCGGTGTTGATCCGTCCGCCCTTGAGCGCGAAGGCGATGCGCCCGGCCTGCGTCACGCCGAGGTTTGCACCTTCCCCGATCACCCGTGCGCCAACCGCGCCCGCATCGATGCGGATCGCATCATTGGCCGGATCACCGACCTGGATGTTGTTTTCTTCCGGGGCCTTCACATAGGTGCCGATCCCGCCGAACCACAGGAGATCGACCGGCGCGCGCAGGATCGCCGAGATCAGCGCCTCGGGCTCGATGTCCTTCTCGGCAATGCCAAGCGACTCGCGCACCTGCCTGGTCAGCTTGATGCGCTTGAGCGCCCGGCTGAACACCCCGCCGCCCTTGGAGATCAGCGCGGGATTGTAGTCCTCCCAGCTCGAACGCGGCAGTTCGAACAGGCGCTTTCTTTCCTTCCAGCTCGCCAGCGGATCGGGCGAGGGATCGAGGAAGATGTGGCGATGATCGAAAGCGGCCACCAGCCGGATCGCCTTGGACAGCAGCATCCCGTTGCCGAACACATCCCCCGACATGTCGCCGCAGCCGGCGACCGTGATGCTGTCGGTCTGGACGTCGATCCCCAGCTCGCGGAAGTGGCGCTGAACGCTCACCCACGCGCCGCGTGCGGTGATGCCCATCGCCTTGTGATCGTACCCGTTCGAGCCGCCGCTGGCGAAGGCATCGTCGAGCCAGAAATCGCGCGACCTGGCGATGGCGTTGGCCACGTCGGAAAAGGTCGCGGTGCCCTTGTCCGCGGCAACCACGAAATAGGGGTCTTCCCCGTCATGCACCTGCACCCCCTCGGGGTGCACCACGCGCCCCTCGACGATGTTGTCGGTGACCGACAGCAGCGTGCGGATGAAGATTTCGTAGGAGGCGCGGCCTTCGGCGGCCCAGCCTTCGCGGTCGATCGCGGGGGAGGGCAGTTGCTTGGGATAGAACCCGCCCTTGGCCCCCGTCGGCACGATCACCGCATTCTTCACCCGCTGCGCCTTCATCAGCCCGAGGATTTCGGTGCGGAAGTCGTCGCGCCGGTCGGACCAGCGCAAGCCCCCACGCGCCACCGCGCCCGCGCGCAGGTGGATGCCCTCAACCCGCCGCGAATAGACGAAGATCTCGCGCCACGGCACCGGCTTGGGCAGGTTCGGCACCAGGCTCGAATCGATCTTGAACGCGAGCGCCTCGGCGGCGGCAGGGGCAAAGGCATTGGTGCGCAGCACGGCGTCGATCACCGCGCGGTAAAGCCTGAGCAGGCGATCATCATTGATCGCGGTGACCTTGGCGAGGCCGCGGGTGAAGGCGGCCTGGGCTGCGGCGACGGCATCCTCGCGGCTGCCGGCGAAGGCGGGATCGTGACGCGCGGCAAACAGATCGATCATCGCGCGCGTCACCGGAGCGGCGCCGGCCAGCGCGTCGACCACGGTGGTGATGGTGTAGCTCACCCCGGTCTGGCGCAGATAGCGGTAGATCGCGCGCAGCCAGTTGGCCTCGCGCGGGGTAAGGCCGGTGGTGGGGATCAGGCGGTTGAAGGGGTCATCCTCGGCCACCCCGTTGAGCACGTCGGCGAGCGCGGCCTCGATCAGCCCCGCGCGTGCCAGCAGCGTGCCCGCGTCGAATCCGGCGGGGACCGCGAGCAGGAAGTCATGGATCGAGCCGAGCGACGGCTCGGTCAGGAAGGTCGGGATCTCGGCAGTGACGCGGAAGCCGAAATGTTCGAGCGCTGGCACCGCGTCGGACAGGGCGAGGCGCCCGCGCGCGACATAGATCTTGAGCCGCAGCGCTTCGGTGCCGTCGCTGTCCATGCGGTAGAGCCGCGTGGTGCGATCGGCGGCGGGTTGGGCCTCATCGTTGTCGGCCTGCGCCAGCGTCCGCAGCCTGGCAATGTCGCGCGCGGCTTCGGCGGCGCCATAGCTGATGCGGTAGCCGGTCGGGAAGGCGGGGGCGTAACGTGCGGCGAGCATCGCGGCCCGGCCATCATCCTCGCCGACTGCCAGATGGGTTTCGACCGCCTCGTTCCAGCCGCGCAGCATATCCACCAGCTGCGCCTCGATCCCCGCCGGATCGGGCAGCCGTTCGCAGGCGCGCACGTCGATCAGGAAGCGCAGCAACGCAAGGTTACTGCCTTCGACCTCGAGACTCCAGTCGAGCAGCGCCGCGCCCGGCACCTCCAGCAGCATCGCCTGCACCTGCAGCCGGACATCGGTGGAAAGCTGATCGCGCGGGAGCCAGACGAAGGCGAAGACATGGCGTTCGAGCGTTGCAGGCAGCATCACCAGCCGCGGGCGCGGGCGATCAACCAGCGCCATCTTGGTGGTGGCGAGTTCGGCGATGCGGCTGGCATCGAAGGCGATCAGCAGATCGTTCGGCAGCGAGGTGAAGGCGTGCACCAGCGCCTTGCCATTGTGGCCGTTGGGATCGTAACCCAGTTGCGTCATCAGCCCGGCAAGCGTGCGGCGCAGCAGCGGCACTTCGTGCGGGCGGGCGTTGAGCGCGGCACTGGTCCACAGGCCCGCATGGATCGACAGCCCGGCGATTGCGCCGTTCGCGCGCAGCGGGACGACGAACAGATCGAGCGGGCTGGCACGGTGGACGCGCGCCTGCACATTGGCCTTGACCACCAGCAGCGTGCGGGGCTGGCCCTCGGCCTCGTGGCGATCGAACCAGTCGAAGGCGCGCGCGATCGAGGATTCGGCCAGCAATTCGCGGGTCGAACTGCGGCAGATGCCGAGCGCTGCGTCCTCGCGCCGATCGCGGTAGCGCGTGAGGTGGCCGAGCTGGGTCAGCATCCCGCCGCCCAGCCAGTCAAGCAGCGCGCCTGCCTCGCAATCGAGCGGCGCGGCGCGCGCGGCGTCTTCGGCCATGGCGGCCTGCATCGCGCTCCAGTCGCTGACGGCGGCGTGGACATCGGCGAGGGTGGTTTCCAACGCTGCGAGCAGGTCACGGCGCTGGCGTGCATCGGCGCGCGGGGTTTCGATGTAGATCAGCGATTCGCGCCCGGCTGCGGAATCCTTGCCGCCCGGCTTGCCCAGCGCGGTGATCGCGCCGGCTTCGTCGCGGGTGACAGGGACGACGGGGTGCAGCAGCCGGTCGATCGCCAGCCCCTGTGCGGCGATGCTCGCTGCGACCGAATCGACCAGGAAGGGCATGTCGTCATTGATCACCGCGATCCGGAGACGGCGCTCGCCGGTGTCGGATGCGATCTGGACCAGCGATTGTCCCGGGCAGCGCTGTTGCGCAGCGGCGAGCAGGAACCGCGCCGCATCATCGAGCGTCGCCTTTTCGACCGGGCCGTCTCCGGGCAGTAATGAGGCTTCCAGATGCAGGCACAAGGCCTTTGTCAGCGTGGTTTGCGCCGCCCCGGCAGCGGTCTTTGACCCCATATTCGGCTCCTGCCCATCCTGCGTGACCGGCACGGGTTGCTGTAATAATATTGTGCCGATTTATTGTATTCGTATTCGAGCGCGATACGCTGTCAGGCCTGCCCTGCCAAGCGCGATGATTGCGGATGTCTCGCGGCCAGCGCCTTTTCGCAAGCCCCCAGAGTCAGCTCGAGGCTGCGGATGCGCGCTTCGGGTTCGTAGGTCGCCCCGCACAGCATGATTTCGTCGGCCCCGGTGCGCGCCACGAAGGCAGCGATCGTGTCGCGCACCTGCGCTGGGGTGCCGATGGCGGCGGCCTGCCCGAGGTGGGCGAGCATCGCCTGCGCGTGGGCGGGCAGCGTGGCGGCGTAATCGGGCACCGGCGGCGGCAGCTTGCCGGGCGTGCCGCTGCGCAGCCGGACGAAGCTTTGCTGCTGGCTGGAGGCGATCAGGCGCGCGTGCGCTTCGGTCTCGGCGGCAAAGACGTTCATCGCGACCATCACGTGCGGCTGCGCAAGCGCGGCGGACGGCTGGAAATCGCGGCGATAGGTCGCCAGCGCGTCGTCAAGGTGATCGGGTGCGAAATGCGCGGCGAAGGCATAGGGCAGGCCGAGGCGTGCAGCCAGTTGCGCGCCGAACAGGCTTGAACCCAGCATCCACAATTGCACTTGCGCGCCGAGGCCGGGGGTGGCGTGGATAGGCAGATCGATGTCGCCCGTCAGCAGCGCGCGCAGTTCGACCACGTCCTGCGGGAAATATTCGGCCGCCTGATGCAGGTTCTTGCGCAGCGCGCGCTGCAATTCCGGCCCTGCTCCCGGCGCGCGGCCCAGCCCCAGATCGATCCGCCCGGGAAACAGCGCGTCCAAGGTGCCGAATTGTTCGGCGATCTGGAACGGGGTGTGGTTGGGCAGCATGATCCCGCCCGATCCGATGCGGATGGTGCCGGTGGCGTTGCCGACATGCGCCAGCACCACCGCGGTCGCCCCGCCCGCGATCCCCTCCATGGCGTGATGTTCGGCGATCCAGAACCGCTGGCAACCCACGCGTTCGGCAGCGCGCGCCAGTTCCGCGGTGGCGGCAAAGGCTTCGCTCAGCGTGCCGCCCTCGCGCACGGGGACGAGATCGAGCACCGAAAAGCGGGTCATGCGGTCGGCTCCTGTTGCTCGGGCGCGGAGGCTTCGGCCGGTGGCGGGCCGAGCTGGGCGAGATAGTCGCTTGCGGTGGCGGCGGCGCGGCTGTCGGGTTGCAGGTCGATCACCGATTGCCAGCTTTGCCGTGCCGCCGCGTCGCGGCCCGCGAGCACCGCGATCACCCCTGCTTCCAGCCCGACTTCGGGGTTGGCGGGGGTGAGTCTGGCGGCCACTTCGATCGCCTCCTGCGCCTGCCCCAGCCGAGCCTGTCGCCGCAGCAGCGTGGCCTTGAGCAGCCAGCCTTCGGCATTTTCGGGCGCGAGCGTGGTCGCCGCATCGAGCGCCGCGAGCGCCTCCTCGCCGCGTTCGAGGCTGACGAGGGCGCGGGCCCGGTCGATCGCGGCAATCGCTGCGAGTGGGTTCGATCCGGCGGTGCGGGCCTCGGCTTCGGCCTGCGTCAGCGGCGCGAGCGCCCCTTGTGCATCGCCGCCGGCGAGCGCGGCATTGCCGGCCAGCGCTGCAAACCGCGCGCGGGCACGCGGTTCGCCTTGCGGGGTTTCGTCATGCGCAGCAAGGAAGGCGCTGCGGGCTTCGTCCCACCGGTCCAGCGCGCTCGCGGCGGTGCCCAGACAATGGTTGGCCAGCACCCGCTCGGCCCCGGTGGTCTCGCTGCGGCGGATCTGCGCCATGGCGTGGGCGCGGGCCGGATCGGTGTCGAGCTGGTCGAGGCAGGCCTGCAGCCAGGCGCTGACGGGTTCGGCGGGCTCCTGCCCGGTCAGTGTCGCCCGCTCAGGGCGCGGCGGGCGGTCGCGTACCAGATCATCGTTCGGCATCGCCCCGCCCATCGGGTCGGGGCCAACCTGGAGCAGCAGGGCAAGGATCAGCGACAAGGGGGCACCTGTGGGTAGAATTCGGCCACGATGGCCTTGAGAGTGGCGATGTCGCTTTCGCGCGACAGGCGGTGATCGCCGTCCTCTATCAGCGTCACCTGAACGTCAGCCGACGCGAGTGCGGCCTTGAGGCGCAGGCTGATGTCCCACGGCACGTCGGCATCCTGCTGGCCGTGGATCAGCCGCACCGGGCAGGCGAGGTCGATTGGCCCCTCCAGCCGCACATGGCATTCGGCATCAGCGAAAAAGCCCGGATGGGTCGGCGTCGGCTCGGGGCCATAGGGATTGGGCTGGTAGAGGATCTCGCCCGCGGCAAGCTGCGCGCGCTGTTCTTCGGCATAGCCCCAGCGGGTAAAATCGGGCGCAGCGGCAATGCCGATCATCCCCGCGAGGCGGTGCCTGAGATGTTCGGCCACCAGCAGCATCAGCCACCCGCCCATCGACGAGCCGACCAGCAGCACCGGCCCGCTGACATAGCTTGCCACCAGCGCCAGCACCTCGTCGCGCCAGCGCGAGAGCGTTCCCTCGGCAAAGTCGCCCGCGCTTTGCCCGCAGCCCGAGTAGTCGAGCAGCAGACAGGCGCGGCCCTGTTCCTGTGCCTCGGTGAACAGCGCGCTGGCCTTGCTGCCGGTCATGTCGGACAGGTAGCCGGGCAGGAACACGAGGGTCGGGCCGGTTCCCGCGGTGAAGCGGAAGGCGATCCGCCGGCCATCGTAAAGAGTGTGGTGCATCACGTCGCTCATGCCGGCCACCATGCCTTGCGCCGGCAGCTTCACGCAAGCACAACGTCCCTGCGATGCTGTCATGCAAGCGCAACCGGAGAGGGCTACCCGCGCTGCCATGTTCAAGACCGACGCCCTCGCCGCCCAGCCGGCTCCTTCCGCCACCGCGCTCACCCGCCGCGGCCTGTTCACCCTCGCCGGCGCGGGCGCTGCACTGGCCGCAGCCCCACTGGCTGCGCGCAGCTTCGGCACGGGCTTCACCCATGGGGTAGCGAGCGGCGAGCCGGGCACCAGCAAGGTGATGCTGTGGACCCGCTATGTCTCCGATGCGCCGGCCGATCTCGCCTGGCAGATCAGCGAGAGCGAGGATTTTGCGAGCATCGTGGCCGAAGGCGGCACCGCCAGGCCCGCCGGGCCAGACAGCGATTTCTGCACCAAGACCTGGGCCGACGGGCTGATGCCGGGGCGCTGGTATTTCTACCGCTTCATCGCCCCTGACGGGACGAAGTCACCCATCGGCCGGACCCGCACCCTGCCCGAAGCGGGCGTCAGGAACTTCCGCATGGCGGTGTTTTCCTGCTCCAATTACGGGTTCGGCTGGTTCAACGCCTATGGCCATGCGGCGGAGGCCAATGACTGCGATCTTGCGGTGCATCTGGGCGATTACATCTACGAATACGGCGCGGACAACTACCCCAATCCGGGGCAGGGCGTGGCCGAACGCGTGCTGGAACCGGCCAGCGAGATCGTCACGCTGACCGACTATCGCCTGCGCTACGCCACCTACCGTGCCGATCCCGATTGCCAGCGCCTGCATCAGGTGCTGCCGATGATCGCGGTGTGGGACGATCACGAAGCCGCCAATGATGCCTGGCAGAACGGCGCGCAGAACCACCAGAGCGATACCGAGGGCGACTGGCAGGTGCGCAAGGCCGCCGCCAAGCGCGCCTACCGCGAATGGATGCCGGTTTCGGACGATCCCTATACCACCTACCAGGTGGGCGATCTGGCCACCCTGTTCAAGCTCGACACGCGGCTGGAAGGGCGCGACGAGCAGTTTGATCTGGGCAAGGTCCTGGCCGGGCAGAACGACCCGCAGGGCGCGATGGAAGCGCTGAACCGCTTTCGCGACGGCGAGTGGGCCAGCCCCGATCGCCAGCTGCTCGGTCAGGGGCAGGAGGCCTGGCTGGCCGAGGGGCTCAAGGCCTCGACTGCGCGCGGCACGGCGTGGCAAGTGCTGGTGCAGCAGGTGCTGATCGGCAATCTCAAGACCCCCGTCAGCCTGATCGACCAGCTCGGCGGCAGTCTGCCTGATTTCGTCAGCCAGCGGCTCAAGGCGGCGGCGATGGCAAGCCAGGCCGGCCTGCCCGCGAACATGGACGCATGGGACGGCTATCCCGCCGCACGCGAGCGGGTCTTCAAGGCGGCGCTCGCTGCCGATGCCAACCTGCTGGTGCTGGCGGGCGATACCCACAATGGCTGGGCCTTCGAACTGGCGCAGGACAATGCCAGGGTCGGGGTGGAACTGGGCGTGTGCTCGGTCAGCTCGCCGGGGTTTGAAGCCTACCTGTCCTTCGTCAAGCCTGCTGATCTGGCGAACGCGCTGGTGAGCGCCAATCCCCAGCTGCAATGGGCCGACACGGCCCAGCGCGGCTACATGGTGGTGGAGCTGACCCCGGCCCGCGCGGTCACCGAATACCGCTTCACCGGCAGCGTCAAGCAGCGTTCGGCCAAGCTGGCGGGAACGAAGGTGATCGCGAGCGAGAAGGGTTCGGGCAAGCTGGCCGTCTAATCGCGGCTGAAGATCGCCTCGATCGGCAGGCCGAACACCTCGGCGATGGTGAAGGCGAGCGGGAGCGAGGGATCGTAGCGGCCGGTCTCGATCGCGTTGACGCTTTGGCGCGATACGCCGAGGCGGTCGGCGAGATCCTGCTGCGACCAGTTGCGCTCGGCGCGCAGCACCTTGAGGCGGTTTTTCATTCGCCGTCCCCTGATGCGCCAAGCGTCAGGCGGTTGATCAGCTGGCCGAGCGCAAGGCCGACGCACCATATCGGGAAGACGAAGAACACCGGCAGGCGCGGGACAGTGGCGAAGAGCTCGACCAATCCCCAGCCGCCGCAAATCGACAGAGTGATCGCCGAGGCCCAGAGCATCTTTCGCACTTCGAGCATCCGCAGGTATTCATCCTCCATGGTGACCAGCAGGACACCCATGTTCCAGATCCACCCGAGCACCACGAGGCCGGGCAGCAGCGCAAACATTATCACGCCTGGTGTCGGCGCAGCATCGTCAGGAATGAACAGCGAGGCGAAGCCGACGAGCGCGATGTAGAGCACCGACAGGCCGATATGGACGGCGAAGTAGCGCCGCATCGCAGGCGTGCGGGCGCTCATGCGCACCTCCGCCCGGCGCAGGCGTTGCGGCAGCGCAGGATGACGAGCGGCACCACCGCCAGCGGCACCATCTGCGCCACGCTTTCGGGGATGATGTCGAACACCGCGAGCAAGGCGACGGCAATGGCGGCCGCACCGATCAGCAGGGCGTAGCGGGTGTCGGTCATGGAAAGCTCCTTTTTCATAATGGCAAGGATACTTTACATCTGAGTCGCCCAATATGTCAAGTTTGCTTTCCATCAACGCCAGCACCGATCAACGCCAGCACAGGTTGCGCGTGACTCGGCAAGCGTCGCCGTTTAATGGGCACCCCATGGCCCTGCTGCTGACCACGACCGCCACGACCACTACCCGGATCATCCGGGGGCGGCGGCGCGTGCGTTAAGCAGCGGCCTGCCGCCCGGTTGGGGGCGGCGCGGTGTCCTTCCCGAACCGGTTTTCGTTCAACACCGCTCTTCCGGTGCGCCCTTGCTTGTCCTAAGGCGCGCCAAACCAGACGGATTTGCACGATGACCGAACTGCTCAAGATCAGCCTGCCCGATGGCTCGGTGCGCGAAGTGCCGCGCGGCAGCACCCCTGCCGACATTGCCGCCGCGATCGGCCCGGGGCTCGCCAAGGCGGCGCTGGCGGCGCGGGTGAACGGTGAGCTGCGCGATCTGACGCGGCCCTTTGATGGCGATGCGACGCTGGCGCTGGTCACGGCCCGCGATGAGGCCGATGCACTCGAACTTGCGCGCCACGACTATGCCCACGTGCTCGCCGAGGCGGTGCAGGCGCTGTGGCCCGGCACCCAGATCACCTTCGGCCCGGCAACCGACGACGGGTTCTATTACGACGTGAAGGCCCCCGACACGCGCGAGCCCTTCTCGATGGACGATCTTCCCGCCATCGAGGAGGAAATGCGCCGCATCATCCGCGCCGACAAGCCGCTGCGCCGCGAGGTGTGGAGCCGCGAGGCGCTGATCGCCAAGTGGGCGGGCGAGGGTGAGACCTTCAAGGCCGAATGGGCCAGGGAACTGCCCGAGGGCGAAGAACTGACCGTCTACTGGAGCGGCAATGACTGGCTCGACATGTGCCGCGGCCCGCACCTGCCCTCCACCGGCAAGCTCGACGCGGAAGCTTTCAAGCTGATGCGCGTCGCGGGCGCATACTGGCGCGGCGATCAGAACAATGCGCAATTGACGCGCATCTATGGCACCGGCTGGCTCAACAAGAAGCAATTGCAGGCGCACCTCACCCGGCTGGAAGAAGCCGCCAAGCGCGATCACCGCAAGCTGGGGCGCGAGATGGACCTGTTCCACTTGCAGGAGGAGGCCCACGGCTCGGTCTTCTGGCACCCCAAGGGCTACCGCATCTGGCGTGAACTCGAAGCCTATATGCGCCGCAAGATGGACGGCGCGGGTTACCGCGAGATCAAGACCCCGCAGCTGATGGACGTGCGCCAGTGGACGCAATCGGGCCACTGGGGCAAGTATGCGCAGAACATGTTCGCCGTCCCCGACATCGTCCCCGATGTCGACGAGGACAGCGAGGCCGGCAAAGTCAGTTCTGGGCCCAAGGTCGCCGATGATGCGGCGTGGATGGCGATCAAGCCGATGAACTGCCCGGCGCACGTGATGGTCTTCAAGCAAGGCATCACCTCTTACCGCGATCTCCCCATCCGGCTGGGCGAGATGGGCTGCTGCCACCGCAACGAACCGCACGGCGCGCTCCACGGGCTGATGCGCGTGCGCCAGTTCACGCAGGACGATGCGCATATCTTCTGCACCGAGGGGCAGGTCGTCAGCGAAGTGCAGGCCTTCATCGCGCTGGCCGATTCGGTCTATCGCGATTTCGGCTTCACCTATGACATCAAGCTCGCCCTGCGCCCCGAAAAGCGCTTCGGCAGCGAGGCGGACTGGGACAAGGCCGAGCAGGAATTGCGCGATGCCCTCACCGCCAATGGCCTGGAATGGGAGGAACTCCCCGGCGAAGGCGCGTTCTATGCGCCCAAGCTCGAATGGCACCTCACCGATGCGATCGGGCGGACCTGGCAGGTCGGCACGATCCAGTCCGACCGCGTGCTGCCCGAGCGGCTCGATGCGCATTACATCGGCGAGGACGGCGAAAAGCACCGCCCGGTGATGCTCCACCGCGCGATTTTCGGCAGCTATGAACGCTTCATCGGCATCCTCATCGAGCACTTTGCCGGGCGCCTGCCCGCATGGCTCGCGCCGGTGCAGGCAGTGGTGGCAACCATCGTTTCAGACGCGGATGATTACGCCCAAGACGTGGCGGCCCAGCTGCGCGCGGCGGGCATCCGGGTCGAAAGCGACACCCGCAACGAGAAGATCAACTACAAGGTGCGCGAACACAGCCTCGCCAAGGTTCCGCACCTCTTGGTGGTGGGCAAGCGCGAGGCCGAGGAAGGCACCGTCGCGGTGCGCACGCTTGGCGCGGAGCACCAGAAGGTCATGCCGCTGGCCGAGGCGATTGCGATGCTGAAGGCCGAAGGCACCCCGCCCGATCTGGCGGCTGGCTAGGCGC
>JBKBOH010000043.1:0-17722 GCA_046294975.1 Erythrobacter sp. | reverse complement strand
CTTAGCCCGCAAGGATGGAATCGAAGCCCATGCGAATCCTTTATGTCGAGGACGATCCGCGCTCGGCTGCGGCAGTGGGGGAAATTCTCAGCGCCAGCGGCGATGTGCTGGTGTGGGAGGAGAATGGCAGCGCCGCGCTGCTGCGTGCGGGGATGGAACCGTTCGACGTCATCATCCTTGACCGGATGCTGGGCGATATCGACGGACTGACCATCACCCGCCGCCTGCGCGAGGGCGGCATCGGCACCCCGATCCTGATCCTCTCCGCGCTGGGTCGCAGCTCCGACCGTGCCGACGGGCTTGATATCGGTGCCGACGACTATCTCGCCAAGCCGTTCGAACCCGAGGAACTGGTCGCCCGCCTGCGCGCGCTGCATCGCCGCGCCACCGGGCGCGAACACTCTGCGGTGATCATCTACGGCGCGTTCGAATGCCACCTGAAGGCCCGCACCGCCTTCCGCGACAACCGCCATCTGCCGCTCAGCCCCAAGGAATTCGAGCTGTTCCGCTATTTCATGGAGAACGCCGGCGAAGTGGTGACCCGCGAGATGCTGCTGCGGCACGTGTGGAAGATGGACTTTGACCCGCAGACCAATGTGGTCGATGTCAACATCGGCCGGCTGCGCCGCAAGCTCGAGGATGGGTTCGATCGGCCGGCGCTCGAAACCATCCTCGGATCGGGCTACCGCCTGCTCGACGGGAGGCCGTGATCGAAGCCCGCCGCTCCATCTTCTCGCGCCTCGTGGCCGGCGCGATCGTGCTTTCGCTGGTATTGCTGGCGGGCCTGTGGTGGCTTACCCACCAGACGGTCAGCACGACCTTGCAGGAGGCGGCGCGGGCCGAGGTCGATGTCGATCTTGCGGGGCTTGCCGATATCTACGCCACCGGCGGCAAGGCCGAATTGCAGGCCCGCATTGCCGATCGCATCGCGCTTACGCCGATCGAGGGCAGCGCCTCGCACTATCTGCTGGCGGATGATCGCGGGCGCAGGATTGCGGGCGATCTGGCCGAATGGCCACCACTTGATCCGGCCGTGTCGGAAAGCGGGATCATCACCATCGGCGCCCATTCGCGCGGCTTTGCCCGGGCAGTGCAGCTCGGGCCCGATCTTCGGCTGGTGGTGGCGCGCGGGATCGATATCGAAGCGCCGCTGCTTTCCAGCATTACGATGGCCTTTGCCGTGGGCGGGGCGGTGTTCATCGCGCTGGTGGCGCTGCTCGGCCGGTTTGCCGCGCTTGGGCTGCAACGCCGCATCGCGCGCATCAATCTTGCCTTCCGCGAGCCGCAGGACGGGGCTGCTCTTGCCGCGGCCGGTCGCGCTGACGGTGACGAGATCGACGAGCTCACCGCCCACAGCGCCGCCGCGCTGGCGCGGGTCAATGATTTGCTGGCGGCCTACAAGGACACATCAGAACAGCTCGCGCATGAAATCCGCACGCCGCTCTCGCATCTCGACAACCGGCTGGTGAAGGCGCTCGCGCAGAAGCCCGATCCGGCGATTGCCGAAAAGCTGGCCGAGGCGCGCGGTGAGATCCGGCGGATCGTGCAGACGCTCGAATCCCTGCTCGACATTGCCGCGAGCAAGGCCAATCGCGGCGATCGCAGCGGGCTTTCCCCGGTCGATCTGAGCGCGCTGCTGACGGGGATCTGCGAACTCTACGCCGGCAGCGCCGAGGAAGCAGGGCTTGAACTTGGCTGGACAATCGCCCCTGGCGTGACGATCAATGGCGACGAGCGACAGCTTGGCAGACTGGTGACCAACATGCTCGACAATGCGCTCAAATATGTGCCGCGCGGCGGCCATATCGCGATCACGCTCGATCCCGGGCCGGTGCTGGTGGTGGCCGATGACGGCCCCGGCATCGACCCGCAGGACCGCGAGCGGATCTTCGATCGCTTTTATCGCGGCCGCGGCCAGGGCGAACAGACCTCAGGCAGCGGGCTGGGCCTGGCGCTGGCGCGGGCGATTGCCGAACGCCATGGGCTGGCGTTGACGCTGGAGGAACCCGTCGCCGGCGGGCCGGGAGGCGCGGTGTTCCGCATCGCGGCCGCGACATGAGGCGGTTGCAGGGCCTGCCCGCCTTGGCTTTGCTTGCCGCCTGCGCTGCGCCGCTTGCGCCTGAACCGGTTGTGCCCGTGCAGGCGGTGGCCCCCGCCGAGCGCGCCGAGCGGGTGGCCGAGGCGCTGGTTATGGCCGAGCGCGCCGAACGCGCGCAGGACCGGGAGGCGCTGGCGCAGGCCGCCGCGCGGCTCGATCGGCTCGGGGCCAAGCCCGATACGGCGGCGGATGCGACCGCAATGGCGCGCTGGCTTGCCGTCCTGCCCGCCGATACCCCGCCGATGCGCGGGCGCGCGCTGGGCCCGGCCTATCGCTCGGCAGCGCTGGCGCCGGGTGCGACCACCCAGCTCAACCAGACCTTCTTCGGCGGGCGCAGCGCCCAGATCGTGCTGCGCGTCGCGCGCGGGCCGACCCCAAGGCTGGTGGTGCGCGACCAGTCGGCGCGGCAGGTGTGCAAGCCGGTTGCCGACGATCCGGTCAAATGCCGCTGGGTGCCACTCTACACCCAGCGCCACAGCATCGAAATCGTCAACACCGGCCCGCAGATGTCGCAATTTTACATCGTTTTCGACTGACGTTACCCTATGTATTCGCGTCTGACGGAGAAAGGTCATGATCGCGGGATGCCATCGGGGCCACAGCTTCGGCTTTGCCGCCAGTGCCGTGGCCGTGGCGTTGGTGCTCGCCGTTTCGCCCGCGCCACTGTCGGCTGCCGATGCGGCGGGCGAGGCGGAGGTGGAGCGGCTGCTCCAGGATGCCTATGCCATCTTCGAGTTGAACCAGGCCGACAGCGCGGGTGCCGAGCGGGTGATGGCCGCGTGGGAAGCGGTGGCGACTGCGGCGCGCCGGATCGCGCCCGATCATCCGCAGATCGCCCTCACTGATATCCGCGTCGCCTCGCAGCTCTACATTCTCGGTCGTAACGCCGAGGCGCGCGCGCGGGTCGAGCGCGGGCTGGCGGCGCTGCCCGCCGGCGATCCCGCGACGCTGGCAACGCGCGGCGAGGGCGTGGCGCTGCTGGGCACCTTGCTTGCCCAGGCCGGCGCGGCCGATGCTGCCGTGGCCGCGCTTCAACAGGGCTATGCCGACTACATGGCCGCCTATGCTGCACTGCCGCCCGGTGAGATCGGGCACAATGCCGTGCTCGCGCGCTCGAACCTCGAATTCTCGCTGTCGCAGGTGTTCCTGCAATTGAGCCGGATCGACGAGGCGCTGCGCTATCAGAAGGCCAGCCTCGATACCCGCGAAGGGTTTCTCGGGCCGAACGATCCCGACACGGTCAGTTCCTATTACGGCTATGCCGGAATGCTGCGGCGGGCCGGGCAGATGGACGAGGCCGAACGCTATGCCCGCATCGCGGTAGAGCGGGCGGTGGCGCATGTCGATCCGGCGCATACCAGCTATGCCCGTGCGCTCGAGATGCTGGCGATCATCCTGTCGCGCACCGGCCGCCCGGTCGAGGCGACCGGCTACATGGCCCGCAGCCTCGAGTTGAAGCGCGAGCACGAGGGGCCGGACAACCTGTCCTTCGGTTACGGGTTGCATCTGCTCGGCACGATCTACCTCCAACGCGAACGCTATGCCGAGGCCATCCCGCTGTTCGAGGAAGCCGCGCCGATCTTCGCCAGGTATCAGGGCGAGGGCAGCCCTTTCGGCCTCGGCGCGCTGGGCTATGCGGCGCAGGCCACCTTCGCGCTCGGGCGCGCCGAGGAGGCGCTGGCGCGGCTGCGCGCGGTCGACGCGCGGATGGCAGCGAAGACAGTCGATGTCGAGATCGCCAAGCGGATTGGCCCCGATCTGGTGCGCGCGCTGCTCCGCGCGGGCGAGATCGCCGAAGCGGCGCGGATTGCCGCGCGCGACTATGCCCGGCTGCTCGAAACCGAGAATTCCGGAGCCTTTGTGCTCCGCCACGCGCGGCTGGTTGACGTTTGGGCACAGAGCATCGTGGCGGGGCGGCCGCAGGATGCGCTGGCCGAGGCGCGGGCGATGATCGCCTTCCTCGGGCGCGACCGGGGGCGGGCCACGGCTGGGCAGACACCTGTCGACCAGCGCGCCGCGCTTGATCTGGTGATGGAAATTGCCGTGGCGGCAGGCTCGCCCGATGATATGGCGCAGGCCATTGCCCTTGCCACCGGATCGGGGCTGGCGCAGGCGAGCGCTTTTCGTGCCGAGCGGCTGACGAGCGCGGATCCGGCGCTCGCCGGCGCGCTCAGGGCCTTGCAGCAGGCCGATGCCGAGCTTGACGCGGCCGACCGCGAATTGCTTCGCGCGCTCGCCGATGGCACCCCGCCCGAGGCGGCACGCCAACGGCTGGCGGCGGCCGCTGCGGCGCGCGCTGCGGCGCTGGCTGCCCTCAGCGCGCGCGATCCCGCCGCCGGCCAGTTGCTGGCGCCGGATGCCGTCGATATCGCCAAGATCCGCGCCGGGCTTGGCAAGGACGAGGCCCTGCTGGCGATCGCGCCGGCCTATGACGGGGCCTATAGTCTGGTGGTGACCGCCGATCGGGCGCTGATCCGGCGGCTCGATTTGCCGCGCGCCGAGTTGGTGGCGCTCGCCTCCAGGGTTCGCGACGGCGCGGCCGGGCTTGATTTTGATGCCGGTGCTGCGGCGCGGCTGGCGGCGGTGCTGCTGCCGCCTGAAACGCGCACGGCGCTGAGCGGGGTCAAGACCTTGCGGGTGCTGGCAGGCGGTCCGCTGGCCTCGCTCCCGTTCGGCCTGTTGGTGCTCGACGCGGGCACACAGAGCACGGGGCCGAGCTGGCTTGCTGACCGCTTTGCGCTGGCGAATGTCGCCGCGCTCGGCCATGCCAACCGGATGGCGAGCGCGCGCGGCGGCGGGTTGGTTGCCTTTGCCGCGCCGGTGCCGTTCGCTGCGGGCGAGAGGTCGGAGACTGGCCAGCAGGCGGTGCTCGGTCCCGCCGCCTATTTCGAGCGCAGCGGGGCGGATGCGGCGCGGCTGGCGCAGTTGCCGGCGCTCCCCGGCGCGGAACGCGAGGCGCGCAGCATCGCGCGTGAATTTGGCGCAGAGGGCGCGCGGCTGTTTCTCGGCGCGCAAGCGCGCGAGGCCAATCTCGCTGACCCTGGGGTGCGCGCGGCCGAGGTGTTGCTGTTTGCCACCCACGGCCTTGTCGGCGGCGAGCTGGAGGGTGTTGCCGAGCCTGCGCTGGTTCTCTCTCCGCCCGCCGCAGACGAGGACGGGGAGGACGGTGTGCTGACCGCGAGCGAGATCGCCCGGCTCGATCTGACAGCGGACTGGGTGATCCTCAGCGCCTGCGACAGCGCGGCCGGGTTCGAAGGCGGGGTGCCTGCCTTTTCGGGGCTGGTCAGCGCCTTCCGCTTCGCCGGCGGGGGCAGCGTGCTCGCCACCCACTGGCAGGTGCGCGATGATGTTGCGGCCTATGTCGTCACACAAATGCTGCGCGACTACCGCAAGCGCGGCGACAAGGCGCGCGCCTTGCAGCACGCGATCCGTAGCCTGCGGCGGGAAAGCGGGTTGGCGGGGGCCGACCGCCCGGAGGTCTGGGCACCTTTCGTGCTGATCGACTAGGCCGCGCGGATGGCTGGCTGCTCGGTCGGCCCGGCCACCAGCGCGACGAGATCCACGGCGCTCGTCGGGCGGCCGATGAAGAAGCCCTGTGCCTGATCGCCGCCGATGCCCTTGAGGAAGGCAAGGCCCGCCTCGTCCTCGATCCCTTCGGCCACCACCGCGATCCCCAGCTCGTGCGCCAGTTGCACGGTCGAGCGCACCAGCATCGCATCGCCGCGATCGATATGCGCGTGCTGCACGAACATCTGGTCGATCTTGAGCTCCGCGAACGCCAGCAGCTTGAGGTTGTTGAGTGTCGATTGGCCGGTGCCGTAATCGTCCAGCGAAATGCGGATGCCGGCGGCGCGGAGCCTTTCGAGCGGCGCGATGGCCTTGTCGGTGTCCTCGAACTGGGCGTTTTGGGTGATCTCGAAGGTCAGCCGGTGGACCGGTGCGCCCGAGCGTTCGACCACCGCCAGCGCGCAGCTGGCAAAGCTGTCCGAGGCCAGCAGGCCGGCCGAAATATTGACCGCGACGCTCACCACCAGATGGCGCTCGCACCGGCTCTTCATGTCGGCCAGCGCGGGTCAGTACCGTGATCGTCAGATCGTCGATGCGGCCGGATTGCTCGATCAGCGGGATGCAGCTGTCGGGCGGCAGCATTGCGCGCACCGGATGCTTCCAGCGCACCAGTGTTTCGGCCGAGTCGATTTGTCCGGTCGCAAGGTTGAGCTTGGGCTGATAGTCCATGCACACTTCGCTATTGTGCAGGGCCTCGTCGAGTTCGCCCAGCAGCGACAACTGCGTGCTCGCCGCCTCATCTTCGCCATCGGCATGGAACCGCCAGGGCCTGCCCGAGCGCTTGGCGAGGCTCGCGGCGTCGGCAGCCTTGTCGGCCTTGTCGGCCGCGTCAGCAATGTCGGCCGCCGCGACCCCGAAGGTCAGCGGCAAGCCGAGCCGGCGCCCGGCCACCTCGAACGGGCTGTGCATCATCGCCCTGAGTCCGGCCAGCAGCTGTTCAAGTTGGTCGAGCGCGAGCGGGCTGGCCCATGCCAGCGTGCGGGTGTCGATCCGGTAGCCCGTCCTTGCCGCGCCTGCGACCCGAATGCACTCGACCAGACGGCGCAGAACTTGGCCGAGGTTGCCCTCGCCCACCGCCAGTTTGAGCGCATCGAGATCGTCGATCCGAGCGGCGAGGACGTGTCGATCGCCGGGCTCCACCGCACGTGCGGGGGAATCGATCGCCTTGCGGGTTTCGCCTTCAAGCGCCAGCCGCATCGGATCGCCCGCAGCCACCATCGCCACCGCGCCAGGCAGCACCAGTTCGCGCGTGCCGCATCGCGGGTTGCGGTTTCCACTGCGCCTTCGGTGACCTGCAAGGTCGCTCCCTCCGAACCGACGGTGATGATGAAGGTGGTGCCCTTCACGACCGCCGCCAGATAGGGGGTTTCGGCTCCGAAATGCGGATCGGCCTGCTGGCCGATGTTGAACAGCGCGCTGCCGTAGTCCTGGATGATCTACATGATCGAGCGGCTGCGTGCCGCCTCCGGAATGCGGCTCTGCGCGTGCTGGCGCAGCGTCACAAATTCGCGCCCGCGCACCAATTCCGCCGAAGACTTCGCCTGGGTGCGTACCGTCGCGCCGGCGGCAAGCTGAAGCCCGTTGGTAGCAGGACGCTGCCCGCGCGAAGCGATGACGGCCACGTTCCCCTTGGTCTCGCTGACCGTCCATGCCCCGTTTTGTGCCAGCACCGGCGTGCCGCTGAACAGCAGCAAGACAAGGGGCAACAGCAGGCGTGAAAGCACGTGCATGGAAATCTCCATCTCTGCCTGCTAGCGGCTCCCGCTTTCCAGTCTCGTTTAGAAGATTGGTAGACGAAGCCTGCAAATTCCGAATGATTAGCCTTTCGCTTGTGGTCCAACTCCCTTTTACGAGGCAGTTTGCAGCACTTGCGCCTGGTTAAGGGCCTCATTGCGAGTGAGGACTTGCTCGCTGGTCAGGGACTAGCGGCGCAAGGCGCGCTTGACCAGAGCAAGCCCGTCCAGCAGGTCGAACGTGAACGGCCGATGGTCGAGGTCGAGCCGCGGTCCGGATCGAGCTCCAGCCGATGCTCGACCTGCCCGCCGGCACTGGCCAAAGCGCGCAAATCGCCGTGGGTGCGATCGTCATCGACGGACTCGCCGCGCTTGACCGGAGCGATTTCGCCGCGGTGATCGAACCCTTTGCCGGCCGCGCGCTGGACCGCGCCGAGCTGCGCGGATTGACCGATGCCATCGCCAGCCATTCGCCCGCTCACTCTCACCGCGCTTCAGCGCGAAGCGCTGCTGGCCGATGACCTGTCGGGCGTGTGGATCGGCAAGACCCGGTTCGAGCGTGCTCGGCGATCCGCTGGCCTCGCGGGGCGATGCCGGGCCCGGCTTTACCACCCTTTCGCGGTGGCTGAACTGGCGGCGCACACTGGCGGCGCGGGTGAGCCTCTCGCTCGCGGCGAGCGGCCAGCTGTCGAGCGATCCGCTGCTGATCGGCGAGAACTTCGCGCTCGGCGGCAATGCCTTCCTGTGCGGGTACGATTACGGGCAGGCGATCGGCGACCAGGGCATCGCCGGGGTGGGCGAGCTGCGCTACGATTGGCCCACGGCTCTGGGTGCCGTGGAACATCTCCAGCTTTACGCCTTTGCCGATGGCGGGGTGGTGACGAACCTTGCCGGGGGCGGTGGGGGCACATCGCTGGCCTCGGGCGGCGGAGGCCTGCGCGCTGACGTGACCCGCACGTTCGACTTCGATCTCGAAGTCGCCGTCCCGCTGACAGGGGCGCGCTATGACACCGGCGACAAGAGGCCGCGCATCAATGTGAGGGTGAGCCAGTCGTTCTGATCGCGCGCGGACGGGATCAGTTCGGTCATGGCTTGTGGGTCTGTGATGCTTGCCTCCCGCGCGCTCGTCGGTGCGGATGCGGAAGATCACCCGGTCAACGCAGCCCTTGAGCCCGGTGTCCTGCGGCCTGAAGCGCGCCTGGCGGATGACATTCACCGCCGCCTCACCGAATTCGGCGCTTGGTTGGGCCGCAGCAGCCACGGGAATCACCAGCGCTGTCGCGGCGCTCCCAGGCCGAGAAGCGCAAATCGCGCAATCACCATCGGTCTGCCCGCGCCTGGACAAAACGCCCGCAGGCAAATGCCCAGCCCGCATCAAGTTCCTGATTCAAAATGGAATATCGTCGTCGAGATCGTCGTAGCCACCGCCGAAGCCGCCGCCAGCTCCGCCGCCGCCAGCTCCGCCGCCATAGTTGCCGCCGCCGTTTCCACCGCCGAAGCCGCCCGCGCGGCCGCCGCCGCCCATCCCGCCGCCAGCGCCGCCGGGACTGTCGAGCATGGTCATCACCGCGTTGGGGCCGCGCAGCACGACTTCGGTCGAATAGCGGTCATTTCCGTTCTGATCCTGCCATTTGCGGGTCTGGAGCTGGCCTTCGATATAGACCTTCGAGCCCTTCTTGAGGTACCGCTCTGCCACGCCGGCAAGCCCTTCGTTGAAGATGGCAACCGTGTGCCACTCGGTGCGCTCCTGCTTTTCGCCGGTGTTGCGGTCCTTCCAGCTTTCGGTGGTGGCGATCCGCAGGTTGCAGACCTTGCCGCCGTTCTGGAAGCTGCGAACCTCCGGATCGGCGCCGAGATTGCCGATCAGCATGACCTTGTTGAGCGAACCCGCCATTCCAATTCCCTTCCCGTCAATGTCCTGATCGCGCAAGTGCCAAGATGGCTCGCGAATCCGAATCGGGCAATAGGACAGACGGGCGCGGGGCGCGACCGGGGCCGGCGGCCAATCCCCGACTCAACGCGCCGGGTAGCGCAGGCGCCCCAGGAACCGCGTCAGGCTGGGCCATTCGCGCTCACGCCCAAGCAGCTGGGCCTTGGCCTTCTCGAACTTCATCACCCCGTCGATCCGGCGTTCAAGGAAGGCGTGGGTATCGGCCTTGCCCTCACTCTCGTCATTGACGAACACCGCCAGCGTGGCGCTGTAGATGCCGGCGAGAATGGCGCGCTTGGTGTAGTGGTTGTAATCGGTCGCGGTATCGCCCGCGAGCCGCCACATGAGGTCAGCCGAACGCCAGCCAAGGCTGAGCGCGCGGGCAGCGTTGTGCGGCTGCGCCATCACCGCCAGCGCGCGGCGCACCGCTTCGTCGATATCGGCAACCGCATCGAGCCGGAAGGCGACCAGCGTGCGGATGCGCTCGCGGATCTTGAGCGGGGCGAGGCGCTCGGCGGGCCATGCGGCTTCCATTGCCTGATCGACCGAGGTGATCCACGCCTCTATCATCGCCATCGCAAGTCCGCCCTTGCGCTCGCTCTGGAAGGCGAGCCGCGCGACATCGGGATCGCAGCCGGCCATGTCGGCGGCGGCCAGCAGCGCGGTCTCGGTCCAGCCATCGAAGATGGCCGAGGCGGCAATATCGGGCGCGAGCGCGACTCGCAGTTCGTCCAGCGTCATGTCGGCGAAATCGGTGGTCATGGTGTCCATGTCAGAAAGAAGGCCCGTACTGGCGCTTTGGTTCCTTGCCGGCGCGCTTGTCGTCGGCCTCCTGGAAGATTTGCTTCATCAGGCTGTTGCCGTTCATCAATTCCACATACTGGCGCGCCGAGCGGCCCGAATTGTCGTTATGATCGGGGTCAGCGCCATGCGCCAGCAGCACACGCACCAGTTCCGGATTGCGCTGGTGCACCGCCGCGATCAGCGGGGTTTCGCCGGTCTGGTCCCCGACATTGACGTTGGCGCCGCCCCGGATCAGCGCCTCGACCCCGTCGATAAAGCCCATTGCCGTGGCCAACTGGAGCGGGGTGATGCCCTTCTTGTTGCGGATATTGGGATCGGCCCCGCGCTGGAGCAGGAAACGGATCCACAGCACGTCGCGGCGCTGCACCACCAGATGCAGGCCGGTATCGCCGCTGGTGATGTCGCGGGTGTTGATCACCTGCGTGCCCGGCTTGTTGAGCATGTCGGTGGCGACATCGCCGTCGCGATCTTTGACCGCTTCGAGGAACTTGTAGCCTTCCGACTGGAACTGCGCCGCAGCGGGCACCGCAAGCACCAGCACAAGCGCGCTGGAAATCGCGCCGAGAGCCTCTATCTTGCGAAAAACATCCAAAGCCAAGGTTTGATCCTTTCGCATAACCTGTCACACATCGGCCGTGGCCCGGCGCAGGGCAAGCCCGCATCCATCGCAAGCAACCAGTTAGCAGAGCATGAACCGCATCAACAAGCCTTCCGCCCCCCGTCTTGCCGTACTGGCTGCGGTGCTGGCACTCACCGCCTGCGGAGGCGCTGTGTCGTCGCCGCCGCTGGCTGGCGCTGACATCGGGGGCGATTTCGCGCTCACGGGCAGCAAGGGTCAAATCGTGCGCTGGGACGATTTCGCGGGCAAATATCGCGTGGTCTATTTCGGCTACGCCTTCTGCCCCGACATCTGCCCCACCGACATGCAGCGCGTGGCGCAGGGCCTGAAGCGGCTCGAGGCCAGCGATCCCGACAAGGCGGCGAAGATTGCGACGATCTTCATCACCATCGATCCCGAACGCGATACGCCCAAGGTGGTGGGCGAGTTCGCCGCTGCTTTCTCGCCCGATATCATCGGGCTGACCGGGACACCCGAACAGATCGCCGCGACGGCCAAGGCCTTCAAGGTGTTCTATGCCAAGGGCGCGCCGGTGGCGGGCGGCGGCTACCTCGTCGATCACTCCAACATCGTCTACCTGTTCGGCCCCGAAGGCGAACCGCTGGCAACCCTGCCGGTGGACCAGGGCGCGGACGCCGTCGCCGCGGAACTGGGCAAGTGGGTGAACTGAGGACGCGCTTCTGGGAGCTGCCGCTGCGGGATCTCACGCGTCCCGAGTGGGAGGCGCTGTGTGACGGCTGCGGACGCTGCTGCCTGCACAAGATCGAGGATGCCGACACCGGCGAGATCGTGGATACCAATGTCGCCTGCCGCCTGCTCGATACCGGCACCGCGCAGTGCAGCGACTATCGCAACCGCAAGGCCTTCGTCCCCGATTGCCTGCGCCTGACTTTGAGAATCGTCGAGCAGGTCAGCTGGCTGCCCTCGACCTGCGCCTACCGCCTGCGCGCCGATGAGCGCCCGCTGCCGGGCTGGCACTACCTCATCAGCGGCGATCGCGATGCGGTGCGGCGGGTCGGGGTTTCGGTGATCGGTCGGGTGGTGAGCGAGACCGAGGCGGGGCCGATCGAGCATCACATTGTCGAATGGCCCTCGCCGCGCCCTGACCGGGCAGGGCGCCATGCCACGCAGGAGGAGGCGTGATCGACTGGCTGCGCCGTGCGCCGCTCGATCCCGAGCTTGAACTGGCGGGCCGGACGGTGCCGATCGTGCTGCGGCGGATGGCCCGCGCGCGGCGGCTGACGCTGCGGCTGGCACCCGATGGCGGCGAGGTGCGCGTCACGCTCCCCGAATGGGCCGAAAGCCGCGAGGCGATTGCCTTTGCCCACGCCCGCAAGGGCTGGCTCGAAGAACAGCTTGCCCGCCTGCCTGCGCGCGCCGTTCCGGTGCCGGGAGGTGCCCTGCTTTATCGCGGCACGGCGCTACGCCTCGCATGGGAGCCGCGCGCCCCGCGTCGCCCGGTGGTTGAGGGTGAGGCCTTGTCCATCGGCGGGCCGGAGCACAGTCTCCAGACACGCCTGCGCCGCTGGCTCGAAGCCGAGGCGCTGGCCCTCGCCGAGTCCGACATGCGCGACTATTGCGCCGCCGCCGGGCTGGATCCGGTGCCGGTGGGGCTTACGCGCGCGCAGCGGCGCTGGGGTTCGTGCTCGGACAAGCGCCGGATTCGCATCAACTGGCGACTGGTGCAGGCCCCCGACTTCGTGCGCCGTTCGGTGGTTGCCCACGAAGTCGCGCATCTCGTCCATTTCGATCACAGCCCGGCCTTCCACGCGCTGCTCGGGCGGATCTACGAGGCCGACATCCGCATCGCCGACGCATGGCTGCGCGAGCACGGGCGCGGGCTCTATGCCAGTTTCGGCTAGAGCGGTTTGGATTCTCCGGCCAGGCGGCCTATAACATTGCCGATGCTCTCCAATTCGCGCTTCAACCCTGTCCCCGGTTTTGTCGATCTGTGGCACCAGCTGCGTCGGCCTACGCCCTATCGCTGGCCGATCCTCGGCCTGTCGGTGCTGCCGGTGATGGCGATCCTCTATTGGGCGGTCAGCCAGGTCGAATACAAGGCGCCCGAGCGACCCACCATCGATTACATCACCACCTTCGCTCCTGAGCGCAGCGATGCCGAAATCATCGCGTCCAACCGCGCCAATCAGGAATTGAAGGAGCTGCGCGAGGCCGAGGAAGCGCGCATCGCCGGGCGCAAGCGCGCGATATACAAGGCGCTGGGCGCCGCGGCGGGGATGGATGTCGAGGCAATCGAGCGCAAGGCCGAGGCGCGCCGCGCGGCGGAGCGTGCCGCAGCCGAAAAGCGCCGGGCGGAATTGCTTGCGGGGACCTCGGTGAAGCCGGACGAAGGTTCGCAGCCATAGGCTCGCTTGCTCCCACCGATCACGACTGGATGGCCGCGGCCGCGCGGCTGGCGCTGCGCGCGCGTCCGTGCTCGCGCCCCAATCCGGGCGTGGGCGCGCTGGTGGTGCATTCGGGCAGGGTGATCGCGCGCGGCTGGACGCAGGCGGGCGGACGACCCCATGCCGAGGCTGCGGCGCTGGCGACTCTTGCGCCGCAAGCGCTGGCCGCGGCAACGCTTTACGTCACGCTCGAACCTTGCGCCCATGTCTCGGCGCGCGGTGGCTCCTGCGCCGATCTGATCGCCGCTGCGCGCCCGCAGCGGGTGGTGATCGGCCAGCACGATCCCGATCCGCGCACCAGCGGGGCAGGGCTGGCGCGGCTGGAGGCGGCGGGGATCGAAACCCGCCTGCTGGACGATGCCGCATCGGCCGCCAGCCTTGCCGGGTTCCTCACCCGCCAGCGACTGGGACGGCCATGGGTGACGCTCAAACTGGCGATGTCGCTCGACGGCTGCATCGCGCTTGCCGACGGCACCAGCCGCTGGATCACCGGCGAGGCTGCACGCGCCCACGTCCATGCCCAGCGCGCGCGGCATGACGCGATCCTTGTGGGCGGCGGGACATGGCGGACCGATAGGCCGCGGCTCGACGTGCGGCTGCCGGGGCTGGAGGCGCGCTCGCCGCAGCCGGTGGTGCTGACCCGCGGGGCGGCTCCCGCCGGGGCGGCGGCCATCGCCGCGCCCGAAGCCATCGCCGGGCTGGATGGCGTGCTCTATCTCTATGTCGAAGGCGGGGCCGAGGCAGCCGCCGCCTTCCTTGCCGCCGATCTGGTCGACGAGCTGCACCTCTACCGCGCGCCGATCCTGATCGGCGATGGCCGCCGCAGCCTCGGCGCGCTCGGCCTCGCCAGCCTTGCAGACGCGCATGCCCGCTGGCAACTGGCCGAGCGCAGCCAGCTTGGCAGCGACGAATTCACCGCCTATCTGCGACGGCGCAACGGCTAGGGATTGCGTCCATGTTCACCGGCATCGTCACCGCGATCGGCACGATCGACAGCACGCACCAGCGCGGCGACCTGCGCCTGCGGATTACGGCACCGCTCGATCCGGCACGGATCGACATCGGCGCCTCGATCGCGTGTTCGGGCGTGTGCCTTACCGTCGTCGAGCGTGGCGGCACTCCGGGCGATGCCTGGTTCGCGGTCGATGTTTCGGGCGAGACGGTCAGCCGCACCGTGCCGGGAATGTGGGAGCGCGGTCAGCGGCTCAACCTCGAACCCTCGTTGCGGCTGGGCGACGAACTGGGTGGGCATATCGTCACCGGCCATGTCGATTCGGTCGGTGAGGTGGTGCTGGTGGCGCAGCAAGGCGGCAGCTGGAAGGTGGCGATCCGGGCGCGGGCGGAAATGGCCCCGTTCATCGCGGAAAAAGGCTCGATTACCGTCAACGGCGTGTCGCTGACCGTCAATGACGTGCGTGACCGCGCTGATGGCACATGCGATTTCCTGCTCAACATCATCCCCCACACCGCCGAAGTGACGACGTTGGGCGATCTCAAGGAAGGCGACCGCGTGAACCTCGAGATCGACGTGCTGGCGCGCTACCTCAAGCGGATGCAGAGCCTTGCCGCGACGCGCTAGGCCAGCGGCCCTTGCGCGAAATCCCTGCGGGTAATGACATAGGTGAGGTGCGCGATCTCCTCGCCCCCAGCCATTACACGGGTTTCCACACGGTCGGTCAGGCGCGCGCCGATCTTCTCCAGCGCGCGGCGTGAGCGGGTGTTGCTAGCGCCGACGAGGAAGCGGCATTCGTTCACCGCGGCGAGCGCATGGGCCAGCAT
Organism: Erythrobacter sp.; assembly: GCA_046294975.1. Lineage (GTDB taxonomy): Bacteria > Pseudomonadota > Alphaproteobacteria > Sphingomonadales > Sphingomonadaceae > Erythrobacter. The sequence goes on along the minus strand of JBKBOH010000043.1, from coordinate 2,787 downwards.
CAGCCGCTTCATCGCCTGATTGAAGCGGCCGCCCCAGTGGCTGCGCGCCAGAAACGTCCAGCCGATCTCGACCGAGCCGCCGTCCGCTTCATCCAGCCCTTCGAAGCGCGAGGAGCCGATGACCGCGCCGGTGCTCTTGTCGATCGCCACCAGCGCTCCCTTGCCCGCCAGCGCATCCGCGAAAAAGGCGCGGAACACCGGTTCGCGCCAGCGATCATGCGCGGGGTGCTGTTCCCACACCAGCGGATCGGACGCGACCGCCAACAGCGCGTCCCAGTCGCTTGCGCGCAGCGGCCGCAGCAGCAGGCGCTCGTCCTCCAGCACCGGCTGGCGGTCGAGCACCGGGCGCGTGCCTCATTGCGCCACCGCCGCCAAAGCAGCGACGAACCTGGGCAGGTTGGCCGTTGTCAGCCCGGCGATGTTGATCCGGCCCGAGGCGGCCATGTAGATGCCATGCTCCTCGCGCAGCTGGGCGACCTCCTCCTTGGTGACGGGGAGCACCGCGAACAGGCCGTTCTGAAGCCCCAGCGGGGTCAGATCGATCCGTCCCGCCGTGCCCGCGGCCGCCAGCGCATCGCGCACCTGCCGCATCCGCGCGCGCATCGTGCCGAGTTCGGCCAGCCAGTTCGCGGTCAGATCGGGATCGCGCAGGATGATCCGCACCGCCGCGCCGCCGTGATCGGGCGGCATCGACCAGCACGCCCGGGCCAGCGCGTTGGCGTTGCTGAAGGCGGTGTCGAGCGCGGCCTGATCCTGGCCGAGGATGTAGAACGCGCCCACGCGGTCACGATACTGGCCGAAATTCTTGTCGCAAGAATAGGCGATGAAGGCTTCGGGCACCCTGGCGAGAACCGCGCGCAGCCCGGCGGCATCTTCCTCCAGCCCATGGCCGAGGCCCTGATAGGCCATATCGATGATCGGCAAGGCGCTGTTGGCCGCAAAAGCCTCAGCAATCGCGGCCCATTGTTCGGCGGTGTAGTCGATGCCGGTGGGGTTGTGGCAGCACCCGTGCAGCAGCACCGCCGCGTCCGGGCCGGCATTGTCGATGATGTTGAGCACCGCATCGAGATCGGCGGTGCCATCAAGCCGCGCGTGCGGGAAGGTGACCAGCTCCAGCCCGAGATCGGCGAGGATCTGTGCATGGTTGGGCCAGCTTGGCACACCCATGTGGACGCGCTTCACGCCCGCCTTCTGGGCCAGCGCCAGCGCCAGGCGCACCGCGCCGGTGCCGCCCGGGGTCTGCATCCCCGAAATCCGCCCGCCCATGGTCGGGTCGGCGCTGCCGAAGATGTAGGGCATCAGCGCATTGACGAAGCCCATGTCGCCTTCCGGACCGAGATAGGCCTTGGAATCCTGCGTATCGACCAGCACCTGTTCGGCCGCCTTGATTGCGGCAAATACGGGCGTTTCACCTTCCTCGGTGCGATAGACCCCGACGCCGAGGTCGATCTTGTCGGCGCGCGGATCGGCGGCGTAGAGGCGGATCAGGGCGAGCAGCGCATCAGGCGCCTGAGGGCTGAGTCGGTCAAGCATAACGGCGCGGGCTTTGGCGCGCATGGACGCGCTCCGCAACCTGCTTTTCGCGCAATTTTCTAGAATGGCAGCCAGCGCTGCTTCTTCGAAAACTTCATGTAGCCCGCATTGACCCCGAGCCGCAGGCCTGCGCCCATGCGGATCGGGATCAGCACCACATCCCCCCAGCGCAGGTAGCTGGCGTGCAGGCCGCCGACGAAATAGGCCTGCCCCTCACCCGCAGGGAAGCGCTTGAACAGGTCTTCGGTGTCATGAAGATTATAAACCAGCACGAAAGTGTTGGCGGCATTGGCCCCGGCATCGAAGCCGATCGACGGGCCGGTCCAGTACACCGGCTGGCTGCCCTCGACCTTGTGGTGCAGCGTGCCCGAGCCATAGCGCGCGCCGACGATGAAGGCGCCGCCGGCCTCGCGCCCGACGATATAGGCATTGGGCTTGCCCTGCTTTTCCAGCAGTCCTTCGATCATCCGGGCGAGGCCCTCTGCGCCCTTGCCGAACACGCCTTCGGCGGCGCCGATCAGATCGTCCTTGCCATAGGTGCCGGCGGCATTTTCGGTGGTGTTGGCGACCGCAGGCGGAGCGGCTGCGGGATCCTGCGCGGCAGGAGCCGCGGGCGCGGCGGCGTAGTTGCCGAACTGTTCGTCGAAGGTCGTGTCCTTTGCGGGGGCGGGGGCGGGGGGCTGCTGGCTCTCTGGCGCCATCAGATCGCCGTCGATGCCGCCCTGCTGCGCGCTATAGGCAGTATCGGGATCGAGGCGCTCGAGTTCCTGCGCTGCCGCGGGCGCTGCAACAGCAAGCGCGCCGAGCAGGCCTGTCGTCATCGCGGCAAGCCAGCGTTGCCATCCCAAGGTGCGTGCGATGTTCCCGGTCATGTTGCCGCCTTTCGTGTCAGCCTCTGCATGGGCGCCATCCGGTGCTTGCAGGGCCGCGAGGGTCGAGGAGAATCCGCTTTCCCGCCCGGCGCAATCCCTGCCGCGCCGGAGCGAATCGGAATTGCGACGAACCGTGCCAGTGTGATCGTCCCCGTCTGAACTCGGGCCGAACCGCCTGTTCGCGCCGTGGAAAGGCGGCGGGGTGGCAATCCGGCTTTTTCTCGCAAGCCACCTTGCCGTTGGCAATGTTGCCCACTATAGCGCGCCGCTTGCAGCCCGAGCTGTTGCCCGGAGACGTGGGTGAGTGGCTGAAACCAGTTCCCTGCTAAGGAACCGTACTCTATCAGGGTACCGAGGGTTCGAATCCCTCCGTCTCCGCCAC
>JBKBOH010000042.1:0-17905 GCA_046294975.1 Erythrobacter sp. | reverse complement strand
ACCCTCAACGAGCGCGGCAATCTCGCCCCGCTGGTGGAGCGGATCGACGCGGCGCTGGCCGGGGGCATCGGCTGGGAAGTGATCATCGTCGATGACGACAGCCGCGACGGCACGGCCGACGCGGCGCGCGCGCTGGCGCTTGCCGATGCCCGCGTGCGGGTGATCCAGCGCATCGGCCGGCGCGGGCTGGCGAGCGCGGCGATCGAGGGCTTTTGCGCCACCGCCGCGCCCTATGTGGCGGTGATGGACGCCGATCACCAGCACGACCCCGCGCTGCTGCCGGCGATGCTGGCAGCGGTTAAGGCAGGCGAGGCCGACATCGCCGTCGCCAGCCGCTTTGCCGAAGGCGCGAGCACCGCCGATTGGGCTGCGCCTGAACGCGAGCGGCTCTCGGCCCTGGCCAACGGCCTCGCCCGGCGGCTGACGGGCGTGGCGCTCAGCGATCCGATGAGCGGCTATTTCCTGCTGCCTGCCGCCACCGCCCGGGCGCTGGTGCCGCGCCTGTCGGGGATCGGCTTCAAGATCCTGCTCGATCTGCTCGCGACCGCTGATACGCCGATGCGGGTCAAGGAATTTCCCCTGCAATTCGCCGCCCGCCGCGAGGGAGAAAGCAAGCTGGACCGCGCCATCCTGTTCGATTTCCTCGCCGGGCTCTACGACAAGACGCTCGGGCGCGTGATCCCCACCCGCTTTGCCCTGTTCGGCACGGTCGGCGCGCTTGGCGTGATCGTCCATTTCGCGGTGCTTTCAGCGCTGCTGTTCGTGCTGGGCGAGGGCTTCGCGCTGGCGCAGACCGCGGCGGTGATGGTGGCGATGAGCTTCAATTTCTGGCTCAACAACTGGCTGACCTATCGCGACAAGCGGCTGGTGGGCTGGCGCGCTGTGCTGCGCGGCTGGCTTGGTTTCTGCGGAACCTGTGCGGTCGGCGCCTTCGCCAATATCGGGATCGCCACCTTCCTTGAGGACAAGGGCGTGCTCTGGGCGCTGGCCGCGCTGGCCGGGATTGTGGTGGGGTCGGTCTGGAACTACGCCCTGTCGAGCCGTTTCGTGTGGGGGCGGTTCTGATTTCCCCGCGCCCTAAGCTGGCTCGGCCGGCATTGACGAAGCGGCCTAGTCCTACCGCCACCCATCCAGCCACATCCACGTCACGTAGCTGCCCGAAGACTTGAGCGGCAGCGCGGCGAGGATTGGGAAGAACCACGCGAACACGCCTGCCGAACCGGCCAGCGTGCCCCGTGCCCACCAGCCCCAGCCGGCCCGGCGCAGGTCCGCCAGCGCCAGCGCCAGCGCGGCCAGCAGCAAGACATGCGGCACGAAATAGTGATAATAGAATTGCACCGGCTTGGGCGCGACCACCCACAGTCCGAGGCTGGCCGCATAGCCGATCACCACGGCAAGTTTCGTCCAGTTTTCGCGGGCCATGCCGCTGACGAGGCACCACAGCACGCCCGCAAGCCCCAGCAGCATCGTCAGCGGGTTGCCGATCAGCAGGATGCCGCGCTGCGCGCCGTCCGCAGGCGCATAAAAATACCACACCGCGCGGGTGTTGAGCAGCCATTGCGGCCAGTTGCTCTGGTAGGTGTGGGGGGTGAGCACCTGCTGCTGAAGGGCGAGGATCTCGCCATGGAAGCCGATCAGCCCCTGCTCTGCCAGCGGCGAGGGGCGCAGGTATTCGGCCAGCCAATAGCCCGGCAGGAAGGTCGCGGCATAGGCGAGGAGCGGCACGATCCCGAGCCACACGAAGGCCTCGACCAGCGTAACCCCCGGCACCGGCGCCCCGCGTCGCGAGAGGAACAACCGGCGGCGACCGGCGCGTGCGCGGGCGACCAGGAAGGCAATGCCCGGCAGCATCGCCAAGGGAATCGCGTTCCATTTCGCTCCCATCGCAAGGCCCAGCGCAATGCCCGTCAGCGCCAGCCGCCAGCGGCCCTTCTCCGGCTCGGCGCAGGCCCCCGCGAACTGCCATGCGGCAACTGCAAGGAAGGCCGCCATGAAGATGTCGAGCATGGCGATGCGCGACTGGATCAGCAGGTGAAAGCCGGTGGCGAGCAGGATGCCCAAGGCGAGGGTGGCAAAGCGGTCGGCGCTCGCATGCCACATCGCCCGCATCGATGCGAACAGCGCCAGCGTGCCCGCCACCCACGACATGATCCGCCATCCCAGCGGATTATCACCCAGCAGCGCGATGCCCAGCGCGATCATCTCCTTGCCCAGCAGCGGGTGTTCGCGGTTGAGATAGGCGCCGTGGCCTTCGTTCCACAGCTTCAGCAATTCGCGCGCGGCGGGCAGGTAGTGCACCTCGTCGAACACGGGGATCGAGGGGATCGCCAGCCGCCAGCCCGCCAGCAGCGCGAACAGCCCGGTCAGCGCAAGGCACAGCGCCAGCGGATCGCGCGGATGCGCGGGCGGGGATATGTCGGTCGGAGGGGAAGCGTGCGCCGCAGCCATGGCCCGCGCCGCTTAGGCAGCGGGCTGTGTCAGGGCAAGGGCGGATTATGGTTTTGTGCCCGCCCGTTCCAGCCAGAACAGCCGCGCGCACATCGCCAGCAGGGCGATGCTGGCGGTGGCGAGGATCAGCGCTGTCCACAAGGGCAGGTTCATGCCCTGTGCCCGCGCGCGCGGCAGGATCAGGACATAGGCGATGCCGAGCGAGAACAGCAGATCCCACCACACCTGCACGCCCCACAGGTTGGTGGTGTGGTTGAGGATCACCGGCAGCACGCCTTCGGTGGCGATGGTGATCGCGGTGAAGCCGGCAAAGCCTGCCGAAAGGAGTGCTGCCAGCACCGCATTGCCCGGCGCCGCGGGGCGCGCGGAGGCGACGATGATTGCGGCCACGGCGCACACCAGCCCGCCGCCGGCGAGCGCGATGAAGGGGGTGAAGGCAAGATCCATAGCCGTTTCTCCAGAAACATGTAGCGAGTGCTACATGAGCTTGTAGCGCGCTCTGGCCGGAGCTACAAGAGCGGCGATGGCGCGCGCGAAGAAACGGCCTGCGATGTCGAAGGACAGCCTGCTGCCGCGGCTGGCTGGCCACGTTCTGGCCCATGGGCTGGGGCAGGCGAGCCTGCGCCCGCTGGCCAAGGCGGCGGGCACATCCGACCGGATGCTGCTCTATCATTTCGGCACCAAGGAAGCGCTGATCGCCGAGCTGCTGGCCTTTCTGGCGCAGGCCTATGCCAATGCGCTCGATGGAGCGATGGGCGGCGAGCGCGCGCGCACCCGCGCCGAGGTGATCGCCCGCATCCTCGCGCATGGTGCGGCGCCGCAGATGCAGCCCTTCGTGGCGCTGTGGTGGGAGATTGTCGCGGGCTGCGCGCGCGGTGTTGCGGGCTACCAGTCGGCGGCGCAGGCAATGATGCACGAGCTGCTCGGCTGGCTCGAAGGCCAGATGCCCGCCGACGATCCCGATCCGGCGGGCGGGGCGCGCTATCTGCTCACCCTGATCGAGGGGACGATGATGCTGTCGGCAGTCGGCCACGGCGAGACGGCGCGAGACGGCCTGCTTGCGGGCGGCCTCGCTCCGTCCTAAAGCCGCGCGCCATGAAGAAGACCACCGGCATCGACCGCGCCGCCACTTCGCGCTGGCGTCCCGCAACCCGTGCGCTGCGCGGCGGCACCTGGCGCTCCGAACATGGCGAGACCAGCGAGGCGCTGTTCCTCACCTCGGGCTATACCTACGATGACGCGCAGACGGTGGCCGACCGCTTTGCCGGCACCGCGCAGGGCATGACCTATTCGCGCCTCCAGAACCCCACCGTGGCGATGCTCGAAGAACGCATCGCGCTGATGGAGGGGGCGGAAGCCTGTCGCACGCAGGCCAGCGGGATGGCGGCGATGACAGCGGCGCTGCTGTGCCAGCTTTCGGCCGGCGACCATGTCGTCGCCGCGCGCGCCGCCTTCGGCTCGTGCCGCTGGCTGGTCGATACCCTGCTGCCCAGGTTCGGGATCGCAACCACTGTGATCGACAGCGCCGACAATGGCGCGTGGGAAGCCGCGATCCGGCCCACGACCCGCGTGTTTTTCTTCGAAACCCCGGCCAACCCGACGCTCGATATCGTCGATCTCGCCCATGTCTGCGGCCTGGCCAAGGCGCACGGGATCACCACCGTGGTCGATAACGCCTTCGCCTCGCCGGTGCTCCAGCGGCCGATGGAATTCGGCGCGGATGTGGTGGCCTATTCGGCCACCAAGCTGATGGACGGGCAGGGCCGCGTGCTGGCCGGCGCGATCTGCGCGTCGCGGCAGTGGATCGACGAGGTGTTGATGCCGTTCCAGCGCAACACCGGCCCGACGCTCTCGGCGTTCAACGCCTGGGTGGTGATGAAGGGGCTGGAGACGCTCCCCTTGCGCGCCTTCAAACAGTCCGAACAGGCGGTGATGCTGGGCGAATTTCTCGAACCGCGCGTCACCAAAGCGGGCGGGCAGCTGCTCCACCCCGGCCTGCCGAGCCATCCGCGCCATGATCTCGCCCAGGCGCAGATGGATGCGACGGGGCCGATTTTTGCGTTCGATGTCGGCACCCGCGCGCGGGCCTTCGCGATTCTCGACGCGCTCGAGCTGATCGACATTTCCAACAATATCGGCGATGCCCGCAGCCTGATGTGCCATCCCGCCTCGACCACCCATGCCGGCCTGACCGACGAGGCGCGCGCGGCAATGGGCGTGACCGAGGGCCTGCTGCGGATCAACGTGGGGCTCGAAGACATCGCCGATCTCACCGAGGACCTGGATCAGGCGCTTCGCGCGGCGGGGATGTGACCGCCGACCCATTTCGGAGATGGTTCGGGTTTTGCCGGGCAAGGGGTTGGTTCAGAATAGGCCTACGCCGGGCAAACCGCGCAGCGGCGAAAATCAAGCATTCAACCGGAAAGGGTATTCCTGCCCGATGCCAATCGACGATCCCTTCTGGCGCGCCGCCGCCGAACATGTCGCGGGGCTTGGCCTGCCCGCCGCCACCGTCTTTGCGACATCGGGTTTCGAGCAGTTGCTGCCTGGCTGCCGCACCCGCCATTCTCCCCCCGCCACCGAGCCGGTGCGCGCGCTGGTGCTGCACAAGGGCAGGGTGGACGAGGTGCCCTCGGCCATCCTGCTCCCTGCGCTGGGCACGCTCGCGCCGACTTTCGCCAACGAGGTGTTCATGGTGCTGGCCGATGCCGGCGAGCCGCTGCCGCCCGGCACCCGCCACCTGTTCACCCGCGACATGCTGCTCGCCGCCGCGCTTGCCGGGCATGAACGCCGCGCCGCCGCGCCGCCCGCGCCAACGCGGATGCCGGCGACCTATATGGGGCAGGGCCGGGTGCTGCTCGAAACCGCTTTCGGCCACCTGATGCTGGTCGACGGGGGCGACACCGCGATCGTGCCGCACCTGATCCGCCACGGCTGGTTCGACCGCAATCTCACCGATGTGATCGCCGGCCTGCTCGCGCCCGGCATGAATTTCATCGATATCGGCGCCAATTTCGGCACCTACACCATCTTCGCTGCGGGCAAGGTTGGCCCGCAGGGGCGGGTGATCGCGATCGAGGCCGCGCCGCGCATCGCTGCGCTGCTTTATGAAAGCGTGGTGATGAACGGGCTTTACGGCCATTGCGAGGTGCTGCGCTGCGCCGCCGGGGCGCAAGCCGGGCGGGTGGTGCTGCACCAGTTCGCCAACCGCCAGGGCGGCAACACGATGCTGCCCCACATCGCCGAGCGCGCGGCGGAGCGGCAGGGCGACAGCGTCACCAAGGTCGAGATCGCATGTCGCCCGCTCGATGCCATCGTCGGCGAGCGGAGCCTTAAACGCATCGATCTGATCAAGATCGATGTCGAGGGCTTCGAGCACGAGGTGCTGAAAGGCGCGCGCGAAACACTCTCCCGCTATCGCCCGAAGCTGATCGTCGAATGGCACAATGCCTTCTTCGATGGCCGCCCCGAAGCCGCCCGCGCGCTTTATGATCTGCTCACCGGCGAGCTTGGCTATCGCTTGCACCGGATCGAGCCGGGTGCAACAACGCGTCACGTCACTTTCGAGGATCTGGCGCGCGGCCATTCCGATCTGCTGTGCGAGCCGCCCTCGTAAACGAGCGGAACGGGAAGAAACATGGCGCACCGCGTGGAACTGGTGTTCGATTTCGTCAGCCCCAACGCCTATCTGGTGTGGTGGCCGCTGCGCGAGGTGCTCAACCGCTACGAGGCGAGCCTCGATGTCGTGCCGGTGTTCCTCGCGGGCATGCACAAGCTCACCGGCAATGCTCCGCCGATGATCCGCGATGCCGGGGTCAAGGGCAAGAACGACTATGCGATGCTGGAGATGCAGCGCTTCATCGCCAAGCACGGGCTGACGAAATATCGCCTCCACCCCCAATTCCCGTTCAACTCGATCCTGCTCCAGCGGATGCTCTACGCCGCCGATCAGGACGGGCGCGGGGTGCAATTCGTCGAGGCGCTGCTGCGCCCGATCTGGGAGGAAGGGCTGGACATATCCTCGCCCGAAGCCATCGGCGCGGCGGTCAGCGCAGCGGGCTTCGACGCGGCTGATCTGTTCGCCCGCGCGCACAGCGACGAGGTTAGGCAGGGTCTCGCCGCCAACACCGACAAGGCGGTCGAACGCGGCGCCTTCGGCATCCCGACCATGTGGGTGGACGGCACCGAGATGTTCTTCGGCAAGGAGCGGCTCGGCCAGATCGAGGAACTGCTGGCCAAGGGCTGAGGGCACGCTAGCCCGCCGTCACATCCTCCAGCGGCACATCCATGATCGGGTAGTGCCGCCACTCGGCCCAGTCATAGTGCCACCATTCGTTGGGAAGGGGGATGAAGCCCTCGGCGACCATCCATTCCTCCAGCATGCGCGAGCGCGCCAGCGCCTCGGCCGGCGCAGCGGCGAAGCTGCGGTAGGCAGCCGGGGTGAAATCGTCATAGGGGCTGGGCATCAAGACTTCCACGCCGCCCTTGTGCAGCGAGAGATCGATCGAACAGCCGCGGTTGTGGCGCGATCCGGTGCGCGGATCGGCAACGAATTCCCGTTTGTCGGGCGGGGTTGCCTCCCACATCGCCCTGGTGATGCGCCAGGGGCGATAGGCGTCGAAGACGAGCAGGCCATACCCGGCCGCCTCGGCGCGGGTCTGCACCTTCGAGAGCGCCTCGGCCACGGGGCGCTGCGCCACCGCCCGCGCGACCGGATAGAGGATGCGGCCCATGAAATTGGCGCGCGTGGCGTAGCGGATGTCAAGCCTCAGGCGCGGATCGAAGCGGGCGAGGTCGACCAGATCGGGCCTTGCGCTGGCCTGCGGATCGTGGGGGAGGGCCAGCTCCGGCTCGCCGCGGGTCGCGCAGGCACCAAGCGTTCCCGGCAGCACCCCCGCCACCACACCCGCCCCAAGCCCATGCAGCACCGTGCGGCGGGTCGGCAGGCGCGCGGTGCGGAGCGGCGGGGCGGTCATGGCCGCGAAGCATAGGCCAGCCCCGTGGCCGCTTCCACCGGGGATTCGCGCTTTCTTCGGGATACGGCGTGGATGAACTGCGTTGGGGTCTTGTGGCGCGGTGCAGAATCGCTACCCTGAGGCACGATATGAAGGCATTTTTCCAGCACGCCGCCACGACCGACGGAGTGACCGTCCGCGTCGCCGTCAACTACCTTCCGGAGCAGTCGCATCCGGAGGCGGGCAAGTGGTTCTGGGTCTATCATATCCGAATCGAAAACGGCAGCCACGAGCCGCTGCGCCTGCATACCCGTCACTGGCGCATCACCGACGGGCGCGGAATGGTGAACCATGTCGATGGCCAGGGCGTGGTGGGCGAACAGCCGTTGCTCCAGCCGGGGCAGAGCCACGACTATGTCTCGGGCTGCCCGCTGACCACGCCGTTCGGCTCGATGGAGGGGTTCTACACCTTCCAGCGCGCCGATGGCTCGCCGTTCGAGGTGCGGATCCCCTTCTTCCCGCTCTCCGCGCCCGAAACCGCCGAGGGGCGCAGCCCGCGCTGAGGCTTGCGGCGCGGGCCATGCGGGCCTAATCGCGAAGCCGTGAAGCGCACCCATCTCCCCTTGAATGCCCTGCGCGTGTTTGACGCGGCGGCGCGGCACCTGTCATTCACCCGCGCCGCGGACGAGCTGGCCGTCACTCCGGCTGCCGTGGGCCAGCAGATCCGCGCGCTTGAGGATGTGCTCGGCGTTGTCCTGTTCCGCCGCACCTCCAAGGGCCTCGAACTCACGCCCGAAGGGCTGGCGGGGCTTGATCCCTTGCGCGAAGGCTTCCTCAGATTCGAGGAGAGCGTCGCGGCGATGCAAGCCGGGCAGGCGTCCGACCGCTATACCATCGCGGTCCCCCGCGAATTCTACGCCGAGTGGCTTGCGCCCCGCCTTGCGCGCTTTCAGGCCGGTAGCCCCGGCATCCACTATATCCTCGCGCCCGACGAGCACGCCGATTTCACCGAGGCCAATCTCGATCTCGCGATCCGTCTGGTTGATGGGCCGGGCGATCTCCACGGCGTGCAGCTCGCCCCGGCGATGCGCGTCACTGTCGCCGCGCCTGGCGCCCGCGACGCGTGGATCGACTGGCCGGGCATGCCGCTGCCCGAGGGCGTGAACCCCTGCATCAGGGCCGGCTCGCCCGGACAGGCGCTCGCCTCGGCGCTGGCCGGAATGGGCCGCACGATCCTGCCGCTGGCGCTGGCCGAGGGGGCGGCGGCGCGCGGCCATCTCGCGGTGATCGACGGCCCGCACCCCGGCAGGCGCGCCTACTGGTTGCTTGCCCCCCCGCCGCAATGGCGCAGCAAGAAGGTGCGCGCGCTGGTGCGCTTTCTTGGCGGATAGATTATCGGCAAAAGCGGGCGTGCCGGGGCGCGTCGAGCCACCGGGGACTGCAAGATCCTTCCCCGACGCGCAACACCCTTGACCCCCGGCGCAAACCCGCTTAGGGGCGCGCATCTTTCCGGGGCACTCCCTCGGAGCGAGCTGAACATTGGCGGTGCGTCTCTAAAGCAGGGGCAGCCGGCAAAGTAACCCGGTGGCCGAAGGGCCGCGTCGATTGGGTGGAGCGTTTCGGCTTGGGCGTCATGCCGGCTTCGGCTGGTTCCTTTCCGCTGGCGAGGCGCTGGCGGCGAGCGGTTCCCGGTCAAGTCCGGGATGACGGCTGAGGCCAAATCCCTCTTTGCCCGCATCGTCCGGCACCCGTGTCACGCCCATTTGGTGAAGTGAGAACCCAATGCCGACGATCAACCAGCTGGTCCGCAAGGGCCGCGTTCCGCAGAAGGCCAAGAGCAAGGTCCCTGCGATGGAGCAGAACCCGCAGAAGCGCGGCGTCTGCACTCGCGTCTACACGACGACCCCGAAGAAGCCGAACTCGGCGCTGCGAAAGGTGGCCAAGGTGCGCCTGACCAACCAGCGCGAAGTCATCAGCTACATCCCCGGTGAAGGCCACAACCTGCAGGAGCACTCCGTTGTGCTGATCCGCGGTGGCCGTGTGCGCGACCTTCCGGGCGTGCGCTACCACGTGCTGCGCGGCGTGCTCGATACCCAGGGCGTCAAGGACCGCAAGCAGAGCCGTTCGAAGTACGGCGCCAAGCGTCCGAAGTAAGGTTTCAACAGCGGTAGGTCCGGAGCCGCAAGGCGCCACGAAGGTGGTGCCGCACTCCGAAGGAGTTACGAAAATGTCACGTCGTCGTCGTCCCGAGAAGCGGGAAATCCTGCCTGATCCGCAGTACGGAGATCAGGTGCTGTCGAAGTTCATGAACAACCTCATGCTCGACGGGAAGAAGGCTGTTGCCGAAAAGATCGTCTATGGCGCGCTTGCCACGGTCGAGAGCAAGGCCAAGGTCGATCCGCTCCAGCTGTTCCATGATGCGCTCAACAATGTGAAGCCGCAGGTCGAGGTTCGCAGTCGCCGCGTCGGCGGTGCGACCTATCAGGTGCCGGTGGAGGTGCGTCCCGAGCGCGCCCAGGCGCTGGCGATCCGCTGGCTGATCAACGCCGCACGTGGTCGTCCGGAAACCACCATGGCCGCCCGTCTGTCGGGTGAATTGATGGATGCCGCCAACAACCGTGGCAACGCGGTCAAGAAGCGCGAAGACACCCACCGCATGGCCGACGCCAACCGGGCCTTCTCGCACTACCGCTGGTAAGGATTGTGCCAGGGCCGGAAGGCACGTCTTCCGGCTGTCACAATCGTCACTATATGGGGGCCGATCCGCTCATCCGGCGGCCCCGCAAGACCTTTAAGGAAACCAATATGGCCCGCGAGTATCCGCTGGAGCGCTATCGCAATATCGGCATCATGGCGCACATCGATGCCGGCAAGACCACCACGACCGAGCGTATTCTCTACTACACCGGCAAGTCCTACAAGATCGGCGAAGTGCACGATGGTGCTGCGACGATGGACTGGATGGAGCAGGAGCAGGAGCGCGGGATCACCATCACCTCGGCGGCGACCACGACCTTCTGGACCGCCGAAGATCCGACCATGGATCCGATGAGCGACCCCGAAGCGCTGCGCGCCAACCAGCCCAAGCACCGCATCAACATCATCGACACTCCTGGCCACGTGGACTTCACCATCGAAGTCGAACGCTCGCTGCGCGTGCTCGATGGCGCGGTTGCGGTGTTCGACGGCGTGGCGGGCGTGGAGCCGCAGTCGGAAACCGTGTGGCGGCAGGCCGATAAATACGGCGTTCCCCGGATGTGCTTCATCAACAAGCTCGACCGCACCGGCGCCGATTTCTACTACTGCGTGCAGTCGATCATCGATCGTCTCGGCGCGACCCCGCTGGTGCTCTATCTCCCGATCGGCGCGGAAAGCCAGTTGCAGGGCGTGGTCGATCTCGTCAACAACCGCGGCATCGTCTGGAAGGACGAAAGCCTTGGCGCGAAGTATGAATTCATCGCCATCCCCGACGATCTGGCCGACAAGGCCGCCGAATACCGCGAGAAGCTGATCGAGCTCGTCGTCGAGCAGGATGACGAGGTGATGGAAGCCTATCTCGAAGGCAACGAGCCGGATGTTGCGACGATCAAGAAGCTGATCCGTAAGGGCACCATCGCGCGCGCCTTCGTGCCGATCACCTGCGGCTCGGCGTTCAAGAACAAGGGCGTCCAGCCGCTGCTCGACGCGGTGGTCGACTACATGCCTTCGCCGCTCGACATTCCGCCGATCAAGGGCGTGCTGCCCGGCAGCGACGAGGAGGACGAGCGTCCTTCGAGCGACGATGCGCCCTTTGCCGCGCTGGCGTTCAAGATCATGAACGATCCCTTCGTCGGCTCGCTGACCTTCACCCGCATCTATTCGGGCAAGCTCACCAAGGGCCAGGTGCTGAACTCGGTGAAGGACAAGAAGGAAAAGATCGGCCGCATGCTGCTGATGCACTCGAACAACCGCGAGGACATCGACGAGGCCTTTGCCGGCGATATCGTCGCGCTGGCCGGCATGAAGGACACCACCACCGGGGACACCCTGTGCGACCCGTCCAAGCCGATCATCTTGGAGCGCATGGAATTCCCCGAGCCGGTGATCGAGCTGTCGGTCGAACCCAAGACCAAGGCTGACCAGGAAAAGATGGGCATCGCGCTCAATCGTCTCGCGCAGGAAGACCCCTCGTTCCGCGTGTCCACCGATCACGAGAGCGGCCAGACCATCATCAAGGGCATGGGCGAGCTGCACCTCGACATCATCGTTGATCGCATGCGCCGCGAGTTCAAGGTCGAGGCCAATGTCGGTGCGCCGCAGGTGGCCTACCGCGAATATCTCGCGCGCGAGGTCGAGGTCGATTACACCCACAAGAAGCAGTCGGGCGGGTCAGGCCAGTTCGGCCGCGTCAAGGTTGTCGTCACTCCGGGTGAACGCGGCCAGGGCGTGATTTTCCACGACGAGATCAAGGGCGGCAATATTCCGCGCGAATATATCCCGGCGATCGAAAAGGGCTTCCGCGAGCAGGCCGAAAGCGGCCACCTCGTCGGCTTTCCGATCATCGACTTCTCGATCCGTCTGGTCGATGGCGCCTACCACGATGTCGACTCGAGCGCGATCGCCTTCGAAATCGCCGCCCGCGGCGCGATGCGCGAAGTGGCGCAGAAGGCCGGCATCAAGCTGCTCGAGCCGATCATGAAGGTCGAAGTCGTCACCCCGGACGATTATCTGGGCGATGTTATCGGCGATCTCAACAGCCGGCGTGGTCAGATCCAGGGCACCGATACCCGCGGCAATGCCCAGGCGGTCGAGGCCTTCGTCCCGCTCGCCAACATGTTCGGCTACGTCAACGAACTGCGCTCGTTCACCCAGGGGCGCGCGCAGTACACCATGCAATTCTCGCACTATGACGAGGTTCCGGCCAACGTCGCAGCCGAGGTCAAGGAGAAACTTGCCTAAGCTGCTTCGGCAGTCTAGGGGCGGCGCCTGATTCTGCGGGAGCCGCCACACTCTCCCGCGAACACACGTTTTCATCCAAGAAGGTACACCAGAGAAATGGCCAAGGAAAAGTTCCAGCGGAATAAGCCGCACTGCAACATCGGCACCATCGGTCACGTTGACCATGGCAAGACCACGCTGACCGCCGCGATCACCAAGGTGATGGCGGAAACCTACGGCGGTGAAGCGGTCGACTTCGCCAACATCGACAAGGCACCGGAAGAGCGCGAGCGCGGCATCACCATCTCCACCGCGCACGTGGAATACGAGAGCGAAAAGCGTCACTACGCCCACGTCGATTGCCCCGGCCACGCTGACTATGTGAAGAACATGATTACCGGTGCCGCGCAGATGGACGGTGCGATCCTGGTGGTGAACGCGGCCGATGGCCCGATGCCGCAGACCCGCGAGCACATCCTGCTCGCCCGTCAGGTCGGCGTGCCGGCGCTGGTCGTGTACATGAACAAGGTCGACCAGGTTGACGACGAGGAAATCCTCGAGCTGGTCGAACTCGAAGTGCGCGAACTGCTCAGCTCGTATGACTTCGATGGCGACAATATTCCGATCATCAAGGGTTCGGCGCTGGCCGCGCTCGAAGGCCGCGATGATCACATCGGCAAGGATTCGATCATCGCCCTGATCAAGGCGGTTGACGAGTACATTCCGCAGCCCGATCGTCCGATCGACAAGGACTTCCTCATGCCGATCGAAGACGTGTTCTCGATTTCGGGTCGCGGCACCGTGGTGACCGGCCGTATCGAAACCGGCGTGGTCAACGTGGGCGACGAAGTCGAAATCGTCGGCATCCGCGACACCCGCAAGACCACCGTCACCGGCGTGGAAATGTTCCGCAAGCTGCTCGATCGCGGTGAAGCGGGCGACAACATCGGTGCGCTGATCCGCGGCGTTGCCCGTGATGAAGTCGAGCGTGGCCAGGTTCTGTGCAAGCCCGGTTCCGTCAAGCCGCACACCGAGTTCGAAGCCGAAGTCTACGTGCTGTCGAAGGATGAAGGCGGCCGGCACACGCCGTTCTTTGCCAACTACCGTCCGCAGTTCTACTTCCGCACCACCGACGTGACCGGCGAAGTGATTCTCCCCGAAGGCACCGAAATGGTGATGCCGGGCGATAACGTTTCGATCGGCGTCAAGCTGATCGCGCCGATCGCCATGGATGAAGGCCTGCGCTTCGCGATCCGCGAAGGTGGCCGTACCGTCGGCTCGGGCGTTGTCTCGAAGATCACCAAGTAAGGGCTGGCCCCCGAAGCGGGGCTGACCGAAGGACAGGAAGGCCCGGCGCTCGGCAGAGCTGCCGGGCCTTTTTGTGTGGAGGTGGGGTGGTCTGGCTCGGCAAACGCGGTCGTTTCACGGTCACGTAATTTCCTTAGCCTTGCCCCTTGCCATAGCGGGGCGCGCCCCGTATAGGCGCGCATCCGCAGGCGAGATTCGTCCCGCCTGTCACGAGTTTTGAGGAAGGCCGCCCGCTCACGGTAAACCGGGCCGAGCGGGGCGGTCTTTGTTTTTGGGAATGGTCGGCCAGCCGGCTGCTCCTTGGCTCTTTCGCATCGGTAGTAGGACATGGAAGCTCAGAATATCCGTATTCGCCTCAAGGCGTTTGATCACCGCGTGCTTGACCAGGCCACTGGCGAGATCGCTGATACGGCCCGCCGCACCGGCGCACTTATTCGCGGCCCCATTCCGCTGCCGACGCGTATCGAGAAGTTTACCGTGAACCGCGGCCCGCACGTCGACAAGAAGTCGCGCGAGCAGTTCGAGGTGCGGACTTACAAGCGGCTGCTCGACATCGTGCAGCCCAACGCTCAGACTGTGGACGCGCTGATGAAGCTCGATCTGGCGGCTGGCGTGAACGTCGAGATCAAGCTGGCTTAAGCCGGCCGAAACGCCCCCGCTTTCGGGCAGGGGTCTCTATCGTTGGAGCAGGATTGCTCCACCTGACGATAGGGTGGATACCGCCGGAGGCGCTCTCCGGGCCGCGTCCCCCGTCTCGCTTCCCGGCCACCCGGCCAGCGGAGGCACACAGCCCGGGCGGGGCGATGCATGACAATTCGGGCTGAACCTGGGCTGCGGCGCATGGCGTCGTGGCCTGCCATGCACCTTGCAGATGGTCTGCACGGGTGCCTCTGTTGAGGAGTAACAAGACGATGCGCACCGGCGTGATCGCAAAGAAAGTCGGGATGACCCGCCTCTTCCAGGAGGATGGCCGGCACGTGCCTGTGACCGTTCTGTCGCTGGAAGATTGCCAGGTGGTGTCGCACCGCACCGCAGAACGCGATGGCTATTTCGCGCTCCAGCTGGGGGCGGGCGAGGCCAAGCAGAAGAACGTCGCCAAGCCACAGCGCGAACATTTCGCCAAGGCTGGCGTCGGCCTCAAGAAGCAGGTTGCCGAATTCCGCGTGGACAGCGAAGATGCGCTTGTGCCCGTTGGCGCGACCATCAGCGCTGACCACTTCGTTGCCGGCCAGAAGGTCGATATTACCGGCCATACGCAGGGCAAGGGCTTTGCCGGTGCCATGAAGCGCTGGGGCTTTGGCGGTATGCGCGCCACCCACGGCGTTTCGATCTCGCACCGTGCCCATGGTTCGACCGGTAACCGTCAGGATCCGGGCCGCGTGTTCAAGGGCAAGAAGATGGCCGGCCACATGGGCGACCGGCAGCGCACCCAGCAGAACCTCGAAATCGTTCGTACCGATGCCGAGCGCGGCCTGCTGTTCGTCAAGGGTTCGGTTCCGGGCTCGAAGAATGGCTGGCTGCTCGTGCGCGATGCGGTCAAGCTGCCGCTCCCCGAAGGTCTGCCGTTCCCCGGTGCGGTGATCGAGAAGAAGGCTCCGCAGGCAGACGAAACTGCGTCGGTTGTCGAAACCGCCGCGGAAGACGTGGTCGTGACCGAAGCGGTCGAAACCGACGCGCCGGCCACCGAAGAAAACAAGGAAGGCTGAGCCATGAAGGTGAAGGTTCAGAAAATCGACGGCGGGAAGGCCGCAGGCGATATCGAACTGTCGGATGACGTGTTCGGCATCGAGCCGCGCGCTGACATCTTGCACCGGGTTGTGACCTGGCAGCTCGAAAACCGCCGCGGCACCGCTCGCCCGACGCGTGAGCGTTCGGACGTGGCCCGCACCGGCAAGAAGTTCGGCCGGCAGAAGGGCGGCGGCAGTGCCCGCCACGGCGACCGTGCGGCGCCGGTCTTCATCGGCGGCGGCAAGGCGCATGGTGCGCGCAAGCGCGATTTCGAGCAATCGCTCAACAAGAAGATCCGCGCGCTCGGCCTGAAGATGGCGCTGTCGAGCAAGGCCAAGGACGGTCTGGTGGTGGTGGATAGCCTGGAGCTGGCCGAAGCCAAGACCAAGGTCCTCAAGGGCCACCTCGCCAAGGCGGGGCTGTCGGGCAAGGTGCTGGTGATCGATGGCGAGCAGGTTGACGCGGGCTTCAAGAAGGCTGCGGGCAACCTGCCGGGCATCAACGTGCTCCCGGCGATCGGTGCCAACGTCTATGATATCCTCAACCACGACACGCTGGTGCTTACCAAGGCCGCGGTCGAAAAGCTGGAGGCGCGCTTCAATGGCTAAGAAGCAGACCGTCGATGCGCGGCACTACGACGTGATTCTCGCCCCCCACATCACCGAGAAGTCGACCCTTGCGTCCGAACAGAACGCGGTTGTCTTCAAGGTGGCCAGGGACGCCACCAAGCCCCAGATCAAGGAAGCCATCGAGGCGATCTACGACAAGAAGGTCGTCGCGGTGAACACTCTGGTCGTCAAGGGCAAGACCAAGCGCTGGAAGGGCAAGGCCTATCAGCGCGCTGACGTGAAGAAGGCGATCGTCACCCTCGCTGAGGGCGAAATGATCGACATCACCAGCGGTATCTGAGGCTAAGGGACAGAGGCAAGAGCAATGGCACTCAAGAACTACAAGCCGACCAGTCCCGCACGCCGCGGTCTGATTTTGGTCGACAAGTCGGCCCTGTGGAAGGGCAAGCCGGTCAAGGCGCTGACCGAAGGCAAGCGCAAGACCGGCGGCCGCAACAACAAGGGCCATGTCACCTCGCGCGGGATCGCCGGTGGCCACAAGCAGAAGTACCGCTTCATCGACTTCAAGCGTCGCAAGTGGGACATGCCGGCCACCGTCGAGCGTCTGGAATATGACCCGAACCGCACCGCTTTCATCGCGCTGGTGAAGTACGAGGATGGCGAGCAGGCCTACATCATCGCCCCGCAGCGTCTGGCCGTGGGTGACACGGTGGTGGCGGGCGAGAAGACCGACACCAAGCCGGGCAACGCGATGCTGCTGGGCCAGATGCCGGTCGGCACCATCTGCCACAATGTCGAGATGAAGCCGGGCAAGGGCGGGCAGATCGCCCGTTCGGCCGGCACCTATGTGCAGGTGGTCGGTCGTGACCGCGCCTTCGTGATCGTGCGCCTCAACTCGGGCGAGCAACGCTATCTGCGCGCCGATTGCATGGGCACGGTGGGTGCGGTGTCGAACCCCGACAATGCCAACCAGAACTTTGCCAAGGCCGGCCGTTCGCGCTGGATGGGCAAGCGTCCGCTGACCCGCGGCGTTGCGAAGAACCCGGTCGATCACCCGCACGGTGGTGGTGAAGGCCGCACTTCGGGTGGCCGCCATCCGGTGACCCCGTGGGGCAAGCCGACCAAGGGTGCCCGCACGCGTCACAACAAGCAGACGGACAAGATGATCATCCGTTCGCGTCACGCGAAGAAGAAGAGGTAAGAGACGATGGCACGTTCCGTCTGGAAAGGTCCGTTTGTCGAGCTGAGCCTGCTGAAGAAGGCTGAAAGCGCGCAGGAAACCACGAACCCCAAGCCGATCAAGACCTGGTCGCGGCGTTCGACGATCCTGCCGCAGTTCGTCGGGCTCACCTTCAATGTCTACAACGGGCACAAGTTCATTCCCGTTGCGGTTTCGGAAGAAATGGTCGGCCACAAGCTCGGCGAATTTGCGCCCACGCGCACCTTCCCCGGTCACGCTGCCGACAAGAAGGGCAAGCGCTAATGGGCAAGGCAAAGGCACCCCGCCGCGTGGGCGATAACGAGGCGCTGGCCGTCGGCACCACGATCCGTGGTTCGGCGCAGAAGCTCAACCTCGTGGCCGCGCTGATCCGCGGCAAGAAGGCTGAGGAGGCGATGAACATCCTCGCCTTTTCGAAGCGGGCGATGGCGCGCGATGCGAGCAAGGTGCTCGCCTCGGCAATCGCCAATGCGGAAAACAACCATAACCTCGATGTCGACGCGCTGATCGTTGCTGAAGCGAGCGTGGGCAAGTCGGTGACGATGAAGCGTTTCCACACCCGTGGGCGCGGCAAGTCGACCAGGATCCTCAAGCCGTTCTCGCGTCTGCGGATCGTCGTTCGCGAAGCAGAGGAGGCGTAAGATGGGTCAGAAGAGCAATCCGATCGGTCTGCGCCTGCAGATCAACCGCACCTGGGACAGCCGCTGGTACGCCGAGGGGCGTGACTATGCACAGCTGCTCAAGGAAGACCTCGCGATCCG
>JBKBOH010000041.1:0-20708 GCA_046294975.1 Erythrobacter sp. | reverse complement strand
AGGTTCCAGGACGCCGTTTTCCGCCAGGGCGAAGGCACCACACGACTGACCATCAGGATGCGCTATTTCCTGTAGAACCGACCGCGCTTCGGGGCCGACGTCCCGTTCCAGCCGGCGGGCGGACGATCATGCCAACGCCGGTTCAGATCGCTCGCGGTGGCCGCGCGAGGCTGGCGCGTTCGCCGAATGCGAGCGTGAGCGGTATGGCAGACGGTTCGGCCGGGCCTTGCGCGCCGGTTTCGCGCGATGCAATCAACCGCTCGCACGCGGCAGCGAACAGCGCGGCGACCGGCTCATGCAGGGCGGCGATCGGGGGCTGCGCGGCGGCCAGCGCCGGATCATCCTCGAGCGCGATCAGCGACAGCTCGCGCGGCACTGCCAGTTTGAGCGTGCGCGCCACGTGCAGCACCGCGAGTGCGGTGGCGGCGCGCTCGGTGATGATCGCGGTCGGGCGGATGGTCGGTACCAGCCACGAACGCGCGCGTTCGAGCGTGGCGGCCAGATCGGGCGCGTTTTCGGCGACGAAGTGGCGGTGCGCGCGGCTGTCCCGCTGCGCCAATACCCGGCGGTATCCGGCCAGATTGTCACGGGTGCGGGCCGGATCGCGCGCGCCGGTGATGAAGCCGATCTGGCGGTGGCCGAGCAAGAGCAGGTGCTGTGCGGCAACCTCGCCCGGATTGCCCGGCGAATGGCCGGAGGGGTAGAGGGTCGCACAGGCGATGCCGCGGCTTTCGAGCAGATCGCGCAAAGGCCCGGTCTGGTCGACAGGCGGCAGCAGGATCGCGCCGTCGGGCCGGGCCGCGCCGAGCGTGGCGGCGATTTGCGCGGTGGCAGCGGTGGCGGGCAGGCCGGGGGTGAGCTGTTCGAACAGCAGGCGATAGCCCCGCGCGCTGCAGGCGCTGGTTCCGGCGAGCAGCAGTTGGCCAAGCGGCAGCGCCGGTTCGGTTCCGGGCGGCGGGTCCTCGAACACCGCCAGCAGCAGCCGGCTGCGTCCGCCGGCCATGCTGCGCGCGGCCAGATTCGGCACCCAGCCAAGTTCGGCAATGGCCTGTTCCACCCGCGCCCGCGTTTCGGGGCTGACGCGCGGGCTGCGGTTGATCACGCGCGAGACGGTTTGCCGCGACACCGCCGCGGCCCTTGCCACATCCTCGATGGTGATGCCTTGCCGCACCGGCCCCTTGTTCTTTCGTTCTGCGATGCGCCCCAAGCGTGCAGTATGTCCGCGCGCAATTGCGGAATGATGGCAATGAGAGCGATCACGCAAGCATTTTTTGCGCGACCGGGAGCGCAGCGTCGATCCGCCCCTGGTCGGCCAGAATCGGGTGCTGGTCGAAACTTGTCGCGCCGCGGGCCGATTGTTACAGCTTGGGGTAACATGACAGTAGAAAGTTAAGCTGCTTGCCACTATACCTTCGGCATGGCGACGCCGATCTACGAATTCGCGCAAATCCCCCGGGTAAACGCTGCTGCGGCGGCGCGCAGCCGTGCGGGCCGGGTACGCAAGCCGGGCGAAGCGCCCATCGTCGGCGTGATCTACAACCCGCGCAGCCACCGCAATCTCGGGGCGGATTTCGACTGCGGCCTGTCGCCCCATGTCCATATCGCCCGCCCGGGTGACCGCGCGCAGCTGCCCGCCGCGCTGGCCGATCTGGCCGATCGCGGGATCGATCTGCTGGTGATCAATGGCGGTGATGGCACCGTGCGCGACGTGCTGACCTGCGGCGGTCCGATCTTCGGTGACAACTGGCCCGCGATCGCGGTGCTGCCCAAAGGCAAGACCAACGCGCTGACAGTCGATCTCGGGGTGCCCGACAACTGGACGCTGCAAGACGCGATCACCGCGCTCGATCACGGCGTGCGGGTGCGCCGCCGCCCGATCGAGGTGACGGCGCTGGGCGAGGATTTGGGGCTGTCGCGGGTGTCGGGCTTCATCCTTGGCGCGGGGGCCTTCACCACCGCCACCCGCGCGGGCCAGAGCGCGCACAAGCTGGGTGCCTTCAACAGCCTCGCGGTCGGGGTGACGGCGCTGTGGGTGTTGGCCCAGTCGCTGTTCACCGGGCGTTCCAATCCGTGGCGCCAGGGCGCCAGGATGCGGATCCTGCTCGGCCCCGGCGAAGTGCCGATGGCGCATAGCGGGATCGGCGACCCGGAGCGGCGGCAGGTGCTGTTCGCCTCGACGCTCGAACGACTGCCCGCCGGCCTGCGTCCCTTCGGTTTCCTCAAGAGCGGGCTCAAGCTGGTGGTGGTCGATCAGATCTCGCGCCGCACCACGGCGCTGCTGCCGCTGGTGGTGACCGGCCGGCTCCAGAACGGCCTGCGCGAACGCGGCATCCACCAGATTTCTGCAAGCCAGTTCACGCTGTCGATCGACGACCAGTTCATTCTCGACGGGGAGGCCTTCCCGGCGGGCGATTACCGCATCGCGCAGGGGCCGGAGCTCGCCTTCGTCAGACCATGAGCGCGGCCGCCGACGCCTTGGCCGCGCGCGTCGCGGCCCAGCTGGCCGCGCCCGTCCAACCCGCAGTTGCCGCCTTTGCCGCCGCGCTCGGCACGGCCGCCGGCGCGCGCGCGGCGCTGTTCTACGGCTCGAACCTGCGGACCGGCGCGCTTGACGGGGTGCTCGATTTCTACGTGCTGCTGCCGGGCAGCGATGAGCCGGCGATCTGGCCGACGGTCAGCTATCACGAGCGCGCGCATGACGGCGAAACCCTGCGCGCCAAGGTCGCCACCATGCGGCTGGCGACCTTTGCCCGCGCCGCGGAGGGCGAGCTTATCGACACCACCATCTGGGCGCGCTTCGTCCAGCCTGCCGCGCTGGTGTGGACCGGCGATGCCGAGGCCCAAGACGCGGTTGTCGCCGCGATCTGCGCCGCCTGCACCACCGCCGCGCGGCTCGCCGCAGCGCTCGGGCCGGACAGCGGGACAGCGCAGGCTTACTGGCGCGCGCTGTTCCGCGCCACCTACCGGGCCGAATTCCGGGTCGAGAAAAGCGGGCGCGAGAATGATATTCTCGCCGTCAACGCCGCGCATTTCGCGGGCCTGCTGCCGCTGGCGTGGGAAGCGGGCGGGATCCCCGTCAAGGCCGAGGGCGAGCGGCTCGCCCCCGATCTGCCGCATTGGCAGCGCCGGGTCATCCTCAGGTGGTGGGCTAGGCGGCGGCGGCTGGGCAAGCCGCTCAATCTGCTGCGCCTCGTCAAGGCGAGCACCACCTTCGCGGGCGCGGCGCGCTATGCCGCGTGGAAGATCGAGCGGCACACCGGGATGAAGGTGGAGGTCACGCCGTTCCGCGAACGCTTCCCGCTGCTGGCTGCGCCCAGGGTGCTTTACGACCTCTGGCGGCACCGTCGCCGACGCCAGGGCTAGTTCTGATACCTCATCTGGATCGCGATCCTTGTCACCCCCGAAGCCGCGCTGAAGCGGGTCTTGGCGAGTTCCGGCGGGCGCGGGATGCCGAGAAAGGACTTGATCTCCGGATTGTTCGACATCCCCGCGCCGTCCGCCGAGAAATCCTTCTTGTGATTGCCGTTGGCGTCATGCTGGACGACGATCGCATAGTCGCCCGCCGCCGGCAGCGGGACACACACGCTCATCGTGCCCTTGCGCGGGGTGGTGTCGATGCGGTGGAGATAGCGGCGGCTCTTGAGCCAGTCGCTCTCCCGCGCGCGGTAGGTGCGAACGAACAGGTTGCCGCTCGCCGACTTCAATCCGCTGATATCGACCCGCACCGCCGGACCCTTGCCGGGGGCGCACTGGCTCATGTCGTTGTCGATCTTGACCCCCAGCTGTTGGCCGGCGAGCGGCGCGGCGAGGCCGCCAAGGCCGAGCACGGCGGCGCCACCGGCGGCCAGCGCAAACCGCGGCAGAAGGGGGGCAGGCAGAACGGCGATCATCGGCAATTCCAGTGCGAAACGAGAGGAACGGGGCGCGGCCTGTTATCCTGTCGGTGCCGCTTATTGCCCTGAGGTTGACGCCGTGCAATGGCAGGTGCGGCCTGAATTGCGGCTTAATCGCCGCCAAAACGCGGATTTCGGGCCGATTGCCGGCCATCACCGTGGAAAACGACCCGCCCGCGCTTGTGGCGCGATTCGCGCGTCCCCTATTGCGATAGCCGCATTTTCGCACAGAGGCTTTTGCCGCGCACCATGTCCACGCCGCTGATTTCGCCATCGATCCTCTCAGCCGACTTTGCCCGGTTGGGGGAGGAAGTGCGCGCGATCGACGTGGCCGGCGCGGACTGGATCCACATCGACGTGATGGACGGGCATTTCGTCCCCAACATCACCATCGGCCCGGATGTGATCAAGGCGCTGCGCCCGCACAGCGCCAAGCCGTTCGACGTGCACCTGATGATCAGCCCGGTCGATCCCTACCTCGACGCCTTCGCCGCTGCCGGGGCCGACATCATCACCGTCCATCCCGAGGCTGGGCCGCACATCCACCGCACGCTCCAGGCGATCCGCGCGCTCGGCAAGAAACCGGGCGCGGTGATCAATCCCGGCACGCCGGTCGAGGTGCTCGACAACCTGATGGACATGGTCGATCTCATCCTGGTGATGAGCGTCAACCCCGGCTTCGGCGGGCAGAGCTTCATCGCCTCGCAGCTCGCCAAGGTGGCGCGCATCCGCCAGATGATCGACGCCACGGGGCGCGACATCCGCCTTGAGGTTGACGGCGGGGTCAATGCCGAAACCGCCAAGCTGTGCGTCGCCGCCGGGGCCGATGTGCTGGTGGCCGGTTCGGCGACCTTCAAGGGCGGGCCGGAGCATTACGCGGCCAATATCGCCGCACTGAAGGGGCAGGGCTGATGGCGACCCTGCTCCGCACCGCTGCCGGCCGCCGCGCCGATGCGCTGGTGGAGCGGGTGGGTGATGGCCCTTCGCCGCTCCTTGCCGCGCAGGCCGGGCCGCCGGCTGCGCCCGCGCCGTCGCCGTCCGGGGAAACCGGCCGCGCGCTGGCGCTGAGCGACGTGATCGCCGTGCCATCCGGGCCGGGCGAGGCGTTGATCCGCTGGGCCTACCGGCTCGGCATCCCCGGTCATGTCATCGCCGCGCCCTTCCGCCGCCCGCCGCCGCTGCGGGTGCTGGCGACGGTCGCCAGCCCCAACCGCGGCGATCGCGCGGCGGGCACGGCCCTGCGCGCCGGGCATTTCCTGGTTCACGGCGTGCGCCTGCCGATCTCCGGGCTGGATTTTGCCGGTTCGGCGCGGCCCGCGCCCGCGGTCGAGCGGGTGCTGCATTCTTTCTCGTGGCTGGCCGATCTTGCCACGGCCGCGCCGCGCGCCGAGGCTGCGCCGGTGGCCCAGCGGATCACCGCGCTGTGGCTCCACGCCCACCGCGAGCCGGGCAAGGGCCCGGCGTGGGAGGTCGAACACGCCGGTCTCAGGCTGGTGGCATGGCTGGTGCACGCCCCGCTGGTGCTGGGTGGACATGACAAGGCTCTCAAGGCCAAGCTGCTCGACGCGATTGGCGAGACCGCCGGCTGGCTCGACAAGCGTGCCCCGCGCGAAGGCGCGGGCTTTGCCCAGGTCGCGGGCTGGGCGGGGGTGGTGGCTGCCGGACTGTTGTTGCCCCACGGCAAGCCGCGCCGGCTGTTTGGCGAGGCCGGCCTCATCAAGGCGCTGGGCGATATGGTGGGCGAAGATGGCGGCGTGCTGTCGCGCTGCCCTGCCGCCCAACTCGATGCGATCCGGCTGCTGACTGATCTGATCGCCTGTTATGAAGCGGTGGACATCGTTCCGCCCTCCGCCTTGCCGGTGATGCGCGAGCTGCTGGTGCCGCCGGTGCTGGCGCTGCGCCATGGCGACGGGGCGCTCGGCAGCTGGCAGGGGCAGGCCGCAATCCCGGCAGACCGCGTCAATGCCGTGATCGAAGCTGCGGGCGTGCGCGCCCGTCCGCTCTCGCAGGTGGCGGGCTGGGGCTATAGCCGCATCAAGGCCGGTGACACCCTGCTGCAATTCGACACCGCCCCGCCGCCGCGCGCGCGCCATGTGCGCACCGGCTGCGCCTCGACACTGGCGTTCGAGCTTTCAGATGGCCCGGCGCGGCTGATCGTCAATTGCGGCGGCGCGGCGCTCGCCGGCGGGCAGGTTCCGGCGCGCATCGGGCAGGGGCTGCGTGCCACGGCAGCGTTTTCGACGCTGGTGCTCGACAACGCCAATTCCACCGCGGTGCTGCTCCACGGCCAGCTCGGCAAGGGGGTCGAGACCGTCGCGCTCGAACGCCGGCAGGTTCCCGGCCGCGGGCGCGAGGCGACCCGGATCGAGGCCGCGCATGACGGCTATGCCGCGCGTTTCGGCCTCACCCACCAGCGCATCCTGACGCTGAGCGGCGACGGCGCCGAACTGGCGGGCGAGGACATCCTCATCCCCACCTCCAACAAGGGCAAGCGCGGCAAGATCGGCTTCGCGATCCGCTTCCACCTCGGGCGCGGGGTCGAGGTGCAGTTGTCGGGTGACAGGCGCGGGGCCAGCCTGCTGCTGCCCGATGGTCGGCTCTGGCAATTCCGGCTCGGCGGCGATAGGGCGGGCGCCGGCGAGATCACCCTGTCTGCCGAGGACAGCCT
This sequence comes from Erythrobacter sp., assembly GCA_046294975.1. GTDB lineage: Bacteria > Pseudomonadota > Alphaproteobacteria > Sphingomonadales > Sphingomonadaceae > Erythrobacter. The sequence continues at coordinate 14,147 of JBKBOH010000041.1, read as the reverse complement.
GTGGGTCGATGGCGAGGGCCGCCCGCACGCCACCGAGCAGCTGGTGATCGAGGGACTGGCACTACGCAGCGGGGGCCAATTTTCCTGGCTGCTGAAGAAGACGGGATAGGTTTTTTCGATGAGCAACACGGTGATCACCCGGGCACTGCTGTCAGTGTCCGACAAGAGCGGTCTGGCTGAACTTGGCCGCGAACTGGCGGCCCGCGGCGTGGAGCTGGTGAGCACCGGCGGCACCGCCAAGGCCCTGCGCGATGCGGGCCTTGCCGTGAAGGACGTGTCGGAACTCACCGGCTTTCCCGAAATGATGGACGGGCGGGTCAAGACCCTGCACCCCACCGTGCATGGCGGCCTGCTGGCGCTGCGCGACAATCCTGAACACCTCGCCGCGATGCAGGCCCACGGGATCGGGGCGATCGATCTGGTGGTGGTCAACCTCTACCCCTTCGAGGCGACCGTGGCCAAGGGTGCCAGCCGCGCGGAAGTGATCGAGAACATCGACATCGGCGGGCCGAGCATGGTGCGTTCGGCGGCCAAGAACCATGGCTTTGTCACCATCCTCACCGATCCCGCCGACTATCCGGCGCTGATTGCCGAGATGGAAGCGAATGGCGGCGCCACCTCGCAGGCGTTCCGCACCCGCATGGCGGGCAAGGCCTATGCCCGCACCGCGGCCTATGATTGCGCGATTGCCAACTGGTTCGCCTTCGCGCCCGATGCTTCGGACGAACCGGCGCTGTTCCCCGACACTCTGCCGTTCGCCTTCAAGCGCGCCGACACGCTGCGCTATGGCGAAAACCCGCACCAACAGGCGGCGATCTATGTCCCGCGGGCGGCGGGCACGGCGGGCGTTCCGCAGGCCACGCAGTTGCAGGGCAAGGCGCTGTCCTACAATAACCTCAACGATGCCGATGCCGCGCTCGAACTGGCGGCGGAATTCGCCGGGCAGGAACCGGCGGTGGTGATCGTCAAGCACGCCAACCCCTGCGGCGTGGCGCAAGGCTCCTCGCTGCTGGCGGCGTGGGAGGCGGCGCTGGCGTGCGATTCGGTCTCGGCCTTTGGTGGGATCGTCGCGGTCAACACCGAACTCGATGCCGCCACCGCCGAGGCGATCAGCGCGATCTTCACCGAAGTCGTGATTGCCCCGTCGGTGAGCGCCGCGGCGAAGGAAATCTTCGCGAAGAAGAAGAACTTGCGCCTGCTCGAATGCGGCGCGCTGCCCGATCCGCGCCGCGGCGGGCTGGCGTTCAAGACCATCGCCGGGGGCGTGCTGATCCAGTCGCGCGACAATGGCGCGATTTCGGCCGATGATCTCAAGGTCGTCACCCAGCGCGCCCCGACCGAACAGGAACTGAAAGACTGCCTGTTCGCCTGGACGGTCGCCCGCCACGTCAAGTCCAACGCCATCGTCTATGCCAAGGACGGTGCCACCGCAGGCATCGGCGCGGGCCAGATGAACCGCCGGGATTCGGCGCGCATTGCCGCGATCAAGGCCAGGGAAGCCGCCGAGGCCCATGGCTGGGACGCGCCCCGCACTGTGGGCAGCGCGGTTGCCTCGGACGCGTTCTTCCCCTTCGCCGATGGCCTGCTCGCCGCTGCCGAGGCGGGCGCGAGCGCGGTGATCCAGCCGGGCGGCTCGATCCGCGACGAGGAGGTGATCGCCGCCGCCGACGCGGCCGGCCTTGCGATGGTGTTCACCGGGATGCGGCATTTCCGGCATTGATTGTTGTCCTGCCGCTTGGCTGCTTGAGGACGTGATTTGTGTTGCGGGGGCGCCTTGCGCGCCTTCGTCCTCGGTGAGTCTTTGTCGCCCTATCGCTTTGCTACTTGAGGGCGGGCTTCCTGCGCTGCGCTACGGAACACCTGCGGGCGGCGGGTCGGCGTTGCGGCCCTTCGGGCCGTTTGCGCTGCGCTGGGTCCGCGGTGCCTGACGGGTACAACCTTTTCTTGCGGGGTGCGTAACTTCGACGGCCTGGAACCCGAAACAACGCCTGACCGCCGCGTTCATCGCTTGGCAATTCGGGATCGGGCATGGGGCGGGACAGACACAGACACAGACACAGACACAGACACGACACGCGAGCAGTCCGATGCACCTCTTATCGTCCGATCTCGTCCGCAATTTTTCGATCGGCTTCGTGCTTGGTGCCTTGCTGGTGGCCGGGGCCAATGCCGAGCGCTGGAGCGACCAGATCGCTTCGCCCGCGCACGCCGCACAGCTGTCCGAGGCGCTTCGACCGGCGAGCGAATTCGTGATTGCGCCGCAGCGGGAAACCCCATGAACCGTCTCGCCGCCCTGCTCCTTGCCGGATCGCTCACGCTGTCGGCCTGCGCCGGGCCTGCGATCGCCGCCGAGGAACCGGTCGATGCGCCCGCTGCCAGCCGCATCGCCAGGGAAAAGCCCGGTCTCAAGACCGCGATCTTCGCCGGCGGGTGCTTCTGGGGGGTCGAGGGCGTGTTCAGCCATGTGAAGGGCGTGACTTCGGCGGTTTCGGGCTTCCACGGCGGCAGCGCGGCCACCGCGCAATATGATACCATCACTGCCGGCGGCACGGCCCACGCCGAATCCGTCAAGATCACCTACGATCCCGCCGTGGTGCGCTATGACCAGCTGCTGCGGATCTTTTTTTCCGTGGTGGCCGATCCGACGCTCAAGAATCGGCAGGGGCCGGATGTCGGCACGCATTACCGCAGCGCGATCGTGCCGATGAACGCCGAGCAGGCAGCGGTGGCGAAGGCCTATCTCGCCCAGCTCGGCAAGTCGGGCCTGTGGGACAGGCCGATCGTCACCCGGATCGAGACCTACAAGGCGTTCTACCCGGCCGAAAGCTATCACCAGGACTTCATGGCCAACAACCCGCGCCACGCCTACATCCTCCGCTGGGACGCGCCCAAGGTGGCGGCATTGAAAGCGATGTTCCCCGCGCTCTACCGCGCCAGCTTCCTGAGGGATGCCGATTAGACCCTCGCAAAACCTGCCTTTGCCAAGCGCATCGCTGCGATTATAGTCGCAGGGATGGGCCAGCCCGCGCACAGCCACCGCGAACATCACGGCGCCGATCTGGTTGCCGAAGCCGCCCGCGCGCTGACCGCCGCGGGCGAGCAATGGACCGCGATGCGCGAGGCGGTGTTTGCCGAGCTGGCCCGGCACGAACGCCCGGTTTCGGCCTATGACATTGCCGACAACCTCTCGGCCGCGCGCGGCAAGCGGGTGGCGCCCAATTCGGTTTACCGCATTCTCGACGTGTTCGTGGCGGGCAATCTCGCGATGCGGGTGGAAAGCGCCAACGCCTATCTCGCCAACACCCACCCCGGCTGCGCGCACGACTGCATCTTCCTGGTGTGCGACGAATGCGGCGAGGCCATTCATGTCGATGACGAAGAGGTGAGCCGCGCGGTGCGTGCCATTGCTGCCGCCCGCCAGTTCAGGGCGGAGCGCCCGGTGCTGGAAATTCGCGGCCTGTGCAAAGCCTGCGCGTGAGGTTCTTCGGGCCCGCGCATTGATCTGGCTCAACCCTTCATCGACAGGCCGGTTTACTATGTGTAAAGCTGAGCGGATGAATCAACCGCCTTACACGCCGCTGCTCGATCAGGTTGACACCCCGGCCGATCTGCGCCGCCTCAAGCCCGAACAACTGCGCCAGCTTGCCGATGAATTGCGCGCCGAGATGATCGATGCGGTCAGCACCTCGGGCGGGCATTTGGGATCGGGCCTGGGCGTGGTCGAACTGACGGTGGCGATCCACTACGTGTTCAACACGCCCGAGGACAAGCTGGTGTGGGATGTCGGGCACCAGTGCTATCCGCACAAGATCATCACCGGCCGCCGCAGCCGGATCCGCACCCTGCGTCAGGGCGGGGGGCTTTCAGGCTTCACCAAGCGTTCCGAAAGCGAATATGATCCCTTCGGCGCGGCCCATTCCTCGACCTCGATCTCCGCGGCGCTCGGCTTTGCGATGGCCAACAAGCTCCAGAACAAGCCGGGCCGCGCGATCGCGGTGATCGGCGATGGTTCGATGAGCGCCGGGATGGCCTATGAGGCGATGAACAACGCCGCACAGGCGGGCAACCGGCTGATCGTGATCCTCAACGATAATGACATGTCGATCGCCCCGCCGGTGGGGGGCCTTTCGGCCTATCTGGCGCGGATGGTCTCGTCGAGCGAATATCTCGGCATCCGCAGCCTCGCCAGCCGCGCGGTCAAGAAGATGAGCCGCCGGTTGCACGACACCATCGGCAAGGCGGAAGAATTCACCCGCGGCATGGTGACCGGCGGCACCCTGTTCGAGGAACTGGGCTTTTACTATGTCGGCCCGATCGACGGCCACAATCTCGATCACCTGCTTCCGGTGCTCGAAAACGTGCGTGACACCAGCGAAGGCCCGGTGCTGATTCATGTCGTGACCGAAAAGGGCAAGGGCTATGCCCCGGCCGAAAACTCGGCCGACAAGTATCACGGCGTGCCCAAGTTCAACGTCATCACCGGCGAAAAGGCCAAGAGCGCGCCCAGCGCCCCGGCCTATCAGGATGTGTTCGGCGCAACGCTGGCCAGGCTGGGCCAGACCGACCCGCGCATCTGCGCGATCACCGCAGCGATGCCCTCGGGCACCGGGGTCGACAAGTTTGCCAAGGCGCACCCCGCGCGCAGCTTCGATGTCGGCATTGCCGAACAGCACGCGGTGACCTTCGCGGCGGGCCTCGCGGCGCAGGGGATGCGGCCCTTCGCGGCGATCTATTCCACCTTCCTCCAGCGCGCCTATGATCAGGTGGTGCACGATGTGTGCATCCAGAACCTTCCCGTGCGCTTCGCGATCGACCGTGCAGGCCTGGTCGGCGCGGACGGGGCGACCCATGCGGGCAGCTTTGATATCACCTATCTTGCGACGCTTCCCAACATGGTGGTGATGGCGGCCGCGGACGAGGCCGAGCTGGTGCACATGATCTACACCGCCGCCGAATATGACGATGGCCCGATCGCCTTCCGCTATCCGCGAGGCAGCGGCACCGGCGTGCCGCTGCCCGAGGTTCCGCAGAAGCTCGCAATCGGCAAGGGCCGCCTGCTGCGCGAAGGCACCAAGGTGGCGATCCTGTCACTGGGCGCTCGGCTGGCCGAGGCGCTCAAGGCCGCTGATCAGCTCGAAGCGAGGGGGCTTTCGACCACGGTTGCCGACCTGCGCTTTGCCAAGCCGCTCGACACGGAGTTGATCGCCCGGCTGATGCGCGCCCACGAGGTGGTCGTCACCATCGAGGAGGGCGCGATCGGCGGGCTGGGCGCGCATGTGTTGACCTTTGCTTCGGACGAAGGCCTGACCGATGCCGGGGTCAAGGTTCGCACCATGCGTCTGCCCGACATCTTCCAGGATCACGATGATCCGGTGAAGCAGTATGACGAGGCCCGCCTCAACGCGCCGCATATCGTCGAAACCGTGCTCAAGGCGCTCAATCACAACAGCGCGGGCGTGGAAGAGGCGCGGGCCTAGGCTAGCGCGCCGCCGGGGCGCTGCGCGCGGTGATCTGCACCTGCTCGACCAGCGACAGCGGCGGAGCATCCGATGCGGGCTGCTCGGATGTGATTTCGGGCGCAGGGGTTTTCTCGTCCACCACCGCGCCTTTCAGCGCCGCGATCTCGCGTTCGCGCTTGGCCAGGTAGGTGTCGCGCCGCATCGCATAGGGATCGTCCGAAGCCGCGATTTCCGCCAGTTCGGCATCGAATTCGAGCCGCTGGTCGAGCCCGTTCACCACGAAATAGGCTACCGCATATTCGGGCTGGTTGAAGGGCTTGCCCACCGCGAAGGGCAGCAGCGCCTGATCGAGCGTGCTGCCGAAGAGATCGCGCACCGTGGTGGCTCCCGTCACCGGCAGATAGAGATAGGCGCCGGGACCAACCCCGTAATAGCCCAGCGTGTTGGCAAGGCCGTTGCGGCGATAGGGGATGCCGATGCCCGGCTTGCCGGCCACATCGAACAGCCCGCCCAGCCCCACCGTCGAATTGATCGCCAGCCGCCCGAGCGCCCCGAGGGCCTTGCCGACCTTGCCTTGCAGCAGGAAATTCAGTGCATTGCTCGGTTCGCCAAGGTTCTTGACGACATTGCCCAGCCCGTCGCGGATCGGTTCGGGCAAGCCGTCGCGATAGGCATAGGCGACCGGCTCGATCACCGCCTGATCCACCGCCTGGGTCAGCCGGTAGCTTTCGGCGTTCAATTTCTCGACCGGATCGCCGGCGGGCGGGCCATATTTGCCCTCGACCACGATTTCGTCGCTGTTCTCGGGCATGGGCTGTTCGGTGTCGGGCGCTTGCGCGGGGGGTGGCTGGTCTGCGGCAGGCGCTTCTTGCAGCGACCACGCCAGCGCGGCAACCGGCGTGGGTTCGGCCGGCTGCGGGACCTCTGCCGCCGCCAGAGCGGCGCTGAGCAACGGCTGCGAGACTGACAAAAGCGCAAGGTGGGGCATGCTATTCCTTTATTCCCTCATTGCCCCCCCGACCCTATACCCAGCCTGAACTGCCCACATATGCAAGGCCAAGGCTCAGATGTCGCTGCTCCGGATCACCCGCGAAGGCCCCGTCACCATCCTCACGATCGACCGGGCCGCAACCATGAACCCCCTCGGCGCGCCGGGCGACGGGGATGAGTTTGTCCGGGTGGCGAACGCGATCAACCGTGACATGGACTGCCGCGTGGTGATCCTCACCGGCGCGGGCCGGGCGTTCAGCGCGGGCGGCGATGTCAAGGCGATGCGCGACAAGACCGGCACCTTCGGCGGCACCGCGCCGGCGATTTCGGATGGCTACCGCGACAATATCCACCTGATGCTGCGCGCCTTGTATGGTATCCGTGTGCCGGTGATTGCCGCGGTCAACGGCCCGGCGATCGGGCTGGGCTGCGATGTTGCCTGCCTCGCCGATATCCGCATCGCCTCGGAGAATGCGAAGTTCGGGGTGACCTTCCTGAAACTCGGGATCATTCCCGGCGATGGCGGCACCTGGATCCTGCCGCGCGTGATCGGGATGAGCCGCGCCGCCGAGCTGTTCTACACCGGCGAGATGATTGACGCTGCCACCGCCAAGGACTGGGGCCTCGTCAGCCGGGTGGTCGCACCAGACGCACTGATGGACGACGCCCGCGCGCTCGCTGCGAAAATCGCCCGGCTTCCCCCGCACGCGCTGCGCCACACCAAGAACCTGCTGCGGCAGGGGCAGCAGACGAGCTATGACACGGCGCTGGAAATGGCGGCGAACACGCAGGCGATGATGCACACCACCGCCGATCATGCCGAAGGCGTGGCTGCACTGATCGAGAAGCGCCAGGCGGTGTTCAGGGGCGAATAATCACCCCACCCATTTCCACACGCCCGCCGGAATGCCCGCCTGCCACAGGTGCAGCCAGCTCCCCGCAAGCCACACCGCCGTGCCCGCGATCAGCGGCACCGCGCCGACCGCCGGCAGCCGGTGAAACTGCGGCCAGTAGCTGGTCTTGCGCTCCCATTCGGCCCAGGCCGCGCCCATCAGCACTTCCTTCTTGCCGTCCTGCAATTTCGCGCCGACCAGCGCGAGAATGCCCATGGCGAGCGCGGTGACGAGTGTGCGGGTGCTCCACAAGAGCGCGATGTGTGATGCCGCCCACAGCCCGATCCCCCACATCATCGGGTGGCGGGTGACGCGGAACACGCCGCGCGGTTCGGCCATTGCCTGTGCCTCGGCCATCGGGGTGGGGAGCGCCGGGTTGCCGATCAGCGAACCGGCCAGCAGCACCATCGCCGGCCAGGTCAGCAGCGTGGCGATGATCCAGCCCGCTTCGCCCGAACCGCCAAGATCGGCCGGCGGCGCGGCCTTGAACGCAAAGTAAACCCAGCCCAGCGTCGCGAAGCTGACGATGGAGTAGGCCGCCTGAAACCCGCCCGCGCCCAACGCCTTCACCATGGGTGGGCGTAAGGGGTGCGACATGGCGAAATGCGTGGCCACGAAGGCGGCATTGGCGGCAACCAGCGTGACGAGTGCGCTATCCATCCTGTTTCCCCCGGATGATTGCTGTTCGCAAGCGCGCTTATAGCATCGCCGGTAGCCTTGCCTACCAATCGTAGGCCTTGGGCAGAGCGCTTTCGTCGAGATCGCGGTAACGCTCCCGCAGGCGGCTCTGGTGGCTGGCGAGGCTCTGTTCGACCCCGCCGATGAACACCCTGGCCGGCACCGACCCGACTTCGAGCGGATCGCCGTCCCACACCACCACATCGCCCAGCGCCCCCGGCTTGAGCACCCCCGCCTTACCGCCCAGGCCGCTGATTTCGGCCGGAACCGAGCTGATCGCGGCGAAGGCCTTGCCCCACTCCATCCCGGTTGCCCCCGGCACCTTGTTGAGCGCGACGAGGTTGCCCGCCACCTGCTGCAAGCGGCGCGGGTCCTGCAAGGTCGCCGCATTGAGTGCCACCTTGACCCCTGCCTGCGCGAGCCGCCCGGCGTTGGACTGGGTCGCGCCGAGTTGCTCGAAGGCTTCGGGCAGATCGTTGAGACCATTGGCGATCACCGGCACCCCGGCGGCAGCGATTTCGTTCGCCACCAGCCAGCCTTCAGTCACCCCGACCAGCACCATGTCGAGCGCCGGAAACTCGCGCTTGAGGCCCAGCACCACGCGAATGTCCGCTGCCCGGTCGACCCCGATGTAGAGTTTCTGCTTGCCCGTCACCACCGGCACCAGCGCCTCGGCATCGAAGCGGCTGAGCAGCACTTCGTCGTCCTTGACAATCTCGGTGGTCTGCGGCGTGCCGGTCTTGCCGATCAGCGCCTGCGCCTCGCGCAGGGCGCTGCGTAGCAGGGTGTGCGCGGCCGGACGACTGCCGCCGGCGAGCCGCGAGCCGTTTTCGCCCAGATCGACCATCTGGAACGCGCGCGCCTGCACCACCGGCCGGGCATCCCCGTCCAGATCGATGATCGCGCCTTGCCCGGCAAAGATCGAGCCGGTCGGCGCCGGGCTGGTCGCGGCGCGGGTGATCCCGGCGGCGCGGTGCACGAGGATGTGCTGCGAGACGGGGTTGATCGCTGTCGATGCGTCGAGCGACGCGCTGAAGGGCGAGGCGGCGGCGCGAATATCGTTCGATTCGGTCACCGCGGCAACATCGGCAAGCCCGAGCGATGTCAGCGTGGCAAACAGGCCGGGCGTGACCCATGCGCCTTTCGCATCCAGCGGCGTGCCGCCCGCAGGCGCGCCGCTGGCGGGGCCGGCATAGACCACGCTGCCGCCGCGCACGATCACGGTGCCGCCCGCGATCGGGGCAGAGCCGTCGCCGATCACCACTCTGGCGTTGGTGATGGTGACATCCTGCGCGAGCGCGGGTGCGGCGGCGGCGAGAACGAGGCCGCTCAGGCCGAGAGTGAGGAGGCGCTTCACTTCACATCTCCTTCGCCGGGCTGGCCCAGCTCGAAATCGCTCACCGGGCGGCGCTTGGGATCAAGGGCATCGAACATCAGCGCGCCGTCGATCCACACCTTTTCGGGCCGCGAATAGACGCTCAGCGGGTTGCCGTTCCACAGCACCACATCGGCCATCTTGCCCGCTTCGAGGCTGCCGGTCATCTGCTCGATCCCCATCGCCTTGGCGGCGTTGTAGGTGATCCACTGGATCGCGGTGCCTTCGGAAATGTCGATCCCCATCCTGAGGCCCGCCGCGCGCGCCTTGGCCGCTTCCTGGTTGAGCCGCTGGATATCGTTCTGGTCATCCGAATGGATCACCACGCAGGCCCCCTCGCGCTGGAGGAAGGCGGCGTTTTCGAGGATGCCGTCATAGCTTTCCATCTTGAAGCCGTACCAGTCGGCCCAGACTGCGCTGCACACGTCGTTTTCGCGCAGCAGATCGGCGATCTTGTAGGCCTCGACCGCGTGGTGGAAGGCGCTGACGCGGTAGCCCATCTCCTTGGCCATATCGAGCACCAGCGCCATTTCATCGGCGCGGTAGCAGTGGTTGTGGACGAGGATCTCGCCCTTGAGCACGGCCACCAGCGTTTCCTTGCCGAGATCGCGCTTGGCCTTTGGGTCGTTGGCGTAGTCGATCGCACTGAGCCAGGTTGCGCGGTTGACGGCGAGGTTGCCCATCCGGGTCGAGGGCATCCGCCCGCGCTCGCCATAGACGCGCTTGGGGTTTTCGCCGCAGGCCATCTTGAAGCCATAGGGCGCGCCGGGGAACTTCATGCCCTGCGTCGTGCGCGCCGGCACGTTCTTGAGCGTGACCGCGCGCCCGCCCATCAGGTTGGCCGAACCGGGCAGGATCTGCAAGCTTGTGACCCCGCCATTGACGAGCGCCCGGGTGAAGCCCGGATCCTGCGGCCAGACCGAATGTTCGGCCCACACTTCGGGCGTGGTCGGCGCGGTCGCCTCATTGCCGTCCGAATGCGCCTCTACGCCCGGCGAGGGATAGTCGCCGAGGTGCGAGTGGATGTCGATGATGCCGGGGGTGACGAATTTGCCGTTGCCGTCGAACACGGCGATGTCGGCCGGGATCGGGGTATCCGGCCCGCCGACCGCGACGATCTTGCCGCCGGCCATGAACACCACGCCATTGTCGATGCGGTTGCCGCGCCCGTCGAAGATGGTCGCGCCGCGGATCGCGGTGGCCACGCCGGGATAGGGCTTGTAGGTCGAGGGGAACACGCCCTCTTTCTCTTTCTTGGCGACGAGCGCGGGGGCTCCGTCTTCGTCCTTGTCCTTTTTCTTGTCCTTTTCGCGCGCGCCGGCCGCGCTCGCGCACAGCGTCAGCGCGATGGCGCTGGCAATCGTGACAAGCGCGCCGCGGCGGACGCGCTGGTTCGCGTGTGAAAGCATGAAGAGCCCCTTCGGTTTCCCTGGCACGAGTTGTGACCCGAAAACCGAAGGGTGTCTATGCGTTTGAACGAGCCGCGTTGCCGCTTTGTCTACTCCGCCGGACGGACGGCGGCGGGGTAGGCCTCGTCGGTGCCGTCGGTGGCGGGGGCATCGTCCTTGAGCGTGTCCAGGTGCATCCACTTCGTCACCAAGGGGCTGACCAGCAGCACCGCCACGGCCGCGGCGATCGCGATCCAGCCGAACAGCTCGTAGATGTCGAGCAGGCCCTGCTTGGTCATTTCGCCATCATGCCCGCCGGTCGCCTCGCCGATCTTGCCGGCGACGAAGTTGCCGACCGCGGTCATGTAGAACCACGCGCCCATGATCAGCGATGCAAGGTGCCTGGGCGCCAGCCGGTTCATCGCCGACAGGCCGACCGGCGAGAGGCACAGCTCGGCGGTGGTGGCGAAGAAATAATAGGCGAACACCAGGATCACCGGAGTCATCGCGGCAACGCCATAGGCCTCAGCGCCCCACACCAGCACCAGATTGGCAAAGCCCATCTGCGCCAGCGCGAGCCCGAACTTGGCCGGTGCCGAAGGCTCGCGCCCCTTGTTGCCGAGCCACTGCCACAGGCCCGCAAACACCGGGGCGAGCAGGATGATGTAGATCGGGTTGATCGACTGGAAGATGCCCGCGGGCACCCCGGCGCGATCGACGAAGCGGTCGGTGAACAGGTTCATCGAACCGCCCGCCTGTTCGAACAGGCCCCAGAACAGCGGGTTGAGGCTGATCAGGAACAGGATCGCGAACATCCGTTCGCGCGGTTCCTTCTCCAGTTTGAAGCTTTCCAGCAGCACGTAGCCCAGCAGCGCCACGCCCGAGATCGTCAGCAGGTTCTGGATCACGTCCTGATACTGCACCAGCGCCCAGATCACCGCGACGGCGGCAAAGCCGATGCCGTAGAGCGAATATTCGAGGCGCTTGCCGAGCGGCCTGGGGGCTTCGCCCGCGCCGTTCAGCGCACCCTTGCCGAGCACGAAGACGACGAGGCCGAGCAGCATTCCGATGCCCGCCAGCCCGAAGCCGAAGCCCCAGCCCAGTGTCTGGCCGAGATAGGCGACCAGGATCGTCCCCAGCGCCGCGCCGACATTGATGCCCATGTAGAAGATCGTATAGGCGCCGTCGCGGCGGGTGTCGGTCATCTTGTAAAGCTGCCCCACCATCACCGAGATGTTGGCTTTGAGGAAGCCCGAGCCGACAATGATGAAGGCGAGCGCGGCCCAGAACACGTTGATCGTCGGATCGTCCTGCCCGCCCGTGCCTTCGACCGCCATCAGCGAATGGCCCACCGCGAGCAGCAGGCCGCCGAACAACACCGCCTTGCGCTGGCCGAGATAGCGGTCAGCCAGCCAGCCGCCCAGCACCGGGGTGATATAGACCAGCGAGGCATAGGCCCCGTAGATCAGGTTCGACTTGCCATCGCTGAACAGCCAGTGCTGGGTAAGGTAGAAAATCAGGATCGCCCGCATGCCGTAGTAGGAGAAGCGCTCCCACATCTCGGCAAAAAACAGCATGTAGAGGCCCTTGGGGTGGCCGGCGAATTCCGGGTCCCGCTGGACGGCGATCTTGCCGCCGATCGCCAGAAACACGATCAGCACGGCGACGGCGATGGCCGCAATCCATTCGGCCTCCGCCCACTGCGAAATTTCCATCATGCTATTCGATCCCCATCGAATGGTTAGGGGGAGGTGCTTCACCACACCACCGCAATGGGAGCGCACCCTAACGCCTTGCGCGCGCGTGTGAAGCTTTTGTTGCTTGCGGGCGTAACGCAATCCGCGGTGATATATTGGCAGGGCAAATCATCGGTGCGCCACCGGGCCGGCCGCGGGCACAAGCGCGCGCGTCGCAGGTGCCGCGAGGTGCAGCCAAAGCAACAGCGCCGAGGATGTGCGCGGGGGAGCAGGCATGCAAGCAGATTGACCGCATGGCTGTATTATGGCACCGATGCACCTCGCAAGAGACGCTGCACCATGAACTCCCATCGCCTCAACGCCAGCCGGCCAGTCTATCTCAAGCTGCGTGACCAAATCGCGGCGGCGATCATCGACGGGGTCTATCCGGAAGGCGCGATGCTGCCCTCGGTGCGGGCGCTCGCGGCGGAGCAGGGGGCCAACCCGCTCACCGTCGCCAAGGCCTACCAGCAGTTCCAGAACGACGGCCTGGTCGAGGTGCAGCGCGGCGTCGGGATGTATGTCGTGCACGGTGCCGCCGAGCGCCTGCGCGCGCGCGAGCGGGAGGCATTCCTGCGCGAGGAATGGCCCGAAATCCGTGCCCGCATGGCACGGCTCGGCCTCGATCTGGCCGATCTGGCGGTTTTTAGCTGATAAAGTCGCGCACTGACACTTGTCATCGTTGCGCCTGAAATCCGTTTCTGGCAAAGGGTTCTGGCATCGATCCTGCGCGTCTGAATCGCGCAGGGTGCTGCGGCCAGAGGGGGCGCCTCACGGGTCGGAGGCGATAATAGCAAACCGCGGGGTCAACCCGCTTGCGGCGTAAAAGGCGGTCCGTCCGTCACCAGGCGCCGGGAGACCGCCATGATCAGATCCGAGTTGTTGCAGGAACTTCACAAGGACAATCCCGAACTGCGTGCCGAGGAAATCGAGCAGGTGGTGGATATTTTCTTCGATGAAATCGCGCAGCGCCTGGCCGAAGGGGGCCGGGTCGAACTGCGCGGCTTCGGTGCCTTTTCCACCCGCGAGCGCGAGGCCCGCAGCGGCCGCAACCCGCGCACCGGTGAGACGGTGAAGGTGCCCGCCAAGCGCGTGCCCTATTTCAAGGCCGGCAAGGAAATCCGCGAACGTCTGAACCAGGGTTGAGCGCGGGGGCAGGGCCTTCGCTTGGCTGCTTGGGCGGCGCGGTTCAGGCCGTCGCCGCACCCCGCGCTTGGGCTGCGGACCGGGCAAAGATTGGCTCGCGCAGGCGGACGGCGCTGGCTTTGCCGTGGCAATCTGTGGCAAGGGCTCTCGCCATGCGGGCGTGGCGGAATGGTAGACGCCGGGGACTTAAAATCCCCCGAGCTTTGCTCTTGCGGGTTCGAGTCCCGCCGCCCGTACAGCGCGCTGGCTGTGTGCTGCCCCTCATATCAATCACAGGCTGCGCATTATCCAGCGCTTAACCTGTGTCACTTACGCTTTCCCGGTAAGCATGGGATTTACGCGCCCCGTTGCTTCCGCCGGTCGGGGGTGGCGCCGCGCGCAGGGCGATACGGGCATGGACAAAGCTGCCGATTTCGCACGTTTGGACGCCGGGCCGGAACCCGCGGGCGTGGAACAGCGCGTCGCGCCGCGCTTCACGCTGC
>JBKBOH010000040.1:0-20861 GCA_046294975.1 Erythrobacter sp. | reverse complement strand
ACTGGGCCGAGACCGATCCGACGCTGCTCACCCAGACGATCCGCTATACCCCCGCCGATCTCGACGCCGCCAAGGCCGCCGCGCAATGCCACGCCACCCAGTTCGATGCGACCATGCGCGGTGCAATGATGCCGCTGTTCGATGCAACCATGTGGCAGGGCAAGGTGCATTTCCGCCCGGCGTTCTGACCGGCTCGACGAAGCGCCCTGCACACTCGTGGAAAAGCGCCGCCAGCGGCCCTGGCGCAGTTGGGTTTCGATGCCCGAGCGCCTATAGGATGAGCCATGGACGATAACACCAATCAAACCCCGGCCAAGCTGCCCAACGCCAACGAATATGGCGCCGATTCCATCAAGGTTTTGAAGGGCCTCGATGCGGTCCGCAAACGCCCCGGCATGTATATCGGGGATACCGACGATGGCTCAGGCCTGCACCACATGGTGTTCGAGGTTTCCGACAATGCCATCGACGAGGCGCTCGCCGGTCATTGCGATCTCGTTCTGATCGAACTGAACCCCGATGGCTCGGTTTCGGTCGAGGACAATGGCCGCGGCATCCCGACCGATATCCACCCCGAAGAAGGCGTTTCGGCCGCCGAAGTCATCATGACCCAGCTCCACGCAGGCGGCAAGTTCGAGAATACCTCGGACGACAATGCCTACAAGGTGTCCGGCGGCCTGCACGGCGTGGGCGTATCGGTGGTCAACGCGCTTTCCGAATGGCTGGAGCTGACGATCTGGCGTGACGGCAAGGAGCACTGGATGCGCTTCGAGCACGGCGATGCGGTTGCGCCGCTGGCGGTCAAGGGCGATGCACCAGCGGGCAAGAAGGGCACCCGTGTCACCTTCAAGGCCAGTCACGAGACGTTCAAGAACGTCACCGAATTCGATTTCGAAAAGCTCGAACACCGCTACCGCGAGCTGGCCTTTCTCAATTCCGGCGTAAGGATCAGGCTGCGCGATCTGCGCCACGCCGATATCGTCGAGCACGATCTTTATTACGAGGGCGGGATCGCCGCCTTCGTCAAATATCTCGATCGCAACAAGCAGCCGCTGATCGCCGAGCCGATCTCGGTCTCTGCCGAAAAGGACGGGATCGGGATCGATGTCGCGCTGGAATGGAACGATTCCTATTACGAAAACGTGCTGGCCTTCACCAACAACATTCCCCAGCGCGATGGCGGCACGCATCTGGCCGCCTTCCGCGCCGCGTTGACCCGCACGCTCAACAGCTATGCCGAGCGTTCGGGGATGCTCAAGAAGGAAAAGGTCAGCCTGTCGGGCGAGGACATGCGCGAAGGGCTCACCGCCATCGTCAGTGTCAAGCTGCCCGATCCGAAGTTCTCCAGCCAGACCAAGGACAAGCTGGTTTCCTCTGAAGTCCGTTCGCCGCTCGAAGCGCTGATGAGCGACAAGATGACCGAATGGCTGGAGGAAAACCCCGCCGATGCCCGCGCCATCATCCAGAAGGTGATCGATGCCGCCGCCGCGCGCGAGGCCGCCCGCCGCGCGCGCGAGATGAGCCGCAAGGGCGCGATGAGCGTCGCCAGCCTACCCGGCAAGCTCGCCGATTGCCAGGAACGCGATCCGGCCAAGTCCGAACTGTTCCTGGTCGAAGGCGACTCCGCCGGCGGCTCGGCCAAGCAGGGGCGTGACCGCAAGACCCAGGCGATCCTGCCGCTGAAGGGCAAGATCCTGAATGTCGAGCGCGCGCGGTTTGACCGGATCATCTCCTCGAAGGAAGTCGGCACGCTGATCCAGGCGATGGGCACCGGCATCCGCGATGAATTCAACCTCGAAAAGCTGCGCTACCACAAGATCATCATCATGACTGACGCGGACGTGGACGGCGCCCACATCCGCACGCTGCTGCTGACCTTCTTCCACCGCCAGATGCCCGAGATCATCAGGGCCGGGCACCTGTTCATCGCCCAGCCGCCGCTGTTCAAGGTCACCAAGGGGCGCAGCGAGGTTTACCTCAAGGATCAGGCCGCGCTCGATCGCTACCTGGTCGATGCCGGCCTGCAGGGCCGGGTGCTGGAAACCCAGGGCGGGGTGCGCGGGGCCGAGGAATTGCGCGTGATCGTGGACAGCGCGCTCCGGCTCCGCAGCCTGCTCGGCTTCGTGCCGCGCCGCTATGATGGCGCGCTTGTCGAACAGATGGCGCTGGCCGGTGCGCTCGCGCCGGGCCTGTCGGGCGACGCGCTGGCCGCGGCCTTGCAGCGCGCCGCCGGGCGGTTGGCCGCGGGCGACCGTGAAGCGCGCTGGAGCGCCGCGCAGCGCGACGACGGCACGGTGGTGTTCGAGCGCCTGTGGCGCGGGGTCACCGATGTCCACGAGATCGACGCGCGCTTCCTTGCCAGCACCGAAGCGCACAAGCTCCACAGCCTCGCCGCCGCGCAGGCCGAGATCTATGCCACCCCCGTCAAGCTCGTGCGCGCGGGCGAGGCCGCCGATGAGCCGGAAGCCGAACCCGTCGCCAACACCGATCCGCTCGCGGGCGAGGCCGAGGAAGCCGCCCCCGCCCCGGCCGCCGCGATCGAAGGTGCCATCAGCCGTCCGACCCAGCTGCTCGATGCGATCTTCGCCGCCGGACGCAAGGGGCTGGCGATCAGCCGCTACAAGGGTCTTGGCGAAATGAACGCCGAGCAATTGTGGGAAACCACGCTTGATCCCGAAGCCCGTGTGCTGTTGCAGGTCAAGGTCGAAGATGCCGATGTCACCGACGAGATCTTTGCCCGCCTGATGGGCGACGTGGTCGAACCGCGGCGCGAATTCATCCAGGACAATGCCCTCAACGTGGCGAACCTCGACATCTAGCCGCACAAGGATGCCCGCCTAAGCCCATGGCCCACACGCCGCACCGCACCGACCAGCTGCAACATGCCAGCTTCCTGCTGATCCTCGCGGTTGTCAGCCTGATGATGGCGGTGATCGTGTGGCCCTTCGCCACCGCGCTGCTGTGGGCGGCGCTGGCGGCGATCATGTTCCAGCCGCTTTACCGCTGGATGCTCCGCAAGCTGCGTGGGCGGCGCAATCCGGCCGCGATTGCCACGTTGCTGGTGATCTTCTTCGCGGTGCTGGTGCCGGCGCTGTGGCTGGCGACGCTGGTGGTGCAGGAAGCGCTGGTGCTGGTTGCCGCGCTGCAGGCCCAGCCGCTCGATCTCGCGGCGACATACGACAATATCTACGCAATGCTGCCGCGAGCCGTGCAGGAAGTGGTGGACAGTTCGGGCTGGGCCGATGTGGCGAGCATCCAGACCAAATTGCAGGAACTGCTGGCCGCCAGCGCGGGGATGATCGCCAGCCAGGCAGTCTCGATCGGCAGCGGGGCGCTGGGCTTCATGCTGTCGTTCGGTGTGGGGCTTTACGTGATGTTCTTCCTGCTGCGCGATGGCGAGCGGATCGGGCGCACGCTGCTCAACACCGTGCCGGTCGAGCGCTCGATTTCCGAGCGGCTGGCCGAGCGTTTCCTCGGCATCGTGCGCGCGACGATCAAGGGTTCGGGCGTGGTGGGCCTCGTGCAGGGAGTGCTGGCGGGGATCAGCTTCTTCATCGTCGGGCTGGAATCCGCGCTGCTGTTCGGGGTGCTGACCACGGTGTTTGCGCTGGTACCGGTGATCGGCGCGGGCGCTGTCTATATCCCGGTCGGGCTGTGGCTGCTGCTGACCGGCGCGGTGTGGCAGGGCGTGTTCGTGCTGGTGGTGGGGGTCGTGATCATTTCTTCGGCCGACAACGTGCTGCGCCCGATCCTGGTCGGCCGCGATACCGGCATTCCCGACTGGATCATCCTCGTCACCACTTTGGGCGGTATCAGCTTGCTCGGCTTTTCGGGCATCGTGCTCGGGCCGCTGGTGGCAGGGCTGTTCCTTGCCAGCTGGTCGATCCTGCAGGAATATCGCGACGAGGACGCGCGCGCCGCAGAAGGGTTCGCGCCGATCAGCGTCGATGCATCGGGCCGGGTGCCCGATACCGCAGCGGACTGATCCCGCGATGCAATCGCTCGTGCGCCCCGGCAGTCAGGCCGAGCAGGCCGGACGGCTGGTGCTGGCGGGCCTCGTGGTGGTGATGCTGCCCGCGCTGCCTTTCGGCAATTACCTGATCTACCCCTTCCTCATCCTCACCACCTGGTTCCACGAAATGGGCCACGGGCTGACTGCGCTCGCCAGCGGGCAGGATTTCCGCCAGCTGATGATCTTCGCCAATGGCTCGGGGGTGGCCGAAAGCCGGATCGCCGGTGATGCGCCACCCTGGGTGCCGGCCGCGATCGCTGCCGGCGGCCCGCTTGCCCCCTGCCTCGCTGGCGCGCTGCTGATCATCGCCAGCGCCCACCGGCGGCTGTGGCGACCGGTGCTGTGGCTGACAGCGGCCGCGATTTTTGCCAGCGTGATTATCTGGGTGCGCTCGGCGGCGGGCTATGCCGTGCTGCCGCTGGTCGGGGCCTGCCTTGCGCTGGTGGCATGGCGGGCGGGTGCGTCCCTGACCCGCTTCACCCTGCAATTCCTCGGCGTTCTGGCCGCGATGAGTTGCTTGCGCGATTACCGCTATCTGTTCACCGAGCAGGCGGTGATCGACGGGCAGGAGGTGCTGTCCGACACCGGCCAGATCGCTGCCGTGACAGGCCTGCCGCACTGGTTGTGGGCCGGGCTGATCCTGCTCGTCTCGGCGGTGATGATCGGCGGCGCGCTCAAATATGCCCTGGCCGAGGATCGGCTCAAGCCCCCCGCGCCCAAGCTGCCCGCCAACGTGCTGCAATTCCGGCGCGACTGAGTGCTAATGCCAGTTCGAAAGCGCGCTGCGGCGCGTTAGACTGGCGCGCATGGACATCACCGAAGTCGCCGATCGGCTCGCGATTGCCGAAACCCTCGCGCTCTATTGCCGCGGGATCGACCGCTGCGATGCGCAGCAGCTCGCCGCCGTGTTCACCCCGGACGCCCTGATCGACTATGGCGACGGGGCGCGGCCGGTTGCCGCGGTGATCCCCGGACTGATCGCGAGCCTCGGCGCGATGCGGCTGACCCAGCACAATATCTCCAACACCGTGATCCGGATTGCCGGCGAGAGCGCCAGGGCCGAAACCAATTGCGTCGCAATGCACCTGATTGGCTCGCCCGATGGCGAGGTCGAGATCGTGGTCGGCGGGCGCTATCTCGACAGGTTCGAGAAGCGCGAAGGCCGCTGGCGGATCGCCCGTCGGCTCTATGTGATGGACTGGAACCGCACCGCGCCCGCGACCATGGCGCTCGCGGGCGGATTGTTCGACGGGCTGCAACGCCGCGGTGCGCGCGGCGGGGCTGATCCGGCCACCGCCTGGTGGGGCGATGCCTAGGACGCAACCTTGAGCGTGTTCAGGCCCGCGGCATCCGCCCCGGCTTCGCCCGACAGGCCGATGAACATGGTATCCACGATCCGCGCCAGCTTCTGCTCGGTCAGTTTGGGGCCGATATAGATCAGCGCATCAGGCAGGGTGTAGGGCGACACCATCTGGTTGATCAGCGACAGCGCCTCGTCGATCTCCAGCCCGGCAAAGAAACCGTCAGCCTGCGCCTCGGCGATCAACTCGCACAGGTAGTGATCCGCCAGATCGACGTAGCTGCGCACCCGCTCGAAATTGGCCGCGCCCATCTCGCACAGGATGGTAAAGTGCTCGGGGTCGGCGCGGAAGCGATCGCGCGAGATCACGAAACGGCGGCGGAAGAATTCATACATCTTGCGCTGGGGCGGCAGATTCGCGGCCAGCACTTCTTCCATCACCGCCAGATGCGGTGCGAGCCACAGCTGCGCCACGGCATCAAACAGATCGTCGTAATCGGCAAACAGTGCCTCGAACCGCGCGCGCGAAAGGCCGCTTTCCGCGAGCGCGACCGACCAGGGGATTTCCTGCCCGCGCTGCTTGACGAGATCGAGCACGAGGCGCGCGACCCGTTCGCGTTCCTGCTCGCGCAAGGTGGGGGTGATGGCCATGGGCAAGCGCGTCTCCTTGAATGCGCGCTACATAGGCCAATCGGGCGCAGGCTTAAAGGGCGACTGGTCGCATTTTGTGCAGCGCAACAATGCCGTTCGTCGATTGCGGCTGCGGCAGCGGCGCGCGAACCACGGGAAGAACGCCAGGGTGCGACGCTTGTAATCGGCGTATCTGTCGCCCTTGGACTTGGCCAGACCCTTCTCCCGCAGCGCCGCGCCCGATCACTTGGCAAGCGTGAAACTGAGGAACAGCAGGCCGATGATGGTCGCGCTCGGGAAGGCATCGATAAAGCTGACGACGTTGATCTTCACGCTGGTCGCCCAGTGGATCAGCACCAGCGCGATGACAATGGCGGCATGCACCGCCAGTGCTTCACACATCATTCTTGCCGGCGATGATGTCGCGCGCCTGCTGTTCGAGCACCTTGAAGCGTTCGTAATCGGGGAGCTTGGAACGGAACCACTGGGCGATCTTGAGCAAGTCCTCGCCGTAATTGCCGCTGGGGACGAGCGGCTCGCCGAAGCTGATGATCCGCCGCGCATTGTCGGCAAAGGCCGGGACGATCGGCACGTTGGCAGCGCGCGCGATGTGGTAGAAGCCCGATTTCCACTTGCCGTCACTCTTGCGGGTGCCTTCGACCGCAATCACCAGCGCCAGTTCGTCGCGCAGGGCAAATTCCTTGGCGATCTGCTGGGTGGCGTTGAACCGGCTGCGACGATCCACCGGGATCCCGCCCATGTCGAACATGAAGTTCTTCATGATGCCCTGAAACAGGGTGTGCTTGCCCATGAAGTTGGGCTTGATTCCCTCTTCATGCGTGGCACCGGTGAAGAACACGAAATCCCAGTTGGTGGTGTGCGGCGCCCCGGCGATGACGTATTTCTTGAGATGCTTGGGCAGGTGCCCATCGAGCTTCCACCCCTTGAGTCGATAGATCGCGAGGATGATCCGCCGCACGATGCGCGACAGCAGCGCGGGCTTGCGATTAACGTCTTGCGGCAATGGATGTGCCCCCCTCTCTCCTGCGCGTGTCTGCCCGCAACCGGGCGAATTACGCAAGGGAAAGCGTGAAGGTTTCAGACTACATCCGGAACACGCCGAAGCGGGGCGCTTCGGCAATCGGCGCCTCCAGACAGGCCGCAAACGCCAGCCCCAGCACATCGCGCGTCTGCACCGGGTCGATCACCCCGTCGTCCCACAGGCGCGCGGTGGCGTAGTAGGGGTTGCCTTCGTCTTCGTATTTCTGGCGGATCGGGGCCTTGAAGGCCTCGGCCTGTTCCGGCGTCCAGTTGTCGGCATCGCGGTGGACGGTGGCGAGCACGGATGCCGCCTGCTCCCCGCCCATCACCGAAATGCGCGCATTGGGCCAGGTGAACAGGAAGCGCGGGGAATAGGCCCGCCCGCACATCCCGTAATTGCCCGCGCCAAAGCTGCCGCCGATCACCACGGTCACCTTGGGCACGCTCGCAGTGGCGACTGCGGTGACGAGCTTCGCGCCATGCTTGGCGATGCCTTCCGCCTCGTATTTCCCGCCGACCATGAAGCCGCTGATATTCTGGAGGAACAGCAAGGGCACGCGGCGCTGGCAGGCCAGTTCGATGAAATGCGCGCCCTTGAGCGCGCTTTCGGAAAACAGCACGCCGTTATTGGCGAGGATCGCCACCGGCATCCCCCAGATATGGGCAAAGCCGCACACCAGCGTGGCGCCGTAATGCGCCTTGAACTCGTGGAATTCGGACGCATCGACCAGCCGCGCGATCACTTCCTTCACGTCATAGGGCGCGCGCACATCTTCGGGGATGAGGGCGTAGAGGTCTTCCGCGTCATATCTGGGCGGGCGCGGGTCTTTGCGCGTCACGTGCTTGGCCGCCCCGGTGTTCGCGCCGAGGTGCGAGACGATATCGCGCACGATGGTGAGCGCGTGTTCGTCATTCTCGGCCAAGTGATCGACCACGCCGGACTTCTTGGCGTGCAGGTCGCCCCCGCCCAGGTCTTCGGCGCTGATCTCCTCGCCCGTCGCCGCCTTCACCAGCGGCGGGCCGGCGAGGAAGATGGTGCCCTGATTGCGGACAATCACGGTCTCGTCCGACATGGCGGGGACGTATGCGCCCCCGGCGGTGCAACTGCCCATCACGCAGGCGATCTGCGGGATGCCCAGCGCCGACATGTTGGCCTGATTGAAGAAGATGCGGCCGAAGTGGTCGCGATCGGGGAAGACTTCGGCCTGATGCGGCAGGTTTGCCCCGCCCGAGTCCACCAGATAGATGCACGGCAGGCGGTTTTCTGCCGCGATTTCCTGTGCGCGCAGGTGCTTCTTCACCGTCATCGGGTAATAGGTGCCGCCCTTCACGGTCGCGTCGTTGCACACGATCATGCACTGCCGTCCTGAGACGCGCCCCACCCCGCAGATGATCGAGGCGCCGTTGACGTCGCCCTCATACATGCCGTTCGCGGCGAGCTGGCCGATTTCGAGGAAGGGCGAACCCGGATCGAGCAGCCGCTCCACCCGCTCGCGGGGGAGCAGCTTGCCCCTGCCAACGTGCCGCTCCCGGTGCTTTTCCGGCCCGCCCAAAGCGGCCTCCGCCACCCGGGCGCGCAATTCCTGCGCGAGGTGCTGGTTATGCGCGAAGCGGGCCTTGGCTTCGGGCGCCTCGCGGTCGAGCCGGGTGGTGAGGGTGGGGGCGGCCATGGTGTCGTCCTCAGCGTTTGCGCACAAACTCGGCGCGCAGCACGAGGCCCTTGATGCCGGGGTATTTGCAGTCGATCTCCTGCGGATCGCCGGTCAGGCGGATCGACTTGATCAGCGTGCCCTGCTTGAGCGTTTGCCCTGCGCCCTTGACTTCGAGATCCTTGATCAGCGTCACCGCATCGCCATCGGCAAGCAGATTGCCCACCGCATCGCGCACTTCCACGGCATCCTCCGCCGCGCGCCTGGCCGCGAGTTCGGATGCGGGCAGCCACTCGCCGCTTGCCTCGTCGTAAACGTAATCTTCATCAGTGCTCATTGGGGGCTCCTGCGTTGCGGGGTGTTCATGGTGTCACCATTGGCTAGGCTTTTGGAAGGCACCATTCGCGTCATGCAATTGGTTCGGGAATTGTGATACCCCGAGCGCGCCGCTGTGGAAGGTTCTGATAAAGTTCGCCAAGGGCCTGAGCTTGCCACTGACCCGGGTCGAGCGATGTCCGAGGATGCCGATTGTCTTTCCAAATCTTTGCCGGACAAGCCGCATCGGCTCAGCCAAATCGCTGTCATTGCTTACCACGACAGCGACGTCGAAAAGGTCGTCAAAAGCATCCATGAGGAGGTGCGTAGCCAAGTTGACGTCCGAGCCCTTCTCCTCCGTCTTTATGACGCGGACTGATCGGTATTGCCCTGCGTGCCATGCGGTGGCGTCGGGCATACCGACTTTATGAGTCAGAAAATGCCCGAAGTGGATTTCGATGTTCGGAATTGTTGCCAACGCCCGGAAATAAGTTTCTTGCCGCTGTGGCTGAGTCGGGTCATGCGGGCGAGCACTGACCCGCGCGATAAAGTACCGAACTTTGTCGATCTGATTTTTCGGAAGCTGGCGTACCGCGAGATCATATATGTTCAGCCACTTATATGGGCTGCGTTTCAGACAGGCATAATATAGGTTGTACCCGTCGATATAGACCCGAGTACGCATCCAAGCCCCTCAAAAAGCAACGGCGGCCACAAGGGCCGCCGTGCGCCACGGCACCGAAGCGCCATGGGTGATATAAGAACTATATACATGACTCCCTGAGAATCTCAAGTAGATAACTACCCTCACCCCGCCGCCCCGATCAATTCGCGCCCGATCAGCATCCGGCGGATCTCGTTCGTCCCCGCCCCGATGTCGAGCAGCTTCGCATCCCGCATATACCGCTCCACCGGCCAGTCGGTGGTGTAGCCCGCCCCGCCCAGCGCCTGCACGCTTTCCGCCGCGACCCGGAAGGCGTTTTCCGACGCCAGCAAGATCACCCCGGCCGCATCGAAGCGCGTCGTCTGCCCCGCATCACACGCCTTGGCCACCGCATAGGTATAGGCGCGGGCCGATTGCAGCGCGACATACATGTCGGCAACCTTGGCCTGCATCAGCTGAAACGAGCCAATCGGCTTTCCGAACTGCTTCCTCTCGCGCAGGTAGGGGATGACGCAATCGAGGCAGGCCTGCATGATGCCGAGCTGCAATCCGGCCAGCACCACGCGCTCGTAATCCAGCCCGCTCATCAGCACGCCGACCCCGCCGTTCAATGGCCCCATCACCCGGTCTTCGGGGATGAAGCAGTCGCTGAACACCAGCTCGGCAGTGGGCGAGCCCTTCATGCCGACCTTGGAAATCTTCTGGCCGATGGCGAACCCTTCATCGCCCTTCTCGATCAGGAAGGCGGTGATGCCGCGCGATCCGGCGTGGCTGTCGGTCTTGGCATAGACCACCAGCGTGTCGGCCTCGGGCGCATTGGTGATCCAGAACTTGGTGCCGTTGAGGACGTAGCCGCCCTGCACCGCATCGGCCTTCAATTTCATCGACACCACGTCCGACCCTGCGCCCGCTTCGGACATGGCGAGGCTGCCGACGTGTTCGCCCGAAATCAGCTTGGGGAGGTATTTCGCCTTTTGCTCATCATTGCCCCAGCGGCGGATCTGGTTGAGGCACAGGTTGGAATGCGCGCCGTAGCTGAGGCCGACGCTGGCGCTGGCGCGGCTGACTTCCTCGACCGCGATCACGTGTTCGAGATAGCCAAGCCCCAGCCCGCCCCATTCTTCTTCCACCGTGATGCCATGCAGGCCCAGCGCGCCCATCGCGGGCCACAGCTCGCGCGGGAAGCGGTCTTCGCGGTCGGTGCGTTCGGCGAGCGGGGCGATCTGTTCGTCGGCAAAGCGCGCGGCGCTGTCGCGGATCATCGCGGCCGCTTCGCCAAGCTGAAAGTCGAAATCGGGGGTGGCGCGCATTTTATGTCCTGCGGGTGAAATGTTTGTTCTATGAAAGCCGCATAGCAAGGCGCTGACAAAAGGCCAATCGCCTGCGCTGGCCCTCGCCACGTTTCGCGGTTAGGGGTGGGGCCATGATCACCCCCCAACCCCTGCTCGTGTTCGAGCGCGCGGCGCGCGCCTATGGCGATGCGGTGGCGGTGGCGGGGGTGGACTGCGCGATTGCGCCCGGCAGTTTCGTCGCATTGGTGGGCGCCTCGGGCTCGGGCAAGTCGACGCTGCTCAAGATGGTCAACACCCTGGTCGCGCCAACCGGCGGGCGGGTGCTGTTTGCGGGCGAGGATGTGACCAGCCTCAGCCCCTCGCGCCTGCGCCGCCGGGTGGGCTATGTGTTTCAGGGCATCGGGCTGTTCCCGCATTTCTCGGTGGCCGAGAACATCGCCATCGGCCCGCGCCTTTCGGGCGAAAGGCTGCCGCCCGAACGCATCGCCGAATTGCTGCGGCTGGTCGAACTCGATCCCGCACTCGCGCGCCGCATGCCCGATCAACTCAGCGGCGGGCAGCGCCAGCGGGTCGGCGTGGCACGGGCGCTGGCAGGCGAACCCGAACTGCTGCTGATGGACGAGCCGTTCGGCGCGCTCGATCCCGTCACCCGCGACGCGCTGGGCCGCAAGGTGCGCGAGCTGCACGAGCGGCTCGGCCTGACCACGGTGATGGTCACCCACGACATGGCCGAGGCGCTGCTGCTGGCCGATCGGGTGCTGGTGATGGACAAGGGCGCCCTGGTGGCCGACGAAACCCCGCGCGCGCTGCTGGCGGGGGCGGGCGGCACGGTGGCGCAGCGGCTCGTGGCAGTGCCGCGCGAACAGGCCGAGCGGCTGGCGGCGATGGAGAGGCAGGGCTGATGGCCGAGATCTGGGACATCCTGCCCGGCCTTGGCGACAAGCTGGCGGCACACGTGGTGCTCGCGACCAGCGCCATCGGCCTCGCCATGCTGATCGCGCTGCCGCTGGCGGTGTGGGCAGGGCGTTCGCGGACAGTGGCGCGGCTTTCGCTCAGCCTTGCCAGCCTCGTCCAGACGATCCCTGCGCTGGCGCTGCTGGCGCTGTTCTTCCCGCTGCTGCTGTCCTTGCGCGCGGTGTTCGGCGAGGGGCTGCCCACGCTGGGGTTTCTCCCGGCGCTGATGGCGCTGACGCTCTATGCGCTGCTGCCGATCCTGAGGAACGCGGTGACCGCGCAGGCCCATCTCGATCCCGGCGTGCGCGAGGCCGCCGACGGGGTGGGCATGACCAGGTGGCAAAAGCTGGTGCTGGTCGAAGCGCCGCTCGCGGCCCCCTTCATCATGGCCGGTATCCGCACCGCCAGCGTGTGGACCATCGGCGCGGCGACCCTTGCCACCACCATCGGCCAGCCCAGCCTTGGCGATCCGATCTTTGCCGGCCTGCAAACCCAGAACTGGGCGCTGGTGCTGGCCGGCTGCCTGGCCAGCGCGGGGCTGGCGCTGGTGGCCGACTGGCTGTTGTGGTGGATCGAGCGCGGCATCGACGAGCGCAGGCGCTGGAAATGGGCCGGTGCCCTGCTGGCAGTGGCGGCAGGCGTGACCGCCGCGCTCTGGGCGCAGAGCAGTAGCCCCGATGAGCGCCGCATCGTCATCGCCGCCAAGCAGTTTTCCGAACAATACATCCTCGCCCAGCTGATCGGATCGCGGCTGGAGGCAGCGGGTTACGCGGTCGAATACCGCGACGGGCTGGGCAGCGCGGTGGTGCACGGCGCGGTCGCCTCGTCGAGCGTCGATATCTCGGTCGATTACACCGGCACGGTCTGGACCAATTACCTCAAGCGCACCGACAATCCAGGGCGCGAGGCGATGTACCAGACGATCCGCGACTGGGAATGGCGGCACAACGGGGTGAAGGTGCTCGGCCGGCTCGGGTTCGAGAACGCCTATGCCTTCGCCATGCGCGGCGACCGGGCGCGCGAACTGGGCGTCACCTCGCTGACCGATCTGGCCGCTGTCGCCCCGACCCTGACCGTGGGGGGCGATCCCGAATTTTTCGAACGCCCCGAATGGATCGCGGTGCGCGATGCCTATGGCTTGCGGTTCGCCAAAAGCCGCAATTTCGCCCCGACCTTCATGTACAACGCGCTTTCCTCGGGCGAGGCCGACGTGATCAGCGCCTATACCTCCGACGGGCGGATCGCGGCAGACCGGCTGGTGGTGCTCGAAGACCCCAAGGGCGCTTTGCCGAGCTATGACGCGATGATCATGCTTTCCCCCCGCATCGCCGGGGACAAAGGCGTGATCGCCGCGCTTACACCCCTGCTCGGCGCGATCAGCGTCGAGGCGATGCGCGAAGCCAATCTCGCAGTCGACCGCGAGGATCCCCAGAAGCTGACGCCGAAGCAGGCCGCCGAGGGGCTGGCGAGGAAAGCCGGATTGTAGTTCAGGCGCGAACTAACCTGCCTTCCGCCACAGCTGCGTCTGGCAGAACGGGCCGAGGCAACCCTTCACTTCCAGCACGTTCGGCCCCTTGCGGCGGATCACCGAACGGTAGGTCTTGCCGCTTTTGGGATCATAGATCCGCCCGCGCCACAAATCGCCCTCGGCGGTGAAGCCCGACAGGATCGGCAGGCCCAGCAAGCGGCGCTGGCGCAGCGCGGGATCGGGATTGTTGACATCGCGCTGGTCAACGCCCTGCGGCGGCGGAACCAGGAACCTGTCGAGCGTGCCGCAGATGGCCTTGCCGCAGGGGGCAATCAGCACCACCCCGTCCTTTTCCGCCGTTACCCAGCGCCCGGTCACCGGCTCTGTGGCAAGCGCTGCGGTCGCAGCCGCCACAGCAATCATGGGAAGGGCAAGGGCAAGGCGACTGATCATGGCGCGAATCTCCGGCAGGCTCACAGACTGATAGACCGGAACGGCGGGCCGCGTCTTCCTCATTGGAAGCCCACCCCGAACGGCCAGCGCCGCCCGCAGATCCCGAGCACCTTGAACAGCGTGCCCATCTGGTTGTCCTCCACCAGCCGGTCGCGCTGACGCTGGAGCTTGTCCTTCTCGGCCGGGTTGCGCCGCTGGAGCGCTTCGGTACGCACGTCGATGCCCATCTGGCGCAGCCATTCGCCCTGATATTGCAGGCCCATCAAATCGGCACCCTGCGCCTGGGCGACATGGGCGAGCAGCTCGAAATCGACATGGGCGGTGATGTCGGCCTCGCCCGGATGATCGAACACATCGACCTTCTTGTGCGCCTTGAGGGCCTGCAAGGTGGTGCCCGAAGCCAGCTCCTTGTGGCCATAATCGATAATCAGCGCTGCGCCGCCCTGTTCCTTCAGCCGCCGGGCAATCTCGCTCATCACCGCCACCGCTGCCGGACTGGTTTCGATCATCGCGCCTTGCGGGCCGGTGCGCCAGCTGGGCGGCACGATGTGGTCCATCCGCTCCTTGCCCGGCTGGAAGACGAACCTGTCGCCCTCCAGCCCGACCATCCGTTCAAACCAGCCATCGGCCGATCGCACCAGCTGGTGGATCGGCAGCGCATCGAAGAATTCGTTGGCGACAATCAGCAGCGGGGCATCGTCGGGCAGGGTGGAAAGATCGTGGTGGTGGTGACAATCGGGGAAAGCCTCGCGCTGGAGCGCGCGCAGCTTCGGAGAGGTCTCGACGAAGTGCACCTGCGGCGCGAAGTCGTACCGCGCCGCGGTGGTCAGCGCATCTCTGGCGAGCGTGCCGCGGCCCGGCCCCAGTTCAACATAGTGGATGCGCTTGCGACTGCCCATCCGCACCCACAGATCGGCAAACCACAGCCCGATCAGCTCGCCGAACATCTGGCTGATTTCCGGCGCGGTGATGAAATCGCCCTGATCCCCGAGCGGATCGCGGCTGGCATAATAGCGCGCGTTGCTTTCGGCGATGTAGTGGGCAAGGCTGATCGGCCCGGTCTGTTTGATGAGCCGGCGCAAGCTCTTGCCGAGATCGATCTTGGCGCGCGCGGCGGCTTCGGCCTCCAGCTTGGCCTGCGCCTCGGCCTTGGCGCGCGCGGCGGCTTCGGCCTGGGCGCGGGCCTTCTCTTCGGCTTCGCGGCGCGCCTGTTCGGCGGCCGCAGCCTTGGCGGCGGCGGCGGCTTCGGCCCTGGCTTTCTTTTCCGCTTCGGCCCTGGCCTTGGCCTCGGCGGCGAGGCGCGCCTTTTCTTCCGCCTCGGCTTTCTTGCGGGCTTCGGCCTCGGCCTTGGCGCGGGCCTTGGCTTCGGCTGCGAGACGCGCCTTTTCCGCGGCCTCGCGGCGAGCCTGTTCTTCGGCGGCGGCACGGGCAGCGGCTTCGGCTTCGGCCTTGGCGCGCGCCTCGGCTTCGCGGCGGGCCTTTTCTTCGGCGAGCGCCTTTTCCTTGGCTTGCTTGCGCGCCCTGGCTTCGCCCTCCGCCCTGGCCTTGGCCTCGGCGGCAAGCCGCGCACGTTCGGCCGCTTCGGCGGCGCGGCGGGCGCGGGCTTCGGCGGCGGCTTGCTCGCGCGCCTCGCGCTCGGCCGCGGCGCGGGCTTCGGCTTCGGCCTTGGCGCGTTCGCGCTCCTCGCGCATGGCCCGCGCGCGCTCCTCGGCCTCGGCCTTGGCGCGTGCGAGGGCTTCGGCCTTGGCGGCCGCTTCGGCCTCGGCGCGAGCCTTGGCCTCGGCGCGGGCACGTTCACGCGCTTCGGCCTGCGCGCGCGCCTGTTCCTCGGCTGCCGCCTTGGCGCGGGCGGCCGCTTCGGCGCGTGCCTGCGCTTCGGCCGCGGCGCGGGCCTTGACCTCGGCGGCGGCCTTGGCCTTGCGGCGGGCCTGCTGCTGCGTGTCGTCCTCGGGATCGATCAGCCGCAGCGCCGGGCGCCACGCACCGCGCTTCAGGCTGGCTGCGTCGTCCCCGCCGCCAGCGGCTTCTTCCGCAGGGCGTAGAGCACGGCAATCAATCCAGTCAGGATAAGCGGTATGGTCAGCCATTGCCCCATCGATAGCCCGGTCCGGGCCGCAAAGTCAGCCAGCTGTGCATCGGGCTGACGGAAAAATTCGTTAACGAAACGCGAGATGCCGATGCCCAGCGCGAACACTCCGGTCAGCAGCCCGGGGCGATAGCGCGCGCGGGTTTTCCAGAACAGCAGCATCATCACGATCAGCAGCGCCAGCCCTTCCAGCCCGGCCTGATAGAGCTGGCTGGGGTGGCGCGGCAAATCGTCGGCAGCGGGGAACACCATCGCCCAGGGCACGTCGGTGGGCCGGCCCCACAGCTCGCCATTGACGAAATTGGCAAGGCGGCCAAGCAGCATCCCCATCGGCACGCCGACGCTGACATAGTCCACCACGCGGATGAAATTGAGCCGGTTGCGCCAGGCGACATAGGCGATCGCCACCAGCACCCCGATCAGCCCGCCGTGGAACGCCATCCCGCCGTCCCACAGCCGCAGCAGCTTCCACGACACCAGGCCCTCGCCCGAAAAATCGGTGAAGGCCGATGGGATGCCGGTTTCGCCCCCGGTATAAAA
The DNA here is from genome assembly GCA_046294975.1 of Erythrobacter sp. Classification (GTDB taxonomy): domain Bacteria; phylum Pseudomonadota; class Alphaproteobacteria; order Sphingomonadales; family Sphingomonadaceae; genus Erythrobacter. Next base: position 4,457 of record JBKBOH010000040.1, on the reverse strand, counting down.
TGCCGCATAGCCCAGCCGCCCGCCGACGATGACCCCCAGCGTGCAGTAGAAAAACAGATCGTCAGCATGACGCTGCGCCATCGGCGCGCCGGGCTGTTTGAGCATTTTCGAGGTGTGCCAATAAGCGAAGATCACCCCGAAGAGATAGGCGAGCGAATAGAACCGCAGCGTGAAGAAGCCAAGCTCGATGCCGGGCCTCAGGCCAAGATCGGCCCAGTGGAGCGGGGCGGCAGCGCCGCTTGCGGCAAGTAGTGACAGCACGGGGCGAACCTCTTATTGACAATGAGATGCCGTATCGGCGGGCCTGAACTGGCCGTGTCGCGCCCGTGCTTGTGGCACAGCGCGCCAGACAGGGAAAGGGGCGCGGGACTGCCGAAGGGGCGAGGGATCGGATGACAGGCCGTGCACAATGCGCGCTCGTCTTCCAGGCAGAAACAGGAAAGGATACCGCATGCCCACCCAGCTGGACAATGCGCTCGAAGCAATCATGGCTGCGCTCACGGCCGAAGGACAGCCCTTTGCCACCGTGCCCTTCACCCGCGACGGGGTGGAAATGCCCGCCTTCGCCGGTGCCCCGCCAAGCCTCGCCCATTACTTCGCGCATTTCTGCCATGAACACCGCGATGTGCCTTTCCTCGTCGATGGCGAGATCCGGCTGACCTTCGCCGAAACCTATTCTGCCGCGACCTGCGTGGCCGAAAGCCTCGTGCATGATCACGGTATCGCCAAGGGCGAGCGCATCGGCATTGCCGCGCGCAATTCGGCCAACTGGATGATCGCCTATATGGGCATCATCATGGCCGGGGGCTGCGCCACGCTGCTCAACGGCTTTTCCAGCGGCGAGGAACTCGCCTATGGTCTCGATCTGGCCGAGGCCCGGCTGCTGCTCGCGGATCAGCCCCGCGCAGCGCGGCTCGAAGGCCATGCCCATCCGGCCAAGGTGGTGCTGTTCGATCACGGCAACGCGCCCGCGGCCGGGCTGGCCCATGTCTGGCGCGCGCCGCAGGGCACCAGCGCCGCGATGGCGATGCTGGGGCAGATCGGGCCGGACGATATCGCCACCATCCTCTACACCTCGGGTTCGACCGGCAAATCGAAGGGTGCCTGGTCGGATCACCGCGGCGTCGTCCACGGGGTGATGAACTATGTCGCCCAGTCGGCGATGGCCAAGCTCTATATGGAGAGCACCGGCGAGACGGTGGGCGATCAGCCCTGCGCGCTGGTGGCCGTGCCGCTGTTCCACGTGACGGGCGAGGTGCCGCTGTTCCTGCAAAGCTTCGCGATCGCGCGCAAGCTGGTGTTGATGCCCAAGTGGGATGCGGGCCTGGCGATCCGGCTGATGGCGGAAGAAGGCGTCACCTATTTCGTCGGCGTGCCGCTGATGAGCTACGAGATCGCCAATCACCCTGACCGCGAGAAATACGACCTGTCCAAGTGCAAGAGCTTTGCCGCGGGCGGCGCGCCGCGTCCGGTGGAGCATGTCACCCGCATCAAGGAGGCCTTCCCCGGCGGCTTCCCGCTGCTGGGCTATGGCCTCACCGAAACCAACGCGGTCGGCTGCGGCAATTTCAACGAAAACTACCTTGCCAAGCCCGGCTCGACCGGGCGCGCATCGAAGCCGCTGGTCGATCTGCGGATTCTCGACGATGCCGGTAACGAACTGCCCCAAGGCCAGGTGGGCGAGGTGTGCATCCGCTCGGTCGCCAATTTCCGCGGCTACTGGAAGAACGAGGAGGCGACCAAGGCCGCCTTCACCGCCAACGGCTTCTTCCGCACCGGCGATCTCGGCTATCTCGACCCGGACGATTACCTGTTCATCGTCGATCGCAAGAAGGACATCATCATCCGCGGCGGCGAGAACATTTCCTGCATCGAGGTGGAAGACGCGATCTACGCCCATGACGATGTCGGGGAATGTTCGGTGTTCGGCCTGGCCGATGAACGCTTCGGCGAGGTGCCGGCGGCGGTCTACCGCATGAAGGAGGGCCGCGCGCCGATCACCCCGGCCGAACTGCGCGCTTTCCTCTTGGAGCGCATCGCCCCGTTCAAGGTGCCGCTCGAACACCAGATCTGGTTGACCGAGGAGGCCCTGCCGCGGCTCGGCACCCAGAAGATCGACAAGCGCACCCTCAAGGCACGCTACGCCGGCGCGGCGGTTACGGCGTGATCCGCGCATGAGATCGCCCCGTGTCGCCTAGGCGTGTCCCCGGCCAGCGCACGATCATTGACCGGCGCGCGCTGGCCGACGAGATCGCGGCGCTGCACGCCGCGCAAGGGACCGGGGGGCGCGCGGCGATCGTCAGGGCGCTGCGGGCGGCGCTCGATGGCGGGCGGGCCGAGCTGGCGCGGCGGCTGGCCGCGGCACCCTCGGCCGGACACGAGGTGACGGCGGGCTATGCCTTCCTCACCGATCAGCTGCTGCGGGTGATCCACGATCACGTCACCGCCGATCTCTACCCCGTCCCCAATCGCACCCAGGCCGAACGGCTCGCGATCCTGGCCGTGGGCGGTTACGGACGCGCCGAGATGGCGCCGCATTCGGACATCGACATCGCCTTCATCACCCCGATGCGGCGCTCGCCGTGGTGCGAGCAGGTGATCGAGGCGATGCTCTACCTGCTGTGGGATCTCGGCCTCAAGGTCGGCCATTCGAGCCGCACCGTCAGCGACACGATGCGGATGGCGAAGGAAGACTTGACGATCCGCACCGCGCTGCTCGAAAGCCGGCTGGTGTGGGGCGACCAGCCGCTTTACGAGGAGCTGCGCCAGCGCTTCTGGAGCGAGGTCGCCAAAGGCTCGGAGCGCCAGTTCCTGACCCAGAAGCTCGCCGAGCGCGACGCCCGGCACAAGCGCATGGGCGACAGCCGCTATGTCGTCGAACCCAATGTCAAGGACGGCAAGGGCGGCCTGCGCGATCTGCAGACGCTCTACTGGATCGGCAAATATGTCCACCGGGTGCACAATCCCGCGCAGCTGGTCGATGTCGGGCTGCTGACGGCGGGGGAATATCGCAGCTTCCGCCGCGCAGAGGGCTTCCTGCTGGCGGTGCGCTGCCACATGCACATCATCACCGACCGCGCCGAGGACCGGCTGACCTTCGATCTCCAGCGGCAGGTGGCCGAACGGATGCAGTTCGCCGACCGCCCCGGCAAGAGCGCGGTCGAACGGTTCATGCAGTACTATTTCCTCCAGGCCAAGCGCGTCGGCAGCCTGACCGGCGTGTTCCTCGCCCACCTCGACGAGGAATTCGCAAAGAAGCGCACCCGCAGCGGATTCTTCGCCGGGTTCACCCTGCGTCCGCGCATGTTCAAGGGCTACATGGTCGAAGGCGGGCGCCTGCGCGCACCGGGCGAAGACTGGTTCCGCGCCGATCCGGTGCGGCTGATCGAGGTGTTCCAGCTGGCCGAATCCGAAGGTCTGGAGGTGCACCCCGAAACCATGCGCCAGGCCGGGCGCGATGCCAAGCTGATCGATGCCGGCGTGCGCCGCGACAAGCGCGCCAATGCGCTGTTCCTTAAGCTGCTGGCGGGCCGCAAGGATCCCGAAACCGCGCTGCGCTGGATGAACGAGGCGGGCGTGTTCGGGCGCTTCGTGCCCGATTTCGGCCGGGTCAACGCGCAGATGCAGTTCGACATGTATCACCACTACACGGTTGACGAGCACACCATCCGCGCGATCGGGCTCCTGAGCCAGATCGAACGCGGACTGCTGGTGCGCGATCACCCGCGCGCCACCCGCGAAATCGGCAAGGTCGCCTCGCGCCGCGCGCTCTATGTCGCGGTGCTGCTGCACGATATCGCCAAGGGCCGCGGGGGCGATCATTCGGTGTTGGGGGCCGAGGTCGCGCACCGCCTGTGCCCGCGCTTCGGCCTCGACGGACGCGAGACCGATCTGGTCGCCTGGCTGGTGCTGCATCACCTGCTGATGAGCCGCACCGCGCAGAAGCGCGATCTTACCGATCCCAAGACGATCGAGGATTTCGTCAGCCTGGTACAAAGCCTCGAACGTCTGCGTAATCTTGCGATCCTCACCGCGGTCGATATCCGCGCGGTCGGGCCGGGCACCTGGAACAGCTGGAAAGGCCAACTCTTGGGCGAGCTTTACGATGCGGCGCAGGAGCGCCTCCGGCTCGGCCACAAGGCCACCGGGCGCAAGCAGCGCGTGGCCGCCAAGAAAGACGCGGTCGCGCGCCTGCTGGGCGAGCGCGCGGAGCTGGTCGAGAGCGCGGGCGCGCTGCTCGGCGATGCCTACTGGATTGCCGAGCCTGAGGACATCATCGCCAGCAACCTGCTGCAATATGACGCCGCGCTGGCCGCGGGCGAGCCGCTGTCGATCCGCTGCGAGCCCGACGAGGTGCGCGGCGCGACCCGCGTCAATGTCATCGCGGCCGACCATCCGGGGCTGTTCTACCGCATGGCGGGCGGCATCCACCTGGCCGGCGGCAACATCATCGACGC
>JBKBOH010000039.1:0-22522 GCA_046294975.1 Erythrobacter sp. | reverse complement strand
CAGCGAGGCTTCGAGATGCAGGCGCAAGGCCTTTGTCAGTGCGGTTTGCGCCGCCCCAGCAGCGGTCTTTGACCCCATATTCGGCTCCTGCCCATCCCGCATGATCGGCACCGCGTTGCTGTAATAAAATTGTGCCGACTTATTGCATTCGTATTCGACCGCGATACGCTTCCACGCGCGCTCTGCCAAGCGTGATGAATGCAGATGTCACCCGGCCAGCGCCTTTCCGCAAGCCTCCAGCGTCAGCTCGAGGCTGCGGATGCGCGCCTGCGGATCGTAGGTTGCCCCGCACAGCAGGATTTCATCGGCCCCGGTGCGCTTGACGATAGCCGCGATCCCGGCGCGCACCTGCGCCGGCGTGCCGATGGCTGCGGCCTGCCCGAGATGGGCGAGCATCGCCTGCGCGCTTTCGGGCAGGGTGTCGGTGTAATCGGCAACCGGCGGCGGCAGCTTGCCGGGATTGCCCGTCCGCAGCCGCACGAAACTCTGCTGCTGGCTGGAAGCGATCAGGCGCGCCTGTCTTTCCGTGTCGGCGGCAAACACGTTCATGGCGACCATCACGTGCGGGAGATCGAGCGCCGCGGACGGCTGGAAATCGCGGCGATAGAGCGTCAGCGCCGCGTCGAGGTGATCGGGGGCGAAATGGGCGGCAAAGGCATAGGGCAGGCCCAGTTTCGCGGCGAGCTGCGCGCCGAACAGGCTCGAGCCCAGCATCCACAGTTCCACCTTGGCACCGAACCCGGGCGTCGCCCTGATCGGCAGGTCATGGTCCCCCGTCAGCAGGGCGCGCAGTTCGACCACGTCCTGCGGGAAATATTCGGCCGCCTGGTGGAGATTCTTGCGGAGCGCGCGTTGCAGCTCCGGCCCGGCGCCGGGCGCGCGGCCCAGCCCCAGGTCGATCCGCCCGGGGAACAGCGCGTCGAGCGTGCCGAACGCTTCCGCGATCTGGAACGGGGTATGGTTGGGCAGCATGATCCCGCCCGCACCGATGCGGATGGTGCTGGTGGCATTGCCGACATGGGCGAGCACCACCGCGGTTGCGCCGCCCGCGATTCCCTCCATCGCGTGATGTTCGGCCACCCAGAAGCGCTCGCACCCGACGCGTTCGGCAGCCCGTGCCAGTTCGGCGGTGGCGGCGAAGGCTTCGCCAAGCGTGCCGCCCTCGCGCACGGGGACAAGGTCGAGCACCGAAAAGCGGGTCATGCGGGCGGTTCCTGTTGCGCGGGTGCGGGCGGATCAGCCGCTGGCGGGCCAAGCTGGGCGAGATAGTCTCTGGCGGTGGCAGCGGCGAGGCTGTCGGGCTGAAGTTCGATCACCGATTGCCAGCTTTGCCGTGCCGCCGCATCACGGCCGGCCAGCACCGCGATCACGCCTGCTTCCAGCCCGATTTCGGGATTGGTGGGGGCAAGCTTTGCGGCGGTTTCGATGGCGGTTTGCGCTTCCTCCAGCCGTTCGAGCCGGCGCAGCAGTGTTGCCTTGAGCAGCCAGCCCTCGCTCACCTCCGGCGCGAGGCCGGTGGCGGTCTCCAGCGCGGCAAGCGCGTCGTCCCCCTGCCCCAGCGTCACCAGCGCGCGCGCGCGGTCGATCGCGGCAAGCGCCTGCAGCGGGGCCGATGCGGCGGTGCGCGCCTCGTCACTGGCCTGCGCCAGCAAGTCGGCCGCGCTGGCCGCATCCCCGCCGGCCAGCGCGGCATTTCCGGCCATCATGGTGAAGCGCGCCCGCGCCCGCGTCTCGTCCGCCGGGGTTTCATCATGCGCGGCGATGAAGGCGCTGCGGGCATCGTCCCACAGGCCCAGCGCGCTCGCGGCGGTGCCGAGGCAGTGGTTGGCCAGCACCCGCTCGGCCCCGGTGGTCTCACTGCGGCGGATCTGCGCCATGGTGTGGGCGCGCGCCGGGTCTTCGCCGATCTGGTCGAGGCAGGATTGCAGCCATGCGCTGGTGGGGTTGAGGATTTCCTGTTCGGTTTCGCCATGCGCCTCGGCGCGCGGCGGCCGGTCGCGCACCAGATCATCGTTCGGCATCGCCCCGCCCAGCGGGTCGGGGCCAACCTGAAGCAGCAGGGCAAGGACGAGCGACACAGGCAGGGCACCTATCGGTAAAATTCGGCCACGACGGCCTTGATGAGAGCGATGTCGCTGTCGCGCGACAGGCGATGATCGCCGTCATCTACCAGCGTCACCTGAACCTCAGCCGACCTGAGCACCGCCTTGAGCTTGAGGCTGATGTCGCACGGCACGTCGGCATCCTGCTTGCCGTGGATCAGGCGCACCGGACAGGCAAGGTCGATGCCCTGCTCCAGCCGCATGTGGCATTCGGCATCGGCAAAGAAACCGGGATGGGTCGGCGTCGGCTCGGGCCCATAGGGGTTGGGCTGGTAGAGGATCTCGCCCGCCGCAAGGCGCGCGCGCTGTGCCTCGCTATAGCCCCAGCGGGTGAAATCAGGCGCCGCGGCAATGCCGACGAGGCCCACGCAGCGCCCCTTCAGCCGCTCGGCCACCAGCAGCATCAGCCACCCGCCCATCGACGATCCCGCCAGCACCACCGGCCCGTTGACATAGCTCGCCACCAGCGCCAGCACCTCGTCACGCCAGCGGCTGAGCGTCCCCTCGGCAAAGTCGCCGTCACTCTGCCCGCAGCCCGAATAGTCGAGCAGCAGGCACGCGCGGCCCATTGCCTGCGCCTCGGCGAACAGCGCGCTGGCCTTGCTGCCGCTCATGTCCGACATGTAGCCGGGCAGGAAAACGAGGCAGGGGCCGGTTCCGGGGGTGAAGCGGAAGGCCACCCGCCGGCCATCGTACAAAGTGTGGTGCATCACGTCGCTCATGCCTGGCTCCATGCCTTGCGCCGGTGGCACCGCGCAAGCACAACGTCCTTTGCGATTGTCACGCAAGCGCAACCGGAGAGGGTTACCCGCGCCGCCATGTTCAAGATCGACGCTCTTGCCGCCCAGCCGGCTCCCGCCACCACCGCGCTCACCCGCCGCGGCCTGTTCACACTTGCAGGGGCTGGCGCTGCCCTGGCCGCCTCCCCGCTGGCCGCGCGCAGCTTCGGCACCGGCTTCACCCATGGGGTGGCGAGCGGGGAGCCGGGCACCGACAGGGTGATGCTGTGGACTCGCTACGTCTCCGAGACGCCTGCCCATCTCGCCTGGGAAATCAGCGAGAGCGAGGATTTCGCCAGGCTCGTCGCCGAAGGCAGCACCGCCAGGCCCGCCGGGCCGGACAGCGATTTCTGCACCAAGACCTGGGCCGATGGCCTCGCGCCGGGGCGCTGGTATTTCTACCGCTTCATCGCGCCCGACGGCACGAAGTCGCCGGTTGGCCGCACCCGCACCCTGCCCGAAGCGGGTGTGCAGAAATTCCGCATGGCGGTGTTTTCCTGCTCCAATTACGGGTTCGGCTGGTTCAACGCCTATGGCCATGCGGTGGAGGCCAACGACTGCGATCTCGCGGTGCATCTGGGCGATTACATCTACGAATATGGCGCGGGCACCTATCCCACCAGCGGACAGGCCAATCCCGAACGCGTGCTGGCCCCGGCGACCGAAATCGTCACGCTGACCGACTACCGCCTGCGCTATGCCACCTACCGCGCCGATCCCGATTGTCAGCGCCTGCATCAGGTGTTGCCGATGATCGCGGTGTGGGACGATCATGAAAGCGCCAACGACAGCTGGAAGGACGGCGCGGAAAACCACCAGCCGGGAACCGAAGGCGACTGGCAGGTCCGCAAGGCCGCCGCCAAGCGCGCCTACCGCGAATGGATGCCGGTGTCGGACGAACCCTATGCCGCCTATCAGGTCGGCGATCTGGCGACGCTGTTCCGGCTCGACACCCGGCTGGAAGGGCGCGACCAGCAGTTCCGGCTGGAAACGGTGTTGGCCGGCAAGAGCGATCCGCAAGCCGTCGTGGCGGCGCTCGATGCTTTCCGCGACGGCGCGTGGGCCGATGCCGAACGCCAGCTGCTGGGCGAACGTCAGGAGGCATGGCTGGCCGAGCGCCTCGCCGCTTCCACCGCGGCGGGCACTGCGTGGCAGGTGCTGGTGCAGCAGGTGCTGATCGGCAACCTCAAGAGCCCGCAGGCGCTCACCGACCAGATCGGCGATGGCATGCCCGATTTAGTGCGTCAGCGCCTCGCTGCGGCGGGCATGGCGAGCAAGGCGGGCCTGCCGCTCAACATGGATGCCTGGGACGGCTATCCCGCCGCGCGCGAACGGGTGTTCAAGGCGGCGCTCGCCGCCGATGCCAACCTGCTGGTGCTGGCCGGCGACACCCACAATGGCTGGGCCTTCGAACTCGATCACGAAGGCGCGCGCGTCGGCGTGGAACTGGGGGTGTGCTCGGTCAGCTCGCCGGGGTTCGAGGCCTATCTGTCCTTCCTCAAGCCCGAGACGCTGGCCGCCGCGCTGGTGGCCGAGAACGCACAGCTCAAGTGGGCGGACACGGCGCAGCGCGGCTACATGGTGGTGGAACTCACCCCGGCGCGTGCTACCATCGAATACCGCTTCACCGGCAGCGTCAGGCAGCGTTCGACCAGGCTGGCGGGCAACAAGATGCTTGCCACCGCAACCGGATCGGGCAGGCTGACGGTCTGAGGCGGCGCGCTGCTTCGCTGATGACATGGCAAGGCTTTGCGCCTATGTCCTTCGCCATGGCCACGCTGCTCGCCACCACCACGATCACCACCACCCGGACTATCCGGGGGCGGGGGGCTGTGCGTTAAGCACCAGGCCCGCCGCCCGGATCGGGGCGGTGCGGTGTCCTTCCCGAACCGGTTTTCGCAAAACACCGCTCTTCCGGTGCGTTGTCCTTTGCCTTAAGGGCCGCCCAAACCAGACGGATTTGCGATGATGACCGAACTGCTCAAGATCAGCCTGCCCGATGGCTCGGTGCGCGAAGTGCCGCGCGGCAGCACACCGGCCGACATTGCCGCCGCGATCGGCCCGGGGCTTGCCAAGGCGGCGCTGGCGGCGCGGGTGAACGGAGAGCTGCGCGATCTGGCGCGGCCCTTTGATGGCGATGCCGAACTGGCACTGGTCACGTCCCGCGACGAGGCCGATGCGCTTGAACTGGCCCGTCACGATTACGCCCACGTGCTGGCCGAAGCGGTGCAGGCGCTGTGGCCCGGCACGCAGATCACCTTCGGCCCGGCGACCGACGACGGCTTCTACTACGACGTGAAGGCCCCGGACACGCGCGAGCCGTTCTCGATGGACGATCTGCCCGCGATCGAGGAAAAGATGCGCGAGATCATCCGCGCCGACAAGCCGCTGCGCCGCGAGGTGTGGAGCCGCGAGCAGCTCATCGCCAAGTGGCAGGCCGAGGGCGAAGTGTTCAAGGCCGAATGGGCCGCCGATCTGCCCGAGGGCGAGGAGCTCACCGTCTATTGGAGCGGCGATGACTGGCTCGACATGTGCCGCGGCCCGCACTTGCCCTCGACCGGCAAGCTCGACGCGGAAGCTTTCAAGCTGATGCGCGTTGCCGGGGCCTATTGGCGCGGCGACCAGAACAATGCGCAATTGACGCGCATCTATGGCACCGGCTGGCTCAACAAGAAGCAATTGCAGGCGCACCTCACCCGGCTGGAAGAAGCCGCCAAGCGCGATCACCGCAAGCTGGGGCGCGAGATGGACCTGTTCCACTTGCAGGAAGAAGCCCACGGCAGCGTGTTCTGGCACCCCAAGGGCTACCGCATCTGGCGCGAGCTGGAAGCCTATATGCGCCGCAAGATGGACGCCGCCGGCTATCGTGAGATCAAGACCCCGCAGCTGATGGACGTGCGCCAGTGGACGCAATCGGGCCACTGGGGCAAATACGCGCAGAACATGTTTGCCGTCCCCGACATCGTCCCCGATGTGGACGAGGACAGCGGCGTCGCCTCGCCCAGGGTTGCGGATGATGCAGCATGGATGGCGATCAAGCCGATGAACTGCCCGGCGCATGTCATGGTGTTCAAGCAGGGCATCACCTCGTACCGCGATCTGCCGATCCGGCTGGGCGAGATGGGCTGCTGCCACCGCAACGAGCCGCACGGCGCGCTCCACGGGCTGATGCGCGTGCGCCAGTTCACGCAGGACGATGCCCACATCTTCTGTACCGAGGGGCAGGTGGTCTCCGAAGTGCAGGCCTTCATCGCGCTGGCGGATTCGGTCTATCGTGACTTCGGCTTCACCTATGACATCAAGCTCGCGCTGCGCCCCGAAAAGCGTTTCGGCAGTGATGCCGATTGGGACAAGGCCGAGCAGGAACTGCGCGACGCGCTGACGGCGAACGGCCTTGCCTGGGAAGAACTGCCCGGCGAGGGCGCGTTCTATGCTCCCAAGCTCGAATGGCACCTGACCGACGCGATCGGGCGCACCTGGCAGGTCGGCACGATCCAGTCCGACCGGGTGCTGCCCGAACGGCTCGATGCCAACTACATCGGCGAGGATGGCGAAAAGCACCGCCCGGTGATGCTCCACCGCGCGATTTTCGGTTCGTATGAGCGCTTCATCGGCATCCTGATCGAGCATTTCGCTGGACGCCTGCCCGCATGGCTCGCGCCGGTGCAGGCGGTGGTGGCGACCATCGTGTCGGACGCCGATCCTTACGCCGAGGATGTCGCGAGCCAGCTGCGTGCGGCCGGCATCCGTGTGGAGACCGACACCCGCAACGAGAAAATCAACTACAAGGTGCGCGAACACTCGCTGGCGAAAGTCCCGCACCTGCTGGTGGTGGGCAAGCGCGAGGCCGACGAAGGCACCGTCGCGGTGCGCACGCTTGGCGCGGAGCACCAGAAGGTCATGCCGCTGGCCGAGGCGATTGCGATGCTGAAGGCCGAAGGCACCCCGCCCGATCTGGCGGCTGGCTAGGCGCGGGCGTTACGCGCCGAGCCAGCGCGCCGCCAGCACCTTGCCGCCGTCCGGCTCGCGCAGCACCAGCGCATAGGCATCAGCGCCAGGCTGGCGGAGCTTGTCGGGCGCGATCACGAGGCTCGCCCGGCCGCCCTGCCAGCCGATCAGGCGCTGCTCGCTGCGCAGGACATTGGTGTAGCCGACCTTGCGCCCGCCGTTCTCGCCGCTTGCAATTGTGACCTCGGCCTTGCGGCGGGCGGCGATCAGCATGAGCTCGGCCGGGCGGGCGGAGGTGCCGTCGATTCCGACAGCAATGCCCCTGCCGCCGAGATCGCGCACGCGGATCGCCGCGTTGCTCTTGCCGCCGTGCCGGGCGATGCCGCCGCGCACATCGTCTTCCCGCGAACCGATGGCCCCGAAGCGGCCGTCGATCACCAGCTGCGGTGTGTAAATGCCGTTCTGCCCCGCAAGGCCGCTGCTGGCATAGGCGCGCTCGAGCTCGGTGTTGTCCTCGCGCGCCAGCGTATCCTTCCACCCCAGCCGGTCCCAATAGGTCACCGGGCGGGAAATCACGACGAGCCGCGGATCGCCGGCGAGCTTTTCGGCCAGCCGGTCGGCGGGTGGGCAGGAGGAGCAGCCCTGGCTGGTGAACAGCTCCAGTAGCACCGGTTCGCCGCTGTCGGGGGCCGGGGCGCTGCGGGCAGTGGGGGCGAGCGCCAGTCCGGCAAGCGCGAGGGTGCCGGTGGCAAGGCCGATCAGAAAGCGGGGCATGGCGTGCGGTTTCCCTGGGTTGACCCAAGGATACGCCGCAAGGCGCTGCGCGGTTACGCGCCTCTGGTCAGAACGGAAGGAACGGCTGGCGCGCGAGGATCAGGGCGGCGGCGCAGCCGAGCACGATCAGGCTGCGCGCCACCTCAAGCGGGTCAACCCGGCCGGTGGCAGCGGCAAGCGGGGCGGCAAGGGCGATCGCGCGATTCATGGGGCGATCCTCGCCCCAATTTCCTAACGAAGCGTTAAGCGCGTCCCCGAGCGGCGGGCATCTGCTGGCTGGCGCAGTGAAAGCCGCCGCCGCCCGCCAGCACCGCCTCGCCCGGCAGGCCGATGGTGTCCCTGTCAGGGAACAGTGCGGCAATCGCCGCGACGCCATTGGCATCATGCGGGCTGCCGAAGGTTGGCACCACCACCAGATGGGTGGTGATCGCGAAGTTCACATAGCTCGCCGGTTCGATCACTCCGTCGCGGGTGATGAGCCCGGGTGAAGGGATGCGGATCACCTCGCAGCCGAAGGCCTCGGCCCGCGCGGCGGCATCGGCATAGATCGCGGCGTTGGGATCGTTGGCGCCGGTCGCTTGCGGAACCACCAGCCGGTTCGGGGCGACGAAGCGCGCGAGGTTATCGACATGGCCATCGGTGTGATCGTTGATGAGGCCATCGCCGAGCCACAGCACGCGGCTGAAGCCGAGCTGCGCGGCAAGTTCCGCCTCGATCTGTTCGCGGCTCATCTGCGGGTTGCGATTGGGGCCCAGCAGGCATTGCTCGGTGGTCGCCACCAGCCCGGTGCCGTCACCATCCACTGCCCCGCCTTCGAGGATCATGCCCGAGGTGGTGATCGCCAGCCCCGCATCGCGCGCGATCTCGGCCCCGATCTCGGTATCGCCCGGCATCAGATACTTGCCACCCCAGCCGTTGAAACCGAACCGCCGCGCGCTGCGCGTGCCGCCCTCCTCGTGCACCACTAGCGGGCCGGTGTCGCGCAGCCAGATGTCGCCATAGACGCGGCGTTCCAGCATCACCTTGCTGCTGACCAGCGCCCGCGCCCGCGCCTCGTTGGCCGCGTCGCGCACCAGCAGCCGCACTTGCTGCCCGCTTTCGGCCACAGCGCTGGCAAAGGCGGCAATCTGCACCTGCGCGCACTCGAGCCAGCCCGGCCACTCATCAGCCAGATGCGGGAAGCCGATCCAGATCCAGTCCTGCGGCGCCCATTCGGGGGGCATCAGCCCGGTCATGCGCTCAGCAGCCCTTCTCGCTCGCCTTGCAGCTTGCATCGCGCACCGCGCGGAACTCGTCGCCGTCGTTCCAGTTGGGCCAGCTCCTGCTCATCGCCATCATCCGCCCGAGGCGGTAATAGAGCTGGAGATCGGCCATCACGCCCGACCAGTCCCAGCTCTCGTCGAATTCGTCCTTGGGGCCGTGGTAGCGGTTGGCGGTGTAGTCCTTGGCCACCGCTTCGCCTGCGGCGCGGCCGCCTTCGATGAGATCCTGCCCGCCGTCGATATAGAGCATCGGCACGCCGAGCTTGGCGAAGGCGAAGTGGTCCGAACGGTAGTAATAGCCCGCCTCGGGCTTGGGATCGGGGGTGACGCTGCGGCCATCGGCCTTGAGCGCGGCATCGAGGAACCGGTCGAGCGCGGACTTGCCAAAGCCCACCGCCGTCACGTCCTTGGCCGGGCCAGCCATCTGCAACGCGTCCATGTTCACCCCGCCCACGGTCTGCGCCAGCGGATAGATCGGGTTCTGGGCATAGTAGGTCGCGCCGAGCAGGCCCGATTCCTCCGCCGTCACCGCGAGGAACACCAGGCTACGGCGCGGCGGGCCGGCCTTGGCGTGGGCTTCGGCCAGCGCCACCAGCGCGGCGGTGCCGGTGGCATTGTCGATCGCGCCGTTGCAGATGTCGTCGCCATCAGCCGCAGGCGTGCAGCGCCCGAGGTGATCCCAGTGCGCGGTGTGGAGCACATATTCCTCCGGCGCCTCGCTGCCCGGCAGGATGCCGATGACGTTGTGCGAGGTGAAGCGGCGGACATCGCTTGCAAAGCTGGTCGCGGCGGTCAGCCCGAGCGGCACGGGCTTGAAGCCCTTTTTCTGCGCCGCCTTGGTCAGGGCATCGAGATCCTGCCCCGCGGCGTTGAGCAACTGGCGCGCGGCGTCCTGTGTCACCCAGCCGTTCATCCGGGTGAGCGGCGGGGCGTTTTCCCCGCGCCGGGCATAGGCCTGCGGGCCGGTCCACGAGCTTTCCACCACGTTCCAGCCATAGGATGCCGGCTCGGTCTGGTGGATAATCAGCGCGGCGGCGGCGCCCTGCCTTGCAGCTTCCTCGAACTTGTAGGTCCAGCGGCCGTAATAGGTCATCGCCTTGCCATTGAAGGGGCCTTCGAGGCTGCCGGCCTGCCAGTCGGGATCATTGACGAGGATCACCACCGTCTTGCCCGTCACGTCCAGCCCGGCATAGTCGTTCCAGCCCTTTTCGGGCGCATTGATGCCGTAGCCGACGAACACCAGCTCGCTGTCCTCGAGACTGGTCTTCGCGTCCTCGCGATAGGTCACGCCGACCCAGTCCTTGCCGAAAGCGAGGCTCTGCGTGCCGGCCCTGCCGGTGATGGTGAGCGGGGCGTAGTTCTTGCCGGTGATCTCCACCAGTGGGACTTCCTGCACCCAGCTATCGCCATTGCCGGGCTTGAGACCCGCCGCCTTGAAGCGTTCGATGAGCAGCGCGATGGTCTTTTCCTCGCCGGGGCTGCCGGGCATCCGGCCTTCGAATGCGTCGCTGGAAAGCAGGCGGGTGACATCCTTGATGGTGGCTTCGGAAATCTCGCCCGCAGCCACTTGCGGAATGTCGAGCGCCGCAGAGGCACTGCCGAGGCCGGGAATCGCATCGCACGCCGCCAGCGCCAGCGCGCCTGCCAGCATGGTTCCAAAGCCTGTCCATCGTTTCGTCATCGCGCTATTCCTTGTGTCGGCTGTCGCGCGCCTCAATCGCAGAGCCGCAGGCCGTGTGCAAGTTTGTGCCCTTGCGAGCCGCGCCCGCTGCCGCCAGAGAAGCCGGTGATGGGAGAGATTCACTCAGCCGATTGGGAAAGCGCGCTCGCCCGCGCCCGCGCCCATGCGCCCTTCCTGGCGCGCGCGCTCGATCGCCAGCCCGATCTTGCCGCGCTGCTGGCAGCCGGCGAGGGCGAGGCGGCGCTGGCGCTGGCGCGCGCGCACAGCGCCCATCGCGATACCGAAGTCGCGCTGCGGCGCGAGCGGCTGGCGCTGGCAACGGCGCTGGCAGTGGGCGATCTGGCGGGGGCCTTCCCGCTGGCGCGGGTGGTGGCCGAACTGACAGCCTTTGCCGACCGCGCGCTTGACCGCGCGATCCGCACCGCGATTGCCGAACGCTCGGGCGAGGACAGCGCCGAGGGCTTCATCGCGCTGGCGCTCGGCAAGCAGGGCGCGGGTGAGCTCAACTACTCGTCCGACATCGATCCGATCTTCCTGTATGATCGCGAACGTCTGCCGCGCCGCGCGGGCGATGATCCGGGCGAAGCGGCGCAGCGCTATGCCCGCCGGATCGTGGCGCTGCTCGCGGCCAATACCGATGAAGGCTATGCGCTCAGGATCGATCTGCGGCTTCGGCCGGCGAGCGAGATCAGCCCGCTCGCGGTGCCGGTGGGCGCGGCGCTGGCGCATTATCAGGGGCAGGCGCTGGCGTGGGAGCGCGCCGCCTTCACCCGCGCGCGCGCGGCGGCGGGGGACATCGCGGCGGGCGAGGATTTCCTCGCCCAGATCCGCCCCTTCGTGTGGCGCAGCCAGCTCGATTTCGGGGCGATCGAGGAAATCCGCGCGCTCACCCAGCGCATCCGCGACAGCCACGCAGGCCCGCCCGTCCCCGGCCCGCACTTCGATGTGAAGCGCGGGCGCGGCGGGATCCGCGAGATCGAATTCTATGCCCAGACCCACCAGCTGATCCACGGCGGGCGCGATCTGTCGCTGCGCGCGCGCGGCACCCGCCCCGCGCTCGATGCGCTGGCCGCCGCCGGATGGATCACGCAGGACAACGCGCTGACCCTCGGCGAAGGCTATGACCGCTTGCGGAGCATCGAGCACCGCTTGCAGATGGTGCATGACCGCCAGACCCACAGCCTGCCCGGGGGTGAGGCGCTCGATCAGGTTGCCCGGCTCGACGGGCTGGCCGATGGCGCGGCGCTGGTGGCGCAGCTAACCGAACTCACCGCGCGCACGGGCCGCATCTACGAGCAGCTGATCGGCGCGCCAGAGGCTGCCGCTGCGCCGGCCACGGCCGCCAGCGATCTGGCGCATGAACTCGCCGCGCTCGGCTTCGCGGAGCCAGAGACCCTCGCCACCCGGATCGAGAGCTGGCGCGACGGGCGCCACGCGGCGATCCGTTCGCCCCAGGCGGTGGCGGCGTGGGATCGGCTGGCCCCGGCGCTGATCCGGGCGATGGCCCGCAGCGACGATCCGCAGCGCGCGCTCACCCGCTGGGAACGCATTCTCGAAAGCGTGCCGAGCGCGATCACCACCTTCCGCCTGCTGGTCGCCCGCCCGCACCTGTTGGACCGGCTGGTCGCCGCGCTGACCCTGGCGCCGGTGCTGGCCGACGAGTTGGCGCGCAAGCCCGAGTTGCTCGACACCCTGCTCGACCGCCATGCGCTCGATCTGCCCGGCGATATCCCCGCGATCATCGCAAGGATGCGCGCTGCGGCGGTGCGCGCGGACTACGAGGCGCTGCTCGATGCGATCCGGGTGATCACCGGCGAGATCCGTTTTGCGCTCGGCATCCAGCTGATCGAGGGGCTGGCCGATCCGCTCGCCATCGCCCGCGCCCTGTCGCGCACCGCCGAGGCGGCCTTGCAATTGGCCGCCGAAGCGACGGTGGCCGAATTTGCCGCCAAGCATGGCCGCGTGCCGGACAGCGAGCTGGTGGTGCTGGGGCTGGGGCGGCTGGGCGGCGGGGCGCTGACCCACGCTTCCGATCTCGATATTGTCTATCTGTTCACCGGCGATTTCGCTGCCCAGTCCGATGGCCCGCGGCCGCTTGGGGCAACCACCTATTACAACCGCCTGGCCAGCCGGGTTTCCGCCGCGCTCTCGGTGCCGACCGCGCAAGGGGCGCTCTACGAGGTTGACACGCGGCTCAGGCCACAGGGCAATCAGGGGCCGCTGGCAGTGAGCTGCGCGGCTTTCGGCAAGTATCAGCGCGAGGCGGCGTGGACCTGGGAGCACATGGCGCTCGCCCGCGCGCGGGTGCTGTTCGGTTCCGATGCGGCGCGGGCGGAGCTTGGCGCGGTGCTGACGCAAGTCCTGCGGGCCGCACGTGACAAGGCGGCGCTGCGCGAGGCGGTGCTGGCGATGCGCGCCGAGATGGCGCGCCACAAGCATCCCGGCGGACCGATCGATGCCAAGCTGCTGCGCGGCGGGCTGGTCGATCTCGAATTCCTTGTCCATTACCTGCAATTGAAGGGCGAAACGGCGCGCGGCGCAGCGCTCGGCGAAAGCGTGCCGCAGGCGCTCGATCCCGATCTTGCGGTGGCGATCGGCGGGCTGGTCGAGGCCGGGCTGTTGCCGGCCGATATCGCCGCGCCCCACGCGTTGATGAGCCGGATGCTGGTGGCCGGACGCCTGCTCGCCCCCGATGGCCGCGAACCTCCGCCGGGCGGGGCGCGGGCGCTGGCAAGGGCCTGCGGATACGAAAGCTATGCCGCGCTGCGCGAGGCCTTCGCCGCCGCCCGCGCGCAGGTGGCACAGGCGTGGAAACAAATTCTCGGCACCGACATTCTCGCAAGCGAACAGGAGAACCCCGCATGAGCACCTTCCCCGGCGTCGGCGACGCCATCCCCGATATCGCCATGGAAACCCCCGAGGGCGGCCAGGTGAAGCCGTCCGACTTTGCCGGATCGAAGCTGGTGATCTTCTTCTATCCCAAGGACGACACCCCCGGCTGCACCACCGAGAACAAGGATTTCTCGGCCTTGAAAGACCAGTTCGAGGCGGCGGGCACCAAGCTGCTCGGCGTCAGCAAGGACCCGGCGAAAAAGCATGCCAGGTTCATCGCCAAGCACGGTCTCACCGTGCCGCTTGCCACTGACGCTGAAGTGGGCGGCCTGTCCGATGCGCTCGGCGTGTGGGCGCAAAAGCAGATGTACGGCAAGACCTACATGGGCATGGTGCGCGCCACCTATCTAATCGGGCCGGACGGCACAATCGCGCGCATCTGGGACAAGGTGAAGGTCGCCGGCCACGCCGAGGAAGTGCTCGCCGCGGCCAAAGCGCTCTGAGCGCCGCCGTGACATCAATCGCCAGCGCCATCCGCGCTGCGCTGCTCACGCCTGAGCCGCGCGCCAAGTGCTTTGCCGCGCGCGACGTGGCGCGGGCGTGGCACAGAGGCGCATTGGCCTGGCGGTTTGATGTCGCCATGCCCGATCAGCCGGCCTGGCCCGACGCGCCCGAGCTGCTCCCGCCGAATCGAATGCCCAAGCGCGGCAGGTTCGGATCGGAGCGCGCGCGCATCGCCCTGTGGCACAGCCTTGCCCACATCGAATTCGTCGCAATCGACCTGGCGCTCGACATGGCGGGGCGATTCGGTGAAGCCATGGGCGAGGAATTCGTCGATGATTTCCTCGGCGTTGCCGCCGACGAGGCGATGCACTTCGCGCTGCTGGCAAGGAAGCTCGAACAACTCGGCAGCCACTATGGCGCGCTGCCCGCGCACGCCGGGCTGTGGGAGGCCGCCCACGCCACCCGCGGTGATGTCGCAGCGCGGCTGGCGGTGGTGCCGATGGTGCTCGAAGCGCGCGGACTTGATGTCACGCCGGCAACGCTGGAGCGGGTGACGGCAGCGGGCGATGCCGGCGGGGCGAAAATTCTTGCCCGCATCCTTGACGACGAAATCCGGCATGTGGCGGTTGGCACCAAGCATTTTCTGCGCTGTGCCACAATGGCGCACAAAGCGCCCGAATCCCTGTGGCAGGAGCTGGTAAAACGGCATTTTCGCGGAGTGATTAAGCCGCCGTTCAACGACTCGGCGCGTCTTGCTGCCGGTTTATCGCGGGAATTCTACGCCGCGATTGCACATTAGCGACTCACCCGGATAACCCAAGCCAACAAAGGCGCGCGTCAGACGTGCTCAACCAGGCGAGCGGCGCACCGCCAACGGATCGTGCCGAAATCGGGGATCGGGTCAGTTATGAATTTTGCCGTGTGCCAGATGTCGAAGATTGCAGCCCTGTGCTGCGTAGCGCTGCTCTCGGTCGCCGGCACCACCCCCGCCTTCGCCAACACCGCCAATTCCGCCAGCGCCAATGCCAGTGCTGATGTCGTCGCGCCGGTGAAGCCTGAACAGGTCGATCCGCTGGCCAATGGCGACCAGCGCTTCAAGTCGCTGTTTTCCAGCTGGACGGCGATCGAGCGCACCAGCCCAACCTTGGGGGCCGGTGTCGGGGCCGAAACCGCCTATTCCGGGCCCTTTGCCCGGCCGAGCGTTTCAGTGCCTTCGCGCATGCCGCTGGAAGGCGCGGCGCTGACCAGCGGCTTCGGGATGCGAACCCATCCGGTGCTTGGCGGCCGCCGCCAGCACGCCGGGATCGATCTGGCCGCGCCGACGGGCACCCCGGTCTATGCCACTGCTGATGGCGTGGTGAGCCGCGCCGACTGGTATTCGAGCTATGGGCTTTACATCGCCATCGAACATGGCGCGTCGATGCAGACCCGCTTCGCCCACCTGTCGCGTCTGGCGGTGGCCGCCGGTGACAGCGTCAAGAAAGGCGACCTGATCGGCTATGTCGGATCGACCGGCCGTTCCACCGGCCCGCACCTGCATTACGAAGTCCGCATTGACGGGGTTGCAGTCAATCCGATTCCGTATATGGTAGAGAGTAAAGTGCAGCTGGCCCATGCCGGCGATGCGCGCCTGACCGGCCAGGGTGGCGAATAATCAGCCCCTGCAAACGGCTCCGGCGATCACGCTTCACGAGTTTGCCCGCTGTAAGCGGGCCGGACATTGGAGAGGGTGTCCGAACATGGCGGCGGGTTATCCCGCCGCCTTTTTTCTTGTCCGGAGCGGGCTTCCAAAGTGCGCGGAGCTTGCTCAGCGCGCTGTGGGCAAGCCCGCGCGGCGCTTGAGCATTGCCAGCGCGTGATGCGAAGCATCTTGGCGCGCTGCGCGTAAACCACCGCATTTTCGGTAGCATTTCCCATACCGATTTTGCTTGCGGGCCGTCCCGCTCCCGCTAGATTTCTCACCCGAGAGAGCCAGCGCCTCCGCTTGTCGGGCTGACGCTGCAAGGGAGAGAAATCATGTCGATGCACCCGATCGCGCACGCCGCGACCCGCCCGGATCATCCCGCCGTCATCATGACCGGATCGGGCAAGCAGATCACCTATGGCGAAATGGACGTCGAATCGAACCGTTTCGCGCAGTTGCTGCGCGCGCACGGGATCGGGGCGGGCGATGCCTTTGCGGTGCTGCTCGAAAACCGGATCGAATATTTCACCCTGATCTGGGGGTCGCAGCGCGCGGGCACGATGCTGGTGCCGATCTCCTCGCGCCTGACCGCGCCGGAAGCGGCCTATATCATCCGCGACGCGCAGGCCAAGCTGCTTGTCACCAGCAGCGCTTTCAACCCCATTCTGGAAGACATTCGTGCCGAATGCCCCGGTGTCGAGGTGCTGGTGATGGATTCGGGCGATTCGGAGGATTTCGCCGCCGCGCTTGCCGCGCAGCCCGCAGACCCGATCCCGGATCAGAGTGCGGGCCTGTTGATGCTCTACTCCTCTGGCACGACGGGCCGCCCCAAGGGCATCCGCCCCGCACCGCCGGAAGATCCCGATCCCGCCGCGCCGGTTCCGCTGCTGGGCCTCGCGACGCTGGGCATGGGGATGCCGGCGGATGGCTCGATGGTCTATCTCTCCCCCGCTCCGCTCTATCACGCCGCGCCGATCGGCTGGTGTTCGGTCGTGCACCGGCTCGGCGGCACGGTGGTGATGATGGAGAAGTTCGACCCCGAAGAGGCATTGAAGGCGATCGAGCGCTACAAGGTCACCGACAGCCAGTGGGTGCCGACCCATTTCGTGCGCTTCCTGCGGCTCGATCCCGAAGTGCGCGCCCGTTACGACCTCTCCAGCCACCAGCGCGCGATCCACGCCGCCGCGCCCTGCCCGGTGCCGATCAAGCGCGCGATGATCGAATGGTGGGGGCCGATCGTGAACGAATATTACGCCGGCAGCGAGATGATCGGCATGACGCTGGTGAAGTCCGAACAGTGGCTGATGAAGCCCGGCACGGTCGGGGTGGCGGTGCACGGCAAGATCCACGTCTGCGGGCCGGATGGCGAGGAGCTTGGCCCGGACGAGGACGGGTTGATCTTCTTCGAAAACGACAACCTGCCGACCTATCACAACGATCCCGCCAAGACGGCCGAGGCGATGCATCCCAAGGGCTGGATGACGCTGGGCGATATTGGGCACCTGGACAAGGACGGCTTCCTGTTCTTGACCGACCGCAAGAGCCACATGATCATCTCGGGCGGCGTCAACATCTACCCGCAGGAAATCGAGAACCTGCTCGTCACCCACCCCAAGGTGATGGACGCCGCCGTGATCGGCGCGCCCTGCCCCGATCTGGGCGAAAAGGTGGTGGCGGTGGTGCAACCGCGCGATATGGCCGACGCCGGGCCGGAACTGGAGGCCGAGCTGCGCGAGTTCCTTGCCCCCAGCCTGTCGAAGATCAAGATGCCCAAGCTGTTCGATTTCCGCCCCGATCTGCCGCGCGAGGCCAATGGCAAGCTCTACAAGCGCGAGCTGCGCGATGAATATGCGGCCAAGGCGCAGGACGCTGCGGCATGAGCGTGGCCAAGAGCGGGGAGGCCGTCCTGCCCGGCGATATCGCCCGGCGGGTGATCGATCCCCACGCCTATGCCGAGTGGGACGGGCTGCTCGACACCTTCGATCAGATCCGCGCCCAAACCCCGGTCGCCAGGGTGCAGCCCGACACGCCGGGCCTGTTCGAGCCATTCTGGCTCGTCACCCGGTATGACGACGTGATGCGGATTTCGAAGGACAACGCCACGTTCCTCAACAACCCGCGTCCGGTGGTGTTCAGCTTCAACCAGGCGATCGCATTCTCACGGGCTGCGACCGGCTCCAACATGCTGGTCGATTCGCTGGTGGTGTTCGACGCGCCGGTCCACCCCAAGTATCGCAAGCTGACGCAGGAATGGTTCATGCCGCGCAGCCTGGCGAAGCTGGAAGACGAGCTGCGCGCGCTGGCGGCGCGGACGGTTGACAACATGATCGCGTCAGGCCCGGAGGTCGATTTCGTCAAGCTCGTCTCCGGCCCCTATCCCTTGCGGGTGGTGATGCAGATCCTGGGGGTGCCCGAAGCCGACGAGCCGCGTATGCAGATGCTCACCCAGCAATTGTTCGGCGGGCAGGACAAGGATCTGTCGGGCAGCGGCATGGAAAACATGACCCCCGAACAGGTGGTGCAGATCGTAGCCGGGGCGGTGAAGACCTTCGAGGACTACTTCGCCGCCATCGCCGAGGATCGCCGCAAGAACCCCACCGACGATGTGGCGAGCGTGATCGCCAATGCGCTGGTGGACGGCCAGCCGCTGCCGCCGCGCGACATGGCGGGCTATTACATCATCGTCGCCACCGCCGGGCACGATACCACCTCGGCCAGCACCGCCGGGGCGATGCAGGCATTGGCGAATGATCCCGAACAATTCGCCCGCGTGCGCGCCGATCGCAGCCTGCTGCCCGGCATCGTCGAGGAAGCGATCCGCTGGACCAGCCCGGTGCAGCATTTCATGCGGACCGCAGCCGAGGACGTGGAGATTGGCGGACAACCCATCAAAAAGGGCGACTGGCTGATGATCAACTATGTCGCGGCCAATCACGACCCGGCGCAATTCCCCGATCCGCGCCGGTTTGACGCCGCCCGCTCGCCCAACCGCCACCTCGCCTTCGGGGCAGGGGCGCACCAGTGCCTGGGCCTGCATCTGGCGCGGCTGGAGATGAAGATCCTGTTCGAGGCGCTGCTCGACCGGGTCGCCGCGGTCGAACCGGCGGGCGAGGCCAAGCGCGCCAGCAGCACCTTTGTCGGCGGGCTTAAGACCTTGCCGCTGCGGGTAACGCCGGCCTAGCCGAGCAAGCGCTTCGCTATCGCGCGCACTTCGGCGCCCATGTCAGCCCGCGCGAGGGCTATCGCCAGCGTGGCCTCGACGAAGCCGGTCTTGCTGCCGCAGTCATAGCGCGCGCCGTCAAACGTCACGGCGTGGAACGGCTGGGTGCCGATCATCTTGGCCATCGCGTCGGTCAGCTGGATTTCCCCGCCCGCGCCCTTGCCCTGGTTTTCCAGCACCCGCATCACTTCGGGCTGGAGGATATAGCGGCCCGAGACGATCATGTTCGAGGGCGCTTGCGACACCGGCGGCTTTTCCACCAGCCCGCGCACTTCGGTGAGCGCGCCCTTCTGCGCGCCGGGATCGATCACCCCGTAGCTGGAAACCTGTTCGCGCGGCACTTCGAGCACCGAGATGAGATTGCCGCCGACCTGTTCGTAGGCCTCCACCATCTGCTTCATACAGCCGGTGCCGCCGTCCTTGGCCACCATCAATTCGTCGGGCAGGAAGATCGCGAAAGGCTCGTCACCCACGATCGCGCGCGCGCACCAGATCGCATGGCCAAGCCCCAAGGGCACCTGCTGGCGCACCGCGATCACATCGCCCGGCGTGGCCCGGGTGCATTCGAGCACCGAAAGATCGCGCCCACGCTCGGCCATGGTCTGTTCGAGTTCGAAGGCAATGTCGAAATGCTCGACAATCCCGGTCTTGCCGCGCCCGGTGACGAAGATCATCTGCTCGATCCCCGCCTCGCGCGCTTCGTCCACCGCGTACTGGATCAACGGGCGATCGACCACCGGCAGCAATTCCTTGGGCACCACCTTGGTGGCGGGCAGGAAGCGGGTGCCCAGCCCGGCAACGGGGAACACGGCTTTGCGGATCGGTTTGGGAGACATCGTGTGCCTTTGCTTGATCGGATCAGAAGGTCAGTCGCCCGCGTGTTTTCTTTGCCTCGTGCCGCGCCCACCAGACGAGGTCAATCATTGATCGCACAGCTTGCGGCTGCGAGTTGCGCGAAAGGCACTTTTCGCTAAGGCATGGGGCATGGACAAACTGATCATCCGCGGCGGCAACCGCCTTTCCGGCACCATCCCCATTTCCGGCGCGAAAAATGCAGCCTTGACGCTGATCCCCTGCGCGCTCCTCACCGAGGAGCCGCTGACACTGCGTAACCTGCCGCGGCTGGCAGATATCGACGGGTTCCAGCACCTGATGAACCAGTTCGGCGTCACCACCGTGATCCAGGGCACGCGCCCGGAAGATTTCGGCCGGGTGATGAGCCTCGAGGCGACGCGGATCACCTCCACCGTTGCCCCTTACGATCTGGTTCGCAAGATGCGCGCCTCGATCCTGGTGCTGGGCCCGATGCTGGCGCGCAGCGGCGAGGCGACCGTGTCGATGCCGGGCGGCTGCGCGATCGGCAACCGCCCGATCGACCTGCATCTGAAGGCCCTCGAAGCCTTCGGGGCGAAGATCGAACTGGCGGCGGGATATGTCCGAGCGGTTCAGCCCGATGGCGGGATGTCCGGCGGCGATTTTGATTTCCCGGTGGTGAGCGTCGGCGCGACCGAGAACGCGCTGATGGCGGCGGTGCTGGCCAGCGGCACCAGCCGGCTGTTCAACGCCGCGCGCGAGCCGGAAATCGTCGATCTGTGCCACATGCTGGTGGCGATGGGCGCGGAAATCGAGGGCATCGGCACCTCGAACCTCGTGATCCACGGGGTAAAGCGCCTGCACGGCGCGACCTACCGGGTCATGCCTGACCGGATCGAGGCCGGTTCCTACGCCTGCGCGGCGGCGATCACCGGAGGCGAGGTGCGGTTGGACGGTGCCCGTGCCGAGGAGATGATGGCCACCATCCACGCGTTGCAGGCGATCGGCTGCGAGGTGACGTGGGATGCCAAGGGCGTCACCGTCGGCGCGAGCGGGGCGCTCAAGGCCACCAACCTCACCACCGCGCCCTATCCCGGGCTGGCCACCGACATGCAGGCGCAGCTGATGGCGCTGCTGTGCAAGGCGCAAGGCACCAGCGTGCTGAAGGAGACGATCTTTGAAAACCGCTTCATGCACGTGCCCGAACTGGCACGCATGGGCGCGGATATCACCACCGAAGGCCGCACCGCGGTGGTCAAGGGGGTCGAGCGGCTGACCGGCGCGGAAGTGATGGCGACCGACCTGCGCGCCTCGATGAGCCTCGTGATCGCCGGCCTTGCCGCGCAAGGCGAGACGACCGTGCGGCGGCTCTATCACCTCGACCGCGGCTACGAGCGGCTGGAGGAGAAGCTCCAGCTGGTCGGTGCGGATATCGAGCGGGTGGGCGACTAGGCGCCCCCCCCTCGGCGCCTCAGCGCGGCAGTTCGGAAGTCCCCATCAGCGCTTCATCCACGCTGCGCGCGCATTGGCGGCCTTCGCGGATCGCCCAGACGACGAGGCTCTGGCCGCGCCGCATGTCGCCGCAGGCAAAGACGCCCGGCACGCTGGTGGCGTAGCTTGTCGTATCGGCATCGACATTGCCGCGTGGGCTGAGCTTCACGCCCGCCTGTTCGAGCAGCCCGGCCTTTTTCGGCCCGACAAAGCCCATCGCGAGCAGAACGAGATCGGCGGGGATGGTGAAGGTGCTGCCGGCGATTTCCTGCATCTGGCCACCCGACCACTCGACCCGCACGCATTCGAGGCCGGTGACGGTCTCCCCGTCCCCCAGCACCCGCTTGGCCAGCACCGCCCAGTCGCGTTCCACGCCCTCCTGGTGGCTGGTCGAGGTCCGCAGCTTCATCGGCCAGTCGGGCCAGGTCAGCGCCTTGTCTTCCTTTTCCGGCGGCTTGGGCATGATTTCGAGCTGGGTGACGCTCTTGGCCCCCTGCCGGTTCGCGGTGCCGACACAGTCGCTGCCCGTGTCGCCGCCGCCCAGCACCACCACGTGCTTGCCCGTGGCGAGCAGCGAGCCGCGCGGGGCGGCGCGCAGCTCATCGTCACCCGCGACCCGCTTGTTCTGCTGGGTGAGGAATTCCATCGCCAGGCGCACGCCGGGCATTTCCGCGCCGGGGATCGTCAGGGTGCGCGCATCTTCCGCGCCGCCGGCCAGCACCACCGCGTCGAAATTTTCTTGCAGCGAAGCAAAGGAGATGTCGACGCCAACCTCCTTGGAGGTCTTGAACGTCACCCCTTCGGCTTCCATCTGCACACAGCGGCGGTTGATGAGGTGCTTTTCCATCTTGAAGTCGGGGATGCCGTAACGCAGCAGCCCGCCGACCCGGTCGGACTTCTCGAACACCGTGACCGAGTGGCCCGCGCGCGCCAACTGCTGTGCACAGGCAAGGCCTGCCGGGCCGGAACCGACCACTGCCACTGACTTGCCGGTCTTCTTCTCGGGCACCCTTGGCGTGATCCAGCCTTCCTTCCACCCGCGATCAACGATGGCGCATTCGATCGACTTGATGGTGACTGGCTGGTCGATGATGTTGAGCGTGCACGCCGCCTCGCACGGGGCAGGGCAGATGCGCCCGGTGAATTCCGGGAAGTTGTTGGTGGAATGGAGCATGTCGAGCGCGCGCTTCCAGTCCGCCTCGTAGACGAGGTGGTTCCAGTCCGGGATCAGGTTGTTCACCGGACAGCCGTTGTGGCAGTAGGGAATCCCGCAATTCATGCAGCGCGAGGCTTGGCCCGAAAGCGTGGCATCATCCGGCTGGATGACGAATTCGCGGTAGTTCTTCACCCGCTCTTTCGGGTCGAGATAGTCCCGCTCGCGGCGGTCCAGCTCGAGAAATCCGGTTTCCTTGCCCATGTCTGTCGTCTCGTT
>JBKBOH010000038.1:0-22691 GCA_046294975.1 Erythrobacter sp. | reverse complement strand
AAACCGTCGAGCGCTATCGTGGGCTGGTGGTCCACGGCCCGCTGACCGCGAGCCTGCTGCTTGGGCTGGCGGCGCGCGAACTGGGCGAGAACCGGTTGCGGACGTTCCAGTTCCGCGGCCTTTCCCCCGCGATTGCGGGCGAGCCGCTGCACCTGGTGATGCGCGCGAGGGACGAGGGCTATGAACTGGCGGCCTTTGCCCAAGACGGGCGCCAGGTGACCGCGGCGAGCGCCGCGCTCTAGTCCAGCGGGTAGTCGGCAATCGGCCGCAGCACCGTGTAGCTCTCCTTCACCGGGGCGCGCCCCAGATCGGGGAAGTCGATCGCCTCCGGCTCGGCGTGGCTATCGGGAATCCGGCTGAGCAGATCGCGGATCAGCGTCAGCCGCCCGCGCCGCTGATCGTTGAAATCGACGATGGTCCAGGGCGCGTGCTGGGTGTGGGTGGCCTTCAGCATCGCCTCGCGCGCGGCGGTGTAATCGTCGTATTTCTCGCGCGCGGCGAGATCGATCGGCGAGAGCTTCCAGCGCTTGAGCGGATCTTCCAGCCGTTCGCGCAGCCGCGCTTCCTGCTCGGCCTGATCGGCGGCGAGCCAGTATTTGAACAGCAATATGCCATCATCCACCAGCAGCTTTTCAAACACCGGCGCCGCCTTGAGAAAGGCCTTGACCTGGCGCTCGCTGGCATAGCCCATCACCCTTTCCACGCCCGCGCGGTTGTACCAGGAACGGTCGAACAGCACGATTTCGCCCGCAGCCGGCAGGTGCGGGACATAGCGCTGGAAATACCACTGGGTGCTTTCCGCCTCGGTCGGCTTGGCAAGCGCGACGGTGCGGCACTGGCGCGGG
The DNA here is from genome assembly GCA_046294975.1 of Erythrobacter sp. Lineage (GTDB taxonomy): Bacteria > Pseudomonadota > Alphaproteobacteria > Sphingomonadales > Sphingomonadaceae > Erythrobacter. The sequence continues at coordinate 21,846 of JBKBOH010000038.1, read as the reverse complement.
TTGAGCTTTTCGCGCACCGCGGTGATCGCACCGCCCTTGCCCGCCGTGTCGCGCCCCTCGAACAGCACCACGATACGCGCCCCTGTGGCCTTGGCCCAGCGCGCCATGCTCACCAGTTCGAGCGTCAGCGGCCTGAGCGCCTCCTCGTAGGCCTCGCGCTTCATTCCCATCGCCATCTCCCGCGTTTGTGCTGGCGCCGTGAAAGTAGTATCATCTGCAACCATATGGCCACGATCACAAACCCCCAGCCCGATTTCACCACCCTGCCAGACATGGCAGCCGATGTCTTCACCGCACCGCTCGCCCGTCCCGCGCACGTGGGCGAGGACTGGCTGGAGCCGAAGCAGACCGACTATAGCGCCGAGGAGCACGCCGTGTGGGACGATCTGTTCGCCCGCCAGATGGAGGTGCTGCCAGGGCGCGCGTGCTCGGCCTTTCTGCAGGGGCTGGAAAGGCTCGATCTGGGCAAGGGCGGCATCCCCGAATTCGGGGCGCTGTCGCAAGAACTGGGCCGGCTCACCGGCTGGAGTGTGGTGCCCGTCCCCATGCTGATTCCCGATCACGTGTTCTTCTGGCACCTCGCCAACCGCCGCTTTCCCGCGGGCAACTTCATCCGCACCCGCAAAAGCTTCGACTATATCGAGGAGCCGGACGTGTTCCACGACGTGTTCGGTCATGTCCCGATGCTGACCGACCCCACCTATGCCGACTACATGCAGGAATATGGCCGCGCCGGGTGGAAGGCGATGCGGTATAACCGCCTGAAGGCGCTGGGCGCGCTGTACTGGTACACGGTCGAATTCGGGCTGATTGCGGAGGCGGGCGGCGTGCGCGCCTATGGCGCGGGGATCCTGTCAGGCCCGACCGAGGCGCGCTTTGCGGTGGAAGCGGAAAGTCCCAACCGCATCATGCTCAACGTCGACCGGGTGATGCGAACCGATTACGTGATCAGCGATCTGCAACCGACCTATTTCGTGATCGAGAGTTTTGCCGATCTCTATCGCCAGACGGTGGAGCGCGATTTCGATCGGCTCTATCGCAGTCTTCCCGCCGGGTTCACCTATGCCAATTCGGCGGTGATCGATGTCGACAACGTGCTGCACCGGGGCACCCAGGAATATCACCTGCGCGGCGGACGCGGCAGCGGGGCGGTTCCGGTCTAGGCGCGCGCCTTGCGCCGCGCGATGGCGTGGTAGAGCACCAGTGCGACAAGGCAAGATGCCAGCGCGACTCCGAGGCCGAGGAACGACAGGCTGCCGATCATCGTCCCGCCATTGGCAATCCCGCCGGCCACCACCGAGACGGCAAGGCCCAGCCCGATCTGGCGCAGGATCTGGCCCGGCGCTTCGGTCCGCGCGAGGATCGAGGCCAGCCAGCCCAGATTAGCCCCCAACACGATCAGTACCAGCAACGCCATTGTGTCGGTCGTCTCCGTGAAGCACCGGCATGCGTCATCGCGGGCCGGCGCGACTGTCTAACCCGCAGCGCGCGGAGTGGTTCCGCAAAAGGCACCCTATCGCAGCGCCATCCAGCCAAGCCCGGCGAGGCCGATCACGATGCGATACCAGGCGAAAGGCGCAAATCCGATGCGTGTGACCACCGCGACAAACCCCTTGACCACCACCAGCGCGGTAATGAAGCCGACCGCCGAGCCGATGCCGATCAGCTGGAAATCGTCCCCGGTCAGCCCGCCCCCATGCTTGTAGAGCTGGTACACCGTCGCCCCGCTCAAGGTGGGCACGGCGAGGAAGAAGCTGAACTCCGCGGCGGTCTTGCGGTCAACCCCGAAGGCCATCGCCCCAAGGATGGTCGCGCCCGAGCGGCTGACACCGGGGATCATCGCGAGACACTGCACCACGCCGATCAGCACCGCGGTGCGGAGCGGCACACCGGCAACGCCGGGGCCGGTGGCGGGCGGGTGGGCCCAGCGCTCGATCGCAAGGATGGCGATGCCCCCAAGGATCAGCGACCAGCACACCAGCACCGCATTGCCGAGCATCGTTTCGATCACATCGCCAAAGGCAAGGCCCAGCAGCACCGCCGGAAAGAACGCCACCAACAGGTTACGCAAAAAGGCGAACGCGCCTTTCTCGAACCCCAGCAGGCCCTTGGCCACATCCCAGAAGGTGCGCCAGTAAAGCACCACGATTGCAAGGATCGCCGCGGGCTGGATGGCGATGTTGAACACCTCCCACGCGCTCTGGTCATAGCCCAGCAGTTCGGTGGCGAGGATCAGGTGCCCGGTCGAGGACACGGGCAGGAATTCGGTCAGCCCTTCGAGGATGCCGAGCAGGATAGCGGCCAAGGTGTTGTTCATGGGAAAAGCGCTTTGCCGAGGGTGGGCGGGGTGTCAAACCAAAAGCCCCGCCGCCGGATGGCCCGCGAGCACACCGCGCGAGGCGCAGGCGCCCGGAGCGAAGCGGGGGAAATCGCGGCCTCAAGCAGCAAAGCGGTAGGCCGCAAGGGACTCACCGAAGACGTGCCAGCGGATGCGGGCACGTCCGCAAAAACCCCTTACCAGATCCGCACACGCTGGTCCGGCGGCAGATACATCTTGTCGCCGGGCTTCACCCCGAAGGCTGCATACCATTCGTCAAGGTTCCGCACGACACCATTGACGCGGTATTCCTCGGGGCTGTGGTTGTCGGTTCGCAGACGGGTGCGATAGTTTTCCTCGCGCTGGGTCGAACGCCACACCTGTGCCCAGGCGAGGAAGAAGCGCTGATCGCCGGTCAACCCGTCGATCACCGGAACCTCCTTGCCGCTGGTGGCGAGCTTGTAGGCGCGGTAGGCCATGCTCAGGCCGCCGACATCGCCGATGTTCTCGCCCAGGGTGAGGCGGCCGTTGACGCAGGTTGTGCCCTCATCGAGCGGGCAGAAGGCGTTGTACTGGGCGACCAGCGCATCACCCAGCCGGTCGAAAGCCTTGCGATCGGCATCGGTCCACCAGTTCCGCAAGGCGCCGGTGGCATCCGACTTCGAGCCTTGATCGTCAAAACCGTGGCCGATTTCATGCCCGATGACAGCGCCGATCGCGCCGTAGTTGACCGCGATGTCGTTGCTGAGCGCGAAGAAGGGCTGCTGGAGGATGCCCGCCGGGAAGACGATTTCGTTCTTCACCGCGTTATAATAGGCATTCACCGTCTGCGGCAGCATCCCCCATTCGGTGCGGTCGATCGGCTGGCCCAGCTTGGCGACGTTGTCGGCCTGGCTCCACGCGGCAGCGGCCATGCGGTTGCCGATCGGATCGCCCGCGGTCATGGCCAGGCCCTCGTAGGTTTCAAGGTTGGGGCGGTAGCCGATCTTGGGATCGAAGCTCGCCAGCTTGGCGCGGGCCTCGGCCTTGGTTGCCTCGCTCATCCATGTGATTTCGTTGATCGATTCAGCCAGCGCGCGGCGCAGATTGGCGACCAGTTCTTCCATCGCCGCCTTGTTTTCGGGCGGGAAATAGCGCGCGACATATTCCTTGCCGACCAGCTCACCCAACAGCGCCTCGGCCTCGCCGATCGCGCGCTTCCAGCGCGGCCGCTGTTCGGGTGTGCCGCGCAGGGTCTTGCCGTAAAAGGCGAAATTCGCCTCGTCGAACCGCCTGGGCAACACCGCCGCGTTGGCCGACAGGAATTCCTTCACCATCCACGCCTTGAGCGTTTCGACCGGGGTCTGCTCCAGCAGCGCGAACATGCCCGGCAGGCCGGTGCCGATCTTGGCAAGGGTCGCCTCGTCGAGCTTGTAGCGGGCGATTTCCTCGGCCGTGGGCGGCATCAGCGCGACCACGAAGCCGGGGCTGTCGGCGATCCCGATCTGCGCCAGCATCGCGGCCACCGGCACGCGCCCGCCGATCGCGACCAGCTCGTCGGCGGTGAGCAGGTTGTAGGTCAGGTCACGGTTGCGGCGCACGGCGCGGTCCCACGCCACGCTGCGGGCAATCTGTTCCTCGAAGGCATAGACCTCGGCGGCCTGCATTTCGGGATCCTCGTAACCCGCCTCGGCCAGCAGGAAGACGAGATAGGATTTGTAGGCGTCCTGGATCGCCGCGCCCTTTTCGGAGGTGTCGAGGTAGTAATCGCGGTCGGGCATCCCCAGCCCGCCGAAGCCCACCTGCGCGATGTAGCGGTCGGGCTGCCTGGCATCGATGCCCACGCTGCCGCCGACGGGGCTGGGAAAGCCCGGTTCGGCCCACAATCCGGCGAGATCCTCGAGCGATGCGGCGGCCTTGATCCGGTCAAGCCAGGGCCGGGCCGGGGCGAGACCAGCCGTCTCGATCGCATCAGTATCGAGAAAGCTGCGATAGGCCGCAAGAATGCGCGCCTCGTCGCCCGAAAGGCTGGCCGGATCCTTCGCCGCGAGCGCATCCATGATCGCCTTGACATCATAGGTGCTCTTTTCGCCCAGCAGGGTGAAGGCGCCGATGCGGCTGAATTCGGGCGGCAGCGGATTGGCGTCGATCCAGCGCTTGTTGGCATAGGCGTTGAAGTCGTCGCCCGGCTTGATGTCGGGGCTGAGCAGGGCGGGATCAAACCCCCAGGTGCCAAAGCTCATGGTCGGCAGCGCGGCACCAGGCTCGCCCTCGGCCAGCAACACCTCGGTGCCCTCCTCATGGGGGTGGGCATCGGCCTTGGCGAAAGCCGGCGCGGCGAGCGCGAGCAGGCTGGCACCCAGCAGGGCTGCGGTTCTGGTGATCATCTCTGGTGTCCCCGAAAAGCTGTCGCAAAAGGTCTGCGCTGCGACACCCTAACGTCACACGCGGGAAAGGGTTGCGGTTCGTCGAAGCAGCGCGCGGTTTATCGATTAGGCCGCATCGGCGGCGAATTGCAGCCGGGCGAGGCGCGCATAGAGCCCGCCGGCCTTGGTCAGCGCGTCATGCGTGCCCTGTTCGACGATCCGGCCTTCGTCGAGCACCACGATCCGGTCGGCCGCGCGCACCGTGGCCAGGCGATGCGCGATCACCAGCGTGGTGCGGTTCTTCATCAGCCCTTCGAGCGCCTGCTGGACGAGCTGTTCGCTTTCAGCATCGAGCGCGCTGGTGGCCTCGTCGAGCAGCAGGATCGGGGCATCGCGCAGCAGCGCGCGGGCGATGGCGATGCGCTGCTGCTGCCCGCCCGAAAGCTGGGTGCCGCCTTCGCCCAGATAGGTGTCGAGGCCATTCGGCAGCGCGCGCAGGAAGCTCTCGGCATTGGCGGCGCGCGCGGCCTGCCAGATCTGCTCGTCGGTGGCATCCCACTTGCCATAGCGCAGGTTGTCGCGGGCATTGGCGCTGAACAGCACCCCGTCCTGCGGCACCAGCGCGAGGCGGGCGCGGATGTCGGCCGGATCGGCGCTGGTCAGCGGCACGCCGTCAAGGCGGATGGTTCCGGCCTGCGGATCGTAGAAGCGTTCCACCAACTGGAAAATCGTGCTCTTGCCCGCCCCCGAAGGGCCGACGATGGCGATGGTTTCGCCCGGCTCGATTTCAAGCGTGAAATCGCGCAGCGCCGCGACCTCGGGCCGCGCCGGATAGCGGAAGGTGACATTGCGGAACGACAGGCTGCCGCGCGGCGGCTCGGGCAGGCGCTCGGGGCGCGCGGGGGCTGCGATTTCGGGCCTGGCTTCAAGCAGTTCGGCCAGCCGGCTCGCCGCGCCCGCGCCGCGCAGCAGATCGCCATAGACCTCGGTGAGCGCTCCCAGCGCGCCCGCCACCAGCCCGCCGGTGAGCACGAAGGCGGCAATCGTGCCGCCGCTGATTTCGCCCGCGGCCACCGCCAGCGCGCCGCGCCACATCACCAGCACCACTCCGCCGAACACCAGCAGGATCACCACCGTGGTCATGGCTGCGCGCAGCAGGATCCGGCGGCGGGCGGTCTCGAAGGTGTTCTCGACCACCGCGGCGAAGCGCTCGTTCTCGCGGCGCTCCTGCCCGAAGCTCTGCACGATCTTCATCGCCGAGAGCACTTCGGTGATATAGGCGCCGACATCGGCAATGCGATCCTGGCTGGTGCGCGAGACGGCGCGGATCTTGCGTCCGAAATAGACGATCGGCACCACCACCAGCGGAATCCCGATCAGCAGCCCCAGCGTCAGCGAGGGCGCGAGATAGACCAGGAAGCCGATCCCGCCGATGCCCGTCAGCGTATTCCTGAGCGCCACCGACACCGTCGTGCCCACCACGTTCTCGATGATCGCGGTGTCGCTGGTCATCCGGCTGGAAATTTCCTTGGGGCTGTTAACCTCGTAGAACCCCGGCGAAAGGCGCAGCAGGTTTTCCTGCACTTTCAGGCGGATGTCCGCCACCACCCGCTCGCCCAGCCAGCTCACGAAATAGAACCTAAGCGCCGTGCCGAGGCCGAGGATCACCACGATCATCAGCAGGTATTCAAAGGCGTGGCCGATATCGCTTTCGGAGGCATTGCCGGTGAAGGCCTCGTCGATGATCACCTTGAAGCGGTAGGGGATCGCCAGCGTCGCCGCCGAGGTGATCACCAGCGCGACCAGCGCCAAGGCGATCTCGCGCGGGTATTGCAGCGCGGTGGCGAACACCATCCGCAAGGGCGCAAGCGAGCGCGGCTTGGATGCTGGCGCAGGCCCCTTCGCCTCGGCCAGCGCTTCGGCGGGAATAACCGGGGGCGCAGACCCGTTATCGGGCTGATGAACGGATATGTCGCTTCTTTCGGTTTCGCCGTGCATGGTGGCAGCGCTCTAGCCGCGCCCGGCGCGAATTTCACGTGCAAAAAGCAACACACAATCGCCGCGCCGACACGGCGCACAATATTGTGCATTGCACAAGCGGGCATGAAGGCGCATCTGTCAGGGCAAGGCGCCCGCGGGATGAGGCGCCGGACATGTTCGTCGCTCAGGGACCGCCCATGCTTTACCATGCCTATGAACTCCAGCGCAGCTGGCTGAACAGCGCCAGCGCGCTCGCTGCGATCAGCGCCAATGTGCTCTCCAATCCCGCCAATCCGCTCGCGGCGTTCGGGATGGGCCCGCTCGCCGCCAGCGCGCTGGATGTCTTCGCCCATGCCACCGCGCATTACGGCAAGCCCGAATTCGGCATCGAGAGCGTGGTGATCGCTGGCCAGCCGCACGCCGTGATCCAGAGCACGGTGATGAAGCGCCCGTTCGGCAATCTTGTGCGCTTCCGCGTCGAAGGTACCCCTGCCGATCGCCCGCGCCTGCTGATTATCGCCCCGATGAGCGGCCACTATGCCACGCTCTTGCGCGGGACGGTGGAACGGATGCTCGAATCCGCCGAGGTATTCATCACCGACTGGGCCGATGCCAAGATGGTGCCGACCGACGCGGGCAAGTTCGATCTCGATGACTATATCGACTACCTGATGGATTTTGCCGAGCACGTCCATTGCGAGGCGAACGGCCAGCGCATCCACATGATGGCGGTGTGCCAGCCGAGCGTCCCGGCCTTCGCCGCCACCGCGCTGCTCAATCTCCACAAATCGCCCGCCACGCCCGCCACGCTGACCATGATGGGCGGGCCGATCGACACCCGCGAATGCCCCACCGTCGTCAACAACATGGCGATGCAGCGTCCGATCGAATGGTTCCGCCAAAGTGTGATTACCACCGTCCCGGGCCGGTATCCGGGCGCCGGGCGCCGGGTCTATCCGGGCTTCATGCAGCTTTCGGCCTTCATGAGCATGAACCTCTCCAGCCACATGATGAGCCATTACGAGATGTTCAAGCACCTCACCGTAGGTGACGAGGCGAGCGCACAGGCGACCAAGGCCTTCTACGACGAATACCGCAGCGTGTGCGACATGACCGCGGAATTCTACCTCCAGACGGTCGAGGAAGTGTTCCAGAAGCACTCGATCCCCAAGGGCGAATTCCGCCACAAGGGCGAAATCGTCGATCTCACCGCGATCACCGACACCGCGCTGCTGGCGATCGAGGGCGAACGCGACGATATTTCCGGCCTAGGCCAGACCCGCGCGGCGCTGGGGCTGACCCCGAATCTCCCCGAGGCGATGAAGCGCTATTACATGGCCGAAGGGGCGGGGCATTACGGCATCTTCAACGGCAGCCGCTGGCGCACCAAGGTCGCCCCGGTGGTCGAGGAATGGATCGCGGCGCACGCGGGGTGATCGCTTGCCGCTACGGCCTGCGGGACTTGCCGTAACGGCACCCTTCCGGGCGCGGACAAATGCTGCAAATTTCGCAAGCCCCACACCACAGATTGCCCCTTGCCGCTGCCGCTTTTCTCGTGACAAGAGGCTCGCCAAGAGACGAGCTTGTTGAGGAGAGCACAGTCATGAACCTCGAATTCAGCCCCGAAGAGCAGGCGTTCCGCGACGAGGTGCGCGCCTTCATCGCCGAAAACCACCCCAAGGAACTCGGCGACTTCGGGATGCGCGAGGACATGAGCCGCGAGCAGATGGTCGCCTGGCACAAGATCCTTGGGCGCAAGGGCTGGTCGGTCCCGGCATGGCCGGTCGAATATGGCGGCACCGGCTGGACCCCGACCCAGCGCTACATCTGGTCGGAAGAAAACGCCCGGGCCAACACCTTCATGCCGCTGCCCTTCGGCGTGGCGATGGTCGGCCCGGTGATCTACACTTTCGGTTCGCAAGCGCAGAAGGACAAGCACCTGCCCGGGATCCGCAGCGGCGAGGTGTGGTGGTGCCAGGGCTATTCCGAACCCGGCGCCGGCTCTGACCTTGCCAACCTCAAGACCACCGCGGTGCGCGACGGCGATCACTACATCATCAACGGCCAGAAGACCTGGACGACGCTGGCCCAGCATGCCGACTGGGGCTTCTTCCTGTGCCGCACCGATCCGGCGGCCAAGCCGCAGGAAGGGATCAGCTTCATCCTCATCGACATGAAGAGCCCGGGCGTCGAGGTGAAGCCGATCAAGCTGCTTGATGGCAGCTACGAGGTCAATGAAACCTGGCTGACCGACGTGCGCGTGCCGGTCGAGAATCTGGTGGGTGAGGAAAACAAGGGCTGGACCTATGCCAAGTTCCTGCTCGCCCACGAACGCAGCGGCATCGCCGGGGTGGCGCGGAGCAAGCGCGGGATCGAGAAGCTGCGCGAAATCGCCGCCAAGGAAACCGCCTATGGCGAGCCGCTGATCAAGGACTTCGATTTCGCCCGCAAGATAAGCCAGCTCGAAATCGATCTCGCCGCGCTCGAAATCACCGAACTTCGCACGCTTGCCGGCGAGCAGGCGGGCAAGGGCCCGGGGCCGGAAAGCTCGATCCTCAAGATCAAGGGCACCGAGATCCAGCAGCGCCTCACCGAGCTGACGCTCGAAGCGGTCGGCCATTATGGCGCACCCTTTATGGGCGGGATCTCCAACGACAATGGCGCCAACGCGCACCCGGTCGGCCCCGACTATGCGACCCACGCCGCGGCGACCTATTTCAACATGCGTAAGACCTCGATCTACGGCGGATCGAACGAGATCCAGCGCAACATCATCACCAAGATGATCCTCGGCCTTTGAACCGCGGGGACGGGAGAGAACACGTGGACTTCAACTTCACCGAAGAACAGGACATGGTGCGCGACGGCCTCGCGCGGCTGGTGCGCGAGCAATATGATTGGGAAACCCGGCGCAAGGCGATCGCTTCGGCGACCGGATGGCGGCCGGAAATCTGGGCGCAGCTGGCCGAGCTGGGCATTCTCGGGATGCCGTTCAGCGAAGCCGACGGCGGCTTTGGCGGCGGCGCGGTCGATGCGATGGTAATCATGGAGGAATTCGGCAAGGGACTGGTGGTTGAGCCTTTCGTGCCCACCGTGGTGTGCGCCGGCGGCTTCCTCAAGCACGCCGGCACCGCCGCGCAGAAGCAAGAACACATCGGCGCGATCGTTTCCGGCAACGCGGTCTATGCCTTCGCCTATGCCGAACCCCGGGGCCGGTTCGACTATGCCGATCTTGAAACCACCGCGAAGAAGGACGGTGCAGGCTATGTCCTCAACGGCCACAAGGCGGTGGTGATGGGCGCGCCCTGGGCCAGCCACCTCGTCGTCACCGCCCGCACCGGCGGCGCGCGGCGCGATCCGTCGGGCATCTCGGTGTTCGTGCTCGCCAAGGACACGCCGGGTGTAACCACCCGCGATTATGTGACGGTCGACGGGCGGCGCGCCTCGGAGGTCTATTTCGAGAACGTCGCGCTGCCGGCCGAAGCGCTGATCGGGGCAGAGGGCGAGGGCCTTGCCCTGATCGAACGCGTCACCGACGAGGCCATCGCCGCGACCTGCGCCGAGGCTTGCGGGGCGATGAAGGTGGCCCACGCGATGACGGTGGAATACAGCCGCCAGCGCAAGCAGTTCGGCGTGCCGATCGGCTCCTTCCAGGTGCTCCAGCACCGCATGGTCGACATGTACACGGCCTATGAAACCGCCGTGTCGCTGACCTACCTTGCCACCCTGCGGCTCGGCGCGGACGAGCGCACGCGCAAGCGCACGGTCTCGGCGGCGAAGGTCGGGGTCGGTCAGTCGGCCCGCCTCATCGGGCAGGAAGCGGTGCAGATCCACGGCGGCAACGGCGTGACTGACGAATATGCCATCGGCCATTATTTCAAGCGCCTGACGATCTTCGATGCCGAATTCGGCAACGTTGATCATCACCTGAAGCGCCACGTCGCGCTGGCGTGACGCAGGCGCTGCGCTGATGGGGGAGAAGGGCGTGTCGTTCGATCATTCCGCGCGCAGCTTGCTGGTGGTGCTCTTCGCCAGCATTATCGGCCTTGCCTTCGCCTGGTTTGCCGGCAGCGGTTCGGTGCCGCTGGCCGGCCTTCCTGCGATGTTCGCCTGCGCGCTGATTGCCTTCGGGGTGAACTGGCTGGCCTTCATCCCGGCGGCGGCGTTCCAGTCCGATCGCTTCTACGACACCACTGGCGCGCTCACCTATCTGTCGGTGATCGCCGCGGCCGCAGCGGCGGCGATCGCAGCACGCGGGAGCCTTGGCCCGGCCGCGCTGGCGGTGGCGGGGATGGTGGCAGTCTGGACGATCCGGCTCGGCTCTTTCCTGTTCACCCGCATCCATGCCGCGGGCGGCACCGATGTGCGGTTTGCAAAGATCAAGGTGAACCCGCCGCGCTTCCTCGTCGCCTGGACCTTGCAAGGCTGCTGGGTGATCTTCACCGCCTCGGCCGCGCTGGTCATCATCACTTCGCCCCAGCCCCGCCCGCTCGATGGCTTTTTCTGGGCGGGCGCCGCCTTGTGGGTGATTGGCTTCGCCTTCGAGGTGATTGCCGACGAGCAGAAGCGCCGCTTTCGCGCCGATCCGGCCAATCACGGCAGGTTCATCACCACCGGGCTGTGGGCCTGGTCGCAGCACCCCAACTATTTCGGCGAAATCACGCTGTGGCTGGGCATTCTGGTGATTGCCATCCCGCAATTGGCTGGCTGGAACTGGCTGGTGGTGTTTTCGCCGGTTTTCGTCGCGCTGCTGCTGACGAAGGTGAGCGGGATCAACCTGCTCGATGCCATCGCCAGAAAGCGCTGGGGCGACGATCCGGCGTGGCAGGCCTATATCGCGCGCACCCCGGTGCTGTTCCCGCGCCCACCGCGCGCCTGACTGCCAGGGCGCCCGAATCCGCGACAGCGCGATTGGGCCGGCGAGTTCAAAATTCGATGACTTTCGAAATACAGCTTGAACTGCATTGGTATCGTGATATTTCGGCTTTCATCGAAAGGTGGCGGAAGTGGACAAAATCACCATGCCGGTTTGGGCGGTAGATGCGCTGGGAGCGCTCGCCCACGAGACACGGCTTGCCGTGTTTCGCGCGCTCGTCAAAGCCGGGCGTGATGGCATGATCGCGGGTGCGATTGCGGAACATTGCGGCGTGCCCCCTTCGACCATGTCGCACCACCTCGCCACGCTGGAGCGCGCCGGGCTGGTGCAATCCGAGCGCGAGAGCCGCCTCATCCATTACCGCGCCGACTTCGCCGGGATGCGTCGCCTGCTGACCTTCCTGACGCAGGATTGCTGTCAGGGCGAGCCGGAGATGTGCGGTGAACTGATCGCAGGGCTTGGCTGCGAACCCGAACAGCAAGGCTGACAATGGCTGACACACTCTTCACCGTGCTGGTGCTGTGCACCGGCAATTCGGCCCGCTCGATCCTGGGCGAGGCCTTGTTCAACCATCTGGGCCAAGGCCGCGTGCGGGCTTTGAGCGCAGGCAGCAAGCCCAAGGGCGCGGTGCACCCGGGCGCCTTGCGCCTGCTGGCGCGGCGCGGGATCGACACGGCGGCCTTCCGCTCCAAGAGCTGGGACGCATTCGCCCGTCCCGGCGCGCCGCGCATCGACCTGGCGATCACGGTGTGCGGCAAGGCCGCGGGCGAGGCCTGTCCGGTGTTTCCCGGCAGCCCGCTCAAGGCCCATTGGGGCCTGCCCGATCCCGCTGACGTGACCGGCACCGACGCGCAAGTGGATGCCGCCTTCGAAGAGACGTGGCGCTTGCTTGAAATGCGGGTCCGGGCCTTCCTCGCGCTTGACCGGGAGGCGCTGGATGCGCGCGCCTTGCAGGCAGCGCTGGCCCAAATCGGCGCGATGGAAGGTGCAGCATGAGCGCGCAAGGCGCGCCGCTCGGGCGGTTCGAACGCTACCTCTCGCTGTGGGTGCTGCTCGCGATCCTTGCCGGACTGGGGCTGGGCCTTGCCGCGCCGCAGGCGGCCCGCGCGCTTGCCGGGCTTGAATATGCCTCGGTCAATCTCGTGGTCGCGGTGCTGATCTGGGCGATGATTTTTCCGATGATGGTCGGGGTCGATTTCGCCAGCATCAAGGATATCGGCACCAGGCCAAAAGGGCTGGTGATCACGCTGGCCGTCAACTGGCTGATCAAGCCCTTCACCATGGCGGGTCTCGCCGTGCTGTTCTTCGATATCCTCTATGCCGGCCTGCTGCCGCGCGACGACGCGCAGGAATATATCGCCGGCCTGATCCTGCTTGGCGCCGCGCCGTGCACCGCGATGGTGTTCGTATGGTCGCAGATGACCCGCGGCGATCCGGCCTACACGCTGGTGCAGGTATCGGTGAACGATCTGGTGATGATCGTCGCCTTCGCGCCGATCGTGGCGCTGCTGCTGGGGGTAACCGACATCGTCGTGCCGTGGAAGACGCTGCTGCTGTCGGTCGCGCTTTATGTCGTGATCCCGCTGGTGGCAGGAGCGCTGACCCGCAGCCGCGTGATCGCGGGCCATGGAGGCGATGCGGCCGCGGTCGATGCCTTCACGGCGCGCCTCAAGCCATGGTCGATCATCGGCCTCTTGGCGACGGTGGTGCTGCTGTTTGCGTTTCAGGCGCACACGATCATCGCGGCGCCGCTGCTGATCGCGCTGATCGCGGTACCGATCATCATCCAGTCCTACGGCATTTTCGCGGCCGCCTATGCCTGGGCCTGGGCGTGGCGGGTGCCGCACAATATCGCCGCCCCCTGCGCGCTGATCGGCACCTCCAATTTCTTCGAACTGGCGGTCGCGGTGGCGATCGGACTGTTCGGCCTGTCGAGCGGCGCGGCGCTGGCGACGGTGGTGGGCGTGCTGGTCGAGGTGCCGGTGATGCTCTCACTGGTGGCCTTCGCCAACCGCACCCGCGCCCATTTTCCGGGAGCCACGGCATGAACGGCCACGCCCGCCTGCGCCCCTTTCCTCCTCCCCGCGCAAGGCGATCATCGGGGCTGCGCGCGGCCCACGAAAACGGCGCGGGACGTTGCCCTCCCGCGCCGCCTGATTGTCTGATCCCCTCCGGCCTCAAGCAGCGTCAGCGGTAGGCCGAAAAAGAACCTTCAGAACACCTCGAACAGGCCGGCTGCGCCCATGCCGCCGCCCACGCACATGGTGACGACGACATACTTCGCCCCGCGGCGCTTGCCTTCGATCAGCGCGTGGCCGACGCAGCGCGCGCCGGTCATGCCGTAGGGGTGGCCGATCGAGATTGCACCGCCGTTGACGTTGAGAATGTCGTTGGGGATGCCGAGCGTGTCGCGGCAGTAGAGCACCTGCACCGCGAAGGCCTCGTTGAGTTCCCACAGCCCGATGTCGTCCATCTTGAGCCCGGTCTGCTTCAGGAGCTTTGGGATCGCGAAGACCGGGCCGATGCCCATTTCGTCCGGCTCGGTGCCGGCCACCGCCATGCCGACATAGCGCCCCAGCGGCTCAAGCCCGCGCTGTTCGGCGAGCCTGGCTTCCATCAGCACCGCGGCCGAGGAACCGTCCGACAGCTGCGAGGCGTTGCCGGCGGTGATGTTCATGCCCGGGCCCATCACCGGCTGGAGCGCCTGGAGCCCTTCGAGCGTGGTTTCGGGGCGGTTGCCTTCGTCCCTGGTGAGGGTCACCTCGACTTCGCTGACCTCGCCGGTCGCCTTGTCCTTCACCTGCATGGTGGTGGTGACGGGCACGATTTCGTCATCGAACTTGCCCGCGGCCTGCGCGGCGGCGGTGCGCTGCTGCGACTGGAGGGCGTATTCGTCCTGGGCCTCGCGGCTGATGTTGTAACGCTTGGCGACGGTCTCTGCCGTGCCGAGCATCGGCATGTAAACGTCCTTGTGCATCGCGATCAGCGAAAGATCGGGTGCAACGCGCATTTCCGGCGTCTGCACCAGCGAGATCGAATCCTGCCCGCCGCCCACGACGATATCCATGTTGTCGACGATGATCTGCTTGGCCGCGGTGGCGATCGCCATCAGGCCCGAGGAACACTGGCGGTCGATGGTCTGGGCCGGAACGCCCACCGGGCAGCCGGCGCGCAGCGCAACCTGGCGGCCGATATTGCCGGCCTGGGTGCCCTGGGTCAGCACCGCGCCCCACACCACATCGTCGATCTGGCCGGCTTCGATCCCGGCCCGTTCGATCGCCGGGGCAAGGCTCAGCGCGCCGAGGGTGGCACCGGGGGTGGCATTGAAAGCGCCCTTGTAGGCGCGCCCGATCGGCGTGCGGGCGGTGGAGACGATAACGGCATCACGGGCCATGTGGGGGTATCCTTGGTTGGAACGTGGACTTGCCGCCGCCCGCCACCGGGACGCGCGACGGCCGAAAGGTCAGACGAAGAACAGCGTCATCCATTCGCAGATCAGGGCGGGCTTGTCCTCGCCTTCGATCTCGATCGTGATCTCGACCGTCTGCTGCCACTGGCCGGGGCGCTTCTCGGCCATTTCGAGCAGCTTCCAGTGGCCGCGGATGCGCTTGCCCGAACGCACCGGGGCGATGAAGCGGGTCTTGTTGCCGCCATAGTTGACGGCCATCTTGATCCCGTCGATCCGCGGCATGTCGGAATGCGCGCCCAGATAGGGGATCATCGACAGCGTCAGGAAGCCGTGAGCGATCGTCCCGCCGAACGGGGTCATCTTGGCGGCTTCAGGGTCAACGTGGATGAACTGGTGATCGCCCGTCGCTTCGGCGAACTGGTTGATGCGCTCCTGGCTCATCTCGACCCATTCGCTGGTGGCGAGATGTTCCCCGACCTTGGCGGCGATCTCTTGCGGTTTCATGAGGCTCCTCCTCGTGCTGTGACGGCGAGATCTCGTGCCCGCCGCGTTCCTTTTTGCGGGGGCTTCATGGCGCAACAACCGGGGCAGCGCAACATGCTCGGCTATGCCGCTACGGCACTGCGGCGCTTGTCGGCGATCACCGCGCGCCGCTGCGCGCTGCGCCGGTGCAGGGCGCGGGCCGAATCGATCCGCGCGCAGTAGCTGGCCAGCCCGATCTGCAGGCCCACCAGCATCAGCATCACCGGCTGGTAGCCGATCCCCTGGAAGGTCGCCCCGACCAGATAGACCAGCGCCCCCATCTGCAACGCGGCGGCAAAGGGCGCGATCCACGCCTCCGCCTCGGCCTCGGCCCCCCGCCAGCGGCGATAGATGCGCTCCATCTGCCATAGGCCCAGCCCATGCAGCGCCAGCCAGATGAACAGCCCCGGCCAGCCCTGCTCGCCCAGCAGTTCGAAGAACGAGGAGTGGAAGGCGCGGCCCTCGTCGACCACCTCCTGATAGCGCACGGTGGTGGTGTTCCCGGCGACCTCTTTGACCGGCATGACATAGGCAAAGCGGTTGGAACGATAGGCATCGAACCCGCCGCCGAACGGCTTTTCGGCGACATAATCGAGCGTCCATTGCCACACCGCCACGCGGGTCGAGGCGCTTTCATCGCCTCCCGGTTCGGCCAGCGTCGCCATGCGCTCGTAATAGGACTGCGGCAGGAACGGCAGCGCGGTCAGCCCGAGCACGCCGGCCCCAGCGACAAACAGCAGCCGCCTTTTGGTGTAGCGCAGCAGCAACACGCCCAGCGCCGCGATGCACAGGAGGCCGGTGCGCGCCTCGGTGCCGATCGGCACCAGCAGGCAGGCGAAGGTCAGTGCTGCGGCAAAAGCGGTCACCAGCCAGTGCGGGCGGAACACCGTGCCGTGGCGGGTGAACCACCAGATCAGCGGGATCAGCCCGATCGCGACTGTCGCCAGGGTCGAGCTTTCATAGACCCCGCTGTTGTCGTTCACGAAGAACTTGAGGTTCTGGTAGCCCCCGCCGCCCAGGATGGTCTTCATCCCCGTGCCGATCACGATGGTGGCGATGGTCAGCACCAGCATCAGCGCCAGCGCCTCGATCCGGGTGCGGGTGGTGAGGGTGAAGGGCAGGAAGATCGCGAACAGCAGCGCCTTCCACACCCAGTCCCACTTGGTCGCCGCCTCAGCCGGGAAATCGGCATGGCCGGTGGTCCACCCGCAATAGAGCAACAAGACCAGCATCAGCCCCTGCCTGACGGTGAAGCGCCCGCCTTCCTTGCGATCGAGCACCAGCCACCCGCCAAAGGCCGCGGCAAAGGCGATCAGCGAAACCGGCAGGCTGGCGATGATCGAATAGCCGATCCGCTGCGGCGCGAGGATGTCGATATAGACATAGAGCAGCACCCACAAGAACGGGCGCTTCAAACCCAGCAGCAGGAAGTAGCCGATGAAGGCAAGGAAGACGAGATCGAGCATTTCTGCGCGCTACCGCTCCGCTGCCTGCGCGCGGGTGTTGTCCTCCCGGTCGCTTTCCGGCACCGCGCCGCGCGCCCGGCGCGCCGCATTGCGGCCGGCGGCGCTTGCAGCCTTGCGGTTGTCGGCAATGTCCTGCTTGAGCTGCCCGATCAGCGGATCGGCATCGAGATCGGCGCGCAGCACCAGACGCAGCAGCGCAATGGCCATCAGGCCATGGCCGAGCGCGAGCGCGAAATAGTCGATCATCCGATGCGGCTCCCAAGGGGCAGGCCAGCAGCTTTACCCGCGCCCGGTTGACGCGGCGTTAAGCACAGCTGCGCTAGCACGCGTGCCCATGACCCGCGTGCTCCATGTCCTCGACCATTCGCTGCCGCTGCACTCCGGCTACACCTTCCGTACCCGCGCAATCCTCAAGGCGCAGGAAGGCCACGGGCTGGAGGTGCGCGGGATTACCGGGCAGCGCCACAACCTGGAGGCGGTGCTGAACGGCTCGCCCGAGGAGGCCGACGGTCTCACCTTTCACCGCACCCCCGGCACCCCGGCCGGCCCGCCGCCGCTGCGCGAACTGGGCGAGATCGAAGCGCTCGACGCCGCGATCCATGCGCTCGCGCAGGACTGGCGGCCCGACATCATCCATGCCCATTCCCCCGCGCTGTGCGGCGCGGCCGCCAGCCGGGCGGCGCGCGCGCTGGGCGTGCCCTTCGTCTACGAGATCCGCGCCTTCTGGGAGGACGCGGCGGTGGGCAACCTTGCAGGCAGCGAAGGCAGCCTCAAATATCGCCTCACCCGCGCGCTGGAAACGCGGGTGGTTCGCCAGGCCGATGCGGTGTTCACCATCTGCCAGGGGCTCAAGGACGATCTCGTGGCGCGCGGCATCGCTGCCGACCGCATCACGATCATGCCCAACGGGGTCGATCTGGCGCTGTTCGGAGAGCCGGTCAGCCGCGACGAAAATCTCGCGCGCGAACTCGGCCTTGCCCCGCACGCCCCGGTGATCGGCTACATCGGCAGCTTCTATGCCTATGAAGGCGTCGATGATCTGATCGCCGCCATGCCGCGCTTGCGCCGCGCGCACCCCGGCGCGCGGCTGCTGTTGGTGGGTGCGGGGCCGATGGATGTTGCCTGGCGCGCCGCCGCCGCTGCCCTGCCCGAACCCGAGGCGGTGATCTTCACCGGCCGCGTGCCGCACACCGAAGTCGAACGCTATTACGCGCTGGTCGACGTGCTCGCCTATCCGCGCAAGAGCCAGCGCCTCACCGATCTGGTCACGCCGCTCAAGCCATTGGAAGCCATGGCGCAGCGCCGGCTGGTCGCCGCATCAAGCGTCGGCGGGCACCGCGAACTGATCACCGATGGCGAAACCGGCACGCTGTTCGCACCCGATGATCCGGCCGCCTGCGCCGCCGCGCTGGCCCGGCTGATCGATGCCCGCGGGCAATGGGACGCGATCAAGCAGCGCGCCGTCACCCATGTCCGCACCCGCCACGACTGGGCGGTGAATGCGCGCGATTATCTGTCTGTTTACCATCTTTTGCTAGCCCGCACAAAGCAACGCAGGGCAGGATGACAAGGCGCATGACACGCGGGCGAGACAACCGGACAGGGATTGCTGGCGACAGCAAGCCGCGGCGGCGCCCGCTGGCCCTGCATCGGCTGTTCGGCCCCGTGCTTGGTGTCTGGGGCGCCGCGCTCGGCGGTCTGGTGACGCTGGTGCTGCCGCGCGCTCTCGTGCTTGAAGCCGCCACAAGGGCCGGTCTGGCCGGTGCCGGTGCCGTTGCGCCCTTCGTTATTGCCGCGATCGCCGCGCTCGTGATGGGCGCGGCGATGCTGGCAATCGCCGCGCTGATCACCCACGCCGCGCGTAAGGCGCGCCGCGTGAAGGACACGGCTTCGCTGGCAAGCCGGGCCGTGCGCCACGTGCAGACCATCGACCCGGCGCGCGAACTGGGCAGCCGCAGCCTTGATGATCCGGTCGAGGCCATGCCCTTTGCCGCGGCGCAGACTCCCTTCGCGTCTGACCCGCAGGCGAATGCCGCGGAGACCGAAGCCGCCCCGTCGCCGCTCGAACTCGATCTTGAAGAATTCGCCGCCCTGCCCGGCCGCAACGCGGTGTGGGTGGAAGCCGCCAGCACCCTCCCGGACAGCAGCCCCGAACCTCACGCGGTTGGTGAACCCGCGCCGGAGCCGGGGCAACAGGCCGTCACCCCCGCCAGGCATCCGCAGCCCCCGCGCCCGCCCGCCCCCGGCGCGATCGCCCACCTGCGCGCCTTGCCGACCAGCGAGCTCAGCCTCGTGCAGATGGTCGAACGCTTTGCTGCCGCGCTGCACGAACACCAGTCGGCCGCGCCGGCTCACGGCCCGCAGCGTGCCGGCCAGCCCGGCCGCGAGGCCGCGCTCGCCGAAGCGCTCAAGGCGTTGGCCGCCTTCAGCCCGGACGAGCGCGACCCGGCCCAGGCCGAGCCGCTGCGCACCGCCTTTGCCCGACTGCGCGAACGGCGCGGGGCTGCATGAAGCCGGTTCCCCCAGGGTGAAAGCGCCAGAATCGTCTCGGGCGATTCCCGCAAATGCTGCAAGCCACTGGCGGATCTGATGCGGTGAGCGCAATCTATTGATAGTCTGAATAGGTCTGCGGGAAATAATACTTCGCGCAAACCCATTGCCAAAACCGCTTCCTGTCGGCATGAGAGGCGCGAAACCGGGCAAGGCAGGCGACCTGCGCCGATCCTTGTCCGGAATAATCGTCGCCATGCGCCCGTTCGGCCCGAAACTGCCACAATGCGCCTGTCGGCATCTGACAGATCGGACTTTTGCCATGGGAAATCCCGTCTCCCAGGGTCTTTATGACCCTCGTAACGAACACGATGCCTGCGGCGTCGGGATGGTCGCGCATATCAAGGGCGCAAAAAGCCACGCGATTGTGGCGCAGGCGCTCGATATTCTCGACCGGCTCGATCATCGCGGCGCGGTCGGCGCGGATCCGCTGCTGGGCGACGGCGCGGGGATTCTGATCCAGATCCCCGATCCGCTGATCCGTCGCTGGGCGCACACCCACGGCCATGATCTGCCGCAGCCGGGCGATTATGCCGTGGCGATGTGTTTCCTGCCGCAGGACGATGCGGCGCGCGATTTCGTCAAGGCGCGCATGGAAGCCTTCACCGCCAAGGAGGGCCAGCGCTTCATCGGCTGGCGCGCGGTGCCGACCACGCCGGACGGCCTCGGCGCGGCGGTGATTGCCTCGATGCCGGTGATCGAGATGGCGGTGATCGCGCGCGGCGGACCTTGCGCCGATCAGGACGCTTTCGAGCGCAAGCTGCTGACCATCCGCAAGCAGGTGCAGAACCCGCTGGCGCAACTGGCCGAAAAGCACGGTCTGCCCGGCGTCGTCGAGACCTACATCCCCTCCTTCTCGACCCGCACGCTGGTTTACAAGGGCCTGCTGCTGGCCAGGCAGGTGGGCAGTTTTTACGATGATCTGCGCGATCCCGAATGCGTCTCGGCGCTCGGCCTCGTGCACCAGCGCTTTTCGACCAACACCTTCCCCAGCTGGCGGCTGGCCCACCCGTTCCGCTTCATCGCCCACAATGGCGAGATCAACACGGTGCGCGGCAACGTCAACTGGATGAACGCCCGCCGCCGCACCATGGAAAGCGAGCTGCTCGGCCCCGATCTCGACAAGATGTGGCCGATCATCCCGCACGGGCAATCGGACACGGCCTGCCTCGACAACGCGCTCGAACTGCTGGTTGCGGGCGGATATTCGCTGGCCCACGCGATGATGATGCTGATCCCCGAGGCCTGGGCCGGCAATCCGCTGATGGATCCCGATCGGCGCGCCTTCTATGAATATCACGCCGCGCTGATGGAGCCGTGGGACGGCCCGGCCGCCGTGTGCTTCACCGATGGCCGCCAGATCGGCGCGACGCTGGATCGCAACGGTCTCAGGCCCGCGCGTTTCTGCGTGACCAGGGATGATATCGTCTGCCTTGCCTCGGAAAGCGGCGTGCTGCCGTTTGCCGAGGAGGACATCGTGCGTAAGTGGCGGCTCCAGCCGGGCAAGATGCTGCTGATCGATCTCGAACAGGGCCGCATCATCGAGGATGACGAGCTCAAGGCCGATCTCGCCAAGGCCCAGCCCTATGCCGAGTGGCTGCGACAGGCGCAGTACAAGCTTGAAGACATCACCGAAGTGGTGCCCGAACTGGCCGCGATCCCGGCAGAGGAAGCCACGCTGCTCCAGCGCCAGCAGGCCTTCGGCTACACCCAGGAAGACATCTCCCGCTTCCTTGAACCGATGGCGGTGGATGCTGACGATCCGGTCGGCTCGATGGGCACCGACACGCCGATTGCGGTTTTGAGCAACCGTCCGCGGCTGCTTTACGATTATTTCAAGCAGAACTTCGCGCAGGTCACCAACCCGCCGATCGATCCGATCCGCGAGGAGCTGGTGATGAGCCTCACCAGCATGATCGGCCCGCGCCCCAACCTGCTGGGCCGCGATGCCGGCACGCACAAGCGCCTCGAAGTCGATCAGCCGATCCTCACCAACGCGGATCTGGCCAAGATCCGTTCGGTGGAAGAGGCGCTCGACGGCGCGTTTCGCTGCGCCACCATCGACATCACCTGGGACGCGAGCACGGGTGCCGAAGGCATCGCGCTGGCGATCAAGGAAATGTGCTGGGCCGCAACCGAGGCGGTGCTGCAGGATCACAACATCCTGATCCTGTCCGACCGCGCGCAATCCGAAACCCGTGTGCCGATGCCGGCGCTGCTGGCAACAGCAGCGGTGCATCACCACCTCGTGCGGCAGGGCCTCCGGATGCAGACCGGGCTGGTGGTGGAAACCGGCGAAGCGCGCGAGGTGCACCACTTCTGCGTGCTGGCCGGTTACGGCGCGGAAGCGATCAACCCCTATCTCGCGCTGGAAACGCTGG
>JBKBOH010000037.1:0-23027 GCA_046294975.1 Erythrobacter sp. | reverse complement strand
GCAACGGCTTTTTCATGGGCCTTGCGCTTTGCGAGCGGATCATTGCTATCCTCGCTCCCCGTAGCAAAGGGGCCGAACCGGCGCTTTCGCGCCATCATCACCGCCGCACGCCGGCGCGCCGCTTCGTCCGGCGCGGTTTGGGCGCGGATGCCCTCGCCCACGCCAGCGGCCCGCAAGGCCTGCTCTACCCGCCTCGCGCCATAGCCGCGCGCGCCCAGATCGCGCGCCCGCATCCGGGCATAGGCAGCATCATCGACATAGCCCAGCTCCACCAGCCGGGCGACCAGCGCGGGAACATCGATCGGCGCCGCGCGCCCGTCGGCGTCGTGTGCCACCCCGCGTTCGCGCAGCTTGCGCGCCAAATAGGCCTCCAGCCGCGCCCCGGTGCTGGCAAACCGCGCCGCATAGGACAGCGCAAGATCGCGCAAGGCCGTCTCGTCGAGCGGCGGTTTTGCGCGCTTGCCCCCGTCAGCCGCGCGACGGCAGGATGACGAATTCGCTTTACCTGAAACCATTTCGCCTTATTCGTGCCACCTTCCTACTTAAATGCGAAGCTCAGGATCGCGCCGGATTATGGCTGGCGAAACGGGGCTACGCTAGAGCGCGAGCGAGGCATCGCCTCGGAACGCGCCGCAACTGACGGGTATCGTTGAGAAATATGACCGACGCCGTTCTGACGCCGACGCCGAATGACTGCGATCTGCCGCGAATCCGCGCGCAATTTGCAACCTTCAACGAAGCGATCGACTATGCCGCCAAAAGCCGCAAGGGGCTCAACTTCCACGATATGCGCGGGGAATTGGCGCGGGTCTATCCCTACGCGGAAATGCGCGAAGATGCGCTGGTGATGGCGCGCCGACTGATCGCCGCCGGGATCGGCAAGGCGGATCGTGTCGCGCTGATTGCCGAAACCGGCGCGCAGTTTGCCGCGCTGTTTTGCGCCTGCATCTATGCCGGTGCCTGGCCGGTGCCGTTGCCGTTGCCCACCAGTTTCGGTGGCAAGGATAGCTTTATCGACCAGCTGGCAGTGCAGTTGACGAGCGCGGATCCGAAGATCCTGCTGTTTCCCGAGGAAATCGCCGATATGGCGCTCGCGGCCGCCGCGCGGCAGGGGTGCGAGGCGCAAAGCTGGCAGGACTTCGCGCAGCGCCCCGCCCCCGAATGCGAACTGCCGCAGGCCAGCCCCGATGATATCTGCTACCTGCAATATTCCTCCGGCTCGACCCGCTTCCCCACCGGCGTGGCGGTGACCCACCGCGCGCTGCTGCACAATCTCTACGGCCACGCCACCACCATGAACCTCGGCGCGAATGACCGCTGCGTCAGCTGGCTGCCGTGGTATCACGACATGGGCCTTGTGGGCTGTCTGCTGTCGCTGATCGCCAACCAGGTGTCGGGCGACTATCTCAAGCCCGATGCCTTCGCCCGCCGGCCGCTGGCATGGCTCGACATGATCAGCCGCAATCCCGGCAACACGCTCTCCTATTCGCCAACCTTCGGCTATGATATCTGCGCGCGCCGCATTTCCAGCCAGTCGAACGTGGCCGAGCGGTTCGACCTGTCGCGCTGGCGCATCGCGGGCAACGGTGCGGACATGATCCGCCCCGACGTGATGCAGAACTTCGTCAACGCCTTTGCCCAGGCCGGCTTCAAGGCTTCCAGCTTCACCCCGTCCTATGGTCTGGCCGAAGCGGTGCTGGCGGTGACGGTGATGCCGCCGGGCGAAGGCATCCGCGTCGAACTGGTCGAGGAAGAGCGCCTCTCGGGCGCGCCGCGCGATCTGTCGCGCCCGGCCCGCTACCGCGCCATCGTCAATTGCGGCAAGCCGCTGCCCGACATGGAGGTCGCCATCCGGGGCGAGAATGGCGAGCTGCGCGGCGATCACCAGATCGGCAAGGTGTGGTGCCGCGGCCCGAGCGTGATGCACTCCTATTTCCGCAACCCCGAAGCCACGGCGGACTGCCTCGTGGACGGCTGGCTCGACACCGGGGACATGGGCTACACCGCCAAGGGCTATCTGTTCATCGTCGGCCGGGCGAAGGACATGATCATCATCAACGGCAAGAACCACTGGCCGCAGGACATCGAGTGGGCGGTGGAACAGCTGCCCGGCTTCAACCACGGCGACATCGCCGCCTTCGCCATCGAAATGGAAAACGGCGAGGAAGCCCCGGCGGTGCTGGTGCATTGCAAGGTGTCCGACCCGGATGAGCGCGTGAAACTGCGCGATCAGATCGCCGACAAGGTGCGCGCGGTCACCGGCATGAGCTGCATCGTCGAGCTGGTGCCCCCGCGCACCCTGCCGCGCACCTCGTCGGGCAAGCTGAGCCGCGCCAAGGCGAAGAAGCTCTATCTCGCCGGCGAGATCGTCCCGATCAGCCTCGCGGCCTAGGCAATCACGGCGCCGCTTCGGCCCAGCCGGCGCGCAACACGCCCGAACCAGGGCGAGTCTCGACGCTGACGCCATCGGCCTGCAACATCCCGGCGGCGGTTTCGGCCTGAACCGGATCGCCGCTCAGCACCACGCCGCGACCCGTCCGCTGCGCCGCCCAGCCGGTCACCGCGAGCGCCTGCGTCCCCGCCTCGTCCGGCGCGCCGTCCGCAAAGGGGATCGCGGCCGGCAGCGCGGCTTCGGGCGGGATCATTTCGATTGTCCAGCTCGGCTCGCTCGCGGCAATCCGCGCTTCGAGCGCGCGGTAAGTCGCCAGGCTCGCGCCATCGAGTCGCCTGGCCCGCACCAGCGCCCGGCGGCGGGCGGGGTCGATCAGCACCTCGTCCTCGGCCACCCCCGCGGCCAGCGCCAGCCGCACGGCCAGCGCCTGCGCGCGGCTGGACGCCCCCGCCTCCTCGCGTTCGCGGGCGGCGGCGAGCTGCGCGCGTTCGGCCGCCGTGGCGCTGGTGCCGACCTCGTATTGCACCAGTTCGAGCGACACCGGCTCGCCCAGCCGCTCGGCCAGCGCACGCTCGGCCGCCCGCTCGGCATCGGGGCGCAGCGCGGGGGTGAACACCACCGCGCTGACCGCGACCGGCGCGGCGGCAAAGTCGATCTCGAGCGAATCGAGCTGCGATCCGCTGGCGAACTGGCCGCGCAGCTCGCTTTGGACGATCCGCTGGGCATTGGTCTCCCACGCGATGCGCTGGAGCGAAAAGCCGAGCGGAATGGCGAGCGCGAGGAACACGATCACCACCGCAAAGCTCTGCGCCTGCGACTGGCTCTTGGTGAGATTGGCGCGAAAGCCATACAGCTTGGCCATCGCAAAAGCGGTGAGCGCGATGGTGATGAAATTGGTGACGAACAGCAGCAGCGCGCCCGAAAATACCGTCCAGTTCCACGTCGCCAGGCCAAAGCCGACGGTTGCCAGCGGCGGCATCAGCGCGGTCGCGATCGCCACGCCGACGATCGTGCCCTCGCGCCCGCGGATCATTGCATAGGCACCGGCCAGCGCGGAAAACAGCGCGACGAACAGATCGAACAGGTTGGGCCGGGTGCGCGCGGCGATCTCGGAAGTGATGGTCTGGATCGGCGAGAGGAACACGAGGCCAGCGCACAGCAGCACCGCCAGCACGCTGCCCGCCAGCAGCGTGCGCCCCGACTGCTTGAGCCAACCCCAGTCGCCGATCGCCAGCGCGAAGCCCAGTCCCATGATCGGCCCCATCAACGGCGAGAGCAGCATCGCCCCGATCACCACCGCCGGGGACGAGAGCAGCAGGCCGAGAATCGCGATCCCGCCCGCCATCGCAGTCATGAACAGGTAGCGTTCGGACAATTCGCACTCTTCGCGGCGGCGCTCGATCACCTCGGCCTGATCAACTTGCCCGATCACCCGCTCGCTCCACCAGCTCCGCATTTCTGCGACAACCCGGGTCAGGCGGGCGGCGGCGGACGCATCACGCGCAACGGCGGCAGGTTCAGTCATGGCGCAAGCCCCTTGGCATTATCTGGACAGACCGGGGCGATAGACCGCGCGGCGCAGGCTTGCCAAGCGGCCACCCAATCCGCTCGCGCCGCGATGGACGCGAAGGGGCGTTCCGCAGTAGCGTGCAGCGCAGCCTTGAAAGGTGTGTTTTAGATTACTAATACAGTTGCGATTGCCGCGCGCGCTGGCGCCCGGCGCCCGAGGGAGCACGACACTGGCATGAGCACCGAAACCAAGACGGCGACCGCCACCGACTTCACGCTCACGCCGCCCGATCCGGTGCCGCAGGTGGCGCCCGAACAGGCCGCAGGGCTCGTGCCGGTGACCGAGGAGCAGAAATCGAAGCTCGACATGAAAGTCGATGCCTTCGTCAACGAGCTGGTCGCGGTCGATGCCAATTCGCCGCAATTCGGCGAAAAGGTCGATCAGATTACCCGCATGGGGCAGGAACAGATCCGCGCGGCGGCGGCGATGTCGAACCGCTTTCTCGATCGCCCGGTGCGGGCGATGGATGCCGATGGCAGTGTCGGCAAGGATCTGGCCGAGCTGCGCCGCACGGTCGAGCAACTCGATCCCGGCAAGCAGGGCAAGCTGTCGGGGCCGCGCAAGATCTTGGGGATCATCCCCTTCGGCAACAAGATCAAGAACTACTTCGACAGCTACACCTCGGCGCAGGGCCACATCGCCGCGATCCTTCAGCGGCTGGAAAGCGGCAAGAAGGAACTGCATCTCGATAACGCCGCGATCGATACCGAGCGCCAGAAGCTGTGGGCGGCGATGGGCGAGCTGGAGCAGATGATCCACATCGCCCGGACACTCGATGCGCGGCTGGAAGCCAAGGCACTGGAGCTTGATTCGGTCGATCCGGCCAAGGCCAAGGCGCTGCGCGAATCCGCGCTGTTCTATGTCCGCCAGCGCACGCAGGACCTGCTCACCCAGATGGCGGTGAGCGTGCAGGGCTACCTCGCGCTCGATCTGGTCAAGAAGAACAATGTCGAACTGGTCAAGGGCGTCGACCGCGCCAGCACCACCACCGTCGGCGCGCTTCGCACGGCGGTGACGGTGGCGCAGGCGATGACCAACCAGCGCCTCGTACTCGGCCAGATCACCGCACTGAACAAAACCACCAGCGACATCATCGATTCAACCAGCGCCTTGCTGCGCGAACAGACCGCGCAGATCCACGAACAGGCGGCCTCCAGCACGATCCCGCTGGAGACGCTGCAACGCGCCTTCCAGAACATCTATGATACGATGGACGAGGTCGACAATTTCAAGGTCCGCGCGCTCGAATCGATGAAGCAGACCGTCAACGTGCTCTCCAACGAGGTCGAAAAGTCCAAAGGCTATATCGCCCGCGCCGAAGGCCAGGCACAGGCCCAGGCCAAGGTCGCCGCGCAAACCCCCTCGCTGCTGGCGCTGGACAAGTAATGCCCGACAGCACCCGCGACAGCGAACGCATCCTGCGCGAGGCGAAAGCCAGCCTTACGGTGCAGCGCGCGGGCGGAACGCACCGCCCGGGGCCGCGGAGCATCGGGCGCGGTTCGGCTCAGCTCAAGATGAAAAGCCTGCTCAAGCGGGTGCGTAACATCGCGCTCGCGGTGGTGGCGATCTGGATCGGTGCCGGGATTTTCAGCGCGGTGGTCGGCCCGCTGCTGTTCTGGGGCCTGATGGCGACGCTGGTGGCAACCGTGGTCGCGGTGGGCGTCTTGGGGGTCTTCCCCAGAGTCAAGGTGCCCAAGCGCGCCGAGTTGAAACAGGGCAACCCCGGCCAGATGGTCGCGCGTACCGAACTGTGGCTCGAAGCCCAGCGCCCGGCCCTGCCCCCGCCGGCGCAGGCAATCCTCGAACGGCTCGGGGTGCAGCTCGATGCGCTGGGGCTGCAATTGAAGGGCCTTGGCGAGAACGAGCCGGCGCTGGCCGAAGTGCGCGAGCTGGTGGGCGAATACATCCCCGAGACGATCGAGAATTACCGCAAGATTCCCGCACACCTGCGAAACCAAGACTATGCCGGCAAGACCGCCGACCAGCGGCTGACCGAAAGCCTGACGAAACTTTCGGGCGAGGTTGACCGTGTGACCCGGCGGCTGGCCGAAGGCGCGCTCGACGATCTGGCGATCAAGAGCCGCTATCTCGAATACCGCTATGGCGGGGCCGAGGCGCTCGAGGACGGCACGGGGCAAGGCCACCGCGCGCCCGACACCGGCGTGCCGCTGCCCGATCTGTCCGCGACACCGGCAAGGCAGGAGCGCTGAGGCGATGCGCGTCACCCTGCCCCACGATCTGCCGCGTGAGGAAGTGCGCCGCCGGATGCGCGCCCATGCGGACGAAATCGCCGGCTTCTTCCCTCCCGGCCTCGCCAAGGTCACCACCGGCTGGCCGAACGAAGACCGGATGGACATCACCGCCGAGGTGATGGGCATGAGCATCCCCGGCGGGGTCGAATTGCGCGATGGCGCAGTTGTGATCGAGATGCACCTGCCGATGCTGCTTGCGGTGATGAAAGGCCCGCTCGAAGCGGCGGTGAAGAAAGAAGGCCGGCGCCTGCTGGCACCCTGAAGCGGCTTGGCGATTGCCAGCCCGACCGCGATGTGTCATAAGTTTTTGACGCAACTGTTGCTCGATTTGCCTTACACTCGGGATCATGCGGCACGGCAGCACTCGCGCGGTTCGGGCGGGAAGGACGGGTGGTATGCCAGCGGCCATCGAGGCGAGGCGGCCGGAGGTTCGGTCGCAAGCAAACCTACGCACTCGTCTGCGCGCCGCGACCATGACCGCGCATGATCTGCTCGATCGTGCCATGCACGCCGCCAGCGGGTGGCAGACGCGCGAAGATTACGCCCGCTTTCTTGAACTCCAGCATGCCGCGCGCGCGCCGCTTGAGGATTGGCTGGAAGCCCACGCACCCAAAACGCTGCACCCGCCGCGCCAGACCCAACTGATCGCGCAAGATCTGGCCGCCCTCGGCAGGCCGATCCCTGCGCCCGGGCCGCTGTTCACCCTGGGCCGCACCGCCACCGGGCAGGTGCTCGGGGTTGCCTGGGTGCTGGCCGGATCGGCGCTTGGCAATCGCGGCATTGCAAAACAGGTGCGCCGGATCAGCGGCGGGACCTGGCCGATGACCTTCCTTGCTGACGCGGCCATGCTCGGTTTTTGGCAGGCGCTGCGGGCGCGGATCGAACAGCGGGTTGATCCCTGCGAGGCGGATTGCGCGACCACGGCAGCAAGAGCCGTGTTCGCGCACTTTCTGGCGGTGGCCGAGCAAGCCCAAGCGGTGCAGGCGGCACCATGAACCTCCACCAGCGCGAGGACACGCTGACCGAATGCGACCGCGAGCCGATCCACCACATCGCCGCAATCCAGCCCTTCGGCGGGTTGATTGCCGCCGACGCACAAGGCGCGCTGGCCCATGCCTCGGCCAATTGCGCTGCCCTGCTTGACCTTGCCGCGCAGCCCGCACCCGGAACGCCGCTGTCCGCCATCTTCGCGCCCGCTGCGCTCGCCCAGATCGAACAGGCGCTCACCAGCCTTGCCGGGCGCGATCTGCCCGAACGCCGCTTTGGGCTGGATCTGGTCGGCAAGGGCACGCTGTTCGATTGCGCCGTGCACCGCAGCGGCGCGCTGACGGTGATCGAATTCGAACCGCACGCGCGCAATGACTTTGCCAATCACGTGGCGATGATCGTGCCGGTGATCGCCAGGCTCGAAGCCCTGTCCGATCCGCACGAGCTGTGCGAAACCGCCGCCCGGCTGGTGCGCCAGATGCTCGGCTATGACCGGGTGATGATCTACCGCTTCCACCCCGACAACAGCGGCGAGGTGGTGGCCGAGGAACGCGCGGCAGAAATGGCGCCACTGCTCGGCCTGCGCTTTCCTGCTGCCGACATTCCGCAGCAGGCGCGCGAGCTGTTCCGCCGCAACCGCTTCCGGGTGATCGCCGACATGAACGCTCCCGCCGTGCCGATCGTCCCCGCGCTCGGGCCGGAGGAAACGCCGCTCGATCTGTCGATGAGCATGTTGCGCGCCCATTCGCACATGCACCTTGCCTATATGCGGAACATGGGTGTGGGCGCCTCGCTCGCCATCGCGATCGTGCGGCATGAGCGGCTGTGGGGCATGATTTCATGCCACCACCGCACCCCCCGCCTGCCCCCCTATTCGCTACGTACCGTCGCCGAATTGCTCAGCCAGACCTTTTCGCTGATGCTCGACCGGATGCTGGTGGCCCGGTCCGAGGAACTGCGCGAACGCGCGCGTGATCTCAATGACCGGCTGCTGCGGCTGGCGGGCGGCCTTGCGCTGGCGGACAGCCTGCCGCTGATCGAACAGGTGCTGGGGCAGGCGGTGCCACATGACGGGCTGTCGCTGCTGATCGAGGGCGAATATCGCGCCAGCGCTGCCGCGCCCGATGAAGCCGCCTTCCGCGCCATCGCTCCGCTACTGGCCAGCACGCTCGGCGGGACGATCTATGCCACCACCCGTCTGGCCGACCAGATCCCGGAGGCTGCGGTGTTTGGCGATGTGGCGGCGGGCGCACTGGTGCTGCCACTGTCGCGTGCCGGCCGCGATTGCCTGGTGCTGTGGCGCCGCCCGCTCGACCGCACGATCACCTGGGCGGGCGATCCGGCCAAGGCCCGCGCCGCGCCGGGCGAACTGCTCCGGCCGCGCGCCAGCTTTGCCGCCTGGAGCGAAACGGTGCGCGGCCGCAGCGCCGAATGGACGAGCGAGGAATGCGAGATCGCCGCGCGCCTGCGCCGCACGCTGATCGAGGTGGTGCTCCGCATGAACGCGGATATCGCCTGCGAACGCGCACGCGCGGCCGAGCAGCAGGATCTCGTCATTGCCGAGCTCAACCACCGGGTACGCAACATCCTCGGGTTGATCCGCGCGCTGGTGTCGCAGTCGCAATACGAGGCATTGTCGGTGCCGGGCTTTGCCGCGATCCTCGGCGGGCGGATCGCCGCGCTGGCGGCCGCGCACGAAAACCTTACCGCCGAGAACTGGGGGCCGGCCTCGCTCAGGCGGCTGCTGGAGACCGAGCTTGCGCCCTACGGCGGCAGCAACGACAGCGTGCGGCTGCGGCTGATCGGCGATGACGTGCTGCTCGGCCCTGAGGCCTATACCGTGCTCGCGCTGGTGGTGCATGAACTGGCGACCAATTCGGCCAAGTATGGCGCGCTCTCGACGCGGGCCGGTTCGCTCGAGGTGCGGCTGGCGCGCACCGCCTTCGGCGATCTCGCGCTCGGCTGGCGCGAGGCAGGCGGGCCGCCGGTGAGCGCGCCGGCACGGCAAGGGTTTGGTTCGACCATCATCAGCCGCGCGATCCCGCATGATCTGGGCGGCGAGGCGGACGTGCGTTACCGCCTCGAAGGGCTGGAGGCCGATTTCCTGATCCCGCAGCGCCATCTTGCCAGCGCGCAGGAGTCGGGCGCCGACCCGCGCTGGGCCACTCCCGCCGAACCGGCCAGCGCGCCGCAGCCCGCGCGCGAAGGCCTGCCGGCGCGGGTGCTGGTGGTGGAAGACAGCAGCATCATCGCGCTCGATACCGAGGAGAACCTCAAGCGTCTGGGCGTGGCCGAGGTGCGGATCGAAAGCAACGTCGCCGGCGCGCTCACGGCGATTGCCGAAAGCCCTCCCGATTTTGCGCTGATCGACTTCAACCTCGGCGGCGAAAGCTGCGAGCCGATTGCCGAGGCGCTGCGCGCGGCCGGCGTGCGCTTTGTGCTGGCGACCGGCTATGCCGAGGGCGACAGCACCTTCGAACGGTTTGGCGCGCAGGCGGTGCTGCGCAAGCCCTATGGCAAGGGCGATATCGCGCGGCTGTTCAGCGGCTAGGCGGAGCGCACCAGCAGGGTCACATCGGCGCGGGTGAAATCGAGGCTGGCCAGCCCATCCGCGACCAGGCACTCGCCCGCACCGGCCCGCGCCGTGCCATCATGTGCGGCTACCGCACCCGCCAGCGGCAGGACGAGCAGCGCGGCGTCATAGGCGGCAATCGTAGCCGCATCGGGCACGCCTTCGATCCGGTCAAACCGGAACAGCGGGCCGTCCACCAGCGTCTGCCCCTCGGCCACCGAGCGGCGGTGCGCGCGGTCATAGGGCTCGCCCCGCGCCACAGCCAGCGCGCGCTCGAGATGCAGCGCGCGCGGGCGGCCATAGTCATAGAGGCGGAAGGTGGTGTCGGAGTTCTGCTGCACTTCGACCAGCGACAGCCCGGGGCCGATCGCGTGGACCGTGCCGGCGGGCAGATAGAACAGATCGCCCGCGCGCGCCGGGTGCCATGCGAGCAGGTCCTCGATCGTGCCGTCCTGCGCCGCGGCGGCAATCTCGTCTGCTGAAACCGCCCGCACAAAGCCGATCGCCAGCCGCGCGTCAGGCTCGGCATCGAGCACCAGCCAGCATTCCTCCTTGCCCGCCTCGCCCGGCAGCGCCTGGGCATCGGACGGGTGCACCTGGACCGAGAGCTTTTCCGAGGTGAACAGGTATTTGACCAGCAGTTGCGGCAGTTCGGGCGGCGGTTCGAACCAGATCTCCCCGATCCGCTCACCCGCAGGCGCGGCGAAAGGCGCGGGCAGGTGGTCCCGGCCCCAGACCTTGGCGACCATGCGGGTGGGAAGCTGGCGGGCCGATGTCACTGGTTTGCCGCTCCGGGCAGCTTGCCCACGCCTTGGGCACCCTCGCGGGTGGTGACCAGCACCTCGTTGCCCGAGACGATGATGCACACATCCTCCAGCCCCACTGCCGAAATGCGCGGGCCGTCGGTCAGCGCGAACACGCGCTTGCATCCGGCCAGATCGACAGGCCCGCCCCGCGCGACATTGCCGTGGGTGTCGGCCTGATCGGCGAGCGCATCGGCGAGTGCGGCCCAGTTGCCGATGTCCGACCAGCCCATGCTGGCCGGCACCATCGCGGCGCGGGCGGTGTTTTCCATCACTGCATAGTCGATCGATTCCCCGTCGATCGCGGCAAAGGGTTCAGCGGCGGGGTGAAAGCGCGGCCCATCGTCCCGCCCGCGGGCCACCGCTTCGGCCACCAGCTGCGCCATGTCGGGCCGGTGGGCGGCGAGTTCGGCCAGCAACTGCCCGGCGCGGAACGCGAAGATCCCGCCATTCCAGCTGAAATTGCCGCTCGCCAGATAGGCCTCGGCGGTGGCGAGATCGGGCTTTTCGACAAAGCGGCGGATTGCATAGCCGCCCGCCAGCGGCTCACCCCTTTCGAGATAGCCATAACCGGTCTCGGGCCGGTCAGCCGCGATGCCGAAGGAGACCAGATAGTCCTGCCGCGCCAGTTCGGCGGCGGCGAGTGCGGCGGCGCGGAAGGAGGGGCTATCGGCAATGTGATGGTCGCTCGGGCACACCAGCATCACCGCATCGGCGGGAAGCAGCGCGGCGGCGAGCGCGATCGCGGGGGCGGTGTTGCGCGCACAGGGTTCCACCACCAGCCGCGCGCCTGGCGTATCGCCCAGTTGCGCCATGATCAGATCGCCATGCGCGGCGCCGGCCACCACCAGCGGCGGGGCGAAACGATCATCCCCCGCCACCCGCCGCACCGCCTGTTCAAACAGGGTTTGCGCACCCACCAGCGGCAGGAACGGCTTGGGCACGGCCTTGCGACTGAGCGGCCAAAGCCGCGTCCCGCTACCGCCGCACAGGATGACCGGATGGATAGGTGTCACGCAGGGGTTCCTCGTTCTTGCTTTCGCTATATCATATGCTTGGCAGGAAACGAGTCGTGGCGCGCGCCCCGCCCCTGCACTTGTCACCAGACTGGAGCGATCCTCAGAACCAGCGCTGGCGCCAGTAGAACGGCGCCGCAACCGGATGGCCTTCGCCGTCCATCGCCGGTCGGAAACCGAGCCGGCTTTCGACCAGCTGGCAGGTGATGCGATCCGCCTCGGGATCGGGGCTGGGCCGGTAGATCGTGCAGTTGCGTGCGCGCCCGTCGGTGCCGACGATGACGCGCACGATCACCTCGGTTCCCCGCCGCGCCCCGCGCCCGCCGGGGGGCACGGGGAAATCGCGGGCGTTGTCGATGCTGCCGGAAATATGCACCGGCCGCGTCACCGCCACCCCGCCGCGTCCGTCACCGCGATTGCCGCTGCCGGTGCCCTGTCCGCTGCCCGCCGCGCCGGTGCCCTCCCCCGCCTCGGTCGCGCCCGAACGGGTGGCGGTGCCGGTGGAGGAGGCACGCGGACGCGGGGTGTCCTCGCGCAAGGCGCGCGGCGGCTGGGGCTGCGTCACCGGCTGCGGCACCGCCTCCTTGCCCGGATCGCCCTGCGCCCCTTCATCGGGGTCGGGCTGATTCTCGGACGGGGGCGGGGGCGGAGGTGTCGTGATCGTGACAGTAAAGGCCGAGACCACCTGTTTTCCGACCGAAGCGGTCAAGTCGGGTGCAAGCGCGCGGCCAAGCCCATACAGCGCCAGCCCGTGCAGCCCCGCGATGCCGGCGAGCAAGGGCAGGCTGGGCCGCCGGCGCCGGTGCCGGAAACCGCCCTCACCCGTCATTTCGCCACCCTGTCAAACACCATTGCCTCCATTCCGGGCGAGGTTTTGCCGGAAACCCCACGCGACTTCCTATAGCACGGCAGCGAACATTGGCGATGGAGCGTAGGGATCGAGCAGACGATGCTCCCTGTCGAAGGCACCGGGGATGCACCCGCCGCTGCCGCTGTCGATCCTGCCATTCGCGGCGGGGCGGGCACGCGCGCGCGCCTGATCGGGCGGCTGGCGATTGCCTCCGGCCCGCTCGATCGGCGAACGCTGCTGGTGACGCTGGCGGGGGCGCTGGCCTATCTCGTCAGCGCCTGCCTCAGCCTGCTGCTGGCCCGGGTTGGCGATACGATAACCGCGGTATGGCTGCCCAATGCATTGGCGGTGGTGGTGGTGCTGCGCGCGCGGCTTTCGCATGAATGGCTGTTCCTGGCGCTCGCCGCACTCGCCAGCCTCGCCGCCAACCAGGTTGCCCACCTGCCGTGGAACGTGGCGCTGGTGTTCTCCCTTGCCAACACGGTCGAGATTGCGGTGGTGGTGTCGCTGACCCGCCGGGCGGGTGGTCAGGCGGAGGACGGGCGCTGCGACATGACCCGGCTGAGCGATCTGGCGCGCTTCGTGTGGGCCGGGGGGCTGGTCGGCCCGCTGATTTCGGGCATCATCGCCGCAACCGTGATGGGCCGCGATCTGAACGCCTTGCGCGAGGGCATCCTTGCCTGGTTCCTGACCGACAGCATGGCGATGGTGCTGCTGGTGCCTTCCGGACTGCTGCTGGCGGATCGCTTGCAGGGACGGTTGCCGCGCGCGCCTGCCCGCCCGCTCGAAAGCATCGCGCTGCTGACCGGCGGGATGACCTGCGCGCTGGTGGTGTTCGAGCAGTCGCATTATCCGCTGATGTTCCTGATCCAGCCGATCACGCTGCTGCATGCCTTCCGGCTCGGCAGCCTTGGCACGGCGATCCATGTCACCGGGGTGGCGCTGGTGGCGGGCGCGATGACCTTGGCAGGGTTTGGCCCGATCGCCGCCGCCTCGGGCACGGGCATTGCCCAGCTGCACCTGCTGCAGGCCTTCATCGCTGCCAATTTCCTCACCGGGCTTCCGGTGGCGGCGATCCTCGCCGGACGTGACCGGATGACCGCTGCGTTGGAAGCGGGCAAGCAGCAGGTCGATCTGCTCGCCGCCAATATCGCCGATGCGGTGCTGCGCTATGATTTGTCGGGGGTGTGCACCTATGCCTCGCCCTCGGTGCGCGAGGTGATGGGGGTGGCCCCGGAAACCTTCATTGGCAAGCCGCTGACGGCCCGCCTGCACCCCGACGCGCACGACCGGGCGGTGCTGGCGCTCGGGCGGCTGCTTGACGGCACCTCGGACAAGGAACGCGTGACCTATCGCCGCTATCAGGACAATCCCGATGGCACGCCGGTGTTTCTTGAAGCCGACTGCGCGATCATCCGCAATCCGGCCACCGGCGCGCGCGAGGGCGTGGTGGTGGCCGCGCGCGACGTGACCGAGCGGGTCGAGCTGGAACTGCTGCTTACCCGCGCGCGCCGCAATGCCGAAAACGCGGCGCGCGCCAAGAGCGAATTCCTCGCCAACATGAGCCACGAGATCCGCACGCCGATGAACGGGGTGCTGGGCTTCGCCGAGCTGCTGCTCCAGGGCGGGCTTGAGCCGGCGCAGCGGCACTATGCCGAGATGATCGTGCAGTCGGGCCGATCGATGATGATGCTGCTCAACGACGTGCTCGATCTCAGCAAGATCGAAAGCGGGCAGTTCACGATCGATCACGCGCCGGTCGATCTGCACGCGACCCTTGCGGAATGCGCCGCGCTGCATCGGCTGACGGCCGAGAAAAAGGGGCTGGTGCTCGAATTCGCCGGGCCTTGCGAGGCGGACGCGCCTGCCAGCCAGTTTGGCGAAAGCACGCGTCCCTGGGTGGTTACCGACGGGCTCAGGCTGCGCCAGATCGTGCTCAATCTGCTCGGCAATGCGGTCAAGTTTACCGAATCAGGCACGATCCGGCTGATGTGGGAGGTGCAGGACAACGAGGTGCGGATCACCATCTCGGACACCGGCATCGGCATCAGCGAGGGGCGGCTGGAGACGATCTTCCAGCCCTTCATCCAGGGCGACAGCAGCACCGCAAGGCGCTTTGGCGGCACGGGGCTGGGGCTCTCCATCAGCCGCCAGCTGGCCACGCTGCTGGGCGGGAGGATCGAGGTCGAAAGTGCGCCGGGCAAGGGTTCGCGCTTCACCCTGCTGCTGCCCGCCCGGCTCGCCACGCCCGAACGCGCCGCGCCCGGTGCCGCGTCGGTCGATCCGGTCGATCTGCCGCGCGCCTCGCGTATCCTGCTGGTGGAGGATCACGATATCAACCGCGAGCTGGTGACCGAAATGCTCGAACGCTGCGGGCAGACGGTGGCGATTGCGCATGACGGGAACGAGGCGATCGCGATGGTGATCGATGCCGCGATTCGCGAGCGACTGTATGATCTGGTGCTGATGGACGTGCAGATGCCGGGCTGTGATGGCTATGCCGCGACCCGCGCCATCCGGGCCGAGGGGATCGGGCCGGATCGGCTGCCGGTGATCGCGCTGACCGCCAATGCCTTCCCCGAAGATATCGCCGCCGCCCGCGCTGCGGGGATGCAGGCGCACCTGGCCAAGCCGATCGCCCTGGGGGAGCTGGTGCGGGTGCTCCAGCGTTGGCTGCCGACGCGAATTGTCGAGAGCAGCGCCAGTCCGGCAGGCCGGGCAGGAGCTGCCATTGCGGGCGGAGCCATTTCCCCCCGGCTGGTGGCGCGCTGGAACGCGCGGCGGCACGAAGCGGTCGAAGCGGTGCGGAGTGCCTTGCGCGACGGGGCGTTGATGGCCCCGCACCGGACGACGAAGACAACCGGCAAGGTCGCGCGGCTGCTGCACAAGCTGGCCGGAACCGCGGCGATGTTCGGCGAGGCCGAGCTGGGTGAAAGCGCCGCCGCGCTCGAACGCGCGCTGACGCGCGAGGGTGCGGGGGCGGATCCGGACGCATCCTGTGTTGCCCTGGCACGCGAGCTGCTGGCGTTGGCCGATCGCCCCCCCGCCGACGCCGAGGGGCGCAGGCTCAGCAGCGCTGCCGGCTGACCATACGGTCACAACACCTCTGCGCAGCGGGAACACAAACGGCGGAGCCCAAAGGCCCCGCCGCTCATTTGTCCTGCCGGGCAGGGCTGCGAATCAGAATTCGTAGCGCGCACCGATCTGGATCCGCCATGCCGACGGCCCTGGAACAATGAAGTTCTGATCGTCTGGGGCAAAACCGCCGATGGCGTAGCGCCCCTGGCTGTCAACCCCCGGGATCGTCACAAGGCGGTTGGCCGAATCGCGGACGGTGAAGCCGGCATCGACCAGATCGACAAATTCCGGACGGCGACGCAGCACGTTCCAGTCGTTATCGAGCAGGTTGAGGAAGTTCTGGAAGTCGGCGAACAGCGTGACCTTGTCCCGCACCAGCCCGGTGACCTTGCCGATGAAGGGCAGTTCCTGGCTGAAGCGCAGATCCATGTCGTAGTGCCAGTCCTGGTGACAGGTATTGCGCTTGATCGACTCGCCCGGCGTGTAGTCGCAACCGCTGGCCGCGACATAATCGACGAGCGAATTGACCGCAGCGGTCTGGACCGCGATCGCATTGGCCCGTGCCACCGCATCCGTGATGTAGCTGAAGTCCGAAAGGTTCGGATCGTTCGGCCCGGTGGGGATGTAGAGCAGCGCGTTGTCGGTGCCGGAAACGCTGTCGTTGAACACCCCGCCGCCATCGAAGGTCAGGCTGTAGGGCAGGCCCGAACGCGCCCGGAAGAAGATACCGAAGTTGGTATCATAACCGTCGAAGAATTCCTCGCGCAGGTTGAAGGTCGCGGTGAAGTTGTGCCGCGTTTCGTAGTTCGAGGTCGACACCGCCGGGTTCTGCCGATCGAAGGCCGCGGTAATGTCGTAGGACGAGGTTGCCGTCGACGAACCATTGTTGCGGTTGTTGTTCGAGTCAGTGAAGGCGTAGCCCAAGTTCACGTTGAACGAACCGCCCTGGGTGAACAGGCCGCCCTGGAACCGCTTCGACAGGATGATCGAGGCGACATGGCTTTCGTAGCTCGGGCCATTGGTCAGCTGGATTTCGTCATCACGGCCAATGCGGTTGAAGCACGCCGCAGTCACGTTCTGCCACACCGGCGGTGTGCCGCCCGAGTAGTTGAGCGTCGCGTTGCAGCCGACCGCATCCGGATCGGTCGGATCGATCGCCGCGTAGATCGGACGCCCGTCGACCGTATAGCCATTCAGCCCACGGTTGACCTGAGGGGTCTGCGCCAGATCGACGAAGTTCAGCGTGTCGTTGAACCGCGAGTAGATGTAGTCGAGGTTCAGCTTCCAGTTGCTGAAGAAGCCGCTCTCGGTGCCGAGCATGGTGGCGAAGCCGATATTGGCGCGCACCACGGTGGGCACGTCGAACTCGGGATCGGTCGACTGCGTGTCAGCCAGACCCGCCGCCGCCTGGGCCGAGCCGGCAGCCCTGATACAGGCCGGGAAGCCGGTGAAGTTGCCGCTGGCATCAAGTACCGACGGCTGACCGTTGGCGTTGCGCGGCAGCTGCGCGGCGGTGCAATTGGCCGAGGTGCCAAGTCCGGTCGAGAACCCGTTGTTCGAGAAGGCGTTCGAGAAATACACCACCGGATCGCCGCCCGAGAAGATACCGACACCGCCGGTCACCCGCGAGTTCGAGAAGAAGCCGTCATTGTCGAATTCGTAGGTCGCCGAGACCCGCGGCAGGATCACCGGGTCGAGACGGCCGAAGGAATTGGCATTGGTAAAGCCGTAGCGGCGCAGGAATTCCGGGTTGGCCCGCGGCGCGCCGCCCGAATAGAGCTGCACCCGGACACCGGCGTTGAGCGCCAGCTGATCGGTCGCCTGCCATTCGTCCTGCGCGTAGAACGAATAGATGGTGCGGCCAAAGCGCGCTGCGGCTTCGTTGATGTCGCCCGTCGGGGTGGCGTTGATGTCACCTGCGACTGCCAGGCCATCGACGATCTGCTCCACCGTCGGGAAGATCGTCGAACCCGGCGACAGCAGACCGGCTTCGAAGTCGGCAAGGTTGCGGAAGTAGAGCGTGCCGGTCGCGTTGATCGCGAACAGGTTGTAGACTGACAGGTCGTTGATTTCGGCGCCGAGCTTGACGAGGTGACCGGAACCCGCGTCAACGTTGATCTGGAAGCGGGCCTGATCGATGCGGGTGTTGAGCGCGTTGGCCGAGCGGAAGATGCCCGGGCCGGTGGAAAGCACGCCTTCCTGCGTGGTCTGGCCGGCAACCGGCTCGACGCCCACCACCAGGCGCACGATCGGGTTGGCCGACTGGGCTTCGCCGCCACCGACCGGGCCCTGCACGTCGCCCACTTCGGCGCGGCTGAGGCGCAGCTCGGTCGAAACCGTATCGCTCCATTCCGAATAGAGGCGGGCCGAGTAGTAGTCCGAGACCGTGCCCTCGTCCTCGAACGAGTTGAGACCGGTCAGGTTCTGGGTGCCGAAGTCGCTTTCGACATTGGTTTCCTCAAGCCGCTGGTAGGTCGCCTCAAGGCGGTGGCCTTCGGCGATCACGGCATCGAGACGCCCGAAATAGCGCACCGAGGATTCGGGCAGCGCGGTGGGATAGCCACCCACGTCCTGATCATAGACTTCGCGCGCGATGCGGGCGAATTCGTTGAACTGGGCCTGGGTGACGAAGTTGGCTTCGTTCACGAAACCGCCGCCGGCCGGGCCAAATTCGTTGCCATCGCCCAGATCGGTTTCTTCATAGCCGAAGGAGAAGAACAGGCGATCCTTGATGATCGGGCCGGAAATGGTCGCGCCCCAGCGCTTTTCCTGGCTGCCGGTATCAAGATCGCCGACCATGCCGCCATCGAAATAGGTGATGAAGGCCGAGCCGTGGAAGTCATTGCCACCGCCCTTGGTGACGACATTGACGAGACAGCCGGTGAATTCGGAATATTCCACGTCGAACGGCGCGAATTCGACCGAGACCTGGTCAACCACATCGAACGGCAGCGGCAGCGCGTTGCGCGCGGCAAACGGCGTGCCGTTCAGGCCGAACACGTCGGCCTGGACGATACCGTCAACCGTGAAGGTGTTCGAACGGTCGTTGCCGCCAAGGCACGAGATGCGCTCCACGTCGTTCTGGTTGTCGAGCGCGACGCGCGGATCGATGCGGATGATGTCGCGGATGTCGCGGGTGATCGAGGGGAAGCTCTCGAGTTGCTCCTGCCCGAAGGCCGTGCCGGGGCCAACCGCCACCTGGCTGACCCGCGCGCGCGCGCCGGTCACGACGATGGTGCTGTCGGCCGCGCCTGCCGCGGTGGCGGAGAGCGCGAAGTTGAAGGCGGTGCGACCACCGATGCTGGTGGCGACGTTTTCGACCGTCTGCCCTTCATAGCCGTCAGCGGTGACAGTGATGGCGTAGTTGCCCGGCTGGAGCGAGACCACGCGGAAGGCGCCCGAGCCATCGGTGGTGGTGGTGCGGGTGGTGTTGTTGGCGGTGTTGGTGATCGTCACCAGCGCGCCGGAGATCGCATTGCCGTTCTCGTCGGTGACCTGGCCCTCGACCCCGGTGGTGATCTGCTGCGCCGCGGCCGGCGCCGCGACAAAGGTGGTGGTGGCGGCAAGGCTGACGACGCTTGCTGCAAGAAGATACTTAAGCTTCATGAAAGTAGCCCCTGATGACGGTGGAGAGGTAGACTCTGGGCCTCCCCCTAGGCCCGGGTGACTGCGGATAAGCGACTATTCTGTGACGATTTGATGAAACCCGCTGCGCGCCCGGCATGTTTCCGCGGCAAACGCGCCTTCGCGCCTGCACAATTCGCCGGATTTACAGCCGTTCTCGTTTCAGGTGTTGCATCCACGCAACGATATGCGGGGCGCCGCCGGGCCAATCGCTGGCCCGGCGCACATCGCTTCAGGCGAGATTGATCTCGCGCAGGCGCTGCATCAGGAAATCATGCGCGGTGATCGGTTCGGGCGGCGCAGTTGCAGCCTGCGGATCGATGCATTCGGGCAAAGGCTCGATCAGGAAATCGGGCCGGAAGTGCAGGAAGAACGGCATCGAATAGCGCGAGCGCCGCGCGGCATCGCCGCGCGGGTTGACCACGCGATGGGTGGTGGAGCGCAACCGCCCATTGGTGAGCCGTTCAAGCATATCGCCGACATTGATCACCAGCGCGCCCTTGCTCGCCGGGATCGGCAGCCATTCGCCTTGCTTGGTCAGCAATTCTAGCCCCGCCTCCTCGGCCCCCAGCAGCAGGGTGATGGTGTTGATGTCGCCATGCGCGGCGGCGCGGATCGCGCCTTCGGGCGCGTCGTCCCCCAGCGGCGGATAGTGGAGCAGGCGCATCACCGAATTGCCGTCCGCAATGCTCGCCGCGAAGAAATCGCGCGGCCGGCCAAGATGCAGCGCGATCGCTTCGAGCACCCGCCCGCCGGTGGCTTCAAAAGCGGCATAGAGCGCGCTCATGGTTTCCCTGAAACCTGCAACCTCGTCGGGCCAGATGTTCGGCGCCATGAACTCGGCCAGCGGGTGGCCGGGCGGCAGGTTGCGGCCGACGTGCCAGAATTCCTTGAGATCGAACACCGCAGCATCCTTGGCCTTCTCGGTGCCGAACGGGGTGTAGCCGCGCGCGCCGCCGCCGCCTTCGATCCGGTAGCGGCGCTTGACCGCATCGGGCAGCGCGAAAAACGCCTTCGATGCAGCCTCGGCCGCATCGATCAATTCCTGCGCAATGCCATGATCGCACACCACGGCAAAGCCGTATTCGGCAAAGCTGCGGCCCAGTTCGTCGGCGATGGTTTCGAGCGGCTGGGCGAGCGAAACGGAAGCAATATCGGTCATGCGCCTGCCCTTACACCGGCACCCGGACTTGCGCTAGAGCGGCAGGAACAGGCTCGCCAGCGCCGCGCTCATCAGGTTGGCAAGGCTGCCTGCCGCCAGTGCCTTGAGGCCCAGCCGGGCGATCACCGGACGCTGGTTGGGCGCAAGGCCGCCGGTGACCGCCATCTGGATCGCGATCGAGGAGAAATTGGCAAAGCCGCACAGCGCAAAGGTGACAATCGCGCGGCTGCGCGCGGTCAGCTGGCCATCGGTCAGAGCGCCCAGATCGATGAAAGCGACGAATTCGTTGAGCACGATCTTGGTGCCGAACAGCCCGCCTGCGATGCGCGCCTGCTCCCAATCGGCAATCCCGATCAGGAACATCACCGGCGCGAAGAGATAGCCGAGCAGCTGCTGGAAGCTGATATTGGCAAGCCACGCCGCCACTGCCGGCGGAAGCGGCGCGCCGATCTGATCGGCAAGGGCGACGATCCCGCCGCCGATCCCGGCCAGCATCCCGTTGGCAAGCGCGACCAGCGCGACGAACACCATCACCATCGCGCCCACCGCAACCGCCAGCTTGACTCCGGTCTGGGTGCCCTGCGCGGCGGCTTCGATGATGTTGGCTGGGCGCTGGCCGTCCTCGAAGGTTTCCGCGGCGGCCACTTCCTCGGCCTTGCCGCTTTCGAGGATCGAAGCGGGGCCAACCGCGCTGATGCGGGCCTGCGGGAGTTCGATCTCCTGGCCGTTCTCGTCATACATCAGCACGCGGGTCGCTTCGGCCAGCGCATTGGCCCTGCCACGCGCGCGCTGCACTGCGGCGGTGGCGACACCCAGGTCGCGGCCATCGCCGAAGGGGGCATCGTCGGGCATGATGATCTTGGCCATCAAAATCCCGCCCGGGGCCGACATGAACGCCGCCGCCAGCAGGTACGGCACGGCCTGCTCGCCGATGAAGCTGGCATAGGCGGCCAGGATCGTGCCCGCCACACCCGCCATGCCCACCGCCATCAGGGTGAACAGCCGCGCCGGCGGCAGCGCGGCGAGATAGGGTCGCACCACCAGCGGGCTTTCCGACTGGCCGACGAAGATGTTGGCGGCCGCACCCAGCGCCTCGACCTTGGTGATCCCCGTCACCCAGCCGATCGCCCCGCCCACCCAGCGCACCAGCCGCTGCATGATGCCCAGATGATAGAGGATCGAGACGATCGCAGCGAAGAACACGATCACCGGCAGCGCGGCGATGACGAAGGTGTTGGCAAAGGGGTTGCTCTCCATCGGCCCGAACACCGAGGTGATCCCGATCTTGGAGAAATCGAGCAGCGCGATCACCCCGCTCGACAGGCCGCCGATCACCGCCACGCCGATATCGGTGCGAAGCACCACCAACGCGGTCAT
The DNA here is from genome assembly GCA_046294975.1 of Erythrobacter sp. Classification (GTDB taxonomy): domain Bacteria; phylum Pseudomonadota; class Alphaproteobacteria; order Sphingomonadales; family Sphingomonadaceae; genus Erythrobacter. The sequence goes on along the minus strand of JBKBOH010000037.1, from coordinate 1,344 downwards.
CGCCTGCAACGCAAACGCCGATCCGACCACCCTGAGGTTGATCCGGCGCTTCGCCGATGACAGCGCAAAGGCGATGCCCAGAATGGCGAGAACCCCTGCAAGGCTCAGCAGGATGGGCGTGATATTCTCGTTCACGGCGGCAGATGCCCTTCGCGTGTAAGGAAGCGATGTGACCCCTGTTGCCCGCAAGGTGGCGGCCCGGCACGCAACACCCTGCGGCGTGGCAGTTTGCGAAGGCAGTTGCAAGCCGTCGATGCAATTGGCCTGTGCGACATTGTGGTGACAGCCTTTGCGCGCGCGCTTTTCTTTTGCCCGCGCGCTGGGTAGCACCTTGCCGCATGAACGACACCGCGCCCGCCGCCGCCCCATTTGCCGCCACCACGCCGCAGGGTGTCTCGATGCCGCTGGCGATGTTCGTCTACACGCTGCTCTATGGCGGGATGACGGTGCTGGCGGGCGTGCTCGCCTTCAAGCAGGTGCAGCTGTGGCCGACGCCATTGGCGGTGGAAAGCGGGATCTTCCCCTTCCTGCTGCTGGTGGTGATCTCCAGCACGCTGTCGCAGCTCTACGGACGCGAGGCGGCCAAGCGGATCGTGTGGTGGGGGTTCCTGCCGCTGGGCCTCTCGGCGCTGCTGATGCAGCTGGTGCTGGCGCTGCCCGCCTCCGCCGAGATGATCGCCTTCCGTCCCGACGATCTCGCCGCCTTCGCGCGCGTCCACCAGTCGACCTGGCGGGTGTGGATGGCGGGGCCGGCCTCCTACATCACCTCGCTCTTGCTCAACATCTGGATCTTCGACCGGCTGCGCGGGGGCGGGCAGCAGGAAAACACCTTCGGCCTGATGATCCGCGGCGCGATTGCCTCGGCGCTGAGCCAGGCGGTGGATTCGGTGATCTTCATCACGCTGGCCTTCTACGGCGAATTCGACATCACCGATCTGATGATCGGGCAGGTACTCGCCAAGGTGTTCCTCAGCATCGTGCTGGTGCCGTTCCTGATCACCTTCGGGGTGCGCGCGGCGCGCTGGCTGGATGCGCGGGCGGGCTGACGCGGGTTTTCCAGCATCGGCCCGATAGGGTATCGTTCCTGCGGTTTAGGGAGGGAAAACGCATGAACATCGGTATCATCATGGCCGCAGCACTGGCGCTGGCGCTGGCTGGCTGCAACGAACAGGTGGGCGGCCCCGGGGCGAGCACCTATTACGATTGCGGGGGCGGCACGCGGCTGAAGGTCGATTACCTCGCAGGTGATCGGGTGATGGTGAAGATGAACGACAACCCGCCCGTTACCCTCCCCGCCGACAAATCCGCCTCGGGCGCGAAATACATGAGCCCGACGCACCAGTT
>JBKBOH010000036.1:0-23499 GCA_046294975.1 Erythrobacter sp. | reverse complement strand
GCAGTGGTGGTCGACAATTTCGGCCCGCAGTGGGGCTGGCTGGCGAAGATCATCAAGGTTGGCGCGATCATCGGTCTCACCTCGGTGGTGCTGGTGCTGATGTATGCCCAGACCCGCATCTTCTACACCATGGCGCGCGACGGGCTGCTGCCCAAGGTGTTCAGCCGCGTGAACAAGCGGTTCCACACCCCGGCGGTCAACACGGTTGTGGTCGGCCTGGTGACGGCGAGCGCGGCAGGCTTTTTCGATATCAACGTGCTGGGCGACATGACTTCGGTCGGGACGCTGGCGGCCTTTGCGATCGTGTGCCTCTCGGTGATCTACCTGCGCCGCACCGCGCCGGAACTGCCGCGCGGGTTCACGGTGCCGTTCTATCCGGTGCTGCCGATCCTGGGCATCCTCTCGTGCCTCTATCTGATCACCTCGGTGCCGTTGAACGTGCTGATGTTCTTCGTTTATTACATGATCGGCGGGGTGGTGCTGTATTTCCTCTACGGCATCCACAACTCCAATCTCCAGCATGGTGATCCGCAGGACGATGCGCCGGACATGGGCGAATTCCCGGGGCCGGTGATCGAAGGGTAATCGCGCGCCCGTGCGGGCGGGGCATGAAGGGCGCGGGGAGCGGATAATCGCTTCCTGCGCCCTTTGCATTGCAAGGCGGTCAATCTTGGAACATAATGTGAACATATGAGTCGTTCGCCCATGTCCTTCAAGCCGTCACCCGCCCAGATTCTGCCTGCGCGCCTGTCCGAGCCGCGCTGGCGGCCGGGCCTTGCCGCACAGCCGCTCCACACGGAAATTTTCGCCCCTGCCGCCGAGGCGAGCGGGGCGGGGCTGGCGCTGGCTTTGGCGCGTGATGCGCTCGCCGCTTCAGCGCAGGGCGGGGATGCCCGCCATGTGCTGTGGGTGCAGGACAGGAAGGCGATCCGGCTTGGCGGGCGACCCTATGTCCATGGCATGCCCCCCGTGTGGCGCGCGCGCCTGATCCATGTCACCGCCAGCACGCCCGAAGATGCGCTGTTCGCGCTGGAGGAAGGGCTAAGGTGCCGTGACCTCGCCTGCGTGATCGGCGAGATCGCGGGCAATCCCCGCGCGCTCGATTTCACCGCCTCGCGCCGCTTGAGCCTGACGGCGGAAAAGCACGGCGTCAGGCTGTGGCTGGTGCGATTGGATGCCGCGCCCGATCTGTCCTCGGCGCGGATGCGCTGGCAGGCCCGCGCCGCTCCCTCGCCGCGTCCGCGCTGGAACCCAGACGCCCCCGGCAGCGCCACCTGGCACGCCGAACTGTTCCGCGCCCGGGGCTATGTGCCGGGCGAATGGATGTTGAACGATGACCACTCAACCCTGCGTGTCTGCCCCGATCCCGCCGCCGAACCCGCCAGCCCGCCGCATCCTCGCCATCTGGTTCGCCCGACTGTCGGTCGATCGCTGGCGGCGCGCGCTCGCGCCTGACGCGCGCGCACCGGCCGATGCGCTCCCTACCGCGCTGATTATCGAGACGGCACAAGGCCCGCGCATCGCTGCGGCCAATGATGCGGGGCTCGCGGCGGGGGCGCGTCCCGCAATGCTGCTGGCGGATGCCCGCGCGCTGTGCCCCGATCTGGTGACGGCACCGGCCGATCCGGCAGGCGATCTGGCGGCGCTGGAAAAGCTCGCGCTGTGGGCGCAGCGTTGGGGGCCGTGGAGCGCGCTCGATCCGCCCGACGGCGTGCTGGTCGATGTCACCGGAGCCACACACCTGTTCGGGGGTGAGCAGCGGTTGCTGGCCGATGTCGTCCGTGCCTGCGCTGCGCGGTCGCTGGCCGTGCGTGCCGCACTCGCACCGACCGCAGGTTCGGCCTGGGCGCTGGCCCATTACGGCCCGCCTGTCGCCATCCTCGCGCCCGGCGATGATCCGCTGCGGCTGCTCGGCGATCTGCCGGTGGCGGCGCTGCGGCTGGATGACGATGTGTTGACGGTGCTGCGCCGGCTGGGGATCAAGCGGCTCGGCGAGCTGTCCGGGGTGAGCGGGGTGGGGGATGGCGATCCGCAGGCCGAGGCTGGCGCGCGCGATGCGCTCCAGCGTCGTTTCCGTAACCGCCGCTCGCCCGCCGCCAATCCGCTGTTGCGGCTCGATCAGCTGCTGGGCCGTGTGCCCGAACCGCTGCTGCCGGTGACCTTTCGCCCCATGCCGATGGTCCAGCGCCGGCTGATCGAGCCGCTGCGCCACCGCGATTTGCTCGACCGGGTGGTGGGCGATCTCGCGCAGGACATGGTGCGCGCGCTCGAAGCGCGGGGCGAGGGGGCGCGGCGGCTCGAACTGGCGCTGTGGCGGGTCGATGGCGAGGTGCTGATGCGCCGCATCGAACTCGCCGCCGCCACCCGCGAGGCAGAACATATGCTGCGGCTGTTCGCGCGGCGGCTGGACGATGTCGATGCCGGGTTCGGGATCGAGCTGGTGCAATTGCGCGCCAGCTGGAGCGAGCCGCTCGGCTTGTCGCAGGCCGATCTCGATGCCGCTGCCGAAAGCCACGGCACTGCACTCGCCGCTTGCATCGACCGGCTGAGCGTGCGACTGGGTCCGCAAGCTGTCACCCGTCCGGTCGCCTGTGCCAGCCATGTGCCCGAACGCGCGCAAATCTGGCAGCTGCCGCTTGAACCTGTGCCTGCGATGCGGGGCGCCTTCCCCTTTCACGCCCGCCCGCTCAAGCTGCTCGACCGGCCTGAACCGATCGCGGTGCTCTATGCCTCGCCCGATGGCGTGCCGCAGCGCTTCGGCTGGCGCGGCACGGTGCGCGAGGTGGTGCGGGTGGAGGGGCCGGAGCGGATTGCCCCCGAATGGTGGCGCGAACGCTCGAGTGCGCGCCTGCGCGATTACTACCGCATCGAGGATGATGGCGGGCGGCGTTACTGGATCTATCGGCGGGGGATCGCAGGCGATGGGCGCGGGGGCGTGCCCGACTGGTTTTTGCAAGGGCTGTTCGCGTGACAATCTCCCGGGCGCGCTCAGATTTCTTTTACCCCTTTGTGCGACCCTCTGTTGCATGAATCTGCACACCATCCCCCGTGCGTCAGAACGCCGTCCGCTCAACCTGTGGGTCAAGGGACGGGTGCGTTCGCGCGAGGTGTTCGTGGATCTGATCGACATCTCCGAAGGTGGGTGCAAGATCCGCGGCAAGGCCGGCTTTGCGGCGATTGGCGACCGGGTGACAATGAAGATCGCCGGCATCAACGCGCCGCTCGGCACGATTGCCTGGGTCGATGGCCCGTTCGCCGGTGTTGCCTTCGAAGGCGTGATGCATCCGGCGGTGCTCGATCACCTGTGCAACAATGGTGCGATTGCCCGCGACCAGCGGCATCTTTACCGCTCTGCCTGAAGCTGCTCCGACACGCTTGCAAGCTTTGCATTTGGCAAAGAGGGCTGTAGGAACATATAAGGAACACTGAAAGGTGTTCCAACGTTCCCATGGCCCAGCAACCCTTACGCCAACGCCTCGAAATCCTTGCCGATGCGGCGAAATACGATGCCTCCTGCGCCTCGTCCGGCACCGCGAAGAAGAATGCGCTGGGCGGCAAGGGTGTCGGCTCCACCGAAGGGATGGGCATCTGCCATGCCTATGCGCCGGACGGGCGCTGCATCTCGCTGCTCAAGATCCTGCTGACCAATCACTGCATCTTCGATTGCCATTATTGCATCAATCGCAAGAGCGCGAACACGCCGCGCGCACGCTTCACCCCGCAGGAGGTGGTTGATCTGACGCTGAACTTCTACCGCCGCAACTATATCGAAGGCCTGTTCCTCTCGTCCGGCATCGTCAAGAGCGCCAATCACACGATGGAGCAGCTGGTCGAGGTCGCGCGGATCCTGCGCGAGGAGCACGATTTTCGCGGCTATATCCACCTCAAGACCATCCCCGAGGCCGAGCCTGAGATCATCCACGCCGCCGGGCGCTATGCCGACCGGGTGTCGATCAATGTCGAACTGCCGACCGACAGTGGGTTGATCCGCCTCGCGCCGGACAAGAACGCCCGTCAAATCGAGGACGCGATGAGCCGCACCAAGGCGCGAATCATCGAGGCGAAGGACGAGAAGAAGCGCTTCCGTCACGCGCCGCGCTTTGCCCCGGCGGGCCAGTCGACCCAGATGATCATCGGCGCGGACGGGGCCAATGATGCCGCGATCATCGGCAAGGCGAGCCGGCTCTATGACCGCTTCGGCCTGAGGCGGGTCTATTACAGCGCCTTCTCGCCGATCCCCGATGCCTCGGCCGTGCTGCCGCTGAAGCGCCCGCCGCTGCTGCGCGAGCACCGGCTCTACCAGTCCGACTGGCTGATGCGTTTCTACGGCTTTGCCCCGCAGGAAGTGGCCGATGCGGCGGAGGCGGATGGCAACCTGCCGCTCGATATCGACCCCAAGCTCGCCTGGGCGCTGAAGTTCCGCGAGCGCTTTCCGGTCGATGTCAACCGTGCGGCCAAGGAGCAATTGCTGCGCGTGCCGGGGCTGGGAACCAAGGCGGTCGCCCGCATTCTCGCCGCGCGGCGGCACCGGACCTTGCGGCTTGATGATGTCGCGCGGCTGACCGCCTCGGTGGCCAAGGTGCGCCCCTTCATCTGCACCATCGATTGGCGCCCGACGCTGCTGACCGACCGGGCCGACTTGCGGAGACTGATCGTTCCGCAGCCAGAACAACTGGAGTTGTTCTGATGGCCGCGATGCAGAATGTCGCTCTCGGCGCCCGCTACGCCGTCCACCTTCCCGCGCCCGACGATTTCGGCTTCTGGCGCGCGCGGGCGCGGGGCCTTGTCCAGTGTGATGTGCCGCCCGACCGGGTTTCGTGGATCGCGCCGGGCGGGACGGGCGAGCTGTTCGCTTCGGACGAACCAGCGCGCGGTGACAAGCGCCTGCCGGTGCCGCCCGCTGATGCGCCGCCAGTGCGCGCCAGCCAGCGGTTCCTCACCATCGCCCGCAGCGCCGCGCTGCACTCCGATCCGGCCCGCTTCGGCCTGCTCTATCAGGTGCTCTGGCGGCTCCAGCGCAACCCGCGCCTGATGGAGGACAAGGCCGACCCGGAAGTGCACCGCCTTGAGGCGCTCGCCAGATCGGTGCGCCGCGATGCCCACAAGATGCACGCCTTCGTCCGCTTCCGCGAAGTCGCAGAGGAAGACGGCACGCCGCATTACGTCGCCTGGTTCGAGCCTGATCACCACATCCTGCGCGCCGAGGCCGCGTTCTTCATGCGCCGCTTTGCCAATATGCGCTGGTCGATCCTGACCCCGCGCGGGAGCGTGCATTGGGACGGCGAGACCATGCGCGAAGGTCCGCCTGCGCGCCGTGAGGATGCGCCGCAGGGCGACAGGTGCGAGGCCTTGTGGCGCTCCTACTATGCCTCGATCTTCAATCCGGCGCGCTTGAAGGTTTCCGCGATGCTCTCGGAAATGCCGAAGAAATACTGGAAGAACCTGCCCGAGGCGGAACTCATCCCGCAGCTGATCGCCGGGGCACAGGCGCGCGAGGCGGCGATGGTGGCGGCGGGCGCGCGGGCGGCGCGGGTGCGGCCCGGCTCGTTCGCCGAAGTGGCACAGGGAATCGCCGCCTGCCACGATTGCGCCATCGCCGAGTGCGGCACCTGCGCGGTGGCGGGCGAGGGCGCGCCGCAAGCCCGTCTGATGATTGTCGGCGAGCAACCCGGTGATCAGGAAGATGCAGCCGGCCGGCCCTTCGTCGGCCCGGCGGGTCAGTTGCTCGACGATTATCTCGCCCGTGCCGGGATTGATCGCAGCGCGGCCTATGTCACCAACGCGGTCAAGCACTTCAAGTTCGCGTGGAAGGGCAAGCATCGCTTGCACCAATCGCCCACCGCGAAGGAAATCGACACCTGCCGCTGGTGGCTGGAAGCCGAGCGTGCCTTGGTAAAGCCCCGCGTCGTGCTGGCACTCGGGGCGAGCGCGGCGCGCGGCCTGCTGGGGCGCACGGTCAGCGTCAATCGCAAGCGGGGCAGGGCGATCCCGCTCGATGACGGGGCGGAACTGTGGGTGACGGTGCACCCGTCCTACCTGCTCAGGCTCGATGGCGCGGCGCGCGCGGAACAGGCGGCCCTGTTCGCCGCCGATCTGGCAATGGTGCGGGAGCGCTTGGGGGAGGTGTGAGTGCCCGACACCCCGCTCACCCCCGACAAGCGCACGCTGGATATCGATCCGGCGGATATCGCGCCGCCCGCACGCGCGCCTTTCGTGGAACTCGGCCTCCTCAGCTGCTTCAGCTTCCTGCGCGGGGCGTCCGATGCGGTCGATCTGGTGCTGGCGGCCCACGCGGCAGGCTATGATGCGATCGGCATTGCCGATGTGAACTCGATGGCCGGTGTGGTGCGCGTGCATACCGAGGCGCGGACACTGAAACTCAAGCCCGTGATCGGCTGCCGGATCGAGACCGTCGAAGGGCTGTCCTTCCTCGCCTATCCCGAGGATCGCGCCGCCTATGGCCGCCTGTGCCGCCTGATCAGCGCGGGCCGGATGCAGACGCTGAGCGGCGAGTGGCAGGACAAGGGGGTGTGCGAGATCGACCTCGCGCTGCTGGCGGCGCACTCTGAAGGCGTGCAGCTGATCCTGCTGCCGCCCGATGATCTGGAGGCACGGTTCGCCATCCAGGTGCCGAGCAATGTGATTCCCTTCCCTCGTCCCGGACTTGAACCCGAGCCGCTGGCCGAAAGCGATGCGGGCCTTTGCCGAGATGACGAAAGGGAAATGGCGTTCATCGACCTTCTCCCCCACCTCGTCCGCCAACTTCCCAGCCTTAGCCACATCGCCGCTGCCTATCTCTATCGCGGCGACGATATTGCCCGGATCGCGCGATTGGACGCGCTCGCGCGCACCCATGGCCTCGGTCTGCTGGCGACTAACGACGTTCACTACCACGCGCCCGAACGCCGCGCGCTGCAAGACGTGATGACCGCGATCCGCCACAAGACCACCGTCGCGGCGGCCGGGCATCTGCTCCACCCCAATGCCGAACGGCACCTGAAATCCCCGGCCGAGATGCAGCGCCTCTTCGCCCGCTGGCCCCATGCGATTGCGGCCGCGCGCGCGGTGGCTGACCGGTGCCATTTCCGTCTCGATCAACTGCGCTACGAATATCCGGAGGAAATCTATCCCGACGGCCAGACCCCGCAAGGCTACCTCGAAAGCGAGGTGTGGGCCGGTGCCGCTCGGCGCTATCCCGATGGTGTGCCCGAAAGCGTGCGCGCCACGCTAAACCGCGAGCTGGCACTGATCGTCAAGCTCGATCTGGCGCGCTACTTCCTCACCATCAAGGACATCGTCGATTTCGCGCGGCGGTGCGATCCGCCGATCCTGTGCCAGGGGCGGGGAAGTGCGGCCAATTCGGCTGTGTGCTACGTGCTCGGCATCACTTCGGTCGATCCGGCCAAGCACCAGCTCTTGTTTGACCGCTTCATTTCGGAGGAGCGCAAGGAACCGCCCGATATCGATGTCGATTTCGAGCACGAACGGCGCGAAGAGGTGATCCAGTATATCTACCGCAAATATGGCCGTCACCGCGCCGGACTGTGCGCCACCGTGATCCACTACCGTCCGCGCATGGCCATCCGCGAGGTGGGCAAGGCGATGGGCCTTTCCGAGGACATCACCGGCGCGCTGGCGCGCACCGTATGGGGCGGATGGGGGCGGGAGATTTCCGAGAAGCACGCCGCCGAAACCGGGCTCGACATCACCGATCCGCACCTGCGGCGTGTTCTGAAATTGACCGAGCAGATGATTGGAATGCCGCGCCATCTGGGTCAGCATGTCGGCGGTTTTATCCTCACCGAAGGGCCGCTCACCGAGACTGTGCCGGTCGGCAACGGGGCGATGCCTGACCGCAGCTTCATTGAATGGGACAAGGATGACATCGAGGCGCTGGGCATCCTCAAGGTTGATGTGCTGGCGCTGGGGATGCTCACCTGTATCCGCAAGTGCCTCGATCTGCTGGAGGCGCATCACGGCCGCGCGCTGACGCTGGCGAGTGTCCCGCGCGAAGACCCGGAAACCTATGCGATGCTGCGGCACGGGGATTCGCTCGGCGTGTTCCAGGTCGAAAGCCGGGCGCAGATGAACATGCTGCCGCGCCTGCGCCCGCGCGAGTTCTACGATCTCGTCATTCAGGTCGCGATCGTGCGCCCCGGGCCGATTCAGGGTGACATGGTGCATCCCTATCTCAAGCGCCGCCGGGGGGCGGAAGCCGTGCAGATCCCTGCGCCTTCCCCTGAACACGGCCCGCCCGACGAACTCACCAGCATCCTCGGGCGCACCCTGGGCGTGCCGATCTTCCAGGAACAGGCGATGAAGATCGCGCTCGATGCGGCGAAGTTCTCCAGCCGCGAAGCCAATCGCCTACGCAAGGCAATGGCGACTTTCCGCAGCCGCGGGATGGTCGACGAACTTCAGGACATGATGGTCGAACGCATGGTCGCGCGCGGCTATGACCGCGATTTCGCGCAGCGGTGCTTCAACCAGATCCGGGGCTTCGGCGAATATGGCTTCCCCGAAAGCCACGCAGCGAGCTTTGCCCAGCTGGTCTATGTGTCGAGCTGGCTCAAGTGCCATTACCCCGCGGCCTTCGCCTGCGCGCTGCTCAATTCGCAGCCGATGGGCTTCTATGCCCCGGCGCAGATCGTGCGCGATGCAGCCGGGCACGGGGTGCGGGTGCTGCCGGTGGATGTGAATGCGAGCGGGTGGGACTGCACGCTTGAGGGAGAGGGGGAACCGCTGGCCCTGCGCCTGGGCCTGCGCCAGATCGACGGCCTGCCCGAACATGTTGCCGCCGCGCTTGTCAATGAGCGCGAGGCGGGGGGCACTTACCGCGACATCGCCGATTTGCGCGCTCGCACCGGGCTGTCGCCGGCGCAGATCGAGCGGCTTGCCAGCGCCGATGCCTTTTCCTCGTTGGGCCTCACCCGCAGGCAGGCGCTGTGGGATGCGCGGAGCCTGATTGCCGCGCCCGATCTGCCGCTGTTCCGCGCGATGGGCGTGCACGAGGAGGGGGGCGAGCGCCGCGCCATTGTGCTCCCAGCCATGCCGCTGTCGGAGGAAGTGGTGGCCGATTACCAGACCACCCGCCTCAGCCTGAAGGCGCATCCGCTGGCCTTCCTGCGCCCCGGTCTTGCCGCGCGTGGTTTTGTGCGGGCGAGCGATCTGCGGGCTTGCAAGTTCCGCTCCATGGTGCAGGTCGCAGGCGTGGTGCTGATCCGCCAGCGACCGGGCAGCGCCAAGGGGGTGACCTTCATCACGCTCGAGGATGAAACCGGGGTCATCAATCTCGTGGTCTGGCCCGACCTCAAGGAACGGCAGCGCAAGGTAGTGATGGGCGCGAGGGTAATGGAGGTGCGGGGCCGCGTCGAGTATGACGACGAGGTGATCCACGTGATCGCCGCAAGCCTGACCGATGCCACCCCGGCGCTGCACGCGCTGTCCGAGGACCTGCTCGACGCACCGCTCGCCCGCGCTGACGAGGCCAACCGCCCGATGCCCGATCGCGGGTTCCAAAGCGGACACGAAGGCCATCCGCGCAATGCCCGGATCATCCCGAAATCACGCGATTTTCATTAGGCTTGCGCGCAGCAATTCAGTTCGTTTCGAGCGCATATCCGGCCGAGCGTACCGTGCGGATCGGGTCTTTCGCGCCCTCGATCCCGATCGCCTTACGCAAGCGGCGGATGTGGACATCGACCGTACGCAGCTCGATATCAGAGCCGGTTCCCCACACCCCGTCGAGCAGCTGGCCGCGGCTGAACACCCGGCCCGGGCTCTCCATGAAGAACTTGAGCAGACGGTATTCGGTCGGGCCGAGTTGCAGTGCACGGCCGCGACGCTGAACCTTGTGCGCCACCGGATCGAGCCGGATGTCGCCCACCTCGATCGTCTCGCCCGCCAGCGCCGGACGGATGCGGCGCATCACCGCCGCCACGCGCGCGAGCAATTCGCGCGGAGAGAAGGGCTTGGTGAGGTAATCGTCCGCCCCGGTTTCCAGCCCGCGCACGCGATCATCTTCGGCCTCGCGGGCGGTGAGCATGATGATCGGCACATGCGCGGTGCCCTTGTCGCGGCGCAGGCGGCGGCAGACTTCGATCCCGCTGGTGCCCTCGATCATCCAGTCGAGGATAATGAGATCGGGCACATCCTCTGCCGCGAGCACAAGCGCCTCGTCACCGTCACCGGTGCAGCGCACGTTGTAGCCTTCATTCTGGAAACGATATTCCAGCAGTTCGGACAGGGCCGGATCGTCTTCAACCAGCAGCAGTTTGGCAGCGGACATGCAGAAGATGCCTCCAAAAGCCGACCATTACGGCCGTTTCCTGCGCGCTATGTGTCACCTGAGCGACAATTTGATGAAACCGTCATCAAGACTTTTCCACACCCCGGCGGGCGAGGTGAGGCAAGCTCGCTCAGCGGTCGCCTTCGGGCGGATAGGCGCCGGTGGCGGCGAAGTGGACCATCTCGGCCACGTTGGTCGCATGATCGCCGATGCGCTCGATATTGCGGGCCACGAACAGCAGCTGTGCCGCGCTCGAAATGGTCGAAGGATTTTCGACCATGTGGCTTACGAGATTGCGGAAAATGCTGTTGTAGAAGGCGTCCACCTTGGCATCGGTGGCAATCACCTCGCGGGCGAGTTCCGGGTCGCGCGCGGCATAGGCGGTCAGCACATCATGCACCATCTCGCCCGCCAGTTCGCCCATGGTCGGCAGCAACGTGAGCGGCTCGAACCGGGCGCGGCCTTCGATCATCCCGACCCGCTTGGCGATATTCTTGGAATAGTCGCCGATGCGTTCAAGCACCCCGCCGATCTTCAGCGCGGCGATAACCTCGCGCAGATCGTCGGCCATCGGCGCGCGCAGAGCGATGATCCGCACCGCGAGCTTGTCAACCTCGGTCTCGAGCGCATCGATCCGCTTGTCGCGGGCGACCACTCTTTCGGCCAGCTCTTCATCGCCCCGCACCAGCGCATCGAGCGCTTCCTGAATCGCGACTTCCGCCAGGCCGCCCATCTCGGCGATCAGTCCGCGCAGGCGGGTGATGTCCTCATCGAAGGCCTTGACGGTGTGCTCGGCCATCAGCCGTACCTTCCTGTGATATAATCCTTCGTCCGATCCTCGATCGGATTGGTGAAGATTTCGGATGTGGGACCATACTCCACCATCTTGCCCAGGTGGAAAAAGGCGGTGCGCTGGCTGACGCGGGCGGCCTGCTGCATCGAGTGGGTGACGATGACAATCGCATAGCGACCCGAAAGCTCGTCGATCAGTTCCTCGATCTTGGCAGTGGCAATCGGATCGAGCGCCGAGGCCGGCTCGTCCATCAGGATCACTTCGGGATCGACCGCGATGGCACGGGCGATGCACAGGCGCTGCTGCTGGCCGCCCGAAAGCGCGGTGCCCGAATCATCGAGCCGGTCCTTGACCTCGTCCCACAGTCCGGCGCGGGTCAGCGAACGTTCGACGATCACGTCGAGATCGGCCTTCTTTTCCGCCAGACCATGGATCTTTGGCCCATAGGCGATGTTTTCGTAAATCGACTTCGGGAAGGGGTTGGGCTTCTGGAACACCATGCCCACCCGCGCGCGCAGCTGAACCACGTCCATCCGGTCGCCGTGGATGTCTTCGCCTTCAAGTTCGATCGACCCGGTGACGCGCGCGGCGGGGATCGTGTCGTTCATGCGGTTGAAGCACCGCAGGAACGTCGACTTGCCGCAGCCCGATGGGCCGATAAAGGCCGTGACGTAATCGGGCGAGATGTCGATCGACACGTGATCGATGGCCAGTTTCTCACCGTAGAAGACGCAAACGTCACGCGCGCGGATCTTCGCGCCTTCGTCAGCCATGTTGGGATGAATCACAGTCACCAGCGTTTCTCGAACCTGTTGCGGAGGTAGATGGCAAGGCCGTTCATGGCGAGCAAAAACACCAGCAGCACGATGATGGCGGCGCTGGTGCGCTCGACAAAGCCACGGTCAATTTCGTCCGACCACAAGAAGATCTGCATCGGCAGCACCGTGGCGGGCGCGGTGAAGCCGTCGGGCGGGGTCGCAACGAAGGCGCGCATCCCGATCAGCAGCAGCGGCGCGGTTTCGCCCAGCGCGCGGGCCATGCCGATGATGGTGCCGGTCAGCATCCCCGGTAGCGCCAGCGGCAGCACGTGGTGAAACACCACCTGCACCGGCGAGGCACCGATAGCGAGCGCACCATCGCGGATCGATGGCGGCACGGCCTTGATCGCGTTGCGACCGGAAATGACGATCACCGGCATGGTCATCAGCGCCAGCGTCATCCCCCCGATCAGCGGGGCCGAGCGCAGGTTGGGAAACAGCGTCAGGAACACTGCCAGACCCAGCAGGCCGAAGATGATCGAAGGCACCGCGGCCAGGTTGTTGATCGACACTTCGATGAGATCCGTCCAGCGGTTGCGCGGGGCATATTCCTCAAGATAGAGTGCCGAAAGCACCCCGATCGGGAAGGCCAGCACCAGCGTGACCAGCATGGTCAGCATTGAGCCTTTGAGCGCGGCCCAGATGCCGACGGCCTGCGGGCTGGTGGCATCAGACCGGGCGAGGAAGCCCCAGTCCCAATTCTTGGCGAGCTTGCCATCCTTGGCGAGCCGCGCCGCGAGCGCCTGGTCTTCGGGCGAGCCTTCGCCGTCAAGTCCCGCGGCCAGGCGCGAGGAAGCCGGAAGCCGGAAGGTTTGCTTGCGGGTAATTATCGCGGGATCGGCTGCGAGCGCTGCGGCAACATCGCGCCATGCATCGGGCGAAAGCTGGGCGGTGGCTTGCGCGCCCAGCTGGCGCTCGGCGTAGAACTGCACCACATCGGGCAGGCCCTGCATCTCCAGCGTCTCAACCGCGCTCGGCGAGGTGAGCGAGACCTCGTCGCCCGTCACGCCGCTTTCGGGGAAGTCGATGGTGACGGTCAGCTCGGCCCGCTGGAAGCCGTTGATGCCGTTGATCAGCATGTTGCCCAGCAAAAACACCAGCACCGCGACCGAAAACGCCACAGCCGCCAGTCCGAGCAGGCGGAAATTCCGCTCGGAGCGGTACCGCCGCGCGAGCCGCTTCTCGAAGGCTTGCGTGCGGGTCGGGCCGCGCTGGTCGGCGTGGGTGGGGACGGGACTATTCATTCATAGGCCTCACGGAAGCGCTTGACGACCCGCAGCGCGACGAAGTTGAGCGCCAGGGTCACCATGAACAGCACGAAGCCCAGCGCGAACGCGCTCAAGGTCGCCGGGTGATCGGTGCTCTGCTCGCCGGTCAGCAGCTTGACGATCTGCACCGTCACGGTTGACATCGGCTCAAGCGGATTGGCGGTGAAATTGGCGGCAGGTGAAGCGGCCATCACCACGATCATGGTCTCGCCGATCGCGCGGCTGACCGCGAGCATGATCCCTGCCACGATGCCGGGCAGGGCGGCCGGGAACAGCACCTTGCGGATCGTCTCGGATTTGGTTGCGCCCATCGCCAGGCTCCCATCGCGCATCGCATTGGGCACGGCTGCCATCGAATCGTCCGCCATCGAGGAGACGAAGGGAATGATCATGACCCCCATCACGACCCCGGCAGCCAGCGCGCTTTCGGTGGAGGCACCGGTGATCCCGATCGCCACCGCGGCATCGCGGATCAGCGGCGCCACCGTCAGCGCGGCGAAATAGCCGTAAACCACGGTCGGCACACCCGCGAGAAGTTCGAGCAGCGGCTTTACCCAGGCGCGTACCCGCGGGTCGGCATATTGGGTGAGGTAAATCGCGCTCATCAGGCCGAGCGGGATCGCCACGATCATGGCGATGATCGCACCAATGAAGATCGTGCCCCAGAACAGCGGGAGCGCGCCGTAGCGGCTTGGATCGATCGCCTCGGGGCTGACCATGGTGTCCGGCCCCCACCTGGTGCCGAACAGGAAATCTACCGGCGAGACTATCCCGAAAAACCGCGTGGTTTCAAACACCAGGCTCGCAAAGATGCCGAAGGTGGTGAGGATCGCCACCAGCGAAGCGAGCAGCAGGATCGCCATCACGGTGCGCTCGACCCGGGTGCGGGCGCTGAAATCGGGACGCAATCTGAGAAAGGCAAGCCCGCCGGCGGCGAGCGCGATGAGCAATGTCACGGCGATGCCGATGATATTGTAGCGCAGCAACGCCTCGCGGAACGGTTCAACCAGCGCTTCGGCCTCGTCGTTGAACACGCCCGGCGCATGGCCGAGCGCCACGGCGCGCGCTTCACCGATGAAGGCGTCGCGCTCGAACCCGAAGGCCGGCAATCCGGCCGCCGCAGGCGAGGCGAGCACGGTCTGCGTGACCAGTTGCGGCGCAATCGCAGACCACAGCGCCACGAACGCCAGCACCGGGAGCACCACCCATAGCGCGACATACCAGGCGTGATAGACCGGCCGCGAGACGGGGCGGAGCGCCGGATCCCGCCTCTGGAAGCTCCATGCCTTCGCGCGGCCTGCCAGCCATCCGGCAAGGCCGAGCCCGATGGCAATCAGGATGAGCGTGATCGGCGACATAGAGTGAACCTGTTTTCCCCGCAGGAGGCATGCATCAATCGGCTGTCCGGGATGATTTCAAGAGCCTCGCCCTTGTCCCTTGGCGGGCGGATGTTGAAGAAATAAGACGCTGCTATGACAATTGTTGGGTTTCGACCTCTTGGGGTGCGCTGCCGTTGTCGGCCTGTTCCCGGCTGATGGATGAATTTTCCTTCTTCGCCAGAGGGATGCGTACCACGACACGGGTGCCTTTGCCCAGTTCGCTGGAAATGTCGAGGCGTCCGCGATGCCGCTCCACGATATGCTTGACGATGGCGAGGCCCAGCCCGGTGCCGCCCGATGCACGGCTGCGGCCCGGATCGGTGCGGTAGAATCGCCGGGTAAGATGCGGAATCTGTTCGGGCGCGATGCCTTCGCCCTCGTCGATAACCGCAATCCGTGCCTGATCGCCCGGCGCCAGATCGAGCATGACGGTCACCTGCTTGTCAAAGGCCCCGTATTTAAGGGCGTTATCGACCAGATTGCGAACCACCTGTTCAAGCTGGTGCAGATCGCCCAGCACGAAAGGCTCGGCTGCGATTTCGAGCACGAGCCGATCGACCCGGCCTGACCCGGCGGCATCGCGTGCCGCGCGTTCGACCAGTGGGGCAAGCGCGATGCGTTCGGTTGGCAAGTCGTGCTTTTCCGCCTCGACCCGCGACAGGCTCATCAGATCGCTCACCAGCGCCTGCAACCGCTGCGCCTCGCGCTCGATGATGCCGAGGAACTTCTGCGCGGTTGGCGTATCCACCTTGCCACCATCCTCGCGCAGTGTCTCGACATAGCCGAGGATCGCGGCCAGCGGCGTCCGCAGTTCGTGGCTGGCGTTGGCCACGAAATCGGTGTGCGCGCGGCTGATGTCGGCCTCGGCGGTCTGGTTCGTCAG
Source organism: Erythrobacter sp. (assembly GCA_046294975.1). GTDB lineage: Bacteria > Pseudomonadota > Alphaproteobacteria > Sphingomonadales > Sphingomonadaceae > Erythrobacter. The sequence continues at coordinate 8,070 of JBKBOH010000036.1, read as the reverse complement.
TTCCAGCATCGCCAGCCGCTCGTCGATCGCCTGGCGCTTGATCTGCCAGATATCCTTGCGCCTGACGAGACCGCGCACGATCGCCTCGCCGGTGCGGTTGTCGGTGAGCAGCGAGATCGCCTCGGGCTGGCGCAGCGCGACCCGCGCATCCTGGCCGACCACGTGCTGCCCCAGCATGGTGCGCGCGGCGCGGTTGGCCAGCGCGATGGTGTTGCGCTCGGTAATCAGCAGCGGGGTCGAGAAATTTTCGATCAGATCGCGGATCGATTCGATGTCGAGCTTCTGCCTGACGATCTTTTTGGGCGGTTCCGGAGGCCGGCCGGCAGCCACCATCAGCGAGCCGATCCAAACCAGCAACACCGACAAGGCGATGACCGCATCAACCCCTAGCAGCATCATCGCCACGAAAGTCACCGCTGCCAGCGCAATGCCCGCGACCGGAAAGTTGTGGCCCATGCCCATGGGGCCTCGCCTTACAACCATGCGCGGGGGCTGGAAAGCGGGGACGGCAAAGGCAGAACCGAAAAGGCCGGGCCAAAACGCAAAGGGCGGCAGGGCCAAGGCCCGCCGCCCGTTCGTATCCGCCATCGCAAGAGTGGTGACCCCTACGGGAATCGAACCCGTGTTTCAGCCGTGAAAGGGCCGCGTCCTGACCGCTAGACGAAGGGGCCACATCCGATGCGGAAGCGCGCCTTTAGGAGGGAGGGCCGAGCCGGTCAAGCCCCACTCGTGCAAAAAAGCCGGACTGTCGCCAAAGTCGTCGCTCAATCGGCAAAGGCGGCATCGTCCAGCTGCAATTCTGCCGCCGGGCGGCTGCCCCAATCGTCGATCCTGGCCCGGCCGGCGAGGTGGAAGCGACGTCCCTGGCTGCGGTGGAGCAGGGTCTGGCCCATCTCGGTTTCGGCCGCACGGAAGGCGATCGCCTTGATGCTCTTGCCGTCATTGCCGCTGGCAATCAGCCGCAGGTGATCCTTGCCGACGATGTCAGCCTTGATGATCCGCACCGGCCCGACCGCAATGCGCGGTGCGGGCCAGCCGACGCCGTAAGGCCCGGCCGCCTCCAGCGTTTCGACCAGCTGCGGCGTCAACCCGCCCGGCGCCAGCGCCAGATCGAGCAGCATCGCCGCTCCGGCCCGCGCACGTTCGACATCGCGGCCCAGGCGCTCGTCAAGGTAGCCGGCAAAATCGGCAAGCCGCGCCGGTTCGATCGTCAGGCCCGCGGCCATCGCGTGCCCGCCGCCTGCCACCAGCAGACCGGCTTCGCGTGCGGCAATGATCGCGGCCCCCAGATCCACCCCGCTGATCGAACGGCCTGAGCCTTTGCCGTGGGTTTCGTTGAGCGCGATGACGATCGCAGGCTTGCCGGTCTTCTCCTTGATCCGCCCGGCGACGATCCCGATCACGCCGGGGTGCCAGCCATGCCCCGCGAGCACCTGCACTGCCATGTTGTGCTGCCCCGCCAGCTGCGCCTCGGCGGCCGCTTGGACTTCGGCTTCGATCGCGCGACGTTCTTCGTTCAATTGCGACAGCCGGGCGGCAATCGCGCGGGCTTCTTCCGGGTCAGTGGTGGTCAGCAGCCGTACGCCGAGGGTCGATTCGCCGATCCGCCCGCCGGCGTTGATGCGCGGGCCGAGCGCAAAGCCGAGATCGCTGGCCTGCGGGGCACGGGTCAGGCGGCTTGCATCGATCAGCGCGGCCATGCCGATTCGTTCGCGCCTGGCCAGCACCTTCAGGCCCTGCGCCACGAAGGCGCGGTTGAGACCGTGGAGTGCGGCGACATCGGCCACGGTGCCGAGCGCGACGAGATCGAGCAGGCCCTTCAGATCCGGTTCGGGCCGCGCGGCGAACCAGCCCTTGGCGCGCAAGTTCCGCACCAGCGCCACCGCCAGCAGAAAGGCCACGCCCACCGCCGCGAGATGGCCGTGGGCTGCGCCCAGATCGCTTTCGTCAAGGCGGTTGGGATTGACCAGCGCGGTCGCCTCGGGAAGCTCTGGCGCGCACTTGTGGTGATCGACCACGATAACATCGACCCCGGCGCGCCGTGCCATGCCGAGCGCTTCGTGCGCCATCGCGCCGCAATCGACAGTGACGATCAGCCGCGATCCGCTTTGCGCCAGCCGCACCAACGCCTCGCCCGACGGGCCATAGCCTTCCAGCAGACGGTCGGGGATGTAATAGCCCGCATCATGTCCGACCTGACGCAGCAGCTCGACCAGGAGCGCGGCACTGGTTGCCCCGTCAACGTCATAGTCGCCGTAAATCGTCACCTGCTCGCCGCCGATCACCGCCTGCGCGAGCCGTTCGGCGGCGGTGTCCATGTCACGGAAGGTGGAGGGATCGGGCAGGAAATTGCGCAAGGTCGGGCGGGTGTGGCGGGCCAGATCATCCTCGCGCACGCCGCGGGTCAGCAGCAGCTGGTCAAGGATCGCATGGTCAAGCCCCCGCACCGATGCTGCGCCCAACGCCATATTGCCGCCGCGCCAGCGCCACGCCTTGCCCGAGAGCGAGGCCGTGACGCCAAGGACATGGGCGTGCGGGGCAACAGGCAGCGAGCGGGTAGCCATGGATCACCCCTAGCGCAAAGCGATCGGCAGGCACAGGCGCAGGTGATTGACAATCGACAGGAACGCGAGGCACCCCCGGACAATGCGCCAGACCACGTCTTTCCAGCGTCTGCTGATCATCTGGCACAGCCGCACCGGCGCGAGCGAGGCGATGGCGCGGGCCGCGGCCGAGGGGGCGGGCGATGCCCTGCTGCTGCGCGCCGATGCGGTAAGCCAAGCCGCGCTGCTTGACGCGGGTGGCTACCTGTTCGTCTGCCCCGAAAACCTCGCCAGCATGAGCGGGCTGATGAAAGAGATGTTCGATCAACACTATTACCCGCTGCTCGGCCGGATCGAGGGCCGTCCCTTCGCCACCATCATCGCCGCCGGATCGGACGGCGCCGGCGCGGCTCGCCAGATCGACCGGATCGTCACGGGCTGGCGGCTCAGGCGGGTGGCTGAACCGCTGATTGTCAACTTTGCGGCGCAGACCGCGCAAGCCATTGCCGCGCCCAAGATTGTACCCGGCAAGGTTCTGAATCAATGCCGGGAATTGGGAGCCATGATGGGTGAAGGGCTGCGCCTCGGCATCTTCTAAGGTATGTTCCGTATCGGCACAGGGAGACCCTTTGGGGACTCGACGATAACGGTCAAACAGGCCAATGTTGCGCGCCGGATTGGAGCCCGGCCAGGCGCGAGACGAAGGGGAGCCTCGACAATTTCACCGTGGCAGGACGCCAGAGCCGCAGGTCTGCATCTGCTGTTTGCGCCGGGCAAGCGGCCCACGCGTGCCGCGGTGCTCGAATTTGTCGCGCGTCAGCAGAGCGTTCTTCTCAGCCATGATCCGGCGAGCGAGGTCAGGGCGCAGCTTGCGGTTGCCGATGCGCAGCGTGCCCCGCCCGGCGGGCGCAGCGCCTGCGCGCAGGACGAGGTGTGGCTCGAATTGCTGCGCGATGGCCTGACCTTCGATCTGTGCGGCCTTGCCCCCGGGCCAGGCGCAGCAGTGCCGTCCATCATCCACCGTTTCGATTTCGCCCGCCAAGAAAGCGAAGATGCGCTGGAAGCGCTCGTGGTGCGCGCCGGTCCGCATCTCTCCGGTGGCGAGCGCAGTATGCCGGTGATCAAGGCGATGCTGGGGCTGGCGCGCGATCTTACCCAGCATTTTGCCGAACTGGCCGCGGTCCACTGGGCACCTTCGCACAGCGCGATCGGGCGGCGTTTCTTCGAATCCGTGATAACCGCCTGGCTTGATGGCGGCGCCTTTCCGGCGCTGGGTCTGACCGCGTTCGAGGAAAGCGGCGACGGCGCCCTGCAAAGTGTCGGGCTGGCGTTCTGGATCGGGCAGGAGGTGCGGATCGAGCCGCCGCTGACTGCTGACCGGATTGCCGCCACCCGGCTGGGGGTGCGGCTGATCAACCAGCTGGTGATCGTCGGCGGGCTGGAGGGGAGCGAGCGCATCATCGCCCCTGACGGGACGCGGCTGGTGATGCAGACCTCGCACAACAGCCAGTTTATCAGGGTCAGGCGCGAATAGATGCGGTGGTACGGGCGCACGGGTTACCGCAGTGTCATCGCGTTCCGCTCGGTCAACCGTCGGGGGATGCCCGGTTACGATCCCTCGCTCCAGCGCCACCACCTGCTCCCGCGCGAGCTGCTCTCGCGGCGCTGTTTTGGCCCGCTGTTTGACCAGTTGGGGCGCGAGCAGATGGGGTTTGACGATTTCCGCGCCAACGGCCTGCTGCTTCCGGCGAGCGAGGAGGCGACGATGCGAACCGGGATGCCGATGCACCGCGGGCCGCACCAGCGTTACAACGAGGTGGTGATCGCCCGCGTCGGCCGGATCGAGGAGGACTGGTCGCGCCTGCGCCTGCAAAATCCCGAAGCGGCGCTGGCCGAGGCGTTGATGCGGCTGAAATTGCTGCAGAACGCGCTGCGCCGGCAATTGCTCGCCGAACGCCGGCGGATCGTGCTGAGCCGCAAGGATCCGCTCGGAACCGGGTTCGATTTCACCGAGCTCGACGCCATGGCCGAGGCGCTGTGGGCGGCGCAGTAGCGTCTACTCGGCTGCTTGTGCCAGCGCCGCCCACGGGGCGAACCCCGAATTGCGCGCCAACCGCTCCTTGGCCGCGTGATATTCGCGCTCGAGCCGGGCGACGAGATCCTCGACCGTGCCGACCTGCTTGACGGTGCCGATGCCCTGGCCCGAGCCCCAGATGTCCTTCCAAGCCTTGGCTTTGGTGTTGCCACCGCTGCCGAAATTCATCTTCGACGGATCGCTTTCGGGCAGATTGTCAGGATCGAGCCCGGCGGCCTCGATCGAGGAGCGCAGGTAATTGCCGTGCACCCCGGTGAACAGGTTGGTGTAGACGATCCCTTCCGCGGAACCTTCGACGATGCCCTGCTTGTAGCCTTCGGTGGCGTTGGCTTCCTTGGTGGCGATGAAAGCGCTGCCGGCATAGGCAAAGTCGGCGCGCAGGGCCTGTGCGGCGAGGATCGAGGCACCGTGGCCGATGGCACCCGACAGCGCCACCGGCCCGTCGAACCACTCGCGGATTTCCTGCATCAAGGCGAAAGGCGAGAGCGCGCCCGCGTGCCCGCCTGCTCCGGCGGCGACCGGGATCAGGCCGGTTGCGCCCTTTTCGATCGCCTTCTGCGCGAAGCGGTTGTTGATCACGTCATGCATCGTGATCCCGCCCCAGTTCTTCACCGCCTGATAGACTTCCTCGCGCGCGCCCAAAGAGGTGATCACCATCGGCACCTGCCATTTCTCGCAGGTCGCCATGTCGGCCTCGATGCGGTCGTTGGTCTTGTGAACGATCTGGTTGACCGCGAAGGGCGCGGCGGGGCGATCGGGATGGGCGCGGTTGTGCGCGGCCAATTCCTCGGTGATCTGGTGGAGCCATTCATCGAGCTGCGATTGCGGGCGCGCGTTCAACGCCGGAAAGCTGCCGACGATCCCGGCCTTGCACTGCGCGATCACCAGTTCCGGGCCGGAGACGATGAACAGCGGCGATCCGATCAGCGGCAGGCGCAGGCGATCGAACGGAGCGGGAAGGGGCATCGGTTTCTCCTCAAAACGTATCCGGGTTGAATGCGCGTCTCTAGCGCCGGTTCCGCCTCTGCCAAGCGCGTTTTTGACAAGGGGCGCGGCGGGTTAGGGCAGCACGCCTTCCAGCCGGTAGAACCGCGCCGCCGTGCCGCTGAACAGTGCCGCCTTCTCCTCGGCGCTGGCACCGCTGGCAATGCGCTTGAAGGCGTTCCACAGCGCCGGGTAGCTCGCGCCCCAGCGATCGGGCGGGTAGTTGCTTTCAAACATCGCGCGGTTCGGGCCGAAGGCCTCGATGCAGGTCTCGATATAGGGACGCCACAGTTCGGCGAGATCGGCAGAGCCGACTCCTGCGGCAGGCCCGCGATCCGGCAGCTGCACCTGCGCCATCCCCAGTCCGCCCAGCTTGACCACGACATTGGGGCATTCCGCAAGCCTGCGGATGGCGCTGCGCCAGCCGTCAAACCGTTCCTGGTGCGTCCCGCGATAGCTGCCAAGGCCCAGCGGCCCGCCGCAGTGGTCAAGGCAGATCGGCTGATCGGGGAAGGCGCGGGCAAGATCGATCACCTCGTCCAGCTGCGGCTCGAACACCCAGACATCGAAGCTCAGGCCGCGCCCAGCCAGTTCGGCAAAGCCGGTGCGGAAGGCGCTGCTGGCGAACAGGCCTTGAGGCGCCATCAGCGCGGGCGGATAGGCCTCGCCATCGGCGGTCCATGCACCCTGATGGCGAATACCGCGAAACCGGGGGGAGGCAGCGGCCAGCGCATCGAGCACCGCGCCCGCCTTCGCTCCCAGCGCCAGGTCGGCGTGCCCGACGATCCCGGCACACGGCCGGAAGGCGCCATAGATCCCGCTTGCCCCTTGCGCTGCGACGCCGTTGACGAACTCGACCTCGCCCACCGGCTTGAGCGCCTCGCCCAGCGCGCCATTGTAGAATGCGCCGCATTCGACGAAGACCGAGGCAATGATGCGGTGGCCGCTGGTGGCATCGGCGCGGAACTGGTCGAAGGTGTAATAGGCTGCATCGACCAGCGCTTCGATGAAGGGGTGACGCGGCTCGGGAAAGGCTGCGAGCAGCGGGCGCAGATCCCACAGGTGATGATGCGGATCAATGATCGGCAGATCGGGTTCGAGAATCGCTTCGGTTGCGTGGCTGGCAGTCATGCTTGTCTCCCGTTTTGTCAGCATCGCGCCGGGCTGGATGTGGTCAGCCGACGGCGCGAAGATAAAGGTGCCATGTGGCATGGCCGACCACCGGCAACGCCACCAGCAGGCCGAGAAACGCCGGCAGCATCGCCACGAACAGCAGCGCCGCGATGAGACTCGCCCACGCCAGCATCACCGCGAAATTGGCGCGCACCACCTTGAGACTGGCAATGATGGCGGTGAGAAAATCGACCTTGCGTTCAACCAGCATCGGCAGGCTGATGACCGTCATCGAATAGAAGCAAAAGGCCATCACTGCGCCAACCGCGCTGCCCACCGCCAGCATCGCCAGGCCTGCCGGCGTCAGCAGTGCGGCGAGCGATTCGCCACCCATTCCGCTCTCCGCCATGAAGATCGCGAAGATGGCATGGGCAACGATCATCCAGAACGAGAAGGCGACAAACACGATCACCCCCATCGACAGGATCTGGTCATCCCCGTGCCCCCTGAGCGCGCCGAGCACCGCGCGCCACGACAGCGGCTCACCTGCTTCGCACCTGCGGCTGGCCTCGTACAGCCCGACCGCGACAAAGGGTGCGACCAGCGGGAAGCCTGCCATCGCGGGGATCAGCCAGGTCGGTTCTCTGGCAATAATCGCGGCCCAGCCCATCGCCAGACCGGCCAGCACATAGACACCGCCAAAAAATATCCCGAATTGCGGCATGGCGAGAAAATCGCGCCACCCCGCCTTCAAAGCGGTGCCAAGATCGCCCAGCGTCAGATCGCGCGCAACCTGCGGCGGCGGCACGGGCGGGGCCGGATCCTGTTCGGGCATGCTCATCGCCAACTTGCCTCCCTCCCCAGCGAATGTGCAAAGATTGCGCGAAATCGCACGTCAGGCAAGCGATGGGTGGCGCGTCATTCGCTTGGCAATGCAGTGACGACATTGGCGGCCGAAAGCACCGCGCGCACGCTGGCGGTGGCGATGTCTTCGTCGATCCCGCAGCCCCACACGGTGCTGCCATCGGCGGTGCGGCATTCGAGATAGGCCGCCGCGCGCGCATCAGTGCCCTGGCCAAGCGCGTGTTCGGAATAGTCCACGACTTCGAGTGTCACCCCGAAGGCCTCGCGCAGCGTGCCCATCACGCTGGAGATAAGGCCATTGCCGCGCCCGGAGACGCTCCGTTCAACCCCGTTGACGGCAATGGTGCCGGCAAAGATGCGGGTGCCATCGGACGCGCGGCTTTCCTCGTAGCGCACCAGCTGGAAGTGCTTGGGATGGGTCTTGACGTGGTAGGCCTTGCGGAACGCATCCCAGATATCGGCCGCATTGAG
>JBKBOH010000035.1:0-23556 GCA_046294975.1 Erythrobacter sp. | reverse complement strand
CCGCCGCCGTTGCCGCCGAAGGTGCGCGCCGGGCCGGCTTCGAAGATCGCGGTGCCGATCATCGTGTTCGCCGGGTTGAGCACGGCAGCCTCGTAGCTGATGCCGATGGTATCGAGATCGCCGGCAAAGGCCCCGCGCAAGTTGAACGAGCACAGCCCCGGATTGGCGGTGCAGTTGCCGGCGTTGTCGGTGCCCGGAATGGCCGTGAAAAAGCTGCTGTCGGTGTTGGCCGTGATGATGCTGCCCGAACGCGACGGATCAGCCAGACCGCCCTCGGTTGCAAAGCTGAAGATGTAGGGGGTGTTGCCGTTGGGCATCGTGATCGTGCCCTCCATCGCCAGCCGGTATTCGCTGCCCAGCGCGATCGCCATCCCCGCCTCGAACCGGCCCGGAGCAAGCGAACCATTGCCGATAGTCGGACGCGTGGCGGCAATCAGGTAATAATCGACGCGCCCCGTGAGCGTGTTCAGGAGATTGGCGCCGGCCGGACGGGTGAGGATGTAGTGAAGGCCCTGGTTCTCGTTGAAGGTGAAGGTGTTGGGGATCGAAATCGTGCCGTTGGTCCAGCGCCCGATCACCGCGTCGGCATTGCCGAAGATGTCGGTTTGCTGGGCTGCGCCGCGGTTGCGCACCTGGCCGCCTGGCTGGCGGGTGTAGGACGACAGGCCGCCATTGCCATCGAGCGTATAGGGCGACGCGCCGGAGCCGAATTCGCCGCCGACGAAGGTGCCGCCGTTGCGCGAACCGCCAAGGATGATGCTGATCTTCGCGGTTTCGGGGTTGAACCCTCCGGTATAGCCGGTGAGCACTGGCGGAAGGTTCGGGTCGGGCGGGTTGCCTCCGCCATTGCCGGGCAGGCCGGCGAACTGATCAGGATTGCCGCCGCCGGCGATGTAGATGAAATAGTCGAGGAAGAAGGGATCAAGCCCCGCGATTCCGGCCAGCCCGCCCTGCAGCGCGGCGAGCGCGGCGAGGTAGGCCTGGATCGTCGCGGCATCGAGCGCGCCATAGCCGCTCGGCAGGCCGCCGCCCTGGAGATAGGCGTAATAGGCGTTGAGCGCGGCAATGTACTGGGCATAGATCGGCAGGTCGACAAAGCCATCAGGGCTCCCGCCGCCCGCAAGGTAGGCAAAGTAGCGGGTGAGCAGATCGGCATTGGCCCCCAGCAGCGCGGCCAGCTGGCCCGAGCGGCTCAGCGCATCGATGAAGCTGCGCAGCCGGGCGAGATCCTCGGCGCTGTAGTCCGACGGCAATCCGCCCGCCTGCAGGAACGCGGCATAGGCGTTGAGCGCGGCGGCAAAGGCGGGCAGATCGGGCGGCACCGGCAGGCCGCCGAACAGGTCGGGATTGCCCCCTTCGGCAAGATAGACCGCAAATTCGCGGTAAAACGCCGCCAGATCGCCGAGGAACCTGCCGGTTGCCCCGACGGCCTCCAGTGCGGCGATATAGGCGCGGATCTGTTCCGGCGTGAGCCGGGTATAGGCCGAAGGCACCCCGCCTGCTTCAAGGAATTCAAAGAACGCCCTGAGATCGGTGGCATAGCCGGCAAAGACATTGGCGGGCAGGCCGGCAAAGGCATCGAAGCTGCCGCCCTGCGCGACGAAAGCGGCATAGGCCGCGAAGAACGCTGCCCGGTCGCCAAGGAACCGCTCGAGCGCGCCGGCTGCCTGCAATTGCAGCAGATAGGCTTGCAGCACCGCAGGATCGGCACCGCTGAATTCCGATGGCAGGCGCCCGCTCGCAAGGAAGGTGAAATAGGCATCGAGCTGCGCGGCATAGCCGGCGAAGATGTTCGCGGGCAGGCCGGCGAAGGCGTCGATCTGGCCACCGGCGCGCAGGAAGGCGAGATATTCGGCATAGAACCCCGCCTGATCGCCCAGCACCGTATTAAGCAGGCCGGTGTTCGCCAGCGTCTCCAGATAGGCGCGCAAGGTCGCCTGATCGAGCGCGGTGTAGGTGCTCGGCAGACGCCCGCCGGCGAGGAAGGCGAAGTAGTCGCCCAGCGCGGCCTCGTACTGCGCGGCGAAGGCCAGCCCGCCATTGGCGAGGTAGGCCTCCACCAGCGCGCGGTCGGCCGCGCTCAGCTGCACCACCAGCCCGCTGTCGCGCAGGAAGGCGATGGTCTGCGCCAGTGCCGCCTGGCTGGCGCCCGCGAAGGCGGCCGGATCCCCGCCGCCGCGCACAAAGGCGAAATAGGCGATGGTGAGATCGGTGAAGGAACGCGCAAAGGCATCGCGGTTGCCGCCGCTGGCGAGGAAGTTCAGATAGGCCTCGGCCAGCACCCGGTCGCGCGCGGCGAGCGTCGTGAGCGCTCCGGTGCGCCGGATATAGGCGAGATAGGCCTCGACATCCTCCGCGCCCGCAGCGGCAAAGCCACTCGGCAGGCCGCCTGCGCGGATCAGATCGAGGTAATTGACAACGAAACCGCTATAGGCGGTGAGGAAGGCGTTGCCCGAGCCGCCCCCTGCCAGGAAGCGCAGATAGGCGCGGATGATGTCGGCCTGCGCCTCAGGAAACGGGGTGCCGCCATAGGCCGCCTCGAGCCGCGCGGCGGCGGCCACCAGCAACGTCAAATCGCCGCTGGGGAAGGTATCGAGCAACGGGTTGCCGGCCACCGCCTCGATCCGGCGTGCCGCGGCGATGATGTCGCTCGATGCCCCGGCAGCGGCGAGCTGATCGCCGAACCCGGTCGGAATGCCGTTGAGCGCAGCCGCCACCGGGCCGGCATCACCGCCGATCGGCACAATGCCATTGTCGCTCACCGGCTGCGTCCGCCGCGTCAGGCGCGGATCATTGCGATCCCCGCCGCCGCCTTCGACCGGCTGCACCTGCGCCTGGTTGGCGATCACGCGCCGCGGCCCGCTCTCGCCGCGCGCGCGCCACATTTCGCCCGCCTCGAAGCTCTCCAGCTTGCCAGGCCGGCCGATCCGCACCGCCCCGGTCAAGGCATGGCCGCTGGCCTCGCCAGTGGCGCGGACGACGAAATTGCCCGCTGCACCGACGCCGCTCACCCGGCCTTCGAGGCCTTCGGGCATCCGCACCACCACCTCGCCCGCTGTGCCCGCGGCAACGGTGATCGAGCCTTCGTAAAGATCGATCGAGCCGTCGGCGTTGAGACGATACTTGGCCGCATCGACGATCGAGACCGTGCCCCCGCCGGTCAGTGCGATCTGGGTAAGGCCGGCAAGCTGTTCGGTCCGCTGGCCGGTCTCGGGCCGCGCCTGGCTGGTGGTGAACAGCAGCTGGTTGGCCGCCAGCGGCGCGCTGAGCGCAAGTCCTGATGCGCCCACCAGCAGCAGGCGGGCCGAGCGCAGGAAGGTCAGCGAAGGCGAGATGGTCAGAATGGCAGTCATGTGATGGCCTCCCCCGTTGGGATCAGAATTCGAAGCGCGCGCCGACCGAGACGGTCCAGCGCTCGAAGTCGAACAGGGCGATGTTGCTCCAGTTGCGCGAATAGCTTGCGCTCGGCTGGAGGAAGAGCCGGTCGGTGATCGCGACCTTCAGCCCGGCAGAGAGATCGAGCCGTTCATCCTCGCGCTTGGCGAGGAACAGCGGATCGGGCGCATCGTGGCGGCGCAGATCGAAAGCGAACCCGCCGACGATCGCGACGGTCCTGGCCAGCGGCACCTCGGCAGCGATATTGGCCCCGAGGAAATCGAACGACTGGTGATCGCCCGGCTGGCGCAGCGTTTCCTCGGTCCCGGCGTTGATATTGGCCGCGAAAATCTTGCCGACAAAGCCCACGCCGAAGGCAAAGCGATCGGCATCGCGCAGCGGATCGCCATCGAATTCGAGCCGGTTCCACTGGCCCGACACGGTCAACGCCTTCCCGCCTGCAAGCGGCTTGGTATATTGCGCGGTCAGCCCCCAGGAGGTGCGGAAGCCGGCATCGTCGAGCCAGAACTTCTGCACCTGCCCCGACAGCGAGATCACGTCCTGATTGGCGAAGCTGTGGGCATAGCCGGCGGTCGCCGTCAGCGCCGCCTGATCGAACATGCTGGTGTCGAGATTGTCGCGCCAGTTGCCCAGCACCGAGGCGAACAGCCGGTCCTGCCGCCCGATCGCGGTGACCCCGGAAATGCCCGCGGTGATGTCATAGAACTCGTCTGACTGCGCCACTGCGCCTGCGCCCAGCTGGCCGGGGCCGAGGAAGCTGAACAGCGGGATGACGATCGTATTCTGCTCGGTCGCGGTGTTGATGTTGCTGTCATGTCCGAGGCGGGCATCGACAAAGCCGCTGATGTCCGAGCCGCCGCCCCTGATCTGCTTGTCGAACTGGCGCACGAAGCCGGTGAAGCGCTGGCGCACCGGATCGGGCAGGCTGGGATCATCGACCACGGTGGCGAATTGTTCGCGGGCGGTGTCGATATCGCCGGCCAGCGCATAGGCGCGGGCAAGCTCGGCGCGGGCCGCGGCATTATCGGGCTGGACGGCGAGCACACGCTGGAAGGCGATGATCGCCTCGCCGAAGCGCCCGGAATCGACCGCCGCGATGCCAAGCGCATAGTCGAAGGCAGGATCGCCCGCGCGCTGGCCGATCTGGCCCGACAGCGCGCGGTAATCGGCCTCGGCCTTCTCACGCGCGGCCTTGGCAGCGGCGGGATCGGGCGCGGCAGGCTGCTGTGCCAGCACCGGCTCGGCGATGGCTGATGCCGCAATGATCGAGGACGCCCCGAGCATCGCTGCACGCAGGCCCAATGCAGAAATCCGTTTCACCTTAAGCCAGCCCCCACAATCTGTCTGAGTGGGCATAAGCAATGACGCAGCCAGCGGCCCGACCCCACTGACAAGCCATGTCAGTGGCATGACAAATGCTGTTAGGTCTGCGTGCTGGCCCTTGGCAGGCGGTTTCAGCCGCGGCGCTTGAGGATCAGGTACAGCGCACCCTCACCGCCGTGGCGCAGGTGGGCGCGGCGCACGGCGGCGATGGCGCCGGCGTGGCGGCTGGCGGCAAGCCAATCGAGCAACTTGGCGCGGATCGCCCCGCGCCGCTCCATCCGGTCGGCCGGATCGACCGGCCGCTCGCGTCCGGCAATCACCAGCACCACCCGCGCGTGCATCATCCGCGCCTGATCGAGCCCGGTCATGATCCGCGCGTAAGCAGTGTCGAGCGTGTGGCCGTGAAGATCGAGCGTCAGATCGGGATCGAGCCGCCCGCCCTTCACCCGCCGCTCCCAATGCGAATCGAGCGCCCCGGGAATAGCGGGCGGCGCGCGGCGCGGTGCGGCGGCGGGCTTGGCCTTGGCGGAAGGCGCGGCCACGCTCGTCGCTGCGGCCGGCCTTGGTTGCTCTGCCTCCCGCTTGGCGGGCGGATGATGGGGCCGCGTTTTGCCGGGCAGCGGCTTCACGCTTGCCGCAAGATGCGCCCAGGCGGCCTGTTCGGCCGGCGTCAGCCCGCGGGGCAGCCTCACGGCGCCTTGGCCGGTAGCCGCGAGACCGCCGCGTGCGGAAGCAGCACCAGCGCGCGCCCACGCCCGCTCATGCTGCCCGCGATCGTCTGCGCGTCCTCGCCCGCGCCCCAGAAGGTATCGAAGCGGTTGGCGCCCTTGATCGCGCCGCCGGTATCCTGCGCGATCCACAGCCCATTGGCCTCGCGCCGGTCGAGTTCAAGCCACACCGGCGCGCCCAGCGGGACGAAGGCCGGATCGACCGCGACCGAGCTTTCGCGCCGCACCGGCACTCCCAGCGCGCCCAGCGGGCCGTCCCCGGTCAGCTCCTGAAAGAACACCCAGCTCTTGTTGAGCCGCATCAGATCACGGCCTTCCGGCGGATGATCGCGGATATAGGCCATGATCCCCTGCATTGATCCCGGATACTGCCCTGGCCCGCTGCCAATCAGGCCGCGTTCGCGCATCACTGCGCCGATGCCGGTGTATTCGCGCCCATTCTGCCCGGCATAGCCGATGCGGATCACCTCGCCCTCGGGCGTTCGCAGGCGGCCCGAGCCCTGGATCTGGAGGAAGAAGAATTCCACCGGATCGGCCGCCCAGGCGATCACCGGCGCCTTGCCATCAAGCGCCCCGTCCTCAATCGCGGCGCGATCGTGATAGGGTACGAAGCGGCCCGCCTCGTCATAGCGCCCGAGCGGCGCGCGGCCGGTGCGCTGGGCTTGCGGAACATCGTCGGGCCAGCCGCGCACCAGATCGGGGGGCATGGCATAGACCGGCACCGCAAAGCCCGGACGGCGGGTGCGGCTGCCGGCAATCTCTGGCTCGAAATAGCCGGTCACAAAAGCCTTGCCGTCGCCAACCTGCACCGCGGCGAAGTGCTCGGCAAAGAACCTGCGAGCGCGGGCGCGCGGCCAGCTTTGCGCGGCGATGCAGGCGCTGCGCCAGTCATCGGCGCGGGTCAGGCCACTGGTATCTTCGCGGGAGATCAGCGTGGGACAGGATTCGGCGAAGCTCGCCAGCGCGCTTGCGGCGTCGGCCTCACCCAGCGGCAGCGCGGCCAGCGAGGGGCCGAGCACGATGCCCGCGAGCACCGCATTGGCGGCAACCGGTGCGGCCGGGGTGACGATGGCGGGCGAGGGCAGACTGCCTTGAGGGATGATCCGCCCGCACCCCGCCAGCACGAGCAACAGGGCCAGAGCCAGCACCCCACGCATCAATCAACGGCTCCTAGATGGTGGCGCAGGCCGCGGCCCTCTTACGATCAGCCCTCATCGGTTTCGACCAGCAGCCAGTTGGGATCGCGTGCGGCGGTGTTGCGCGAGAAAGTCCACACATCGCGGCTTTCGATCGCATCGTCGAGCGAGCCGGCGATGACATTGCCATGCTTGTCGCGGGTGACAGCGGCGATATCGGCCACAAACAGCACGGCGATCCGCGCCAGGCGCCCGTCGAGCGAGGCCGACTGGATGCGGGTTTCCTCGATCCGGATCAGCGTGTTGTCGAGCGTTTCGCCCGCTGCCTCGCGCGCGTCGATCGCGGCGATGAAACCGGCATAGACATCATCGTCGCACAGCTCGCGCAGGGTCTCGCGGTCGCCCTTCCAGAAGGCTTCGAGAATCATGCGGTAGGCGCCGCGTGCACCTTCGAGGAACTGGGCGATGTTGAAGCGGCTGTCGGCGCTGGCGATCTCGCGGATGCCACGCTCGACCGCGGGCATCACCCCTTCCAGCTCCACCGCGCGTGGCGGGACGGCAGGAAGCGCAGGAGCCGGGCGGGCAACGCCGCCGGGCTTGTCGTCCGATTCGAACCGCTGTGGCACCGATTCCTCTTCGTGTTCCGCTCGGCGACCGAGCACCGAATAAAGGCGCAGGCCGAGGAAGGCGGCCACCATGGCGAGAATAATGATTTCGGGCACTGGACATTTCCGATCATCGAACGGGCGAGCGCCGACCACAAGCGGCCAACAATCGCCGGAGAGCTACTACCCTGCCTTAAATAGGCACGCATTACAATTCGCCAACGCCCCACAGGTTGCCCTACGGGACGAATGCCGATTGCGCCTGAGTAATATACGAAGGCTTGCGGGCCGCGGTTGCGGGCAGCGGCTGCGCCTGCTAGGCGCGCGCGGCGGCTCCGGGCTTGTTCGCATGATGCGTGCCGGACCATTCCTGTTACCCGATGTGAAAGACCAGCGATCCATGGCCGACGAAGAAGGCGTGCTCACCAATCCCGACAACACCGGCGGGGCCCAGCCCAACGGCGCCGACACCCAGCCGGTGATCGGCCTGCTGACCCAATATGTAAAGGACATGTCGGTTGAGAACCCCAACGCCCCCGAGGTGTTCCAGTGGCCAGAGCCGCCACAAATCGACGTCCAGTTCAATATCAGTGCCGAAAGCGTCAGCAGCGATGTCCATGAAGTGACGCTCAAGATGACGATCACCGCTGCCTCGCAGCGCGGCAAGACCTATATCGTCGATCTGGCCTATTGCGGCCTTGTCGGTATCCGCAATGTGCCCGAGGAACAGGCCCATGCCTTCCTTTATGCCGAGGCGCCGCGCCTGCTGTTCCCCTTCGCTCGCCGGGTGGTGGCCGATGCGGTGCGCGATGCCGGTTTCCCGCCGCTGATGCTCGATCCGATCGACTTCAACGGGCTCTACTTCCAGCGTCTGGAAGCGCGCCGCGCCGAGGAAGCCGCCGGCGGCGAACCGATCGCGCCGGTCACCGGAAACGCCTGATCCGCGCTGGCTTGCGGGGACAGATCGCCATGAAACTGCTCCGCCCATGAGCCTGCTGAAGAATGTCGGCACCATCGGCGGGCTGACGCTGGTAAGCCGGGTGTTCGGCTTTGCCCGCGACATCCTGCTCGCCCGCGTGCTTGGCGCGGGCGGCGTGGCGGATGCCTGGCAACTCGCCTTCCAGCTGCCCAACCTGTTCCGCCGGCTGTTTGCTGAAGGGGCCTTCGCCTCGGCCTTCGTGCCGCTGTTCAACCGTCACATGACCGAGGGTGAGAACGCGGCGAAGCGCTTTGCGGGCGAGGTCCTGGCGGTGCTGCTGCCGATCCTCGTGGTGTTTGGCGCGCTGATGATGCTGGCGATGCCGTGGGTGCTGTGGGCCTTTGCCAATGAAGATTTACGAGGCAATGCAGCAACTTACGGTCTGGCGGTCAGTATGGGCCGGATCGCCTTTCCCTACCTGATGTTCATGAGCCTGGCGACACTGCTCGCCGCAATCCTCAATTCGCTGTCGCGTTTCGCGGCAGCGGCGGCGGCGCCGATCCTGCTCAATATCTGCCTGCTCGCCGCGCTGGTGTGGGGTGCGCTCCAGCCGGGCGGCGAGGCGACCCGCGCCGCGACCGGCATCGGGCTGTCGGTGGCCGTCTCGGTCAGCGGGCTGCTGCAACTCTTGTGGCTTTACTGGTTCATGCGCCGCGCAGGCTTCCGCATTCCGCGCCAGCGCCCGCGCCTGACGCACCGTGTCAAGGAAATGGGCGTGCTGATCGTGCCGGCGGTGTTCGGCGCGGGGGTTTACCAGATCAGCCGCTTCATCGACTTGGCCTTCATCCGCGGTCTGCCCGACGGCAGCCTCACCTACATGGCCATGGCCGATCGCTGGAACCAGCTCCCGCTCGGGATCATCGGCATTGCGCTGGGCACCGCGATCCTGCCTGCCCTGTCGCGCTACATCTCCCGGTCTGAGGACGAGGAGGCCGTGCGCCTGCAAGCCAACGCGATCGAGCTGGCGATGCTGCTCACCCTGCCCTGCGCGGTGGCGCTGTTCATCACCGGCTTTGCCTTCGTCAAGGCGTTCATGGAGGGCCAGGCCTTCACCGCCGAAGACGCGCGCACCACCGGCATGGTCACCTCGGCGCTGGTCGTCGGCCTGCCGGCCTATGTGCTGGTCAAGGTGCTGACCCCCAATTTCTTTGCCCGCAAGGACACGCGCACTCCGGTCTATACTGCTGCCGCCTCGCTGGTGGTGACGGTCGGGCTCAATATCGTGCTGGTGCCGCTGCTGGGCGTGGTCGGCCTGGCGCTGGCGGGGGCGATCGGCGCCTGGGTCAACATCGTGCTGCTCGGCGGCATCCTCGCCCGGCGCGGCTTCTTCCGCCTGCCGGCCCGCGTGCTGGGCCGGATTGGCCGGATCGGGCTGGCCTCGGGCCTAATGGGCGCGGCGCTTTGGGGCCTGATGCAGGTCATCACCCCATGGCTTGACGGGCCCTTCGCCATGCGGCTGCTGGCGGTGGGTGCGATCCTGGCCGTCAGCCTTGTCACCTATGGCGCGGCCACGGTGCTGCTCGGAGTGCTCGACAAGGCGACAGTGCAGCGCCTAATGCGCCGCCAAAGTTGAACCACAGGACAGATCATGCGCGTCGTTTCCGGCATCCAGCCCACCGGCAATCTCCACCTCGGCAATTATCTGGGGGCGATCCGCAACTGGGCGACGATGCAGGATTCGCTGGAACCGGGTTCCGAAGCGCTGTTCTTCCTCGCCGATCTTCACGCCATCTCGCAGCCGCATGATCCCGCCGGTCTCAAATCGGCCACCCTCGAAATGACCGCCGCGCTGGTCGCCTGCGGGATCGACCCCGATCGCTCGGTGCTATTCAACCAGGCGCAGGTGCCGCAACATGCCGAACTGCAATGGCTATTGAACGGCACCGCCCGCATGGGCTGGCTGAACCGGATGACCCAGTGGAAGGACAAGGCCGGCAAGAACCGCGAGGGGCAATCGGTCGCGCTGTTCACCTACCCCGTGCTGCAGGCCGCCGACGTGCTGCTCTATCAGGCGACCCATGTGCCGGTGGGCGAAGACCAGAAGCAGCACCTCGAACTCGCGCGCGACATCGCGCAGAAGTTCAACAATGATTTCGCCAGCAAGGATGCGCCGGTCTTCACCCTGCCCGAGGCGATCATCCCGGCCGAGGCGGCGCGGATCATGAGCCTGCGCGACGGCAGCGCCAAGATGTCGAAGTCCGATCCCTCGGACATGAGCCGCATCAACCTGTCCGACGATGCCGACACCATGGTGCAGAAGATCAAGAAGGCGAAGACCGATCCCGAACCGCTCCCATCCGAGGAAGCGGGCCTTGCCGACCGGCCCGAGGCAAAGAACCTCGTCGGGATCTATGCCGCGCTCTCGGGCGAACCGGTCGCGGCGGTGCTGCGCCAGTTCGGCGGACAGGGCTTCGGCGCATTCAAGCCGGCGCTGGCCGATCTGCTGGTGGCAAAGCTCGGCCCGATCCGTGATCGCTTCGTGGAATTGAAGGACGACAGCGAAGCGCTCGATGCGATCCTCGCGCGCGGCGCGGCCAAGGCGCGCGAACGCGGTATGCCGACGCTCGATGCAGCCTACAGGGCGCTGGGGCTGGTGCGGCACTGAGCATCGTTGCCCCGACGAAACGAGACTTGTGCGCGGCGAATGTTCAATCCCCGTTCAGACCGCGAGGCTATCATGCCGTGCACAAGCACCATTGCCATTGTCGCACTGGTGACAGCACAAGGGTTGTGTCATGGTGTCCAGAGTGTTTTCAATCACGTCTCTCCGCCGCTTCGCGCTGCCGCTGGCTTTGGCCGCTGGCCTTGGCGCCTGCACCGCACCCGCGTTCAAGGCCGATGTGTCGCGTTTTGCCGTGCCGCTGCCGGCACCACAGGGCCAGTCCTTCGTGGTCGTGCCGGATGATCCCAGGCTCGCCGGCGGGCTGGAATTCGCAACCTATGCCAATGCGGTCGCCGCCGAGATGACCGAACTGGGCTACACCCGTGCCGCATCGCCGGAAAAGGCCGAACTGCTGGTGCGGTTCGACTACCGGGTCGATAATGGGCGCGAACGGGTGCGGACCGATCCCAACGGCTTTGGCGCCTTCGGGCCGGCCTGGGGGCCGTGGGGCGGCTGGTATGGTGGATTCGGGCGCTGGGGCTATGGCTTCAACGATCCGTTCTTCGGCGGGCCGAATGTGCGCAGCTACACGGTTTATACCAGCGCCATCGACCTCAAGATCGATCGCTCCGCCGATGGCCAACGCCTGTTTGAAGGCAAGGCCGAAGCCGTATCGCGCACCAACCGCCTGCCGCGTCTCGTGCCCCACCTGGTGGATGCGATCTTCACCGACTTCCCCGGCAATTCGGGAGAAACCGTACGCATTACCATCCGCGACGACGAAAAGACCGTGCGCCCCGCCGATTGATGGTGTAGGGCGAAGGCAACAGACCCTTGGACGGGAACAGAGAGGCGGCACCAGGGGATCGGTGCCGCCTTTTTTGTTGGGTGTCGCCTGCGGGCTAAAGTGCTGCGTGCCCGCCGGTCGAGCCGAAGCCGCCCTCGCCCCTTGTCGTCGCGTCAAGTTCGGCAACTTCGTTCCACACCGCCTGCACAACCGGTGCCAGCACCAGCTGGGCGACGCGGTCACCACGCGCGATGGCGAAGGGTTCGCTTGCGTGGTTGATCAGGATCACCTTCAGCTCGCCGCGATAATCACTGTCGATGGTGCCGGGAGTGTTGGGGACGGTGATGCCGTGCTTGAGCGCCAGACCGGATCGCGGGCGCACCTGGATTTCGTAACCTGCCGGGATCGCCAGCGCGAGGCCGGTCGCCACCGCATGGCGCGCGCCGGGCGCGATGATCACGTCCTCGGCGCTCACCACGTCCATCCCCGCCGCGCCGGCGGTGGCATAGGCCGGCAGCGGCAGGCCCGCACCATGCGGCAGGCGCTTCACCTGAACCCGAACCGTCATTGTGCGCTGCCGCCTCCGGCGCCCTGAGCGCCCGTCACTCGGCCGCTTCCGCCTTGAGGCTGGCCGCGATCCGTTCGACCAGCGCCATCGCCACCGCGCTCTTGGGCATTTCCTCAAGCGTCTCGATCCCGTCGCCGGCAACGATGGTGACGCGATTGCTGTCGCCCCCCATCACATCGCCGCTCACGTCATTGGCAACGATCCAGTCGCAACCCTTGCGCTTGCGCTTGGCCTTGGCGTGCTCGATCACGTTCTCGGTCTCGGCGGCAAAGCCGATCACCAGTTCGGGCCGTTTGCTTCCGCCGGCGATGTTGGAAAGGATATCGGGGTTCTCGGTCAGGATCAGGGCCGGGGGCGCATCACCGCGCTTCTTGATCTTCTGCCCGCGATACTCCTTGGGCCGCCAGTCGGCGACCGCGGCCACCATCACCGCGACATCGGCGGGCAGCGCATGCTTGACCGCCTTGGCCATGTCCTCGGCGCTTTCGACATCGATACGCTTGACCCCGGCCGGGGTCTTGAGCGCGACCGGCCCGGCCACCAGCGTCACCTTCGCGCCGAGCGCGGCGGCGGCAGCGGCAATGGCAAAGCCCTGCTTGCCGCTCGACCGGTTGGCGATGTAGCGCACCGGATCGATCGCTTCCCAGGTCGGCCCCGCGGTGACCAGCACGTGGCGGCCCGACAGCGGACGATGGCCGGCCGCGATGCCGAAATCGGCGCCTTCGGGCACTTCATCGAGCAGCGCCTCGATTTCGTCGGGCACCTCGGGTGCCAGCACTTCGGGCGCGCTCTTGCGGGGATCGACCTCGTGATTGATCGCCTCGACATCGATCGGCGGCGCGGCGCCGGCCTTGCCCTTCTTCGCCAGCAGCGGGCCGCCAAGATCGGGCGCGAATACGGGCGCGGGTTCTTCGGCCAGCGCTTCGCCCTCGCCGTCTTCGGGTTCGGGCAGATCGAGATATTCGGCCTCGATCTCCGCGTGGCTGCGCTTGGGGGTGGAACGCGGGATGATGCGCGACAGCAGTCCGCCCAGACCGCCCAACCCGCCAGTCGCGGCGCTGCCTTCGTCTTCGTCCTCCGGCTCGAGCGCCTCGACCTCGATCGCGGCGCGATCATGGGCGGGGATCCGGGTGGGCGCCGCCTCGGGAACGGCGATGCCGAAATAGGAAGCGATGACGCGCCAGATTGCTTCAGGCTCGGGCAGGCGGCCATAGCCGAATTCGCCGCAAGCCATCGGGCCTTCGTCGGGATGGAGCACGGTGACACCGGCCGAAGCCAGCAGTTCGACGTTGCGCTGGGTCGCCTCGTGCTCCCACATCCGCACATTCATCGCCGGCACGGCAATCACCGGCTTGTCGGTGGCGAGGATCAGCGTGGTGGCCAGATCATCGGCGATCCCGGCGGCCATCTTGGCCAGGAGATCGGCGGTGGCCGGGCAGACCACCACCAGATCGGCCTCGCGGCTCAATTGGATGTGGCCCATCTCGGCTTCGTTCTTGAGGTCGAACAGGTTGGTGTAGACCTGGTTCTCGGACAGCGCGGCGAGCGCCATCGGGGTGACGAACTGTTGCCCCCCCTTGGTGACGACACAGGTGACCGAGCCGCCGCCCTTGCGGATCAGGCGCACCAGCTCGCAGGCCTTGTAGGCCGCGATGCCCCCGCCCACGACGAGCAGGATCCGCGGGGATTTCCCCGTCATCATCCGTTCCTGCTCTGCACGCCGATCAATGCCATCGGTTCCCAATAACTCCCATCCGGACAGGCCCAGCCGCTGCCGGCCCACCCTTCTAACCGCGCGCTGCCCCTGCGCCAAGCAACACGCCCACAGTCTTGGCGCGCAACATCGCTGCGCTGTGGTTAAGATTGCGCTTACAAAGGCGCAACCGCTTTCGGTGCTTTTGTGCGGATTGGACGCGGCCGATGCTTGCGCCTAACCCGAGCCTGGGCCAGACTTGTCGCCGAACCGACGAAAGGGCCGATGATGAGGCTATTCCTGCGCGCGGCGCTGTTGCTGCTGGCGCTGCTCTATCTCGCGATCGGCACCGGCTTTCTGATCGCGCCCGAAGCTTTGGGCGTTGCCTTCGGCGTGGCGCCGACCAGGCCCAAGGGGCTGGCCAGCATGAGGGCCGATTTCACCGCCTTCTTCTGGCTGCTGGGCGGATCGCTGGGGTGGGGCGCCTGGCGCCAGAGCGGCGGGGCGCTGCTGGTGGCGCTGCTGCTGGTCGCCACGGCGCTGGCAGGCCGGGGGGTGAGCCTACTGCTCGACGGCACTTACGCGGGCGCGCTCCAGCCGATGGCGATCGAGGCCGTGACGGTGCTGCTGGCGTTCGCAGCGATGCGGGCGTTCGGGCGGAGCGTCTAACCGATCCAGCCTGCCGCCAGCGCGGCCCACACCGCGCCTGCGCCGACCAGGCCGGTCGCAAGGTACCCCAGCAATCCGCGCCCCTCGCGCTTGGCGGTGATGAGCGGGATGTCCGGCAGCGGCGGTGGTTCGGGCGCGCCGCCCTTGGGCGGGAACATCTCCTCCACCCGGCGGATCAGGCCGGGCAGGCGCAGCAGGGTTTCGGTATCCTGCTTCAAGCGATCGGCCAGCGCAGCCTCCGGCCCCAGCTCGTCACGGATCCACGCACGCACATAGGGCGCGGCGGTATCCCACATGTTGATGTCGGGATTGAGCTGGGTGGCGATGCCTTCGACCATCACCATCGTCTTCTGCAGCA
Organism: Erythrobacter sp.; assembly: GCA_046294975.1. Lineage (GTDB taxonomy): Bacteria > Pseudomonadota > Alphaproteobacteria > Sphingomonadales > Sphingomonadaceae > Erythrobacter. The sequence continues at coordinate 8,712 of JBKBOH010000035.1, read as the reverse complement.
ACAGCAGGTGCGGCTGGGTCTGCATGTCGAAATCGCGGGTGATCGCGAACAGCCCGTCGAGCATCTGGCCCACGGAAAGCTCCTTCACCGGCTTGCCGCGCATCGGCTCGCCCACCGCGCGCAGCGCGGTCGCGAATTCGCCGACCGAGTGATAGGAGGGCACATATTGGGCCTCGAAATGGATTTCCGCGACGCGCTGGTAATTGCCGGTGGTCAGCCCGTAGAGAATCTCCGCCAGCCACTGCCGCGCGCGCCGATCGATCCGGCCCATGATCCCGAAATCGATCGCGACGATGGTGCCGTCATCCTCCACGAACAGGTTGCCCTGGTGCATGTCGGCATGGAAGAAGCCCGCGCTGATCGCCTGGGTCAGAAAGCTGATCACGAGCCTTTCCGATATCGCCGCCAGATCGTGGCCGCGCGCACGCAGTTCATCGACGCGGCTGATCTTGATCCCGTCGATCCATTCGATCGTCATCACCCGCCCATTGGTGCGATCCCAGTCGACCTCCGGGATACGGTAGCCGGGAACCCCCGCCATCTGCTCGGCGAGTTCGGAGGCCGATGCCGCCTCGCGCCTGAAATCGAGCTCGGAATTGGTCCAGCGTTTGAAATTGGCGATGGTGAGGCGCGGGCGCAGGCGGCTGGCCTCCCCGCCCATCGCCTCGAGATGGGCAGCGGCCCATTCATAGGTCTGGATGTCGCGCGCGAACTTTTCGCGGATGCCCGGGCGCAGCACCTTGATCGCAACCTTGCGCCCATCGGTGGTTAGCCCCTTGTGCACCTGCGCGATGCTGGCCGCTCCGACCGGCTCGGGGTCGACTTCGCGAAAGAGCTTGTCGATCGGCTGGCCAAAGCTCGATTCGATCACTTTGCGGATCTCGGCAAAAGGCACCGGCGGCAGGCTGTCCTGCAAGGACAGCAGATTGTTCGCCGCCTCCTCACCCACCAGATCAGGACGGGTGGCGAGGCTCTGGCCCAGCTTGATCGCCGCCGGCCCGATGGCGCGGAAAGCGCCGGCATAGTCGCGTGTGCCGCGCTTGCCGGTGAGCGTCGCCAGACGCGCCAGACGCACCAGCTGGCGCAGGGCGGCAGGCGCGTTGGGATCATTCTCGATCCCCACCAGCGCGCGCCTGCGGGCGAGCGTCACGCCCCAGCGCGCGAGGCGGGAGAGGTGGACAAGGGAACTGGTCACTGGATCAGATCTTCCACCCCGAATGGATCGCCACCAGCCCGCCCATGATCGCTTCCACCTTGGTATTGGCGAAACCGGCCTTGCGGATCATCGCCTCGAAGGCGGGCATGGGCGGGAACTTGCGGATCGATTCGGCAAGGTAGCGATAGGAAGCGGCATCGCCCGCAATCACCTGCCCCATGCGCGGCAACACGTGTTCGGAATAGAGATCATAGGCCTCTTTCAGGCCTGCCCATTCGACGGTCGAGAATTCGAGGCAGAAGAACCGCCCGCCGGGCCGCAGCACGCGCAGCGCTTCGGCCAGCGCACGGTCGATATGGGTGACGTTGCGGATGCCGAAAGCGATGGTGTAGGCATCGAAGGTGTTAGCAGGAAAGCTCACCTTTTCCGCATTCTGGCAGGTGAAGACGAGGCTGCCGTCCTCCTGCGAAAACCCCCGTTCCAGCGCGCGTTCGGCGCCGACATCGAGCATGTCCTGATTGATGTCGGCGACTGTCACATGCGCGCCTCTGGCGGCCAGGCGGAAAGCAATGTCGCCGGTGCCGCCCGCCATGTCGAGGATCTGCTCGCCCGGCTGCGGTTTCACCCGCTTGACGAAGCGGTCCTTCCACAAGCGGTGAAGCCCGCCGGACATGGCATCGTTCATGATGTCGTACTTGCGCGCGACGCTGGAGAAGACCTCGCCAACCCTGCGGGTCTTTTCTTCCGGAGTGACCTGGGTGTAGCCGAAGGAGACGGTTTCGTCGGTGGTTTCGCTCATGCGGCGATCCCTAGAGGGAATTGAGCCGGGCGCAAAGGGTGATAGAGGGCAGGCCATGTGCGAAGTTTGCAATGCCTGAGCTGCCCGAAGTCGAAACCACCGTGCGGGGCCTTGCGCGCTTCCTCGAAGGCGCGCGGATCACGCGGGTGCAATTGAACCGCGCCGATCTGCGCCGCCCCTTCCCGGCCGATCTGGTGCAGGTCTTGACCGGCGCGAGGGTCAGCGCGCTCTCGCGCCGCGCCAAGTATGGCCTGCTTCATCTCGACCGGGGCGCAACCATGATCTTCCATCTCGGCATGAGCGGGCGTTGGCGGATCGATCCGGAGGTGCCCGACACCCACGATCACCTGCTGCTGGAAACCGCCAGCCACCGCTTCGCCCTGTGCGATCCGCGCCGATTTGGCTCGGTCGATCTGGTGGCGAGCGATGCGCTCGATCGCTGGCCGCCATTCGCCGCGCTCGGGCCGGAGCCGCTCGGGCCAGGACTGACAGCAGCGCATCTCAGAGCCGCGCTGAAGGGCAAGGCCCAATCGATCAAACTGTGTCTGCTCGACCAGCGGATCGTGGCAGGGCTCGGCAATATCTATGTCTGCGAGGCGCTGTGGCGCGCCGGCATCCGCCCGACCAGGGCCGCAGGCAAGGTAACCGGGCCGCAATTGCAGCGCCTCGTGCCGGCCATCATCGCCGTGCTCGAAGCCTCGATCCGCGAGGGCGGCTCAACCTTGCGCGACTATGCTCGCCCCGATGGCGAACTGGGTTATTTCGCCAGCTCCTTCGATGTCTATGGCCGTGAAGGCGAAGCCTGCCGCAGGCACGATGGCGGCACCATCCAGAGGATCGTGCAAGGTGGCAGGAGCACGTGGTTCTGCCCGGTGTGCCAAGGCTGATCGCGCGCCGGCCTGCGCAGCACATTCGCGGCGCGGCTTCGCTGCCGGCTGGTTCGGGCAGCGGCGGGCGGGCTGTTGCTGGTGCGGCGTCTTCGCCCCGGTGTGGGAGAATCGTTGACCTTCAGGGCATGTCCGACTATGTGCGCCGCTTTCTGGCGGTCGGGCCATGCGTCCGCTCGCCCCGTTCGAGCACATCCACGGATTTCCTTTCAGCCGCCGATGGCGGCCTGAACCAAACGCGAGACAGACACGAATTATGGCCAATACGCCGCAAGCCAAGAAGCGCATCCGCCGCAACGCCAACCGCGCCAAAATCAACGGTGCGCGCATCAGCCGCATCCGCAGCTTCATCAAGAAGGTCGAATCGGCCTGCGAAGCCGGCGACAAGGACGCGGCCGCCGCTGCGCTCAAGGCGGCCCAGCCGGAAATGGCCCGCGGCGTGGCTCGGGGCGTGCTGCACAAGAACACCGTGGCTCGCAAGCTCTCGCGTCTGACCCGGCGAGTCGCCGCACTCTGATTCGTTTTTCGCCCGATCCGTAGCACCGCCTAAAGGGGGTTTACGGGTTGCGGGCAGCGGGAATCACCAAAAGGCCGCGCTATGCCAGCGCGGCCTTTTGCGTTTGCGACAATTGCGACTTGTGCAAATGCGGCAAATGTCAGGATTCTCCGCGATTCGCGCCACCTTAAGGATGTTTTTCGTTCAAAAACAAACACATCAACGCAAGCCTGCGGGGTAGCGCCGAGTCAACAGGAATATTTCACTTTTTTTAAATCTGAATGCTTGCGCAAACCGCCGCGGCGTTCTTTATTCGGCTCTCGCCCGGCGCGGGACAGGCTGGGTTCTTACAAACTGGTCGATAGGGGGGCGCTCCGGGGATCCGATTCCCGGGGGCAGGATCGCTTTGCCTGTCGCATCAACAAGGACGCGCCCGGAGATCCGCTCTCCGCAGGGCCCGAGCATTTAGGGGATGAGCTTGTGCACAGGATCGACAAGGCGAGAAACGCGCGCCGTCCTGCGGATGATGATTTGATGGAAGATGCCGAAGCCGTGAACCTTGCCGCCGACTGGGCTGACATCAGTCAGGGGCTCCGCAAGGACCTGGGCCATCAACTGCACAGCCAGTGGATCAAGCCGATCCAGCTGGGCAGCCTCAATCGCGAATCCGGCACGCTCGATCTTTATCTGCCGACCGAGTTTTCGGCCAACTGGGTGCGCGACCGTTTCCATGATCGGCTGCAGTTGGCGTGGAAGATCGCGCGCAGCGAAGTGCGCCAGGTCAACATCATGGTGCACCCCGGTCGCCGCCAGCTGCCCGACCTGCGCCTCGACGACGGCCGCCGCCCCGCCAACGACAGCGCGAGCACCATCGCGGTGGCCGCCGGCACCCTGTCGGATGCGAGCTTTACCTCGTCGGTGGGGCTGGACCCCTCGCTGACCTTCGCCGCCTTCGTCACCGGCGAGGCGAACATCCTCGCCTGCAACGCCGCGCAGCGCATGGCCGCGCTCGAACAGCCGCAGTTCTCGCCGCTCTATCTCAAAGCCGCGACCGGTCAGGGCAAGACCCACTTGCTGCACGCCATCGGCCATGGCTATCTCCAGGTCCATCCGCGCGCGCGGATCTTCTACTGCTCGGCCGAACGCTTCATGGTCGAATTTGTGCAGGCGCTCAAAGCCAGCCAGACGATCGAGTTCAAGGCCCGCCTGCGGAGCTTCGACCTGCTGCTGGTGGACGATATCCAGTTCATCATCGGCAAGGCGAGCGCGCAGGAAGAACTGCTCTACACGATCGACGCGCTGCTGGCCGAAGGCAAGCGGCTGGTGTTCGCCGCCGACCGTGCGCCCCAGGCTCTGGACGGGGTCGAGCCGCGCCTGCTCAGCCGCCTGTCGATGGGTCTTGTCGCCGACATCCAGCCCGCCGATATCGAGCTGCGTAAGAAGATCCTCATCTCCAAGCTCGCCCGCTTTGCGCCGCTGGCGGTTCCGGAGGATGTGGTCGACTTCCTCGCCCGCACCATCACCCGCAACGTGCGCGAGCTGGTCGGCGGCCTCAACAAGCTGATCGCCTATGCCCAGCTCACCGGGCAGGAAGTGTCGCTCCAGCTGGCCGAGGAACAGCTCACCGACATCCTTTCGGCCAACCGCCGCCGGATCACCATCGACGAGATCCAGCGCACCGTGTGCCAGTTCTACCGCATCGACCGCGCCGAGATGAGCTCCAAGCGGCGCGCGCGCGCCGTGGTGCGGCCGCGGCAGGTGGCGATGTATCTCTCCAAGGTGCTCACCCCGCGCTCCTACCCGGAAATCGGGCGCAAGTTTGGCGGGCGCGATCACTCGACCGTGATTCACGCCGTGCGCCTGATCGAGGACCTGCGCCAGCGCGATGCCGACATGGATGGCGATGTAAGGAGCCTGCTGCGCCAGCTCGAAAGCTGATGTGCGCGACGGGTGATTTGCACACAACGTCCGCAGGCTGTGCACCAAACTTTTGACAGGTTGCTGCACAGACCTGTCGACACGCGGCGCACAGGCTGTAAACAGCCTGTCCATGCCCTCTCAACGCCTTTCTCCCGACCAGATCGATCTGCCCGCGGGGTGGGTTCCTGCACTTGTCCGCGGGGCCAAAGGCCTCTGCCCGCGCTGCGGCGAGGCGGCGCTGTTCCGCCAGTGGCTCAAGCCGGTCGAACGCTGCCCGCATTGCCGGCAGGACTGGTCGGTGCAGCAGGCTGACGACTTTCCCGCCTATATCGGCATCTTCGTGGTCGGCCACTTGCTCGCGCCGGTGGTGATCGCGATGATCGGTAGCTGGGGCATGAGCGCCTGGGCCACGCTTGCCATCATGCTGCCGGTGGCCGTCATCATGCTGCTGGCGATGCTCCAGCCGACCAAGGGGGCGGTGATCGGCTTCCTGTGGTGGCACGGCATCGGGGCGTTCAAGCAGGAGCGGCATCTCGACAAGCGCGAGCCGTGAGTTCCGCCACTCCGCTATCTTCTGGCCGGCTCGAACGCTTCGCCCGCCACATTGTGCTGCCCGAAGTCGGCGGCGCGGGGCAGGTCAAGCTCGCCGCCAGCCGGATTGTCATCATCGGCCTTGGCGGCATCGGCAGTCCTGCCCTGCAATATCTCGCCGCGAGCGGGATCGGACGGCTGAGCCTTGTCGATGATGACGTCGTCGATGTGTCGAACCTCCAGCGCCAGACGATCTTCACCACCCGCGACGTGGGCCATGGCAAGGCGGTTTCGGCGCGGCGCTGGCTCGCCAATTTCGACGATTTGCTGCAAGTGGACGTCTCCGACGCGCGGGTCACGCCTGAAAACGCCGCCAGGCTGATCGCGGGCGCGGATCTGGTGCTTGACGGCACCGACAATTTCGCCACCCGCCTTGCCGTATCGGACGCCTGCGTGGCGGCGGGCATTCCGCTGCTGTCAGCGGCGGTCGGGCGTTTCCAAGGTCAGGTGGCAGCGTTTGCGGGGCATCTGCCGGGCGAGGCCTGCTACCGCTGCTTTGTCGGCGATGCCTTCGATGCCGAGGACTGCGACACCTGCGCCGATGAGGGGATGCTGGGCGCGATGGCCGGCTGGGTCGGCGCCTTCGCCGCGCTGCAGGCGGTCAAGGTGCTGCTGGCAGACGTGAGCGCGCTGGGCGATCCGGGCTGGGGCAAGCTCCAAGTCCTCGACGGCCTCGCGCCGGGGATGCGTACGATCCGGATCGCCAAGGACGCGCACTGCAAGGCCTGCGGCTCAGCCGCCTAGCACTTCCTCGACCCAGGCCGGCACCACTTGGCTCGCCGGACCGAGACGGGTTTCGTGGAAGCGGTGCGAGCCTTCGCTGGGTTCGAGATTGAGTTCGAGGGTGTGCGCCCCGGCGCTGCGCGCCTCCTGCACGAAGCCGGCTGCCGGATAGACCGCGCCGCTGGTGCCGATGCTCACGAACAGGTCGCAGGCCTCGAGCGCCTGATAGATGCGGCCCATCTGGTAGGGCATCTCGCCAAACCACACGACGTCAGGCCGCAATGTGGGCGCACGGCAGACCGGGCAAGGCGGGCGTTCGATCATGGTGCCGAGCCAGGGGACACGGGTTTCGCACGAGGTGCACAGCGCGCTCTTCAATTCGCCATGCATGTGCAGCACGCGGGCCGAGCCGGCGCGCTCGTGCAGGTCATCGACATTCTGCGTCACCAGCAGCAGCTCGCCCGCAAACGCGCGCTCCAGCCGCGCCAGCGCCCTATGCGCCGGGTTGGGCGCGACATGGGCGAGCGCGGCGCGGCGCATGTCGTAGAAATTGAGCACGAGATTGGGATTGCGCGCGAAGCCTTCGGGCGTGGCGACGTCCTCCACCCGGTGCTGCTCCCATAGCCCTCCGGTGCTGCGGAAGGTGTCGATCCCGCTTTCGGCGGAAATCCCGGCCCCGGTGAGGATGACGATGCGATCGAAGTCTGGCATGACGCTTTGAAACATGATCGGCACAGGCAAGGCAATGGCACAGCTGCAATTCGGAGTGATCGGGCACAAGGGCCGCATGGGCCAGGCGCTGGAGGCGGCCATCCGCGACGCGGGCCACGCGCTGTTTGCCGGCGTGGATGCCGGCGGCAGTATCGGGCCGTTTGCCAGCCAGTGCGACGTGCTGGTCGATTTCTCCGCTCCGCAAGCGCTGGCCGCCAACCTCGGCGCGGCAAAGGTTGCCGGCAAGCCGATCGTGATCGGCACCACAGGCCTTGAGGAAGCGCATTTCGTGATGCTGGCCGAAGCGGCAAAGGCGGTGCCGGTGCTGCAATCGGGCAATTTCTCGCTCGGCGTGACGCTGCTGGCGCATCTGGTGCGCGAGGCTGCGGCAAGGCTCGGGCCGGCGTGGGATATCGAGGTGCTGGAAATGCACCACCGCATGAAGGTCGACGCGCCTTCGGGCACGGCCAAGCTGCTGGGCGAGGCGGCAGCGGCCGGACGCGGCATCGTGCTGTCCGACAACATGGAAAGCGGCCGTCACGGCATGACCGGGGCGCGCGCGCAAGGCGCGATCGGCTTTGCCACCTTGCGCGGCGGCACTGTGGCGGGCGAGCATTCGGTGATCTTCGCCGGCAGCGAGGAGCGCCTCACGCTCTCGCATACGGCCGAAAACCGCATGATCTTCGCGCGCGGCGCGGTGCGCGCCGCCGAGTGGCTGACTGGCAAGCCTGCGGGGCGCTACACCATGAATGACGTGCTGGGGCTGTGAACGGCGGGCCTGACTGGGAGGGGGTGCTGATTGCCGCTGCATTTATGGCGGCCGTCATCCTGCCGTTCTTCTGGCGCTTGATCCGCGATCTCTACCGCTGGTGGAAGGCCCGCCCGCAGCGCGCCGCGGACATCGGCAGGTGGCGGGCCGCGTTCGCCGCCACCAATCCCGAAGGGCCGCCATCACACCCGAGGAACACGCCGCCTTCCGCGCCTGGCTGGCCGCGCAGGATCGCCCTGCACTGCGCCTCACCCCCGCGCCCGGCCCCGCCGCCCCCGATGGCTGCCGCCTGGGCGGGCCGGTGTGGCTGGCCGAAGGGCAGGACTGGCCGCGCTCCCCGCAGGGCGAGCCGATGGTATTTCTGGCGCAATTGGATTTTGCCGCCCTGCCCCCGCTCCCCGGTTTCCCCGATAGGGGCGTGGTGCAGGTGTTCCTGCCGACCGATGATGACCTGTTCGGGATGCATCCCGATGATCCGGGCCTTGGCGCAGGCCGCATTGCGGTGCTGGCGCGCGCCAATGGTGCCGGCGCAGTGCGGCACGCAAACCTCCCCGATTTCGACTGGACGCAGCAAGCCTCGCCCTTTCGCCGCGACTTGGACCGGCTTGAGGGGGCAAGGCTCACCGCCACCCCCTTCACCGCGCAGATCGACAGCGGCCA
>JBKBOH010000034.1:0-25945 GCA_046294975.1 Erythrobacter sp. | reverse complement strand
TTTTCGAACGTCGCCGTCGCCGGGTTCGCACTGCGCTGCGCGCACGTGCCGGTGGCAAGCCGCGGCTGTCGGTGCACCGCACCGGCCGCCACATCTACGCCCAGATCATCGACGATGCGGCCGGTCGCACCTTGGCTTCGGCCTCGACGCTGGGGACCACGACGAGCGGCGCCAATATCTCGGCGGCAGCCGAGGTTGGCAAGCGGATCGCCGAAGCTGCAAAGCAGGCGGGCGTGACCAATGTCGTGTTCGATCGCGGCGGGTTCCTGTTCCATGGCCGCGTCAAGGCGCTGGCCGATGCCGCCCGCGAAGGCGGGCTGGAGTTCTGATCATGGCTGACGAAAACACCATCGAAACCCCCGAAGTGGCGGGTGACATCGGCGGCGAGGCTGGCGAGGCGCAGGGTCGTCGTGGCCGTGGCCGGGGCGGCAATCGCGAAGGCGGTGACCGCGGGCGTGGTCGCGGCAACCGTGATGATCGTCGCGGCGGCAAGCAGGAAGAAGATGACGGCATCATCGAAAAGCTGGTGCACATCAACCGCGTCTCCAAGACGGTGAAGGGCGGCAAGCGCTTCGGCTTTGCCGCGTTGGTTGTGGTCGGCGACGGCCAGGGCCGCGTCGGCTTCGGCCACGGCAAGGCGCGCGAGGTGCCCGAGGCGATCACCAAGGCGACCGCTGCGGCGCGCAAGAAGATGATCCGCGTTCCGCTCAAGGAAGGCCGCACCCTGCACCACGACGGCAATGGCCGTTTTGGCGCGGGCAAGGTGACTGTCCGTTCGGCGCCTCCGGGCACCGGCATCATCGCCGGCGGTCCGATGCGCGCCGTGTTCGAGAGCCTCGGCGTTGCCGACGTGGTGACCAAGTCGGTCGGCACCTCGAACCCCTACAACATGATCCGCGCCACCTTCGACGCGCTGTCCGAGCAGACTTCGCCCAAGTCGGTTGCTCAGCGTCGCGGCAAGAAGGTTGCCGACCTGCTGGGTCGGGGCGGGGCCAGCGCAGCCGAGGCCGAGGCCGAAGCTGCGGCGATTGTGGAGTAACACCCATGGCTACCATCAAGATCAAGCAGATCGGCTCGCCGATCCGTCGCCCCGCCAGCCAGCGCCAGATCCTCATCGGGCTGGGGCTGAACAAGATGCACAAGGTGGTCGAGCGTCAGGACACCCCAGAGGTGCGCGGCGCGATCGCCAAGATCCCGCATCTGGTGCAGGTGATCGACTAAAACCGGGCGAGGCCCCGCGCATCGGGGCCTTGCCTTCTCTCAGCGCGACAAAAGCGAAAGCGAGTGCAGACACATGAAACTGAATGACATCCGCGACAATGCCGGTGCCCGCAAGGGCCGCATCCGGGTCGGACGCGGGATCGGCTCGGGCAAGGGCAAGACCTCGGCGCGCGGCCAGAAAGGCCAGAAGGCGCGTTCGGGCGTTTCCATCAAGGGCTTCGAAGGCGGCCAGATGCCGCTCCACATGCGCCTGCCGAAGCGCGGCTTCAACAACCCCTTCGGCAAGGATTATGCCGAGGTGAACGTCGGCATGGTTCAGAAGTTCATCGATGCGGGCAAGCTCGATGCCACGGCGACCATTACCGAGGAAGCGCTGCGTAGCGCGGGCCTCGTGCGTGGCGGCAAGGACGGTGTGCGTCTGCTGGGCAAGGGTGAAATCACGGCCAAGGTGGCCTTCGCCGTTACCGGTGCAACCAAGGGCGCGATTGCCGCGGTCGAAAGGGCCGGCGGCAGTGTCGCAGTGGCCCCGGCCGCGACCCCCGAGCACGAGAAGAAGCTCGCCCGCCGCGACGCCAACAAGGCGGCGCGCGCGAAGTAATCGACAAAAGGTGGCGCACGGGGGTTCGACAAGCGCCCGCGCGCTCCCTATTTACGCTCTCGCTTGCCGCAGCGGCCCCGCCTGAACCAGGCCGGCGCGGTGGCCCAGATCAAGAGCTAGGATCGATCAGACCTCATGGCATCACGCGCCGATAATATCGCGAGCAACCTCAACCTCGGCAATTTCGCCAAGGCCACCGAGCTTCGCCAGCGCATCTGGTTCACGATCGGTGCGCTGATCGTGTTCCGCTTCCTCAGCTTCGTACCGCTGCCCGGCGTCAATCCGCTGATCCTGAGCGAGCTTTACGACCAGACCCGCGGCGGCATCCTCGATCTGTTCAACACCTTCTCGGGCGGCAGTCTCGAGCGCATGAGCCTCATCGCGCTCGGCGTGATGCCCTACATTACCGCCTCGATCGTGGTGCAGATGGCCTCGGCGCTGCACCCCACGCTCGCCGCGCTCAAGAAGGAAGGCGCGACCGGGCGTCAGAAACTGAACCAGTACACCCGTTACGGCGCGGTGTTCCTGTGCGCGATCCAGGGCTACTTCCTGGCGGTCGGTCTTGAAAGTTTCGGCGCGCAAAGCGGGCTTCAGGCCGTGGTCAACCCCGGCTACCTGTTCCGGATCGTCGCGGTCATCAACCTTGTTGGTGGCACCATGTTCCTGCTGTGGCTGGGCGAGCAGATCACCAGTCGCGGCATCGGCAACGGGGTGTCGCTGATCATCATGGCGGGCATCGTTGCCCAGTTCCCGACTTTTGGTGCCAACCTGTTCGAAGGCGGCCGCACCGGCTCGATTGCGCCTGTCATCATCATCGGCTTCATCGCCATGGTGGTGGGGCTGATCCTGCTGATCTCCTTCATGGAGCGCGCCCAGCGCCGCCTGCTGATCCAGTATCCCAAGCGCGCGACGCAAAACGGGATGATGCAGGCGGATCGTTCGCACCTGCCGCTCAAGATCAACACCGCGGGCGTGATCCCGCCGATCTTCGCCAGTTCGCTGCTGCTGCTGCCGCTCACGATCTCGCAGTTCGCCGGCCAGTCGGTCGACACCGAGAGCGGGTTCTACACCGTGATCCAGTCCTTGAACCAGTATCTCGCGCACGGGCAGCCGCTCTACATGGCGCTCTATGCGATCGGCATTATCTTCTTCTGCTTCTTCTACACTGCGGTGGTGTTCAACCCCGAGGAGACGGCCGACAACCTGAAGAAGAACGGTGGCTTCATTCCCGGCATCCGTCCGGGCAAGCGCACGGCTGATTATCTCGAATATGTGCTCACCCGCATCACGGTGATCGGCGCGATCTATCTGACACTGGTTTGCGTGTTGCCGGAATATATGATCGCCCAGACCGGGATCCCGCTGTTCCTTGGCGGCACCAGCCTGCTGATTGTCGTCAACGTCACGGTCGATACCATCACCCAGGTCCAGTCGCACCTGCTGGCCCACCAGTACGGCGATCTCATCAAGAAGGCCAAGCTCAAGGGGCGGATGCGCTGACAGCGTCAGACACAAGTCTACTTGACGCAGGCATCACCATGGTTGAACCCGCAATTGTCAAAGCGAGCCGCCGGGATGACCCGGCGGCATAACGGGGGACGGTTCGTGAACATCATTCTTCTTGGTCCACCCGGAGCAGGCAAGGGCACGCAGAGCGCTGGACTGGTCGAGCGGCACGGGATGCGTCAGCTTTCGACCGGGGACATGCTGCGCGCCGCGGTCAAGGCCGGCACGCCGATCGGGCTCAAGGCCAAGGAAGTGATGGAACGCGGCGAGTTGGTCTCGGACGAGATCGTCTCCGATCTGATCGATGCCGAACTCGCTGCGATGGGGCCTGAAACCGGGGCCATCTTCGACGGCTACCCGCGCACCGCCGCGCAGGCCGATGCCCTCGACGCGATCCTCGCCAAGAACGGCCGCGCGCTCGATCATGTGATCGAGCTTGAAGTTGACGAAGACGCGCTGGTCGAGCGCATCACCGGCCGCTTCTCCTGCGCCAAGTGCGGTGCGCTTTACCACGATACCGCCAATCCGCCCGCCACTCCCGGCGTGTGCGACGTCTGCGGCAGCACCGAGTTCAAGCGCCGCCCTGACGACAACGAGGAAACCGTCCGCACCCGCATGGCCGAATATCGCGCCAAGACTGCGCCGATCCTGCCCGGATACGAAGCGCGCGGCATTGTTTCGCGGATCGACGGCATGGGGCCGATCGACATGGTAGCCCAACAGATCGATGCCATTTTGCGCGGCTGATCTTGTGGCGATGCTTTCGTGCGGGCGATCTTTGGCCTAAGCACCCGTCGCGATGAGGGAGGTTGGCGCGATGCCGAAGCTGCGTTTGTCCTGTGCGCTTGCGACGCTCTGGCTGCTTGGCGCAGCGCCTGTTGCCGCCGAAGTGACGGGCAGCGGCCCTGACCATTTCGTGTCGCGCCATGAGGTGGTGGTCAAGGCCAGCCCCAAGCAGGTGTGGCTGGCGCTGATTTCCCCCGCCGCCTGGTGGACATCCGAGCACACCTGGTCGGGTGAGGCGGCCAATCTCACGCTGACCCCGCAGGCCGGTGGGTGCTTTTGCGAGAAAATCCCCGAAGTCGACGAACCGGGGCGCTTCACGCTCGAAGGCAGCGTCGAGCATATGCGGGTGATCCAGGCCTATCCCGAACGCGCGCTGCGGATGCGGGGTGCGCTTGGCCCGCTCCAGAGCGAGCCGGTGACCGGGATTCTCACCATCGCCATCAGCGAGGTGGAACAGGGCACACGAATCGTATGGGAATATAATGTCGGCGGGCCGATGCGCTATGAATTGCCGGTTATTGCCCGCGCGGTCGATGGGGTGATGGGCCAGCAAATCACCGCGTTTGCCAAAGGGCTGGGGCCGGTCGCAATGCCGAAACCGGAACCTGCGCCGGGAGGTGAGCCTGCTGCCGATCCGAACACTGCTGCACCCAGCAAGCCAGCCGGGGCCGCGGCAAAGGTGCCTGCAGGCCCTGCTGCCGCCGCCACAGCGACCGCGCCCGGCTCTGAACCGGCCGCGCCGCGCAAACCGAAGGTTCCCACTGTCACTGACGTCTTCAGCGATCTGGCGGACGAGGACAAGCCATAGAGCGACAGCCTTGGCCGGGCGGCGGGCATGAGGCCTGCGGTGCGTTGCGGCAGCCTCTGGCGACGGGCGGTTGACGAGGGGGTCGAATCAGCCTATGCGCGCGGCTCATTCGACATGCTCGAAGCAAGTTCGGCAGGCACGGCGCCCGCGCGTGCCAACCGGACTTTTTGCTGTTTGCATTCCTGCGACTTCGCGGGCTTTGCGGCAGGCGGGCAGGAGAGTGAATGAGCGTTGAGATAGGGGCGGGTCATCGTCGGCCTCAAGTCCCTGTGGAGCATGGAGAAATAAGTGGCTCGTATTGCCGGGGTCAATATCCCCACCAACAAGCGCGTGATTATTGCGCTCACCTATATTCACGGGATCGGTCGCACCACGGCTGTCCAGATTGCTGACAAGCTCGGCATCGCGCACACCACGCGCGTGCAGGATCTTTCGGATGATGAGATTCTGCGAATCCGCGAAACCATCGATGCCGAATTCACCGTGGAAGGCGATTTGCGTCGTCAGACCGCGATGAACATCAAGCGCCTGATGGATCTGCGCGCCTATCGTGGCCTGCGTCATCGCAATGGTCTGCCCGTGCGTGGCCAGCGCACCCACACCAATGCCCGCACCCGCAAGGGCAAGGCCAAGCCCATCGCGGGCAAGAAGAAGTAAGCTGCGGGCCCAGGGCCCGACGCTTTTTCCTTCTGACGAGCTAGAGGAATAGAGAAAATGGCACGCGAACCAGGCCGTATCCGGCGCCGTGACAAGAAGAATATCACCAGCGGCGTGGCGCATATCAACGCCAGCTTCAACAACACCATGATTACCATCACCGACGCCCAAGGCAATGCGATCAGCTGGTCCAGCGCCGGCATGATGGGCTTCAAGGGCAGCCGCAAATCGACCCCTTACGCCGCGCAGGTCGCTGCTGACGATGCCGGCCGAAAGGCTGCTGAGCACGGCGTGCGTACGCTTGAGGTCGAAGTGAAGGGGCCGGGCTCGGGCCGCGAAAGCGCACTGCGCGGTCTTGCCGCCGTTGGCTTCAACATCACCTCGATCCGCGACGTGACCCCGATCCCGCATAACGGGGTGCGTCCCTCAAAGCGTCGCCGCGTCTGATCCGCCGGGATGGCGGCGGCAGCCCGTGCCGTCGCCGCCCGCAGGGGTCAGAAGCCGCGCCGTCCCGCAGAGCTTCCGGCCCGCCCAGAATTTGAACCGCCCGCCACGGGCGAATTAGGGGAAATCCATGTCCGTCAACACGAAGAACTGGCAGGAACTCAAGAAACCCAACACCCTCGAAATCAAGGATGCCGGCGATCGTCAGCGCAAGGCGACCTTCGTGGCCGAACCGCTGGAGCGCGGCTTTGGCCTGACGCTTGGCAACGCGCTGCGCCGGGTGCTGCTCTCCAGCCTCCAGGGTGCCGCGATCACCTCGATCAAGATCGAAAACGTGCTGCACGAGTTCTCCTCGCTCGCCGGTGTGCGCGAGGATGTCACCGATATCGTCCTCAACGTGAAGCAGATCGCGCTGAAGATGGAGGGCGAAGGCCCCAAGCGGCTTCAGCTTTCGGCCACCGGTCCGGGTCCGGTCAAGGCGGGCGATATTGCCGTGACCGGCGATATCGAAGTGATGAACAAGGATCTGGTGATCTGCCAGCTCGATGAAGGCGCGACGCTGAACATGGAGCTGACGGCCGATACCGGCAAGGGCTATGCGCCCGCGGTGCAGAACCGTCCCGTGGATGCACCGATCGGCCTCATTCCGGTCGATTCGCTCTACTCGCCGGTGCGTCAGGTGAGCTACAAGGTCGAGAACGCCCGCGTCGGTCAGGAGCTCGACTACGACAAGCTGTCGCTGACGGTCGAAACCGATGGCACTGTCACCCCGGAAGACGCCGTGGCCTATGCCGCGCGCATCCTGCAGGATCAGCTGACGCTGTTCGTCCACTTCGAGGACGGCATTCCGCAGCCGCAGAGCGCGATGATCGGCCATGCCGTGCAGCCGGAAGAAAGCGATGCCAACCAGCTCAACCGCTACCTGCTCAAAAAGGTGGATGAACTGGAACTGTCGGTGCGTTCGGCCAATTGCCTCAAGAACGACAACATTATCTACATCGGCGATCTTGTCCAAAAGACCGAAGCCGAGATGCTGCGGACGCCGAACTTCGGCCGCAAGTCGCTGAACGAGATCAAGGAAGTGCTCTCGAGCATGGGGCTGCGCCTGGGGATGGATATCCCCGGCTGGCCGCCCGAGAATATCGAGGAAATGGCCAAGAAGCTCGAACAGGAGCTGCTTGGCTGATGCTTCGCCGCTTCCGAGCGCAAGCTTGGGGCGGACCGAAGCGAAGCCGGCCGGCGGGCGACAGCCCGTTCTGTGTCACGGGATCCGCGCCCGTGACGG
This sequence comes from Erythrobacter sp., assembly GCA_046294975.1. Lineage (GTDB taxonomy): Bacteria > Pseudomonadota > Alphaproteobacteria > Sphingomonadales > Sphingomonadaceae > Erythrobacter. Next base: position 18,640 of record JBKBOH010000034.1, on the reverse strand, counting down.
CTGGCCACGAGATGGGCGGAGGTGGCGGCCCCGACGGCCACCAGCACTGGGGTACCTGAAACGGCCCCTTTTCGAACGGAGTAAAGAATATGCGTCATGGCATTTCGGGCCGCAAGCTGGGCCGCAAGACGGGGCACCGCCACGCGCTGCTGAGAAACCTCGCTGCCGCGCTGATCAAGCACGAGCAGATCACCACCACCCTGCCCAAGGCCAAGGAACTGCGCCCTTACGTCGAAAAGCTGATCACGCTGGCCAAGCGTGGCGGCTTGTCGAACCGGCGTCTCGCCATGAGCCGTCTGGGTGACGAGGCTCAGCTCAAGAAGCTGTTTGACGTGCTGGCGACCCGCTATGCGAACCGCGACGGTGGGTACACCCGTGTGCTGCGCGCCGGCATCCGCCCCTCGGACGCGGTGCAGATGGCGGTCATCGAACTGGTCGAGCGTGACGAGGCCGCCAAGGGCCAGGATTCGGGCCCGGTGCACTCTGAAGACGAATATCAGGACGCCTGAGGCGCGCCTTGTGCGAGTTATGGCGAAAGGGCCGGGCGGAAAGGCGCCCGGCCCTTTTTTCGTGCCGCGTTGCCTTTCGGAAGGTCGCGTGGCTTGCGGCACCGCCGTTCATCAAACGCGTGAATAAAATGAACGGCACCTGTCAGCCCGATTCAGCTTTGTCTCAGGGCGAATCGCGCAGTTTCGCCTTGTCACCGGCGCAATCACGCATCGGTGCCAAGCGAGGATGAGACCGATGACCACCACCACCACCCGACTGGCGCGGAGCACGCTCGGCACGCTCGTGGCCGGCGCGCTGGCCGGCGCTTCTGCCAGCCCTGCCATGGCTGACGATCACCGCTACCGCGACCGCGACGGGATCAGCGCGGGCGAGATCATCGCCGGGGCGGTGGTGATCGGCGGCATCGCCGCGCTCGCCGGCGCCTTTGATGGCGATCGTGACCGTTGGGATCGGCGCGACTACTATGACGGCCGCTGGGATCGTGGCGACCGCTACGGCTTCGGCGGCGGAGCGCGCGGCGCGGTGGAGCGCTGCGTGCGGGCGGCCGAAAACCAGGCCCGGCGTTTTGGCGGCTATCGCTATGCCGACGTGATCGACGTGCGCGATGTCGACCGACGCCGGTTTGGCTTCCGCATCGAGGGCCGGATCGAAGTCGGCGATGGCGGGCGCTGGGGCGGACGCGGCTATGATCGCGGTCGCTTCACCTGCCGCCTCGATGGACGCGGTGCGCCGCTGATCAACTTCGACGGCATCCGCGGCCTGCGCTGAAATCTCCCCGCCCGCGGCGCCCCTCGGCCTGTCGGGCATCCCCGCCGCCCCGCGGCCCGCAAGGGTTGGCAGGGCGGTTGGTGTTGGGCACGGTGTTCAGCCGAGCGCAAGCCTGACACGCTTAACCCTGTCGGCATCAGAGCGTTTGGTGGGCGCTTGCAAGACAATCAGGAGGGAGCATTCATGGCTCTGAAATTCCGTGCGCCGGCGCTCGCCGCTGCGCTTGCCGGCACCACCCTTTTCGCCGCACCGGCTGCGGCGGCCACTCAGCCTGCCGCGGTGCCAGGCTTTGGCGCGCCGGCCATGGCGTTCGATGGCAGCCGCTTCGATCCCGCCGCCACTGCCGCACACTGGCATTGCCGGGGCTGGGGCTGCCGACGCTGGGGCCACCATGGCTGGCGCCGCCACCGTATCGATGCCGGCGATGTGCTGATCGGTGCGGCGATCATCGGCGGGATTGCCGCGATCGCCAGTTCCAACCACCGCCGCGAGCGCGACCGCGAGGTTGTCATCGTCGAGCGCGACCGCGACTGGCGCGACGACACCCGCCGCTACGATCGCCGCCGGAGCGAACGGCGCGGCAGCGGGGCTTCGGGCCTCGATCATGCGGTTGACCAGTGCCTCACGCGGATCGAGCGCGATGTGCGGGTCGATACCGTCGATAATGTCGAGCGCACCGGTGCAGGCTGGAGGGTCAGCGGCGCGCTGTTCAACGGATCGCCGTTCCAGTGCCGGATCGGCAATGACGGGCGGATCGAGAGCGTCGATTTTGGCAGCGGCGGCTTTTCGCGCGGGGATTGGGGCGCGGCTCCGGCTGCGGTTTCATCGCCGCGCGCAGACGGGCAGTGGAGCGACCAGCGCTATGCCTCGGCCCGCGCGGCGGTCGGCGGCACGGCGCGTCCGGACTTGGCGGTGAGCGAGGCGGATGTTCCGGCGGTCGCCGCGCCAGCGGTGGCGATGCCGGCCTACCCCGGCGGTCCGATTCCGGGTGAGGAAATTCCCGAGACCATCGACGGCGATATCGGCGGCTAGCCGGCAGAGGAGGGGCCGCCATAGCTCGGCAGGCCCCATTCCCACCGGATGGCGGCCGCGCGCAGCATAAAGCCGCAGGCGAAGGCGAGGCCCCACGCGACCTCGTCCGCAGTGCCGAGCCACGGTTCGGCAACCATCCCCGCGACGCACAGCGCCGAGGTGAGCGCAGCCGGGGTGACGTAGAGTTCGGGGCTCATGATGATCGAGGGGCGGCCCGCGACCACATCGCGGATGATCCCGCCGATGCAGCCCGTTATCACCCCCATCAGCGCGGCCGGCACTGGCGGCACACCGTAAGCAAGCGCCTTGGCGCTGCCGAGCACAGCATAGGCCGCCAGCCCCGCGCCATCGGCATAGGCAAAGCCCTTGCCCTCCCACCAGCTGACCGGCGTGAACCACGCGACGAGCGCGGTGCCGAGGCACACGGCCGCGACCCATGCATCGGTGATCCAGAACACCGGCGCGCCGATCAGCAGATCGCGCACCGTGCCCCCGCCCACGCCTGTCACCAACGCAAAGAATCCCATCGTCACGAAGGTCTGCCGCAGCCGCGCCGCCAGCACCGCGCCCGACAGCGCGAACAGCGCGATCCCGGCCAGGTCGAGCAGGTCGAGGATCGGGGTGAATATGGGCGGGGTCATGCGGCGGGCACCCTGGCCCGTGCCTTGCGGCGGCGGAACATCAGCACGCAGCCGATCAGCGCTGCGGTGAGCGAGATCGCGGCGAACAGGATCAGGACCGGGTGGCTGGTGTCCTCGCGGGCCGAAATGTCCATGATGTGCAGGCCCCAGGTAAGGTCGAAGGCGCGCCACCAGCGGGTGCGCACCGCCTCGATGGTGCCGGTGTCACGCCCGACATAGACATTGGTGCCGTCTGCGAGCGCGACCTGCCACACCGTGAGCGGACGGCGGAAATCGAACGGCACCTTGTCGGCGGGGAACAGTGTCACCCGCTCGACCTTGTCGCCGCCGATAATACGGCGCGCCACCAGCGCGCGGGCAGCAGCGGCATTGAGCGGGGGCAGGGGCGCACCGGTGGCAAAATCGACCCGCCGCACGCTGCCATCCAGCCCGGTCAGCACCGCGACCGCGCGGCCATCCTGCATGGTGACGCGCATCTCGGCGAGGTTCGTCCCGTCGCCGGCGAGCGTGCTGCCCGGGATCGCGAGCGCTTCCTGCGTCACTTCGCGCTGCAGATGCTCGCCGCGCACCTCCGCGATCGGGCGTGCGACCATCAGCAGCCCGGTCGCCAGCCACATGACAATCGGCACGCCGACCAGCCAGCCGAGCCAGATGTGCCACTTGGCGAGGGTGCGCATTGTCAGTCGTGCCATGCTGCGGCCATGGCGAGGAAGGCCTAGGAGTGCAACACCCGTGCGATTGCCTCGGCCGCGGCGATGCAGTCGAGATCACGCCAGCGCGGGCCGATCACCTGCATCCCGCAGGGGAGCTGAGCGCCGAGATAGGTGCCGCTGCCGATCGGGAGGATGGTAGAGGGCAGGCCGGGGAAGGTCGCCATGCCCGACCACACCAGCCCATTCCCGCCCGGCTCCTGGCTGCCATTGATGGAGATCGTGCCGCGGAACACCGCCTTGTCGCAATGCGGCACGGCGAGCACCGGAGCGGGCGGGGCGAGGACGAAGTCATATTCGGCAAACAGCGCTTCCCACTGGGCGATTGCCGTTGCCTGTGCGTCCATCAGATCGAACCAGTCGGTCGCGCTGGCGCGTGTGCCGTCGGGCGCAGGGGCACCACGCGCCATGGTGATGTTCATCATCTTGAGATAGCTGCGGTAATGCCGGGCCTGATCGGGCAGCAGATCGCTTGCCCGGTCAATCCGCACCCCGGCGCGGGCAAGGGATTCGAGCGCAGCCTCGGTGGGTTCGCGGACGCTTGCATCGACATTGGCACCCGGCAGCGACGTGATCGCCAGCAGGCGACAGTCCTTGAGCGGCCTGGCGCGGCGGCGCAGCGCAAACTCGGCCCCGACCTCGACCAGCACGGCGAGATCGGCGGCGTTGCGCGCCAGCGGCCCGGCGATGGAGAGCGGGCCGTCAGCAGCGGCGACAAACTCCGCGCGCCGCGACATTCCGGGAAACTCATGCCCGGTCTTGGGAACCAGGCCCCAGGTGGTCTTGTGCCCCCACACCCCGCAGAAATGCGCGGGCACCCGCACCGATCCGCCGATATCGGTGCCATAGTCACACGGCACCATCCCGCTCGCCACCGCCGCCGCGCTGCCGCCTGACGAGCCGCCGGGCGAACGTTCGGGGTTATGCGGGTTGGAGGTGCGGCCATAGACCGGGTTGAAGCTCTGCCAGTCAGTCAGATCGACCGGCACGTTGGTCTTGCCGATGATGATTGCGCCTGCCGCTTTCAAGCGCTGCACCAGCAGCGCATCCCTGGGTGCAGGCTTGTCGCGGAATTGCGGGTGGCCCCAGGTGGTGGGCAGGCCAGCAACGTCGAAGCTTTCCTTGATCGTCATCGGCACGCCGAACAGCGGCTGATCATCGCGCGGTCCGGCGGCATCGAGCGCGCGGGCCTCGGCATAGGCGGCCTCGAAATTGGGCACGGCAAGCGCGTTGATGGAGGCATCGCGCTGCTCGACCCGGGTGATCGCGGCATCGACCGCTTCGGCAACGCTCAGTGTGCCTGCGCGAATGGCAGCGGCGGTGGCGAGCGCGCCGGCTTGGTCGGTCAGTTGCGGATAGGCCATGTGTGCATTCTCCCCTCGGCCCTGTCGTCTAGGCAAAGCCGGGGGAGGGGGCAATTCACATGTGGATAGGTTTCCCCTGCACCGCCATCGCCGCTTCCTTTGTTGCCTCGGCGTGGGTCGGGTGGGCATGGCAGGTATAGGCGATGTCTTCGGATGTCGCGCCAAATTCCATCGCCAGCGCGGCCTCGGCGATCATCGTGCCGGCGACCGAGGCAATCGCCCACACGCCCAGCACCTTGTCGGTCTTGGCATCGGCGATGACCTTGACGAAGCCTTCGGGCTCGTGATTGGTCTTGGCGCGGCTGTTGGCCAGCATCGCAAACTTGCCCACCTTGATTTCGCTGCCCGAGGCAGCCGCCTGTTCGCGCGCCTGTTCTTCGGTCAGGCCGACGCCGGCGATTTCGGGCATGGTGTAAACCACGCTGGGGATCACGTCGTGGTTCACAATGCCGGTGCCGGTGGCAATATATTCGGCCACGGCAATGCCTTCGTCCTCGGCCTTGTGCGCCAGCATGGGGCCGGGGATCACGTCGCCGATCGCCCGCACGCCGGCGACGCTGGTGCGGAAATCATGGCCGGTTTCGATCTGGCCGCGCGCGTTCAGTTCAAGCCCGATGTTTTCAAGACCGAGGCCCTCGGTGTTGGGACGACGACCGATGGCGACCAGGACACAGTCGGCCGTGATCGTTTCAGCCGCGCCGCCCTTGGCCGGTTCGATGGTGAGCGTCGCCGTCTTACCCTTGACCTCGGCACTAGTGACCTTGGTGCCGAGCCTCAGTTCGAGACCCTGTTTCTTGAAGATTCTGGCGGCTTCCTTGCGGACGTCCCCATCCATGCCGGGCAGCAGCTGGTCGAGAAATTCGACCACGGTAACCTTGGCCCCCAGACGCCGCCACACCGAGCCCATTTCCAGCCCGATCACGCCGCCGCCGATCACCACCAGATGTTCCGGCACCCGGTCAAGCGCCAGCGCGCCGGTGCTGTCGACGATGACGCCCTTGTCGTTGTCGATGTCGACGCCGGGCAGGGGGGTGACGCTCGAACCGGTGGCGATCACCACTTCTCTGGCGGTGTAATCCTTGCCCGCGACGGTGATGGTGTGCGCGTCCTTGAAGGTGCCGTGGCCCTTGAGCCAGGTGACCTTGTTCTTCTTGAACAGGAATTCGATCCCGCCGGTCAGGCCCTTGACCGCATCGGCCTTGTCGGCCTGGAGCGCGGCGAGATCGAGCTCGACCTTGCCCAGCTTCACGCCGTAGCGCGCGAGTGTGCCATTGGCCGCCTCGGCAAACTTCTCCGAGCCGTGCAGCAGCGCTTTCGAGGGGATGCAGCCGACGTTGAGGCAGGTGCCGCCGAGCGTTTCGCGGCTTTCGACGCAGGCGGTCTTGAGGCCCAGCTGCGCGGCGCGGATCGCGCCGACATAGCCGCCGGGGCCGGCACCGATGAAGATAACGTCGTAATCGTAGGAATGGTCGGCCATTTTTGTCTCCGTCATCCCTGCTCTGGCTGGGATCTCAGGCTGCGGGGGTCAAGCTTGCGGCACCCGCCCCCGGTTGAGGGCAGGGGCTGGGGGCATTTTCGCAGATCACAGATCGATCAGCATCCGGGTGGGATCCTCGATCGCTTCCTTGATGATCTTGAGCGCGGTCACCGCCTCGCGTCCGTCGATCAGGCGGTGGTCATATGACAGCGCGAGATACATCATCGGGCGGATCACGATCTCGCCGTTGCGGACCACCGGGCGGTCCTCGATGCGGTGGAGGCCCAGCACCGCGGATTGCGGCGGGTTGATGATCGGGGTGCTCATCAAGCTGCCGAACACGCCGCCGTTGGAGATGGTGAAGGTGCCGCCGGTCATGTCCTCCATCGTCAGCGTGCCGGCCTTGGCGCGCGCGCCGAAATCGGCAATGTCCTGCTCGATCCGGGCAAAGCTCTTCTTGTCGGCATCGCGGATGACGGGGACGACCAGCCCGTTGGGGGCCGAGACCGCGACCGAGATATCGACATAGTCGTGAAAGACGATCTCGTCGCCGTCGATATAGGCGTTGACGGCAGGCACGTCCTTGAGCGCCAGGCAGGCGGCCTTGGCGAAGAAGCCCATGAAGCCCAGGCGGATGTCGTGCTTCTTGGCGAACAGCTCCTTGTACTTGTCGCGCGCGGCGATGACGGCGCTCATGTCGACATCGTTGAAGGTCGTCAGCATCGCCGCAGTGTCCTGTGCGGCCTTGAGGCGCTTGGCGATGGTCTGGCGCATGCGGGTCATCTTGACCCTTTCAGTGCCGCGCGCGCCGCCGGGGCTGGCCGGGGCCGTGGCAGGAGCAGCGGCGGCCGGGGCAGGGGCGGGAGCCGTGCTGCCCTTGGCCTTGGCTTCGGCCGCGGCGAGCACGTCTTCCTTGGTCAGGCGGCCGTCCTTGCCGGTGCCCTTGATGGTCGAGGGATCGACCCCGTGTTCGAGCACCGCGCGGCGCACCGCCGGCGACATGGTCTGCGCCGGGGTGAGCAGCTCCTCCGAGGCCGCCGGAGCAGGCGTTTCAGCCTTGGCGGCGGCCGGAGCAGCGGCCGCAGCAGCCGTAGCGGCAGACACCGCGCCAGCGCTCGCGCCGGCCTCGATGATCGCGATCACCGTGCCGACTTCGACCGTGTCACCCACCGCCGCGCGATGCTGCGCCATCACGCCCGCGACCGGCGAGGGCACATCGACCGCGACCTTGTCGGTTTCCAGGCTGCAAATCGGCTCGTCTGCCGCAACCGCTTCGCCCGGCTGCTTGAACCATTCGGCGATGGTGCCTTCGGTGACGGATTCGCCGAGCGCGGGGACTTTGATTTCGGTGGCCATGGGAACGGGTTCCTGCGTGAATCTGAGTGTTTTTGTCGCGTGTGACGAGCGGTTACAGCCCCAGGGCGGCGGCGATCAGCGCTTCCTGCTGGGCCTTGTGGCGGCTGGCGAGTCCGGTGGCGGGTGAGGCCGCGGCATCGCGTCCGGCATAGGTGGGACGCATCCCCTTGTGGCCGGCGGCGGTGAGCGCATCCTCGATCCGTTCGCCCACGAAGAACCACGCACCATTGTTGCGCGGTTCTTCCTGACACCACACCACTTCTTGAAGGTTGGTCATGCGCTTCAGTCGCACGGCCAGCGGATCGCCGGGGAAGGGGAACAGCTGTTCGATGCGGACGATCGAGACATCCTCGATCCCGGCCGCGTCGCGCGCCTCGATCAGGTCATAGGCGACCTTGCCCGAACACAGCACCAGACGGCGCACCTTGTCGTCGGCAATGTCCTTGGTGTCGGACATGATCCGGCGGAACTGCTTGTCACCGAGGAAGTCGGCCTTGTTGCTCTTGGCCAGCGGGTGACGCAGCAGCGATTTGGGGCTCATGACGACGAGCGGCTTGCGGAAGCTGCGGAGCATCTGGCGGCGCAGCAGGTGGAAGTAATTGGCTGGCACCGTGACATTGCACACGCACATATTGTCGTCGGCGCACAGCTGGAGGAAGCGTTCGAGCCGCGCGGAGGAGTGCTCCGGCCCCTGGCCCTCGTAGCCATGCGGCAGCAGCATCACCAGGCCGTTGGCGCGCAGCCACTTGCTCTCGCCGCTGGCAACGAATTGGTCGATCATGATCTGCGCGCCGTTGGCGAAGTCGCCGAACTGGCCTTCCCACAGCACCAGGCACTTGGGATCGGCCATGGCAAAGCCGTATTCGAAGCCGAGCACGCCATATTCCGACAGGGTCGAATCGTGCACCTCGAACTTGCCGTGGGGCAGGGTGGAGAGCGGCACGTATTTGCGTTCGGACTTCTGGTCGACCCACACGGCGTGGCGCTGGCTGAAGGTGCCGCGGCCCGAATCCTGCCCCGAAAGCCGCACGCCGTAGCCTTCCATCACCAGGCTGCCGAAGGCGAGCGCCTCGGCGGTGGCCCAGTCGAACCCTTCGCCGGTGGCGAACATCTCGCGCTTGGCAGCGAGCACGCGGTCGAGCGTCTTATGGATTTCGAGATCGGCGGGGACTTCGGTCAGCACCCGGCCGAGCGCGTCGAAGGTCTTGGCTTCGATCCCGGTTTCAACCGAGCGGCGCGCGGTTTCCGGATCGGCCGGCTTGTTGAGCCCGCTCCAACGGCCGCCGAACCAGTCGGCCTCGTTGGGCTTGTAGCTTTTGGCAGCCTCGAATTCGGCGTCGAGCAGCGCGACGAATTCGGCAGCGATCTTTTCGCGGGTGCCCGGTTCCACCACGCCTTCGCGCACCAGCCGCGCCTCGTAGGAGACGCTGACCTTGGGGTGAGTGCGGATCTTGTCGTACATCAGCGGCTGGGTGAACTTGGGCTCGTCGCCTTCGTTGTGGCCGAAGCGACGGTAGCACCACATGTCGATCACCACGTCGCGGTGGAAGGTCTGGCGATATTCGACCGCGAGCTTGCAGGCGAAGGTCACTGCTTCGGGATCATCGCCGTTGACGTGGAGGATCGGCGCCATCACCCCCTTGGCCACATCCGAAGGATAGGGCGAGGAGCGGGCGAATTTCGGCGAGGTGGTGAAGCCGATCTGATTGTTGATGATGAAGTGGACGCAGCCGCCGGTGTCATAGCCCGGCACACCCGAGAGCGACAGGCTCTCCCACACCACGCCTTGCCCCGCGAAGGCCGCATCGCCGTGGATCAGCACGGGGAGCACCTGGTTCTTGGTCTTGAGATCGTCGCGGATCGCCTGCTGCGCGCGGGTCTTGCCCAGCACCACCGGGTTGACCGCTTCGAGGTGCGAGGGGTTGGGCACCAGGCTCATGTGCACCGAGATCCCGTCGAACTCGCGGTCGGTCGAGGTGCCGAGGTGATATTTCACGTCGCCCGAGCCGCCGACATCATCGGGATTGGCGCTGCCGCCCGAAAACTCGTGGAAGATCACGCGATAGGGCTTGGCCATCACGTTGGCGAGCACGTTGAGGCGCCCGCGATGGGCCATGCCGTAGATGATCTCGCGCACGCCCGCGCTGCCGCCGTGCTTGATCACGGCCTCCAATGCCGGGATCATCGATTCCCCGCCATCTAGGCCGAAGCGCTTGGTGCCGACATATTTCTTGGCGAGGAATTCCTCATAGACTTCGCCGCGCAGCACCGCGGCGAGGATCGCCTTCTTGCCTTCGGGGGTGAACTGGATCAGCTCGCCCGGCTTTTCGAACTTGTCCTGCAGGAAGCGGCGTTCCTCGGTGTCGGCAATGTGCATGTATTCGAGGCCGACCTTGCCGCAATAGACTTCGCGCAGGCGCTGGTGGAGCTTGCCCACCGTGGTCCATTCCATGCCCAGCACACCGCCGACATAGACCTCCTCGTTCTCCTTGCCCGCAAGGCCGTGCCATTCGAGCGTCAGGTCCGCGGGCCCCTCGCGGTTCGACAGGCCGAGCGGATCGAGGTCAGCCGCCATGTGCCCGCGCACACGGTAGAGGCGCACCAGCGTCATCGCCGCGATCGACAGCTTGGCAGCCCTTTCAATGGCTGCAGGGTCAGCCGCCTTGCCGGAGTCCTTCGCGGCCTTGGCAAGAGCGAGTTTCATCTCGGTCGGGTCCATTGCCGCGACCAGGTCCGCGCCGCTGTCCGCCAGCGTATCGAGCCAGCTGCGCCTTTCCCACGAAGGGCCGGGCTGCGGGCCTTCCTGATCGGTGAAGGCGGGGAGGAAGTTCTGCGGTTCGTTGCCCATGTCGGGGTTCCTGGGGAGGAGAAAGGAATGGGCCCCGCCGATGTGCGAGGGGCCGGTCGTCGTCAGATCAGGCGTTTTCTTTCAGCATCGCGGCCAATGTTTCGCCGAGCAGGCTGGGTGAGGGGCTGACGCGGATGCCCGCATCTTCCATCGCCGCGATCTTGTCTTCCGCGCCGCCCTGGCCACCGCTGACAATCGCGCCCGCGTGGCCCATGCGGCGGCCCGGAGGGGCGGTGCGCCCGGCGATGAAGCCGACCATCGGCTTGGAACGGCCCTTGGCGCGTTCGGCCTTGATGAAGGCGGCGGCTTCTTCTTCGGCGCTGCCGCCGATTTCGCCGATCATGATGATGCTTTCGGTTTCCGGATCGCCCAAGAACAGGTCGAGCACGTCGATGAAGTTGGTGCCGTTGACCGGATCGCCGCCGATGCCGACCGCGGTTGACTGGCCGAGACCTGCCATGGTGGTCTGGTGCACGGCTTCATAGGTGAGCGTGCCCGAACGGCTGACGATGCCGACGCTGCCCTTCTTGAAGATGTTGGCCGGCATGATGCCGATCTTGCACTCGTCGGGGGTCAGCACGCCGGGGCAGTTGGGGCCGATGAGGCGCGACTTGGAGCCGGAAAGCGCGCGCTTGGCGCGGACCATGTCGAGCACCGGGATGCCTTCGGTGATGCAGATGATCAGCTCGATCTCGGCATCGATCGCTTCGCAGATCGCGTCGGCGGCGAATGGCGGCGGCACGTAGATGCACGAGGCGGTCGCGCCGGTCGCAGCCTTGGCCTCGCGCACGGTGTCGAACTGGGGGATGCCGATATGGGTGGTGCCGCCCTTGCCGGGCGTGACCCCTGCGACCATCTGCGTCCCGTAATCGAGCGCGGCCTGGGTGTGGAAGGTGCCGGTGTTGCCGGTCATGCCCTGGGTGATGACCTTGGTGTCTTTGTTTACGAGGATGGACATTCGTGTTCTTCCCTGTTGGTGATGCCAGTCAAATCTGGCACCCGGGGCCGCCAGTGGCCCCCGCTTTCGCTGGGGTGACGGCGGTTGAATTAAGCGAGCGCGCTATCCAGCGCCTTGCACGCTGCAAGCAGTTCCTTGACCGCATCGACACTGACCTGGAAGTTGGCCTGTTCCTCGGCAGTGAGGCTGATTTCGATCACCTCTTCGGCGCCGCCTGCGCCGATCACCACCGGCACGCCGACATAAAGCCCATCGACGCCATATTGGCCGTTGACTTCAACCGCGCAGGGCAGGATGCGCTTGCTGTCGAAGAGATAGGCTTCGGCCATCGCAATGGCGCTGGTGGCCGGCGCGTAATAGGCCGAGCCGGTGCCAAGCAGCGCGACGATCTCGCCGCCGCCCGAACGCGTGCGCTTGACGATTTCGCCAAGGCGCTCTTCCGAAATGCCCTTGATCCTGGCCATGTCCTTGACCGGGATGCCGTTGATGGTCGAGTAGCTCAGCACTGGCACCATCGTGTCGCCGTGGCCGCCGAGCACGAAGGCGTTCACGTCCTTCACGCTCACCCCGAATTCCCACGCGAGGAAGGTGGCAAAGCGCGCCGAGTCGAGCACGCCGGCCATGCCGACAACCTTGTTGGCGGGAAGGCCCGAAAACTCGCGCAGCGCCCAGACCATCGCGTCCAATGGGTTGGTGATGCAGATCACGAAGGCATCGGGGCAGTTGGCAGCAATGCCTTCGCCGACCGCCTTCATCACCTTCAAATTGATGCCGAGCAGGTCATCGCGGCTCATGCCCGGCTTGCGCGCCACGCCCGCGGTGACGATCACCACGTCAGCGCCCGCAATGTCGGCATAGTCATTGGTGCCGGTGATTTTCGCATCGAAGCCTTCGACCGGGCCGCATTGGCTGAGGTCAAGCGCCTTGCCTTGCGGCACGCCCTCGACCACATCGAACAGAACCACATCGCCAAGGCCCCTGGTGGCGGCGAGGTGAGCGAGCGTGCCACCGATATTGCCGGCGCCGACGAGGGCGATCTTCTTGCGGGCCATGATTGCAGACTTCCTTCCCTGATCCGTCGGGACGAAGTTGAAAGGCGCGCCCAAAGGCAAATGGCGCTGGTGCCTGCCTCCCGTCCCAAGCGGCCGGGCACCCGTTGCACAAGGCGCGGTAGGCCTCTCAAAACGGGTTTGCAACCGTCAAAAGGTCGCAAGTGGCAACTATCTTTGCAAACAGTTCGCAATTGCATTAAAGAGGTCGGATCAACGCATCAGGGAAACACCCTAGCGCAGGCGGAGGCAATCAGCTGGGGATCAGCTCGCGCCGTGCCGTAGCGGCAAGGCGGCGGTCGAACATGGCGGTGATCGCGATCCACTCGGCGGCGACCGGGGCATTGCCCTCGCGCCCGGCGCGAGCCGCCTCGGCATGGGCAACCCGCGCGCAATCGAGCCCGTGACGCGCAAAGTGCCGGAGCGCTGCGACCAGCACCGGATCGAAGGTGCCTGCCGGTTGCCCGCCTGCCGCATCGCCATTGTCGTTGGCCGCCATCACCTTGACCCGGGCCACCAGCCCCCGTCCGGCGGCGTGTCGTCCGGCGTTGCGTGCGAGGTCATGGGCGGGGGCGAGACGGATCGACATGAAGGCGCATTCCTGCAGGGGCGGGGCGTTCGCCGCTGGGACGGCGCACGCTTCTGACTGTGTCAGCCGGTTAGCCAAATGCGCCTGAATTCTTGGTGCCGAAACAGGGTTTCGCGCCGCTTAACCGTGATCTCGCATTGCTGCGGAGCAGGCTATTCTGTCGCAGCCGGTGCGGGGCCGGCATCGGGGCGGGCCTTCCATTGCCCGGCGCGGGCATATTCGGCCTTCACCATGCCCGCGCCGCTATAGGCCGCATTGGGAACGGCGGCGGGCGTCGCCATGCTCGCCGTTCCGGCGCTGCTGCGCGCACCGGCCGGAACCGGATCAAGTTCATAGGCGATCACCGGAAGCGGGGCCGAGGCCTCGCCCCCCGGCAGCGCCGGAGCCGTCGCCGTGCGCGCCGCAGGGCCGTGTTCCAGCCCGCCATAGCCCATGGTAAAGGCGCTCTTTTGCCCCGCATGGCCGCGCAGGCGGTAGAAGCGGTGCGCTCCGATTGTGCCGATGTGATCGAGCGTGCCCGCCCAGTAGGGATTGACCCAGAGCGTGTGGTAATGAGTGGCATGGCCAACCGGCGCATAGACGCTCCCCGACAGCGCTTCGCTGGCGATTCGCCGCGCGCGCGCCCAGCTTGTCCCTGTCGGACGGCGGGCAAGGCTGCCATCGCAGGTGAAGGTGAACTGGCAGCCGCTGCGCCGTTCCGATCCCTGATACACCACGCCGCACACGGAATTCGGCCAGGCGGGGTGCGCCACGCGGTTGAGCACCACCTGCGCCACTGCGCGCTGGCCGGCCTCGCTCTCGCTTGCCGCTTCAAACCAGATCGCCTGTGCGAGGCATTCCAGCGCGCGGGCATGGGTGAGACCAACTCCCGCGGAGAAGAATGGCCGCGCCGGTCCGCCGACATCGATCAGCGCGCCGAGCGCGCGCCCGTTTTCCCCGCCCACGGCCAGCGGATCGGTGTCTGGCAAGGCGACCAGCGGGGTGCCGACGGGATCGGCCATGTAGAAATAGGCCGAGCCGGGAAAGCTCATCCCCGGCCGCTCGAACGGCAGCGCGGCTTCGGCGGCCTTGCGGGTGGCGAGCGCGGCGGTGCTTTCGGCGGCCGGTCCGGGCAGGGCCAGCAGGTTGCCCGGAGCCGCGAGCGCGGGCACGGCAATGGCAATGGCCAGCACCGCAAGCCGTTCGCGCCACATGGCGCGTGCTGACAGCGTGGCGGCCAGCGAGGCGATGATCGCGCGGAGGCTGCGGGGCAGGAGCATAAGGTCGCATCTAACCTAGCGCGCCCGCGCCTTCGCGGCGAGCGTCCGCGGCCCCCGCGTCCCGATTGGGGACAGGGGGCAGCGGAGATGTGAGCGCCTTGCGCGTCGCCAGCGGCCGCCCTATCGCGGGCGACGGATATGGCGCGCGACAAGGACAGGATTGGTGGAATAGGGCGCTTGCTGCGCGTGCTGGCGGCCGTTGGTTTTGCAGCCAGCTGCGCTCCGGCAGCACCGCAAGCGACAGCGCAAGGCCCGACGATTGTCAGCCTCAACCCGTGCCTCGATGCGATCCTTGTCGAACTGGCGCGGCCCGAACAGCTGCTGGCCTTGTCGCACTACAGCCGCGATCCGGGCAGCAGTTCGATCCCCGCCGATGTTGCCGCGCGCTACGCTGTCACCGGCGGAACGGCCGAAGAGGTGATCGCGCTCGCGCCCGATCTGGTGCTCGCCTCGCGCTTCCTGCCGCCGCCGACCCGCGCCGCGCTCGAACGCGCGGGGCTGAGGGTCGCAACCTTCGGCAGCCCCACCAGCCTCGCCGCGAGCACCGCGCAGGTGCGCGCCGTGGCGCAACTGGTGGGCGATGCGGACAAGGGTGAGGCACTGGTGACCGCGATGGCGCGCGCCGCCGCGCCGGCCCCGCCTGGCGATCCGATCGATACCCTGCTGTGGCAGCCGGGCGAGATTGTCGCGGGCGAGGCGACGCTGGTGGCCGAGCTGCTGCGGACCAAGGGTTTTTCCAGCCATGCTGCGGCGATGGGCCTGGGGCAGGCCGATTTCGTCGCGCTCGAGACGGTGCTTGCCCGTCCGCCCGAATTGCTGCTGGTGGCAGGCGACAGCGCTGGTCAGCGCCACCCTCTGCTCGCGCAACTGTCGGGAACGCGGGTTGAACCGCTCGCGCCCAACCTGCTGTTCTGCGGCGGGCCGACGGTGATCGCGCTGGGCCAGCGGCTCGATCGCCTGCGGGCCGAGCTGCGGCCGTGAACCGCGCCAGTCTGATCTTCGCTGCGCTGCTGGCAGCGCTGCTGCCGCTCTCGCTGCTGGCCGGGCGGGTATGGATCGATCCCTTTGCCAGCGATGGCCCGGCCAATGCCGCGCTGATCCTTGCCGGGCTGCGCCTGCCACGCGCGGTGCTCGCGGTGGTGATCGGCGCGGGGCTGGGGGCAGCGGGAGCGGCGATGCAGGGCTATCTCAGGAACCCGCTCGCCGATCCGGGCCTGTTCGGCATCGCCCCGATGGCGGCGCTCGGTGCGGTGGCGAGCTTCTGGCTGAGCGCGACCTGGGCGCTGCCGCTGCTCGCGCTCGCCGGGGCGGCGCTCGGCATGGGCCTGCTGGCGCTGATTGCCGGGCGCACGTCATCCGATGCGGGCGGCGGCGCGGGCGGGGGAATCGCGCTGTTCACGCTTGCGGGTCTGATGCTGGCGAGCCTTGCCGGGGCGCTCACTGCGCTTGCCATCACGCTCGCGCCCAATGCCTTCGCGCTGTCGGAAATCGTGATGTGGCTCAACGGCGCGCTGACCGACCGTTCGTGGCGCGAGGTCGCCATCGCCGCGCCGCTCAACCTTGCAGGCATTGCCGTGCTGGCGCTGGCCGCGCGCAGCCTTGATGCGCTGACGTTGGGCGAGGAGGCGGCGCGCTCGCTCGGGGTCGATCCGCGCCGCTTGCTGGCGCTGCTGGTGGTGGGCGTGGGCCTCACCGTGGGCGCGGGCGTGGCGGTGGCGGGGATCATCGGCTTCGTCGGGCTGGTCGTGCCTCATCTGGTGCGTCCGCTGACCGACCGCTTGCCATCGCACCTGATCCTGCCTAGCGCGCTCGCGGGTGCCTGTCTGGTGCTGGCGGCGGACAGCATCGTGCGGGTGCTGCCGCTGGTGACCGAGCTGCGGCTCGGCATTGCGCTGTCGCTGATCGGGGCGCCGTTCTTTGGCTGGTTGCTGCTGCGAATGCGGCGAGGGCAGCTCTAGATGCTGAGGGCAGAGAACCTGAGCCTCGTTCGCGGCGGGCGGGTGGTAGTCGAGGGCCTCTCGGTCGCGCTGCGGCCCGGCGCGATCACCGCGATTGTCGGGCCGAACGGTGCGGGCAAGTCCTCCGCGCTGCTCGGCCTTGCCGGCCTGGTCCCGCCTGCGGCTGGGCGTGTCACGCTCGAGGGGGCGGCGCTCGCTGCGCTCGCGCCCAGGGCCAGGGCGCAGGCGATCGGCTATCTGCCGCAGATCACCGACATCGCCTGGGATGTGGCGGTTGAGGCGCTGGTTGCACTGGGGCGTCTCCCGTGGCGCGACCGGGGCGAGAGCGCTGTTGCCGCCGCGCTGACGGCGCTCGATCTGGAGGCGCTGCGTGCGCGCGCTGTCAGTCAGCTTTCGGGCGGAGAGCGCTCGCGGGTGCTGCTCGCCCGGGTGCTCGCCGGAACCCCGCGCTGGGTTCTCGCCGACGAGCCGCTCGCCGCGCTCGACCTGGCGCACCAGCTGGCGCTGGTGGCGCATCTCAAGGCCTGTGCGCGGGCCGGGCAGGGGGTGGTGGTGGTGCTCCACGATCTGGCGCTGGCGATGAACCATGCCGACCGGGTGCTGGTGCTCGATCGCGGCGCGCTGGTCGCCGATGGTGCGCCCGAAGCCGCGCTGGCGCCGGAGGTCATCACCAAGGTCTGGGGCGTTTGCGCGCACTGGCTTGGCGAACCCGGGGCGAGAGCGCTGCAAGCCGGGTTATGAGGCAGGCAAGTGGTGGATCGGGATGCGCCGCAAGGCCTTTGGTGAGCCGGCAATAGGGGCGCGTCCCGATCCGTCTTCTCCCGTCAGGAAGCCAGGTTGCGACCCTGCAAGGGACCCGGCAAGCAATGACCAAAGAGACCTGCCGAGTGCCCGATACTTGCGCTTCTGGCGACTTCAGATTTTCTGTAGAGCAGCAGAGAATCAGGCAAATCCAAGAAAATGGGCGATGAGATTCCCGCAAACCGTTGCCGTTTCGATAGCGCGCGCGGGCTTATCCGTGCGGCTGCGGCAACCGAGCGCGGTGACACTGCCCGAACAGAAGGGCCGCTGGGCAAGGGCGACGGCGCGCTCCAGAGCCGGTTTGATGGTTTCGCCCGTCACTTGCGCTGCCGACCCGCATTGGCTGCCGCACGCCTTCGACCCGGCGCGCCAGAGCCTGACTTTCGCCAGGCTGCCGCGCGCGCCTGGCGGCGACGGCTTTTCTCGCCGATATCGCCCGCGAGAGTGGCTATGAAATGGCCGAAGTGCCGCTGGCTGCGCTGGCCTCTGCTGCGCCTGCGCCCGCAGCTAAGGTGACCTTCATCTTCCACACCGCCTTCTGTCGCTCGACCCTGCTCGCCCGCGCGCTCGAAGCGCCGGGGATCAGCACCGGCCTGTCCGAGCCGGGGATTATCGCCAGCCTTGCAGGTGCCGGGCCAGCGGGGCAGGGCGCGCTGGTTCCGGCCGCGGCATTGCTGGCGCGGCCGTGGAGCGTGGGCGAGGCGGTGCTCATCAAGCCCATCAACCACGCCAACCGCCTCGCACCTGCGCTGATGCAGGCCCTGCCGCAGGCGGGCGCGGTGCTGATGGCAAATCCGCTCCCCTCCTTTCTCGCCGCCGTGGTGCGCAAGGGCATGATGGGGCGGCGCTGGGGGCGGCAGCTCTATCTCGAAATGATGTCCTATGCCGGCATCGACCTCGGGCTGGACGGGCGCGAGCAGTTCCTGATGACCGATCTTCAGGCGACCGGCCTTGCATGGTTCCTGGGCCAGCGCTTCCTCGCCGCGCTGGCGCAGAGCTTCGGCGAGCGGGTGCGGGTGCTCGACGGCGATGCCTTCGGCCGCGATCCGGCCAAGACGCTGGCTGCGGTCTATGCCTTTGCCGGCCATGCGGTGTCTGTAAAGCAGGTCGCCGCCATCGCCAGTGGCCCGGTGTTCGCCGCCGATGCCAAGACCGGCGAGGACTACGCCGCCAAAGCCGCCCGCGACGCCGAAGCCACCTGACCTGACCCCCTGATTTTCCTCCACGAGCGATTAGAGTCTGGCCTGAAGGAAGGACAGACGATGAAGCGTGCAAGGTTTACAGAGGAGCAGATCATCGGCGTGCTGAAGGAAGCGGAGG
>JBKBOH010000033.1:0-26519 GCA_046294975.1 Erythrobacter sp. | reverse complement strand
CGCCCGTCGCCGTCTGCGTAACCGTATAGGCCGACCGCAGCCCGCGCACCACCGCCGTGTCAACATTGCTGCCGCCGTCGATCGTGTCGTTCCCGCCCAAACCGCTCAGGCGGTTGGCAACCGCATTGCCGATCAGCACATCATTTCCTGCCCCGCCGACCGCGTTCTCGATGATCGTCCCGCGCGCGATGCTCATGTTGCCGATGCTGCCGCCGACATTGGAGAAGGTGTCGGGGTTGAGATCGATCCGCTGGTTGGCGGTGAAGATCGAATAATTGAGCGTATCGATCCCGCCATGATCGACGATGGTGAAAGCCAGCAGATTGCCGGCGCTGTTGCGAACCGCGTTGCCGACCCCGTAAATCTCGCGCCCGGAATTGTTGCCGAACCCATAGGTCGTGTCGCCGGTGCGGGTGGTGGTGGCCACGCCATAGGCTTGCTGCAAGGCGACAATATCGGCCTGCATCGGCGAGATCGCGAACACCCGCGAGAACCCGCGCCCGGCAAAGAAGGTGTTCTCGTTCTGGTCGAAATAGGACATGATCGTGGTCGACCACGCATCGTTCAGGTAAAGCGCGTCGGACGCGTAGCTGGCATTGTTGTTGTAATTGCCGCCATGACCAAGACCGAGCGCGTGGCCGATTTCGTGCACATAGGTCTGGAACGAATAGGTATTTAGCCCGGTGCCATAGGTGGTGAGCCAGCCGGTGCTGATATTGACTGTCACGGCATTGATGAAGTTGCCGATGGTCGAGGTGCTGGCGAAAGCACCTTCCTGGTTGTCGTCGAAGGTGATCTGCGCCGATCCGGCCACTTCGTTGAAGGTGATCCCCAGCACATCCGACCACAGGTCGAGCGCCGCCCGCGCCAGCGTCGCCCCTTCGCTGGTGAGGGCGGTGAGGTTGACAGTCAGCGCGCCGCCTTGGGTGACATTCCACCGCCGTGCCTGCGCTTGTCCGCCCCAATAGTTGTAGAGCAATTGGTTGGCGATCTGTTCGTTGGTGAATTCGGTCAGCGGCTGGGCTTCGTTGATCTGCACGCGGTAGGCACCGGTTTCGGAATCCGTAAAAGCGCCCACGTCGATGAAGTAGGTGCCGCTGGTCGGCGCGACGAAACGGATGCGCGAATAGGTGCCCGAACTGTCGTCGTTGAAGGCCAGCACCGGGGTGGCTTGGGTTGCCCCGTCGGCGCTACGCAAGGTCAGGGTGGTGTCGACATCGCCGGGGTTGCCCGTGGCGCTGGTGATGATCTCGTAGATCTGCCCCGCGACAAGCGTGACGCGGTACCAGTCGCGGTCGCCGGTGACGTCGATGGCCCCGGTAACCGCGGCCCCGCCGACCGTCAGGCTCGCGGTGGTCGAGGCATTGCCGAGCGCGGTGTCGGTATGCGGGCGCGAGCTATGAATGATGTATGTGCCCGTGGCCTGCTGGAACGCGCCCACCCCGAGGAAGTAGTTGCCGCTCTGCGTGGCGGTGAAGGTGATTTCCGAATAGAGCAGGTTTGCGTTGACGTTGGCGTCGTCGTTGAAGCGCAGCTGCGTGCCGTTGGCATCGTAGAGCGTCAGGGTGCTGTCTTCCAGACCGGCCGAGGTTGGCAGCAGATAGACGGTGAAGGTATAGGTTTCCCCCGCCACCAGCGCGATCCGGAACCAGTCGGTATCCCCGGCCGTGTCGATTTCCGATTGCACCGAGCCGCCTGGGCTGAGCGTGGCAGTGGTGCCGATACCGCCGGCAATGGTGTCAACCATCGCGCTGTCTTGCGGTGCACCCAGCAACTTGTCGCCGCCGGAACTGTGGCAGCTCACGCAGCCGCAGGTGGTTTGATGGAAAGTGGACTTGAGCAGCGCAGCATCGCCCAAGTCCGGCGCTGCGCCAGCGCGGCGCGCCGGGCCAATTCCCCAGCCAGTGCCGACCCGGGTGCCGCCGGGCATGCTGTCCTCGGCAATCATCGCCAGCCGACCGCGATGGGCTGCAAGGGGCTTGATGAACATGATTATTTCCTCTTGGAATGCGCGGCAGGCTGCACTGCTGGATCAGCAAGCATCTGCACCGCCACACGCGCCAGCTGGTCAAGATCGTCCGGCTGCAAGCCGCGGTCAAGCGCGTCGACCGAAACCACCGGATAGGCATCACCGCCAAGGGCAAGACGGGCTTCGATCGCGCCGCGCGGATGCAACGTCAGGGTGATGGCAAGATCTGGCGGCAGCGCGCTTTCGCCAAGCCCGGCGGCAAGGCTGCGCGCGAACCGGTCGCAGATGGCAGCGGCATCCATCCCGGGCAGGGTGGCTAGCGAGCCGGTGACATTGCAGGTGCTGGCCATGGGACTCGTCGCGCAGGCGGGTTGGACAAGAACTGCCGCGATCAGGATCGCAAGGCTGGGGCTTCGCACTGACATGACGCTGACCCGATCCGGCGATTCCCGACACGATCAAACAGACAAATAAGCATAGCAGAAAACCTTAGCCGATTCATACCACAAACATCGCGCTGCACCGGTTGCGTGATCTGCGGATCGACGCGCGCGAGGGATCGTCGGTGCGGCAGCGGCGCACAGCGAATTGAGGAAGGCGATTTGCGCGAAGCGGTTCGCCGCAGCCGTGAGCCGCCGGAAATTCGAGATACTCACGGCCCACCAGCCCTGGGGCAAGCAACCCTTTGCCTTCAATTCTCCGGTGATTGCGCGGACTGGCGCAAGCATCGGCTGCGCGGGGCGCAATCAGGATGTCAGCCGCCGCCCGATCGCCTGCCCCATCCGCAGCCGATCGCCCGCCCTCAGGCTTTCCAGCCATTCGACCCGCCCCGGCTCGAACAGCAGCACCACGGTCGAACCGAGATAGAAGCGGCCCATTTCATCCCCGGCGGCAAAATCATGCGCGGCGGCGGTGAAATCCTCGTCCACACGGGCGCGGGCATGGGTGGGCAAGCTGTTGGGCCAGACCGTGTCGATCCCGGCCACGATCATCGCGCCCACCATGATGCTGGCAAAGCGCCCGTCCGGCCCGTCGAACAGGCAGGCGAGGCGCTCGTTGCGGGCGAACAGCCGCTCCACCCCGGCCGCGGTCGCCTGATTGACCGAGAACAGATCGCCGGGGAGATAGGCGCTGCGGGCCAAGCGGCCGGCCGCCGGCATGTGGACGCGGTGGTAATCGCGCGGGGAAAGGTAGATCGTGATGAACCGCCCGCCTTCAAACCGTGCGGCGTCCGCATCACCGCCGAGGATTTCGGCGACCGAATAATCGCGCCCCTTGGCCTGCACGATGCGCCCGCCGGTGATGGGGCCAAGCTGGCTGACCGCGCCGTCGGCGGGGCTGAGAATGAAGGCGCCGCTATCTGCCAGCGGCCTTGCGCCGGGCTTCAATTCGCGGGTGAAGAAGTCGTTGAAGCTGGCAAATTCGCCGATCCCGCGCGCGGCCTCGGAAAGGTCGACATCGAAGACGGCGACGAAGCGGCGGATCAGCATGTCGCGCAGCCACGGCGTGCGGCTGTCGGCGAGCCTGCCGGCAAGCCGCGAGAGCGCGTGCTGGGGCACAAGGTGCTGGAAGGCGATGAAGGGTGAGCGCATCGGCGGCCTCTAGCCCGAATGCGGATAGCGCGCCACAGGCCTGTTGTGACTTGGGCGGGGGCTGCCTATCCTCGCGGCCGGGAGAGGGATCGATGGCACAATTTCCGGCACATCCGGACGAGATTACCGATGATTGGTGGGCGCAGGTGCTCGGCCGCGTGCCCCAACGCTGGCGCTGGGAGCCGATCGGCACCGGGCAGGTCGGTGACAGCGTGCGCTTTACGCTGGAATTCGCAGACGAGGCTGCGCCGGTCACGCTGGCGGGCAAGTTTGCCGCCGCCGATCCCACCAGCCGCGGCACCGCGGCGATGCTGGGGCTATATGCCAAGGAAGTGCGTTTCTACCGCGAACTCGCCCCGCGCCTGCCGATCCGCACACCGCGCACCTATTGTGCCGAGATTGCCGAGGATGGCGCGCGCTTCTGCCTGCTGTTCGAGGATCTCGGCCCGGCGCGCGGGGGCAACCAGATCGCGGGGTGCACGATTGCCGATGCGCGCGCGGTGATCGCCCAGGCCGCCGCGCTCCACGCGCCGAGCTGGCACAATCCCGATATTCTTGAGCAAGACTGGCTCCAGCCCGATCCCGCCGCCGCCGCGCAGGTCAAGGCGCTTTACCGCCAAGCGCAGGCGATCTTCCGCGAACGTTACAAGGACAGCCTCGAACCCCACTTCATGGCGCTGTGCGAGGCACTGGCGGAAGTCACCGCCGCCACCGATCGCAAGCCGGAACAGGTCAGCCTGGTCCACGGCGACTTCCGGCTCGACAATGTGCTGTTCGATATCAAGGGCGGCAGCGAGCCGGTCGCGGTGCTCGACTGGCAGACGCTCACCATCGGCAACGGGCTGACCGATGTGGGCTATTTCCTCGGCTGCGGAATCGGCGACAGCTTGCGCCGCGCACACGAGCGCGAGCTGCTCGAACTCTACTGCGCGCAAATGACCGCGCGCGGCGTGCCGCTCGATGTGGACGCGATCTGGCGCGACTATGTGGTGGGCGCGCTCCACGGGGTTTCCACTGCCGTGTTCAGCGCTGCCTTCGTGGTTCGCACCGAACGCGGCGATGCCAATTTCCTGTCGATGGCGCGCGGCGCCTGCGCGCTGTGCCACGAGCACGGCAGCCTCGACCTGATGCTGAAGGGATGATGCGATGGTTTTGAGCCGGGGTGACGATTACCCGATCCACCAGACCCCTGAACCGGTGGCCTATTCGGGCACGGACCGCAATTTTTACGATCGCTATTTCTTCAATGGCTATGCGCCCGATGGCAGCAGCTTCTTTGCCGCAGCTTTCGGGGTCTATCCCCATCTCGACGTGGCCGACGCGCATTTCTGCGTGGTCAAGCGCGGCGTGCAGCATTGCCTTCACGCCAGCCGGCGATTGGGCATGGAACGCATGGAATTGTCTTGCGGGCCGGTGGGCATCGAAATCGTGGAGCCGCTCCAGCGCCTCAGGGTGAAGGTCGAGGGAGAAGGGATCGCCGCCGACATCACCTTTACCGGCCGCGCTTTCCCGATCGAGGAGCCGCGCTTTGTCTGGCGTACGGGTGCGCGCACGGTGATGGACTATACCCGTCTCACCCAGAACGGCCATTACGAGGGCTGGATTGCGGTTGATGGCGTGCGCGAAACACTCGCTCCCGGCAGCAAGGGGACGCGCGATCGCAGCTGGGGGGTGCGGCCCATCGGCGCGGCCGATCCGCAATTTGCCGGGCGCAGCGTGCCGCAATTTTTCTGGCAATGGACCCCGATCAACCTGCCCACCCGCAGCCTGTTCTATCACCTGAACGCCCATGCCGATGGCACGGCGTGGAACACCCGCGCGGTGATCGCGCCCGATGGCAACGGGCCGGAAGGCTTTGCCGAACACCACGCGCCGCAGATGGAAACGCGGCTTGCGCCGGGCACCCGCTGGCCGGCGCGCGGCGAACTCGCCATCGGGGACGAGCGCTTCGTGCTGGAGCCGGTAAGCCGGTTCCAGATGCGCGGGCTTGGCTACACCTCGCCCAAGTGGGGCCACGGGCTCGATCACGGCGTGCTGGAGGTCGAGCGCGAGGATATTGATCTGGCCGCGATCGATCCGGCGCGGCCTGACAATCTTCATGTGCAGATGCTGTGCCGCGTTATCGGCCCGGGCGGCGAGGCCGGGATGGGCGTGTTCGAACAGCTGGCCATCGGCGACTATGCCCCGCTCGGCCTTGCCGGATTGTCCGGATGACGGCATGGCGGCGCGCGGTCGCTCGCGGCGGCATCCTTACCGACGTTGTCACCGCCACGCCTGATGGCTGGTTGATCTGCCCCCCCGCTACGGCCATGCCCAGCGCAATATCGTCGGGGGCGACATGGGGGAATACCGGGTGGCGGGGATCGCGCTGATCGTCCGCGCCGCCTTGCCCGCGCGCTAGCGGCTGCCAGCCTTGCGCGACGCCTGAGCATCCTGCGCCGCGATCAGATAATCGACGATTTCCGGCACCGCGCGCTGGTCGATCGGGGCCTTGTAGACCTCGGCCATCTTGGCAACGATGCTTTCCCATTTCTTGCGCGGGATTTCGGGCTGCTGGAGCATCATCGAAGGCGAATGGCAGGCGGTGCAATGGGCGATCACCGCCTCGCGCCCCGGCAGATCGGGCAGCACGGCCGGATCTTCGGGCAGGGTGATTGCCGCATCGGCAAAGGTGACTTGCGGTGCGCGCTCGCAGCCCGCGAGCAGCGCCAGCGCAGCCAGCAGAACCGCGCGCCTCATTGCGCCCTCAGGGTGATGCGTTCGATCACGTTGCGGGCATAGCCCGAAGGGTTCCAGTTCAGGTCTTCGGGCTGCGCGGCGCCCTGCACATTGGTCGCGCGCGCGCCGATGTGTTCAAGATCGCCGGCGACTTGCGGCAGCGTCACGCTCCAGCGGCGGAAGGCATAGGGGCCTTCGTCGGGGCCGAGGGTGCAGGGGATTTCCCACCCCTTACCCACCAGATCAACCCGCGCCAGCGCGCTCTCGCCGCCCATTGCGATCCCTTCGATCACCAGCGGCTTGCCCCGCGCCACCACCGCGCCGTCGGCATGGCTGGTGATGAAGGCGCGCGGGAGCATGGCGGTGATGGGCTTGGTCGGAAAATCCTTGTCATCGGGCGTCACCGGCCGCTCCGGCACGCGGTAGGACTTGGCGACGTAATAGCTGTCATCCTCGCCGCTCAGCACCTCGATGGTGGCGAGCATCTTGACCCAGTAGGTGGAAAACCACCCCGGCACCACGATCCGCAGCGGGAAGCCGTGCAGGATCGACAGCGGTTCGTCGTTCATCCCCCAGGCCACCAGCACATCTTCGCGCAGCGCGATATCCATGGGCAGCGACTTGGTGAACTGCGGCGCGCCGTCCACCAGCGGCACGTCCAGTCCGGCAAAGCGCACGCGGGTGGCGCCTGCCGCGATGCCTGCCTTGGCGAGCACGTCCTTCAAGCGCACCCCGGTCCACTTCGCGCAGCCCATCGCGCCATTGCCCCACTGGGTGCCGGTGACGCGCGGTTCGGAAAGCCCGCGCCCGTTGCCCGCGCATTGGTTGATCGCCACGACCGAGACGTGCTCGCCCGCCGCCGCAATCTCGTCGAGCGTCAGCGAGACCGCCTGCCTGACCGCGCCGCCCACCGCGACGCGGTGCGTGGCGGCGTTCACTTCGGTCGGCATCGGCCAGTTCCAGCGCACGAAAAAGCGGTCATTCGGGGTGATGACCCCTTCGCGGAACACGCTCATCGGGGTTTCGAGCACCGGGGCATGAACCCGCTGGACAATCATTTCGCCCTTGCCCGGAAAGGCCGGGGTGGTGGGGCGCAGGCTTGGCCCGCCAGGCAGGCCAAGATCGACGAGCTTCTGGCCCAGCACCGGGGCCGCCAGCGCAACGGTGCCAGCCCCGGCAATCAGCGCGCGGCGGGTCAGATGGTTATCGCTCATGCCTCTACCCCCTCCAGACGGTCGATCAAGGCGCCGATATCGGCCACCGCCAACCCGTGCGCGGCGATCAGATCGCCGATATCGTCGATCCGCGCCATTTCCCCATCGTCGCGCATGATCGAGCAGATCACCGCCGCATCACCCGCGCCCGCCAGCCGCGCCAGATCGATCGAGGCCTCGCACGCCGAAGGGCGCACCCGCACCCCGCCGCCTTGCGCGATCAGCGGGAAGACATGCCCCGGCGAATGGATGTCGGCCGGGCTGGCCCCTGGCGCAATGGCGACCTGCACCGTATGCGCGCGGTCGGCGGCGGAAATGCCGGTGGAAACCCCGCGCGCCGCCTCGATCGAGCGGGCGAAGGGCCGCCCGGTCTGGCGCTCGGTGCCGGGGTTGACCAGCGTCAGGCCCAGCTGCGCGGCGCGCTCAGGGGTCACCGCAAGGCAGATGAGGCCGCGCCCGTGGGTGGCCATGAAATTGATGGCCTCGGGGGTCACCGCGCGGGCGGCGCACATCAGGTCGATATCGCCGCCGCGCAGCCGGTCGCCGGTGATGACGATGATCCGCCCGGCGGCAATCGCTGCCAGCGCCGCATCGAGATCCGCGCCCCGGCTCACGCCAGACCCCTTCCCGCCGCAAAGCTCCGCGCACCCAGCACCACCTGCTTGCCGACCAGTTCGAGCTGCCCGCGCGCGCGTTCATCAAGGCATTCGCCATCGGGCGAAAACAGCCCGTTATAGGTGCGGATCGTCGCCCCCATCGGGGTTGGCCAGCCGCGCAGCGCATGGGTGATCGCGCGCATGGTGAGCAGGGTGCTCATCGAGGCCTGATCGCCGAACGCCGTGGCGATCAGGCCGACGGCGCGGCCATCGAGATAGGGGCGTTCATCGCGGGCCAGGTCTTCCAGGTAATCGAGCGCGTTCTTGACCACGCCCGAAATCGTGCCGTGATAGCCCGGCGCGGCAATCAGCAGGCCATCGGCCGCGCGCACCGCCGCGACCATCTCTGCGCCTTGCGAGGGATCGTGCTGCGGCCCGAGATAATGTGGCAGGGCGGTGAGATATTCCCCGCCGAACACCTGCACGCTTGCCCCTTCGCTGGCGGCGATGCTGGCGGCAAGGCGCAGCGCCAGTTCGGTGGTGGAGCCGGGATTGACCGTGCCGCCAAGGGCGACGATCTTGGTGGGCGCGGGGCGGGTCATGCGGGGGTGATCCTTTCGGTGACATAGGCGGCGAGGCGCGCGGTCTCATCGGGGGTGAAATGCAGGCCCAGCTTGGTGCGCCGCCATAGCACGTCATCGGCGCTGCGCGCCCATTCGCGCGCGATCAGGTAATCGACTTCGGCAGCGGTCAGCCCGTGGCCGAAATCCTCGCCCAGATCGGCGGCGCTGGCCGCCTGACCGAGAAAATCCTGCGCCAGCGTGCCATAGAGACGGGTCAGGCGGCGGGCCTGCGCCTCCCCAAGGAACGGGTAGCGCCGCGCCAGACCGCGGGCGAGGGCGGGGGCATCGAACCGCCCGAAATTGCCGCCCGGCAGATTGGCCGTGCCGGTCCAATCCGCGCCTTTCAGCACCGGCAGGAACGGCGCCAGCCGCGCGATCGCCGCGGCGCTGAGTTGGCGATAGGTGGTGATCTTGCCGCCGAACACGCTGAGCAGCGGCGGCGTGCCGTCGCTCCCGCCGTCAAGCTCGAAACGGTAGCCGCGCGTCGCCGCCTCGGGCTTGCCAGAGCCATCATCGACCAGCGGGCGCACGCCGGAATAGGTCCACACCACGTCCGCCGGGGTGATGGGGGTGCGGAAATATTCCGATGCGCCCGCGCACAGATAGGCGATTTCCTCGGCGCTGGCCTTCACGTCGTCAAGGCTGGCGTGGTGATCGACATCGGTGGTGCCGATCAGGGTAAAGTCGTCCTCGTAGGGGATGGCGAAAAAAATTCGCCCGTCGGGCAGCTGGAAGAAATAGGCATAAGCGTGATCGAACAGCCTGCGAACGACGATGTGCGAGCCGCGCACCAATCGCATTTTCTGGCTGGTCGGTTCGCCCGCCCGCCCCAGCAAATCGAGCACGCGCGGGCCTGCCGCATTGACCACGGCGCGGGCCATGAAGCTCTCGCCCCCCGCTTCGATCCGCCAGTGATCGCCTTCGCGGGTGAGCGCCGTTACCTCGCAGCGGGTGTGGATCTTGGCGCCGCGATCGGCCGCGTCGCGGGCGTTGAGGATCACCAGCCGCGCATCGTCCACCCAGCCATCGGAATAGGCGAAGGCGTGGATGTATTCCGGCTTGAGCGGCGCGCCAGCCGGGTGGCTGGCGAGCGTCACGCTCTCGGCAGCGGGCAGGACCTTGCGCCCGCCGATATGATCATAGAGAAACAGCCCGAGCCTGAGCAGCCAGCGCGGGCGCAGGCCCTTGCGGTGCGGCAGGATGAAGCGCAGCGGCCAGATGATGTGCGGGGCGATGCCCCACAGCACCTCGCGCTCGCTCAAGGCCTCGCGCACGAGGGCGAATTCGTAATGTTCAAGATAGCGTAGGCCCCCGTGGATCAGCTTGGTGGAGTTGGACGAGGTGCCCTCGGCCAGATCGCCGCGCTCGAGCAGCAGCACGCTGGCCCCGCGTCCGGCGGCATCGCGCGCGATCCCCGCGCCGTTCACGCCGCCGCCGATCACGGCCAGGTCGAACACCATCCCGTTCATAGCATCCACCACGCAAAGGAAAGCGCCACGCCCAGCGAGGCGATGGTCGCCGCCAGCACCGGCAACACCGACCGCCAGCCCAGTTCCAGCAGCAGATCGGTACGGGTACGCATCGCGGTGGCGGTGACGGCCAGCAGCAGCAGGGCCTTGGACAGGGTGAGCGCGGTGGCGGCGAGGGCGGGGGGCATGGTGAGCAGCGAGTTCACCACCACCAGCCCCAGAAAGGCAAGAATGAATCCCGGCAGCAGTGGCACACGCGCGCCCTTGCCGCTGGCCGCGACCGGCTGCGCGCGCGCGATCCACAGCGCGGCGAGCGTCACCAGCGGGGCGAGCAGGGCAACGCGGGTGAGCTTCACCACGGTTGCCTGCGCGCCCGCGGCGTCGGACACGGCAAAGCCTGCGCCGATCGCCTGCGCGACATCGTGCACCGAAGCCCCGACCAGAAACCCGGCCTGCGCATCGCTGAAGTCCAGCATCCGGGCCAGCGGCGGATAGGTGACCAGCGCGATCGCCGAGGCCGCGGCGAGGATCACCAGCGTCAGCGTGAACTGCGCCTGCGCGATCCGCTCGCGCCCGATCGCACCATAGAGTGCCAGCGCTGCCGAAGCGCCGCAGATCGCGGTCGATCCGCCGGCCAACAGGCCCACGGCGAGGCCTTGCCCGGAGGCGCGCGCGGCCACGAGCGCGGCGAGCAGCGCGGCGATCATCACCAGCGCGAGGCCGAGGAACGGCACCGCGCCCATGGCCGCGATCTGCATCAGCGTGACTTGCAGCCCGAGCAGCACGATCCCGGCCCTCAGCCCATGGCGCGAAGTCGCATCGAGCCCGTCATGCGTGCGCGGATCGCCCCCCGCGAAGTTGAGCGCGAGGCCGAGCAGCAGTCCGGCGAGAATGATCGGGACACCATAATTCTGGGCGAGCCACGCCGCAGCGGCGCTGGCGATCGCGCAGATCGCGATCCCGGGGACGAAGCGCGAAAGCGGCTTGCGCGCAGGCGGAGCGGTGCCTGCATCAGCCGTGTCGGCGAGCATCAACTCGCCGAACAGATCGCCGGCGTAGGCATCGAAATCGGGGCGCATCCCACGCTTCATGCCCGTGCCGCTCCGACCCAGTGTGTCACGGTCTGCCTCATGGTATGTCTCACGGTGTCATACCCTATCCCCCGCGCTGCGCCATTGCAACCGTCAGAGCGGCGCTGTCAGCCGCTGATGCCCAGCGCGCCCGCGTCGCGGCGGATCTCCGGCAGCAGCCACTGGAACCACGCCAGCGCCACCAGATAGGACAGGGCGGCGAACATGAACAGCGGCACGAAGCCAAAGCCTGCATCCAGCACCCGCCCGGTGACCAGGCTGATCAGCACGCCGCCCATATTGCCCATGAACGCCCCGAAGGCCGTCACCCGCCCGACCTTGGCGTGGGGAACAACGTCGGTGATGGTCGAGAACAGCGAGAGTGAGAAGCCCTGATGGCCCGCCATCACCACCCCGATCATCACCGCCACCGGCCAGAAGCTTTCGAGCGCCAGCACCAGCGGCAGCGGGGCCACCACCAGCGCCGACACCAGCATCACCCCCTTCCGCACGCGGTTCGGGCCATGCCCGCGTTCGAGCAGCCTGGTCGAGGCCCAGCCCGCCAGCAGCGCGCCAAGCCCCGATCCGGCGAAGGCGATCGCCAAGGGCACTGCCAGTTCGAGGGTCGAGAGGCCAAAGGCCTTGCGGTAGTAATCGGCCAGCCAGAAATTGATGAACCACCAGGTCATGTCCGACAGCGCCTTGGCGATGACGATGGCCCAGGTCTTGCGGTTCAGCAGGATCGCGCCGAAGCTGTCTGCCGCATGCTCATCGGCGGGTCGTTGCGCGTCTGTTGCCGGGGCATTGCGTAATTGTGCGACACCGCGCGCCAGCCATATCCATGCCAGCAGCGCGGCAAAACCGCCGATCCCGCCCGCCACCAGCGCCCCGCGCCAGCCGACGCTGAGCGCCAGCACCGGGATGACAAAGGGCATGACAATCGTGCCCGCGCCCGCCAGCAGGGTGGCAAAACCGAAGGCGAAAGAGCGCTGGTCGGGCGGGAACAGGCAGGCGACGGTCTTGATGGTGAGCGGGGTCTGCACCGCCTCGGTCACGCCGAGGCCCACGCGCGCGGCGACGACCTGCGCGGTGGTCATCGCCCAGCCATGCGCCATGGCAGCAAGGCTCCACGCGCTCGCCCCGACCTGCATCGAACGGTTCACTCCCAGCCGGTCAACCAGCCAGCCGGTGAACAGGAAGGCAAAGGCGGCGGAAAACTGGGTGACAGCAGCCAGATCGCCGAAGTCGCTGTCGGTCCAGCCGAAGGCCGCCATCATGTCGGGCTTGAGGATCGCGATGATCGGCCGGTCCATCGCGTTGAACACGCCCGCGATGCACAGCACCGTGAACAGCGACCAGCGCAGGCGGGCAGAAAGGGGCGTGAGCCTGGGCGGGGGCGCGGTGTCCATCACGGGTTCCTAGGGTTGATGGCAGGAGCCGACAAGAAGGGCCGTCGGATCGCTCCGACGGCCCGTTGTTCTGGTTTACGACCCGAAGGCGCGCATCACATGCGCGCGCGCAGCGAAACCCCGAAGTAACGATCGGCATCGCGCGGGATCTGGAGCCGCTGCCCGGCCGACACATTGAGCAGCACATAGCTGTTATCGGTGATGTTGCGGGCATGGAAGGTCAGACGGTATTTGTCGTCCGCATCCGAGAACCCGATCGCGGCGTTCCAGATGCCGTAGGGATCGATCGGCCCGGCTTCGCCCAGATCCGAGAACTGGCGGCTGGTGTGGCGGAAATCGGTGTTGAGATAGAGGCGCAAGGCCCCCAGATCGGTCTCGTAATCGCCGCCGATGGTATAGACGAATTTCGGCGCCAGCGGCAGCTGGGTGCCGTTGATCGCGCTCGGCGCGTTGGTCAGCGGGTTGGGGTTGAATTCCTTCACCCGCGCATCGGCATAGGCCGCGCTGGCGCGCAGGGTCAGCCCGTCGACCGGGGCAACCACGAGGTCGGCTTCGAAGCCCTCGCTCTTGACCGTCCCGGCATTGGTCAGGTTCGACACCACCGCGCCGTTGAGCAGCACGAAGTTGTTGGCCTGAAAGCCCTCATATTCGACCGAGAAGGCCGCAAGGTTGAGCTGCACGCGGCGATCAAGGAACTGCGACTTCACCCCGATTTCGAAGGAGTCGGAGATTTCCTCGTCGATCGGGATCGCATTCGCTGGGGCGGTGTGGTTGAAGAACACGTTGAACGCCGGGCCCTTGTAGCCGCGGGTGTAGGAACCGTAGAGCATCACATCATCGCTCGGCTCGAATTGCAGCACGACGCGGCCCGAAAGGTTGCCGTTGTCGGTGCTGCCGGCCGAGGTGTTGGTGCCGTTGCCGCCGCTGGCAAGCGTGCCGCCCGCCGGGTTGCCCGAAATGCCCGGCCCGGTTGCGGGTAGGCCGTTGAAGGCGTTGACGCCGGGGGCGCGGGTGTGGGTGAATTCCAGATCGTCCCAAGTATAGCGCAGACCGCCGGTCAGCGAGAACTGCTCGGTGAAGCGATAGGTCGCCTGGCCGAAAATCGCGAAGTTCTTCGAGGTCACGTCGCTGAACGATGAGGCGGTCGGGAAGATCGTGTTGACGGTGTCGGCCACGTTGCACGGACGCCCGCCGGTGGCCGGATCGACCGGGAGGGTCGAGCTGGCGCAGGTGATGTCGCGGCGGGTGAACGCCTGGGTGTTGTCCGATTGCCATGCGAACACACCGGCCTGGTAGAAGAAGGGCTTGGTCTGGTCCGAGGCAATGCGGATTTCGGCCGACATCTGCTCGGTCCTGACCGTGCCATCGTCATGCAGCTCGGCCGTCCCGACCAGCGCGCGCGGCAGGAAATCGCCTTCGCGGATCTCGCGGTTGAACCAGTTGCGATAGCCCAGCACCACGCTCAGCGTGTGGGTGTCACCGAGCGCGAAATTGCCCGATCCCGTCAGGCTCCACTGCTTGTCGCGGGTTTCGGTGACGAGGTTGTGGTTGACGAAGCGCTGGTTTTCGCCCCGGTTGGAGCCGCCGGGCAGGCCCAGTTCGGCATCGAGCACCGCGCCGCGGCTGACGCCGGTGACATCAGCGCAGCAATCGTCATTGGCACGGAAATAATCGGCGATCAGGCGCAGTTCGGTGCTGCCGTCATCATAATCGACGATCCCGCGCACGCCATAGTGTTCGTAGCCGTTCACGGTGCGGTTGCGGCCGCCGGAGGCATTGGCATTGATGTTGGTGATGTTGCCATCGAAGCTGCCGTAGAAGCCAGTGACGCGGGCGGTGAGGTGTTCGGCGAGCGGCCCGGCAAGCGCAGCGCGCAGGCGCCATTCGTCGCCCTCGAACCAGTCGGCACTGGCCTGCGCCTCGAAACTGTCGCTGCCGCCCTTGGAGACGATGTTGACGAGGCCGGCCGAGGCGTTCTTGCCGAACAGCGTGCCCTGCGGGCCGCGCAGCACTTCGAGCCGCTCGATATCGACGAGATCCATGAAGGCCTGGCCCGAACGCGACAGCACCACCCCATCGACAACGGTGGACACACTCGGCTCGGCGGCGACCGAGAAGGTGATGGTGCCGACACCGCGCATCACGATTGCGCTGTTGGCGCTGGTGGTGCCCTTGCGGAACGTCACCGAGGGGACGACGGTGCTGATGTTCTCAAGGTTGTAGACCACCGCCTGTTCCAGCCGATCACCCGAAAGGGCAGCGATGGCGATTGGCACATCCTGCACATTTTCTTCGACTTTTTGTGCGGTGACGATGATTTCCTCGACCTGCGCCATGGCCGGCGCGGTATAGGTGAGGGCAATCGCGCTGGCCGACAGGGCTAGCGTCTTGAGCGCAATTCGGGTGATGGCGGACATGAAGTTTCTCTCCCCTGCTGTGTGACCGATTCGTGTAACGAGCGGCTGGCCGATCGTCTTTGTGGCCGGTCTTTCGGTCATCGGGTTGCGCTTTCTGTTCTGGTATGTCAAGCGGTGTCAGACAAAGCCAGTGGGCTGGGCGGGAAAGGAAGCAGGGGCTGTGACAGTGCGGCTGGTGCGATGCGAAGGGGGATTCGAGCTACTGCTCAGCGGGCGCGCAATCCTGTCGCATCGGCCTGAATGTCCCGTGATTTCCTTGGCTTGTGGCAATCCCGCGATCACCATGGTGCGTGGCAATTTCCGTCTGTTCGACGATGCTGTGGCCGCCGCGCCACTATCGGCCTGCGAAACGAATGCCGGGGGCGAGCTGGTGCTGGCGAGCGCCGATGGCACCGCGCGATGCACAATTTCCCTTGCCGCAGACGCAAGCCGGCTGGTGATCGCAGCGCAGCCTCCGCATGATCGCGTCACGCTCGACTTCGCCATCGGCGCGAACGATGTGCTGTGGGGCGGGGGCGAGCAGATGAGCTATCTCGCGCTGGGTGGCCGCACCTTCCCGATCTGGACCAGCGAGCCGGGGGTGGGGCGCGAACCCGGCACGCCGCTGACCGATCAGGCGAGTGCCGACGGCAGCTTCGCGGGCGGAGATTACTGGACCACCAACTATCCCGAGCCGACTGTGCTGTGCTCGGCCGGCTGGGCACTCAGCCTCGCCAATGCCGAATATTGCGAACTTGATGCGACCGTCCCCAGGCGGCTGCGCGTCCACGTGTGGTCTGGCAAGGTGGACATCGATCTGTTCGAAGGCGCGCCCGCTGACCTCACCCGCCAGCTTGGCGGACGCTTCGGCCCGCGCCATGCCTTGCCCGAATGGGCGCTGGGCGGGGCGGTGGTAGGGCTCAAGGCGGGCGAGGCGAGCTTTGACCGGCTCGAAGCCCTGATTGCCGCCGGGGCCGCCGTTTCGGGCCTGTGGTGCGAGGACTGGGTCGGCATCCGCGAGACCAGCTTCGGGCGCCGCCTGTTCTGGGACTGGCAGTGGAACCCCGCCCGCTATCCTGATCTGCCCGAACGGATTGCGGCGCTGAAGGCACGCGGCATCCGCTTTCTGGGCTACGTGAACCCCTATCTCGCGGTTGACGGCCTGCTCTATCCCGAGGCGGCGGCGCAGGGCTTTTTGGCAAAGCGGCTCGACAGCGATGAACCCTATCTGGTCGACTTCGGCGAGTTCGACGCGGGCGTGGTCGATTTCACCAACCCCGTGGCTGCCGCATGGTTCGCCGAGGAGGTGATCGGCAAGCGGATGCTCGATTTCGGGCTTGATGGCTGGATGGCGGACTTCGGGGAGTATCTGCCCATCGACCTGCGCCTGTTCGATGGCGACCCGATGCGCGAGCACAACCGCTGGCCGGTGCGCTGGGCCGAGGTCAATGCGCGCGCGGTGGCCTCACGCGGGCGGACCGGCGATGTGCTGTGGTTCATGCGCGCGGGGCACACGGGTGTGCAGGCGCATTGTCCCCTGCTGTGGGCGGGCGACCAGTCGGTCGATTTCTCGCGCCATGACGGGATCGGCACGGTGATCACCGCCGCGCTGTCCTCGGGCCTTGTCGGCAATGCCTTCAGCCATTCGGATGTCGGCGGCTACACCAGCCTGTTCGGCAATGTCCGCACGACAGAGCTGATGCTGCGCTGGTATGAACTGGGCGGGTTCAGCCCGGTGTTCCGCACCCATGAAGGCAACCGGCCCGACGACAATCTGCAGATCGATTCCTCGCCCGAGCTGATGGCCGGTTTCGTGCGCTGGAGCCGCATCCACGCGAGCCTTGCGCCCTATGTCGCGCACCTTGTTGCCGAGGCCCAGGCAAGCGGCCTTCCGGCGCAGCGGGCGCTGTTTCTGCACCATCCCGATGATCCGCGGACCTTCACCATTCGGGACCAGTTCCTCTATGGTGCCGATCTGATGGTGGCACCGGTGATCGAAGCAGGGGCGGCACAGCGGCGCGTCTATCTGCCGGGTGGCGGCGTGTGGCGGCACGTGTGGAGCGGGCGGGATTATGCCCCCGGCTGGCACGAGGTTTCAGCGCCGATCGGCGCGCCGCCGGTGTTCTACCGCCCCGATAGCCCCTTTGCCGCCCTCTTTGCAGGACTCGCCACATGAGCCGCGCCAACATCCGCGATGTCGCCGCCCGCGCGGGCGTGGCGGTCAAGACTGTCAGCCGGGTGCTCAACGGCCACCCCTATGTCAGCGCCGAATTGAAGGCGCGGGTCGAAACCGCGATGGCCGAGCTCGATTACCGCCCTTCGGTGGCCGCGCGCATCCTTTCAGGCGCGAAGTCGAACCAGATCGCGCTGATCTATGACAATCACAGCCCCTATTACATGTTCCAGATCCAGAAGGGCTGCTGGGAGGTGTGCCAGGAAAACGGCATCCGCCTGCTGGCCCAGCCGGTCGATGTGGCCGATGCGCGCGTGGGCGATCAGGTGCGCGGGCTGGTGCGCGAAACCCACGTGGATGGCATCATCCTGTCCTCGCCGGTGACCGATTGCGTGTCCGTTCTGCGCGCGCTGGAAACGATGGATGTGCCTTTTGTTCGCATTTCGCCGGGCACCAACCATGCGCTGACATCATCGGTGTTCATGGACGATGCACAGGCCGCAGACGACATGACCACGCATCTGATCAACGCGGGCCATCGCCGCATCGGGTTCATCAAGGGCCATTCCAACCACAGGGCCTCCGATGATCGCCTGTTCGGCTACCGCCGCGCGCTGGACCGCGTGGGCATTCCCTTCGAACCCGGCCTGGCGGTTGATGGCGCGTTCGATTTCGATTCCGGCGTGGCAGGCGGTCGGGTGCTGCTTGACCTGCCCGAACGGCCGACCGCGATCTTCGCCTCGAACGACGATATGGCGGCAGGCGTGCTGGCGGTGGCGCATGACCGGGGCATCCATGTCCCCGTCGAACTTTCGGTGACAGGCTTCGATGACACCACGCTGGCGCGCACCGTGTGGCCGCCGCTCACCACCATCCGCCAGCCGATGGCGGAACTCGCCCGCACGGCAACGCAAATTCTGATCGCGGGCGGGGACATCACCCACAAACGCCTGCCCCACGAGCTTGTCGAGCGCGCCTCGGTCGCTCCACCCAAGAGGAACTGACAATGAGTGAACTGCCCTTGCCGCCTGCCACCCGAATGCTGGGAGGCAGCGGTATCCAAGTGTCCCCGATCGCCTGGGGGATGTGGCGCCTGACCGAGAACCGCCGCACCGCGAGCGATGCGGCGAAGCTGGTGCACGCGGCGCTCGATAGCGGGATCACTTTCCTCGACACCGCCGACATCTACGGCTTCGACGGCCCAAGACCCGACGGGACAACCGGCTTTGGCGATGCCGAGGTGCTGCTGGGCGAGGTGCTGGCCGCCGAGCCGGACGTGCGGGGCCGGATCGTGCTGGCGACCAAGGGCGGAATCATGCCGCCCCTGCCTTACGACCAGAGTGCCGGCTATCTTCGCAGCGCCATCGATGCTTCGCTGGCGCGGCTCAGGGTGGACAGCGTCGATCTGTGGCAGATCCATCGCCCCGACATCCTCGCCCACCCGCAAGAAGTGGCGCGTGTGCTCGACGATGCAGTGTCGAGCGGCAAGGTGAAGGCGCTGGGGGTGTCGAATTTCACGCAAGGACAGATCGCGGCGCTCCAGCACTTTCTCGGCCACAAGCTGGTGGCGACCCAGCCCGAGATCAGCCCCTTGCGGATCGATTGCTTCGAGAATGGCGAGCTCGATCAGGCGATGACGCTGGGCCTGACCCCGCTGGCGTGGTCGCCGCTGGGCGGCGGCCGGCTGGCCGCGCCCGAAAGCCCGCGCGACAAGGCGGTGGCGGCCGCGCTCGATGCGGTGGCCGAAGCGCAGGGCGTGTCGCGCATGGTCGCCGCCTACAGCTGGCTGATGGCGCATCCTGCCGGGATCATCCCGATCATCGGTTCGCAGAACCCCGCGCGGATCGCCGAGGGGGCGCAGGCGCTCACGGTGCGCTGGACGCGCAGGGATTGGTACGCGGTGCTGGTCGCCGC
Source organism: Erythrobacter sp. (assembly GCA_046294975.1). Taxonomy (GTDB): domain Bacteria; phylum Pseudomonadota; class Alphaproteobacteria; order Sphingomonadales; family Sphingomonadaceae; genus Erythrobacter. Next base: position 7,376 of record JBKBOH010000033.1, on the reverse strand, counting down.
GCGGGGCGTGCCCTTGCCCTGATCCGTTATCCCACCAGAACACAAGACTTGGACGAGGACATGCAGCAATGACCCAGCAACAATGCGAAATCGCGTGGTTTTCCGCGCTGTGCGACGATGATTACGAGTTCCTCGGCGTCCCCGACAAATACCTCCAGTCGAGCTGGGAGCACTGCCGCAACATCGTGCTGCGCGCCGAAGAAGGCGGGTTCGACAACATCCTGCTGCCGTCGGGCTACAGCCTTGGCATCGATACCACGATCTTCGCCGCCGCCGTGGCGACGCAGGTCAGGCGCATCAAGCTCTTGTGGGCGACCCGCATGGGCGAGGACTGGCCGCCGCAGCTCGCCCGGCGGATCGCGACATTGGACCGCATCCTCGGCCCCAACGCGGCCGGCACCGGCGGGCGGCTCAACGTCAACATCATCTCCTCGGACATGCCGGGTGAGAGCATCGAGAGCGGCCCGCGCTACGCCCGCGGCACCGAGATCATGAAAATCGTGCGCGCGCTGCTCAACGGCGAAGCCCTCGATTTCCAGGGCGAGTTCTACAAGCTCAAGCTCGATCCGCCGCGCATCACCACGCTTTCGGGCACGTGCCCGCCGTTCTACTTCGGCGGCCTCTCCCACGAGGCGCGCGAATGCGCGGCCGAGGCGGCGGATGTCTACCTGATGTGGCCCGACACGCTTGCCAAGGTGCGCGAGACCATCGCCGACCTCAAGGCGCGCGCTGCCAGATACGGGCGCACCTTGAAGTTCGGCTACCGCGTCCACGTGATCGTGCGCGAAACCGAGGACGAGGCGCGCCACTATGCCGACCGGCTGCTGTCGAAGCTCGACGATGAGGCAGGCCGCGCGATCCGCGAGAAGAGCCTCGATGCCAGAAACTACGGCGTGCAGCGCCAGCAGGAACTGCGCGGCGCGGCCGATGGCGACGGCTTTGTCGAGGAGAACCTGTGGACCGGCATCGGCCGGGCGCGTTCGGGCTGCGGGGCGGCGATCGTCGGCACGCCCGATCAGGTGCTGGCCAAGCTGCGCGCCTACCAGGCCGAAGGGATTGAGGCCTTCATCCTCTCAGGCTATCCGCATATGCAGGAGGCCGACCTGTTCGCCCGTTACGTGCTGCCGCATATCCAGCACGGCCCGCTGGCGATGTGACCGCAGGGCGGCGGGGCCGCGCCAAGTCCACGACCCCGCCCGCCACTAGCGCGTCTGGCTGATCACCGTCCCGCCGATCACCACGCCCACTGCGTGCGTGGTGTATTCGAACGGATCGCCGTCGAACAGCGCCACATCGCCATCCTTGCCGACTTCGAGCGAGCCGATGCGCTGCTCCATCCCGATCACCCGCGCGGCATCAATGGTGATGCTGGCCAGCGCGTCGTTCCACGCCAGGCCATTGGCCGCAGCAATTCCGGCCTCGAACAGCACCACGCGGGTCTTGGGGACATAGCTTTCAAAGCCCGACTGGTAGGCGAACGGGATGCCCGCCGCCTTGAGCACGCTGCCGGTGGTGAAGCTGGCATTCTCGAACTCGCCATATTGCCGCGCCATCGGCGGGTGGAGGATCACCTTGACCCCTGCGGCCTTGATCTGGTCGGTGAGCAGATAGGCCTCGGCCGCACTGTCGAGCACCAGATTGATGCCGAATTCCCGGCGAAGCCGCAGCGCGCTCATGATGTCCTGCGCGCGGTTGGCGGTGACGAGCAGCGGCAGCTTGCCCGCCAGCACATCGCGCATGGTCAGCACTTCGAGGCTCGGCGGCTTGTCGGAGCCGGTGTCGGCCTTGCTCTTCTTGCCGGCCTTGGACGCTTCGGCTTCCTTTGCGGCGAGCAGCGCGGCGCGCAGCATCGCGATCTGCTTGGCGCGGGTGCCGGGGGCCTTGCCGCTCTCGGCCATGGCACCAGGGCCGAGATTGGCGGCAACCATAGCGCGGGGCACCACCACCGCGGCATCGGCGGTGGTGCCGATGGTCTTGGCGATCATCGTCTGGCCGGAAACGAGCGCGCCGGGGCCATGGCCGGTGTGGATCGTCGTCACCCCGAAGCCGCGCAGCCAGGCGATCAGCGCTTCATCGGGGTTATAGGCATCGATCGCGCGCAGCTGCGGTTGCACCGGTGCGCTGGCATCGAGCTGGTCCTGATCGTGCGGCTGGTTCATATAGCCGGCAAGGCCCACCACGGTGCGGGCATCAACCAGGCCGGGGGTGACGACCTTGGCTTCGACCACGGCGAAGCCTTCGGGGATCGGCGTGCTGGCCGCCGGGCCGACCGCGACGATTGTGCCGTCCTCGATCACCACCACGCCGTCGGTGATGGCGGGGCCGGCCATGGTGTGCACCGTTTCGCCGCGGATGGCGACATCCTGCGCCTGCGCGGCGGGGGCGAGCGCGAAGGCGCTGGCGGCGAAAAGAAGCGTTCCGGCGATGTGCATCAGTCTTCTCCCTCGCCCTCGGCAATTTCCCAGTGGTGGTGCGCGGCTTCCATCGGGCTGCCCGCGCCATAGCCGCCGGTGGCCATCAGCAGGTCTTCCGGGCGGCTGCGGTCGAACAGCTTTTCGCCTTCGACCCAGGTTTCGAGCACGTGGGTATAGGTCGAGAGCGGATCGCCATCGAGCACCAGGAAGTCGGCATCCTTGCCCGCTTCCAGCGAGCCGACCCGCTCATCGAGCTTCATCTGCCTGGCCCCGTTGATGGTGAGCGCGCGCAAGGCCCCGTCGCGGCTCATCCCGCCGCGCACCGCCAGCGCCGCCTCGCGCAGCATCATGCGCGAATCGACGATCGGATCGTCCGAATGGATCGACACCAGCACGCCCGCGCGTTCAAGAATGGCGGCAGTGTCCATCTTGAGGTCCATCGTCTCCAGCTTGCCGCCGGGCGCATCGAGCGTGATGTTCGACACCGGCACGCCGGCCCCGGCGAGCTCTTCGGCGACCTTCCAGGTCTCGGTGCCGTGCTGGATCAGCACCTCGAAGCCGAATTCGCGTTTCAGGCGCAGCACGGTCATGATGTCGTCGGCGCGGTGGGTATGGAAATGCACCAGCCGTTCGCCCGCAAGCACCTCGCAGAGGGCTTCCTTGGCGAGATCGCGCTTCTTGCTCTCGCCGGCGCACCAGGACTTGGCCTCGGTCAGCGCCTCGCGCACCAGCGCGGCCGATTTGGCCCGCGTGCCGGGAAAGCCGCTGCGGCCCATCGGGTTGGTGCCGTTGGCCATCTTCATCCCGCCGCGCGCCCGGCCATCCTTCATCTGGAAGGCGATGTCCTCGATAGTGCGGCCGCGGCGCAGCTTCATGTAGAAGGTCTGCCCGCTCATCAGGTGGCCGGAACCGGGCATGATGTTGGCGGTGGTGACCCCGCCCGCGCGCGCCTTGGCGATGTTGGAGGACAGCGGATCGATCGAATCCATTGCCCGCACGTCGGGCTGGATCGGGCCGGAGCCGTCAGCGCCCGCGACCTGTCCGATATGCGAGTGAGTATCGACGATGCCGGGCATGATCACTCGGCCATTGACGGCGATGCGCGTGGCATCGGCGGGCACGGCCACATCGGCACCGACCGCAAGGATCCTGCCGTTCTGGATCACCAGCGTGCCGTTCTCGATCGGCTCGCCCGCCATGGTGAGGATGCGCGCGCCGGTAAAGACGATGGCGCGATCCTGCGCGGCGGCGGGCGCGGCCATGCCGGCGATGGCCGCGATGATGGCGGCGCCGGCCAGCCATCGCGTTTTCGACTTCGTCTGGATCACGAAGCGTCTCTCCCTGTTGCAGTTCACGGCAGCCTGTGTGCGGACCTGTGCGGCGCGGCACAAGCGAAAAGGCAAGCAGGAGGCGGGATCAGGCCGATTGGCGGATCACCAGCTGCGGCGGAAGGATCAGGCTCTCGGTCTGCTCGCCTGCCAGCCGTCGCAGCAGCAGCTGGACAAGGCCGCGCGCCCCTGCGGCGATATCCTGGCGGATGGTGGTGAGCGGCGGCACCGTCTGGCGCGCGATCGGCAGATCGTCGAAGCCGACGAGGCGCACGTCGTCTGGCACCGTCAGGCCGCGTGCGCGCAGTTCGGTCAGGCATAGCGCGGCAAGCGTGTCGGTGGCGGCAAAGATTCCGTCGATCTGTCCGGCATGGGTGGCCAGATGTGCGGCAATTTCGGCACTGGCCCGCTCGGGCGAGAGGTGGGTGGGCAGAACATGCAGCAAAACGCCCAGCCGCTGCGCTGCATCCTGCGCTCCGGCATGGCGCGCGGCGAATTCCATCGGCCCGGTGTCGCCGAGAAAAGCGAGATGCCGCGCGCCGGCGGCAATCAGGCGTTCGGCCGCCAGCCGCCCGCCCAGCCGGTTGTCGGTGCCGACCACGCAGTGGCGCTGGCCCTCGGTATGGTTGCCCCACACCACCATCGGCCGGTAACCGTCAGCGACATCCTCGATCCGTTCGAACTGGTCTGACTGGCCGATCACGATCACCCCGTCGATCATGCCCGAGCCGATGAAGCGATCGAGCCAGTCGGCATCCTTGCCGGGCACCACCCGGCGCAGCATCAAGTCATAGCCGTGGGCGGTGAGCTCGTCGGCGAGAAAGCCGAGCAGGGTCATGAAGAAGCTGTCGGAGATCTGCTGGCGGCTGTCGTGCCCGAGCGGTATCACAACGCCGATCACCCCGGTCTTCTGGCGACGCAGCCGGCTTGCCATCTGATTGAGGCGGAAGCCGTGCTCGCGCGCGATCGCCTCGATCTTCTCGCGGGTCTTGGTGTTGACGAGGCTCTTGCCGGCGAGCGCACGGCTGACCGTGCCGGGCGATACTCCCGCGATCCGCGCCAGATCGGTGATGGTTCGCACCACAGCGCGAGAAGGCTTTGCCTCGCTCATCCCGGCCCGCTTATCCCCTGCCAGTTGCCAGCTCCCGTCCGCTTGGCTGCCTGTGCCCCGCGTCAACCAGCAAGGTAGCGAGCGCGCCCGCCAGCATCAAGCCGCCGCCCAGCATCAGCACATGGCGCGGATCCCCGCCGAGCAGCGGGCGGTAGATCAACGGCATGGTAAGCGTCTGGATCAGCATCGGAATGACGATGAACAGGTTGAAGATACCCATGTAGATGCCGTTGCGCTGCGGCGGGATGCAATCGGCCAGCATGACGTAGGTGTTGCCCATCATCCCCGCCCAGCCGATGCCGATCCCCAGCATCAGCGCGAACAGCGCCAGCGGCGTCGTTACCCCAGGGATCAGCAGCATCGCCGCGCCCGAGGCGGTAAGGCACACCGCATGGGTCGGCCGCGCACCGAAGCGCCGCACCACCGGAATCAGCGCCAGCGCGCCCAAAAAGGCAATGAAGTTATACAGCGCGCCGGCCTGCTGCGTGGTCAGCGTGGCGGCGCGGAAGGACGCGCTGGCGGGATCGCTGGTGCCATAGAGCCCGCGCCCGACCGCGAAGGTGATGTACTGCCAATAGGCGAACATCGCATACCATTGGCACAGCATTGCACCGCCCAGCTGGCGCATCGGTCGCGGCATTTCCCGCAGCGCATCGGCGATTTCGGCCAGCGTGCCACTCACCGTCAGCGGCATGGCGGCAAGGCGTGCGTGCTCGGCATCATCGAGCGGCAGCTCCGGAACCCGCCAGACCGACCAAACGATGGTCGAGATCGACAGGATCGCCCCGATCACGAAGGCGATCCGCACGATCACCGGAATGCCGTTGGCATCGAGCACGTCACGCCCGACGAAGGCGGCCAGCAGCGAGGGCGCGAGGTAGGACAATGTCTGGGCGAGGCCGGTGAAGGCGCTCTGGGTCAGGAAGCCGGTCGAGCGCTGGTCGGGGGCGAGCCGGTCGGCCACATAGGCGCGGTAAGGCTCCATCGTGATGTTGTTGCCGGCATCGAGGATCCACAAAAGGGATGCCGCCATCCACAAGCTGCCCGACATCGGCATGGCGAACAGGGCGAGGGTGCAGATCACCGCGCCGACCAGGAAATAGGGGGTGCGGCGGCCCAGCCTCGTGCTGGTGCGGTCGCTCATCGCGCCGACAATCGGCTGGACGAGGAGGCCGGTCATCGGCCCGGCCAGCCACAGCAGCGGCATCGCGGCCTCGTCCGCGCCAAGGAAGCCGTAGATCGGCCCCATATTGGCCTGTTGCAGCCCGAAGGAAAACTGGAGGCCGAAAAAGCCGATATTCATTTCGATGATTCGCAGCAGCGAAAGCCGGGGTTTTTCCGCCATGTGGTGCCTTTCCAACAATCCTGTCCCGCACGCGGTCTATGCCACGTTGTGGCATGGAAGTGACACGTTTCCGGGAATTTTGCAAACGATTGCAAGATTCCGGTTGCAAAGGTTTGCATCGACGCTAGGTCTCGCCTCGTCGTCGCCATAGAAGCGCGAACCGGTAAGGAGAGAGATCATGAAATTGCGTCATGCGCTTTGCGCGAGTGCGGCCCTGTCTAGCCTGCTGATCAGCCCTGCTTTCGCGCAGGATGATGTCGCCGGGGACGCGGCGGCCGAGAACAACGAGATCATCGTCACCGCGGTTGCCCGCGGGCAGAACCGGATCGAAAGCTCGGTCTCGGTCAGCACCATCAGTGCCGACGCCCTGACCAAGCTCAACGCCCCGTCTTCGGCTGACCTCATCCGCCAGATCCCCGGCATCCGCTCGGAAGCCTCGGGCGGCGAAGGCAACGCCAACATCGCGGTGCGCGGCATCCCGGTTTCGACCGGCGGTGCGCGCTATATCCAGCTGCAGGAAGACGGCCTGCCGATCCTCGAATTCGGCGACATCATCTTCGGCAATGCCGACAATTTCCTGCGTGCCGACCGCTCGGTTGCCCGCGTCGAAGCGGTGCGCGGCGGTTCGGCCTCGACCTTCGCCTCGAACGCCCCGGGCGCGGTGATCAACTTCATCTCCAAGACCGGCGAGCAGGAAGGCGGCGCGATCCAGGGCTCGGTCGGCCTTGACTTCGAATCCTACCGGCTCGATTTCGACTACGGCGCGCCGCTGTCCGATACGCTCAGCTTCCACATCGGCGGCTTCTACCGCACCGGCGAAGGCCCGCGCGACATCGGCTACAACGGCTATGACGGCGGCCAGATCAAGGCCAATATCACCAAGCGCTTCGATGGCGGCTATATCCGCCTGCATGCCAAGTATCTCGACGACAAGACCCCGACGATCCTGCCGCAGCCGGTGTTCGTGGGCGGCTCGAACGGCAATCCCGATTACAGCGCGATCCCCGGCTTCGACCCGCGCACGGATTCGCTTTACAGCCCGTTCCTGACCCCGCAGGTCACGCTCGACGGCAACAACAACCCGGCGCGCTTCGATTTCCGCGACGGGCTGTCGGTCAAGAGCCTCGCCTTCGGCATCGAAAGCGAGATCGACGTGGGCGGCGGCTGGACGCTGACCA
>JBKBOH010000032.1:0-26702 GCA_046294975.1 Erythrobacter sp. | reverse complement strand
ACGAGCAGATCCTCGCGCTGGTTCACCCCGCTGGCTTCATCGGCGAGCTGTTCGCACCCTTTGCCCATCACGATGTGGTCGCGCTGACAGAAAGCCGGTTGTGCACCTTCTCCAAGGCGGATATCGAGCGCGCGATCGAGGATTACCCCGCTCTTGCACGCGCCCTGCTGCGCCGCAGCCAGGCCGATCTGCTGGCAACCCGTACGCTGCTCGAACTCACCGGGCACGCCAGCGCCGAGGCGCGGTTGGCCGCGTTGCTGCACGATTTCGCCCACGCCGCGAGCGACAGCTCGTGCCATCCCGCCCGCCGCTTCGATCTGCCGCTCACGCGCGGAGAGATCGCCAACATGCTCGGCCTGACGATTGAAACAGTGAGCCGCAAACTGGGCGAGCTGGAGGATACCGGCGCGATCCAGCGCGACGGGAAGCGCGGGATCATCCTCCACGATGCCGAACTGCTCCAGGAAATTTCGGGGCGCTGAACCCGCCAGGCGCGCCCGCGACGAAAAGAAAAGAAACAGGGCGGCAGGCGCTTGGCCACCGCCCTGCAGTCGGGGAGCGGATCGAAAATCAGGTTCAGGCGACGATCGCGGCGATCACCGCCACGGCCAGACCCCACAGCACCAGCAGCACCGGCAATATCAGCATTTGCGTGGTGGCATCGCGGGCGGTCAGACGACCGGTGTGGGTCATTATCCCGCGGGTTTCGAATTCGCCGAGAGTTTCCGGCTCGGACATATTGTCGCGCAGGCGGGTCCAGATCGCCGGGACACCGAAGGCGGCGGCGACCAGCAGCACGATGACCGCAAGCGGGATCGCCAGCGCCGGATTGGCGAAGGCCGCGCCGACAATCACCAGAAAGCCGAGATAGCAGGCGATGGTGATACCATAGAGCGCGCTCGGCAGGCCGAAATTGCGGTCAGCCTCGACCTGATGACGCACCGGTGCAGCCGCGAGCGGTTCGACGATACGCGCATCGCCGCGGGCGATGAGATCGTGGACGATATGGCTCATGGGTGATCCTCCTCCTGATGGAAGACCGATTATCCCGCCCTGCCCCGGCGTGCTTTGACGGGGATCAAAGCAGGCTGTTCCGGCGCGCCGGATGGCGTTGCCTTACGCGCCCGATTTGCTCAGGAGCCGCACGGGCTTGGGCAAAAGCGCATCTTGCGCTGCCTACCAGCGCGCCAGATCGCTGTGATCCTGCGCGCGCGGCTCGATCCAGTGCCACTGCCCGCTGCGCTTCTCGCGCTTCCAGAACCACGCGGCGCTTTTCAGGTGATCCATGCAGAAATCGACCGCATCGATCGCGTCGCGGCGGTGCAGCGCGGCGGCCGAGACGCAGACGATCGGCTCGCCCGGTCGCATCATGCCGACGCGGTGGACGATCAACAGGCCCATCAGTTCGAAGCGATCGAAGGCACGGTCGGCCAACTCGTGCATCCCGGGCAGGGTCAACGGCTCGTAATGGGTGAGTTCGAGCGCCTCGACGCCCTCATCGTGGCGCACTTCGCCCACGAAAGTGCACACGCCCCCAAGGCCGGGATTGGCCTGGGTGAAGGGGCCGATCAGCGTGCCGGGGATGAACATCTGGTGGAGCAGGCGGATATCGCGCATCAGCCCCCCGAGACCGGCGGCAGCAGTGCGATTTCATCGCCTGCACCTGCCTGCAAACTGGCCTTGTCGGCAATCAGCTCACCGTTGAGCGCGACGCGGTTCCGCGGATCGTCCAGCACTGCGGCCAGCGCGGATGGCAGCGCGGCCTTCAGCCTTGCCCAGTCGAGCGGCGCAGCAAGCTGGAGCGAGGGCGCGCCCGCCAGATCGGCGAGCTTGCCGAGGAAGACGATGGTGATCACCCTATCCCCCTGTCATCGACATGTGGCGCGCCAGCGCCGGAGCGGCACCGCGCTGGTCCATGCGGAACCTGTGCTTTTCGGGCTTGATCCTGAGCGCCTCGTCGAGCGCGGCGGCGAGGTTCGCCTCGGGGTTGTCCGAACGCAGCGCGGCGCGCAGATCGACCCGCTCGCCCCCGCCAAGGCAGGGATAGAGCTGGCCGGTGGCCGTCACCCGCAACCGGTTGCAACCCGCGCAGAAATTGCCTGTGTGCGGGGTGATGAAGCCCAATCGGCCGCCGGTCTCGGCCACATCGGCGTAAGTGGCAGGACCGCCGCTGCGGTGGTCGCTGTCGATCAGTGTCCAGCGCGCCTCGAGCGAGCGGCGCACTTCATCGAGCGGGAGATATTGGTCAAGCCGCTCTTGCTCGACATCGCCCAGCGGCATCACCTCGATCAAGGTTACATCATGGCCCTGGGCGTGCCCCCAGGCGATCAGATCGGGGAGCTGCTCCTGGTTGACGCCTTTCAGCGCCACGGCGTTGAGTTTGACCTTCAGCCCTGCCGCCTTGGCCGCGGCGATCCCTTCGAGCACCTGTGGCAGGCTGTCGCGGCGGGTCAGCGCGGCGAATTTCGCGCGGTCGAGCGTGTCGAGCGAGACATTGACGCGGCGCACGCCCGCCTTGGCCAGCGCCTCGGCATGGGCCGCAAGCCGGGTGCCGTTGGTGGTAAGCGTCAGTTCGTGCAAATCGTGCCCGAGCCTGCGGCCCAGCGCCCGGAACAGGTCGATGATGTCGCGCCGCACCAGCGGCTCGCCCCCGGTGATGCGGATCTTGGTCACCCCGCGGGCAATGAAGCCGGTGGCAAGCGCATACAGTTCCTCCAGGCTCAACACGTCCTTCTTGGGCAAGAAGGTCATGCGTTCGGGCATGCAATAGGAGCATCTGAGATCGCAGCGATCGGTCACCGAAAGGCGCAGATAGGTGATGCGGCGCCGGAAGGCGTCAACCAGCGGACGCGCGGCACCTGCTGCGGGACGCAGGATCAGGTCTGGCTGGCGAGGCGCAGGCGCGGACACGGCATCAGTCATGGCACACGAGATACTGGCCTGTCACCCCAGGCGCATCTGCCAAAAAGCGTAAGGCCGCCGCGCGGGCCTCGCCCGGCGCCCCGGCGAGCACATTGACCCGCTTGGGCGCCGCCTCGCGCGCCAGGTCGCGCGCGAGCGCCAGCCGCCAGTCGCGGTGGTCGTGGCCGGCAGGCGGCAGGATGATGGCGAGCGCGGTGGTGGCGGGATCGGCCAGCGCGGCGCGGGCCGCTTTAAGGTGGAACGCCATGAAGGCCCCCGCCGCATCGAGCGGGCCATCGGGCAAATGCGCCGCTTCAAGCTGCCACATCATGCGCTCACGCCCCGTGGTTGGCCGGACGTTCGCGGTGGAGCGTGATGCCGATCTGCTCGCCCGCTTCGGCAATCGCCAGCTTGACGATCTTGACCGTCACCGCCTCGACCTTTGCATCCTGCACGAACAGGGTCTGGCAGATGTGATCGGCCACTGCCTCGATCAGCTTGAAATGCACGCCCGCAGGCAGCCCCTCACAGGCGGCGAACTTGAGATCCATGTAGTTCTTCGACGCCTCCAGCGGCGTGTCGGGATCATAGCGGTCCGCGATTTGATAGCGGGCCGCGATCGAGATACGCAGCGGCTGGGGCTTGCCGGTCTCCTCGGAATAGATGCCGGTGAGGACATCGACGACAAGATCATTGACTTCAAGGGTAAGCGAATCACTCATGGGCGCGGCCCTTAACCCATCGCGGCGAAAAGTGGGCACCGCTTTTCGGCTTTCAGCGATGCGACAGCAATCAGCTGGGATTGCTCCATCTGGCGAAGATTGCCGTTGGCAGCAGCCGGCCGCCTTCGCCATCCTCGCGCACGGCCAGATCGCCGTGCTCGATCGTGCCGGGCAGCGCGCCGAGCGCCTCTGCCAGCAGGCCACCAATCGCAAGGCTGCTCATCCGCACCGCATAGACAGTCAGGAACAGGAAGCGGCTGCCCGCGTCGAGCAGCTTCGCGCAATCGGCAATCAGGCCGGGCAGGTGCTCCTCCAGCCGCCACACTTCGCCCTCTGGCCCGCGGCCGAACTTGGGCGGATCGAGGATGATCCCGTCATAACGTCGGGAGCGCCGCACCTCGCGCGCGGTGAATTTCGCCGCGTCGTCGGTAAGCCAGCGAATCGGGCGTGTCGTCATGCCCGACAGCGCGGCGTTGGCACGCGCCTGCGCCACGGATTTCTTTGAGGCATCGACATGGGTGACCCTGCCCGCCTGCGACAGGGCAAGCGTGCCAAGGCCGGTATAGCCGAACAGGTTCAATGTCTCGGCCGCGCTCATCCCTGCCAGTTGCTGGCGCATCCAGTCCCACACCGGGGCCATGTCGGGGAAGAATTGCAGGTGGCGGAACGGCGTGGGCCTTGCGATGAAGCGCACCTGCTTCCAGGCCAGCTCCCAGCCTTCGTCCGGCAGGTTCTGGGTGAAGTTCCAGCGCCCGCCGCCATCCTCGTGCGAACCGGGGATGAACTCACCTGCGGCCTGCCAGTTATCGCGCCGCGGTTGCCACAGGGCCTGCGGTTCGGGACGGATGAAGCTGTAAGGGCCAAACGCCTCCCACTTGCGCCCGGCCCCGCTGTCGAGCAGGCGGTAGGAGTCCCACCCGCGGCATTCCATCACCAGCGGCTGCTGGACGAAATCAGCCATCAGCCGTGCGAACCGGCCGCATGCGCCAGCACATGCTCGCGTGTCGCGGCGTAATCACCGGGAATTTCGGCAAAGCGCTCCGCCCGCCCGAACAGGTCGCCCACGCGGGCGGGCAGCGCGGGGCGCACGCCGATCGCGCGCTCGACCGCGTCGGGGAACTTGGCCGGGTGCGCGGTGGCGAGCGTCACCAGCGGCACGCCTGCCGGGATCCTGTCCGCCAGGGCGCGCGCGCCGTGCAGGCCGACAGCGGTGTGCGGGTCGATCACCTGCCCCGCGGCACGATAGGCCCATTGCAGCGCGCGCGCGGTTTCGACCTGATCGGCACGCGCGCTGGCAAACAGCGCTGCCGCGCCTTGCGCCTGCGCGTTGGTGAGCTGCATGGCCTTGCTCGCCTCGAAGGCGCGCATCTGCTCGGCCATCGCCATGCCGTCGCGCCCGCCGACATCGAACAGCAGGCGTTCAAAATTCGACGATACCTGAATGTCCATCGACGGCGTGATCGTGGGGGTGACGCCCCCCGCCGAGTAATCCCCGCGCGACAGCGCCCGGTGCAGGATGTCGTTGACGTTGGTGGCGACAATCAGCCGCTCTACGGCCAAGCCCATCTTCGCCGCGACGTAGCCTGCGAACACGTCCCCGAAATTGCCGGTCGGCACCGAATAGGCCACCGTCCGGTCGGGCGCGCCCAGTTGCAGGGCGGAAGCGAAGTAATAGACCACCTGCGCCATCAGCCGCGCCCAGTTGATCGAATTGACCGCGCCGAGGTTGAGGCGGCGCGTCACGTCGCCGTCGGTGAACATGCGCTTCACATGGGCCTGCGCGTCATCGAAGCTGCCTGCGATCGCAAGGTTGTGGACATTGGGCGCGCGCACCGTGGTCATCTGGCGGCGCTGCACGTCGCTGACCCGTCCGCGCGGGTGGAGCATGAAGATTTCGACGCGTTCGAGCCCGGCCACGGCCTGGATCGCGGCCGAGCCGGTGTCCCCGCTGGTCGCGCCAACGATGGTGAGGCGTTCGCCCCGCCGTTCAAGAAAAGTCTCGAACAACCGGCCGAGCAGTTGCAGCGCCACATCCTTGAACGCCAGCGTCGGGCCGTGGAACAGTTCGAGCAGCCAGTGCTGCTGGTCGAGCTGCACCAGCGGGACGACCGCCGCGTGGCCGAAATTGCCATAGACCGTATGGCAGATCGCCAGCAGCTCGGCTTCGGTCAGGCTGCCCGCCACGAACGGCGCCATGATCCTTGCGGCGAGATCCGGGTAGGCAAGACCGCGCAGGCTGCGGATATCCGCCTCGCTGAAACGCGGCCATTCGGCGGGCACATAAAGCCCTCCATCGCTGGCGAGCCCCGCCAGCGTCACCCCTTCAAAATCGAGCGCCGGCGCGCTCCCGCGTGTCGAGACGTATTGCATGGGAGCGCCGGTTAGCGCTGACGGCGCATTAATGCCAGCGCGTAGATGACCAGCGCGGTAGCTGCGAAGAAGAACCATTGCACCGCATAGGCGAGGTGGTTGTTGGGCAGATCGCCGGGATCGGGCGCGGCAAGCGGTTCAAGCCCGGCTTGCGGGGTTTCGGTCACAAGGCGGATGGCATCGCCGTAATTGACGATCCGGCCCGTGACCGGCCCGCCCTTCCACTTTGGCGCGACAGGCGAACGCGACCAGCCGATCGTCACATCGGCCACGCCGCCCTCGCCGGCATGGCTGCACCGCGCGATGTGCACCCAGCCCGCGCGCCCGCTGGCCGACTTGCCGGAAATCGGGACAATGCCGCGCACCGTTCGGCAGTTGATTGTCGTGCGGCGAAACAGCGCGCTGGCGTATTGCGACGGCATCGGCCAAGGCACTTCGGCATCATCCTGCAATGCTGCCTCGTAGCGCGCGATCAACGCCTCTTTCTCGGCCCGGCGAGCCAACTGCCAGATGCCGAGCGCGATCATGGTGGCCACCGCCGCCAGCACCACGATGGTGGGGATGATGGGGATGCGGCGGGTCATGGCTGCCGGGTTTCCTCGTATCCGCGATAGACCCACATGGCCTTGTAGAACCTGACGGCCAAAATGATGCTCCCCACTGTCACCGGCCCCCAGAACAGCAGCGCGGCCCAGAGCGGCGGACGCAGCCAATCCTCGATGCCCAGCGCGGCGAGGATCAGCCCAAGCGCAAGCAGCATCGTGATCACGCCGACAAACCGCCCGCCGCGCTCCAGCTTGCTTAACTCCAGCCCGCACAGCGAACATTCCTCCGCCAGCCGCGCGCCGCCTTCAAACAGGGTCTTGGCCCCGCAGCGGGGGCACAAACCGGAAAGGGCAGCCAGGACGAACCCCGGCTGCCCTTTCTGTTCGCCCGGACCGGAAGGCCCTGCGTTCATCAGTGGTATTCAGCGCCCCAGCCGCCCCAGACATAGACGACGACAAACAGGAACAGCCACACCACGTCGACAAAGTGCCAATACCACGCGGCCGCTTCAAAGCCGAAATGCTGGCGCGGGGTGAAATGGCCGAGATAGGCGCGGTAGAGGCAGACCGAGAGGAAGATCGTCCCGATCAGCACATGGAAGCCGTGGAAGCCGGTCGCCATGTAGAAGGCGCTCGAATAGGAGTTGCCGCCAAACCCGAAGGGCGCGACGCTGTATTCATAGGCCTGGATCGCGCTGAACAGCACGCCGAGCGAAATGGTCGCCCACAGGCCCTGCTTGAGGCCGGTGCGGTCCCCGTGGATCAGCGCGTGGTGCGCCCAAGTCACCGTGGTGCCCGAACACAGCAGGATCAGCGTGTTGAGCAGCGGCAGCGCGAAGGGATCAAGCACTTCCATGCCTTCGGGGATCAAGGTGGCGATCGCCCCCTCGGTACCGAACAGGCTGGTGGTCGCTCCGGTCTCGTGATCGAACTGCAGCGGGGTGGGGAACAGCGCGAAGTCGAAGAAGCTCCAGAACCACCCGACGAAGAACATCACTTCCGACGCGATGAACAGGATCATCCCGTAGCGCATGTGCAGCTGCACCACCGGGGTGTGATCGCCGCGCTGGGCCTCGATCACGATGTTGCGGAACCACATGAAGAAAGTCGCCAGCAGCCCGGCAAGGCCCGCCCACATGACGACAGCCGCGGCATTGCCGAACAGGTCGGGGTGCCAGCTGAGCACCATGCCACTGGTGAAGGTGAGCGCCGAAATCGAGCCGACCAGCGGCCAGATATCGGGTTCGAGAATGTGGTAATCGTGGTTTGCGGTGCCAGCCATTGGTCGTTCCCGTCCCTGGGTTGCGTCAATTGTTGGTGCCCGTCGGTGCATCCGTGTCCGGCGCCGACGCGCGGTGGAAAGTGTAGCTCAAGGTGATCTGTTCGACACCCTTCATGTTCGGATCATCGAGCATGGCGGGATCGACAAAGTAAAGCACCGGCATGGTGACTTCCTGACCCGGTTGCAGAGTCTGCTCGGTGAAGCAGAAGCACTGGATCTTGTTGAAGTACTTGCCGGCCTGCTCAGGCTCGACATTGAAGGTCGCCATCCCGGTCACCGGCTTCGAGCCTTCGTTGCGCGCGACATAGGTGGCGATGTCGCGCTGGCCGATGGTGACGGTGTCGGTCACCTGCGAAGGGCGGAAGGTCCACGGCACATCGCTGGCAGTCGAGGCATCGAAGCGGATCGAGATTGTCTGGCCCGTGGCCTTGGCCGCAGCCTCGGCAGCCTGCGCCTGGGTGGCAACCTGCGTCGTCCCGCCGAAGCCGGTGACCTGACAGAACAGGCGGTAGAGCGGCACCGCGGCATAACCCAGCCCAAGCATCGCCAGCGCGCCCGCGCAGGCCATCAGCCCGACACGCAGGTTGCGACGCGCGGTCTCGGCATCATGGGTGACAGGCGGGAGCGTCGCCATCAGCCAGCCTCCCCGATACGCACGATGGTGATGGCATAGAACAGCAGCACGAAGAACAACAGCGTGCCCGCCACCACATAGTTGCGGCTTTTGCGGCGGCGCTTGAATTCGGCTTCTTCTTCCGGGGTCATGCCACCCACCCCTGATAGGCCGCCACCCGATCAACGACGAGCGCCGCGAACAGCGCGAACAGGTAGGCGATCGAGAACTTGAACAGCCGCTTTTCAGGCAGCATCGTGTCACCCTCGGCCGCGCGCATCCGCGCGCCAACCGGCCAGGCGAACCACAGGAACAGGCCCGACAGCGTGACCGCGGTCATGCCATAGATCCAGCCCGTCCCGCCAATCGCCCACGGCGCGATCGCCACCGGCGCAAGCAGCACACTGTACCACCAGATCTGGCGGCGGGTGGACTTCTCGCCCGCCACCACCGGCATCATCGGGATCCCAACCTTGGCATAGTCCGCCTCGACAAACAGCGCGAGCGCCCAGAAGTGCGGCGGGGTCCACATGAAGATGATCGCGAACAGCAGGATCGGCATCGCGGTCAGCTCGCCCGTGACGGCCACCCAGCCGATCAGCGGCGGAAAGGCGCCCGCGCCACCGCCGATCACGATATTCTGCGGGGTGCGCGGCTTGAGCCACATGGTATAGATGACGGCGTAATAGACAATCGCCAGCAGCAGCAGCGTGGCTGCCAGCCAGCCTACGCCCACGCCCATCAGCGCCACCGATACGGCTGAAAGGAAAATCCCGAAATCGCGCGCATCCTCGCGCCGCATCCGTCCACCCGGCAGCGGACGGTTCCTGGTGCGCTTCATCCCGGCATCGAGATCGGCTTCCCACCACTGGTTGAGCACCGCCGAGCCACCCGCCCCCATCGCGATCGCAAGTATCGCGGTGAAGCCCAGCACCGGATGAATCGTGCCGGGCGCAGCCAGCACCCCGCAAATCGCCGTGAAGATGACGAGCGTCAGCACACGCGGCTTGGTCAGCGCGAAGAAATCACGCCATTCCGTCGGCATCATCGCGGCAGTCTGGGGTGCGGTGCTGGCCATTGTCTCGTCGGTTCCATCGGCAAGGAGCGCGACCATCCAGCCGCGCTCCTCATCGTGTTTCATGCTCCGGCGAAGGAGCCGATCACGCCGTCACCGGACGGTGATCGTGATAATCATGCGCGTCGGT
This sequence comes from Erythrobacter sp., assembly GCA_046294975.1. Taxonomy (GTDB): domain Bacteria; phylum Pseudomonadota; class Alphaproteobacteria; order Sphingomonadales; family Sphingomonadaceae; genus Erythrobacter. Next base: position 17,064 of record JBKBOH010000032.1, on the reverse strand, counting down.
GATCACCGGCAGCGTTTCGAACTGGTGGTAGGGCGGCGGACTCGGCAGGGTCCATTCGAGCGTTGTCGCACCTTCACCCCACGGATTGGCTTCGGCCTTCTTGCCGGCAACCAACGCGTAGAGGATGTTGACGAAGAAGAACACCATCGAGCCAGCCATGATATAGTAGCCGTAGGTGCTGATTTCGTGCCAGAAGGCATAGGCTTCGGCGTAGTCGGGGTAGCGGCGCGGCATGCCCTGCATCCCCAGGAAGTGCTGCGGGAAGAAGATCACGTTCACGCCGACGAAGAACGTCCAGAAGTGAATGTGGCTCAGCAGTTCGCTGTGCATCCGGCCGCTCATCTTCGGGAACCAGTAATAGAAGCCGGCGAACATCGAGAACACCGCCCCCATCGACAGCACGTAGTGGAAATGCGCCACCACGTAGTAGGTGTCGTGCAGGTTATCGTCGATCCCGCCATTGGCGAGCACCACGCCGGTCACGCCGCCCACGGTGAACAGGAAGATGAAGCCGATCGACCACACCATCGGCGACTTGAAGCTGAGGCTGCCGCCCCACATGGTTGCGATCCAGCTGAAGATCTTCACGCCGGTGGGCACCGCGATCACCATGGTCGCCGCGGTGAAATACATCTTGGTGTTCACGTCGAGGCCCACGGTATACATGTGGTGCGCCCAGACAATGAAGCCGACCACGCCGATTGCGACCATCGCATAGGCCATGCCGAGATAGCCGAACACCGGCTTCTTCGAGAAGGTGGCGATGATCTGCGAGATCATGCCGAAGCCCGGCAGGATCATGATGTAGACTTCCGGGTGGCCGAAGAACCAGAACAGATGCTGGTAGAGCACCGGATCGCCACCCCCGGCCGGATCGAAGAAGGTCGTGCCGAAGTTGCGATCAGTCAGCAGCATGGTGATGGCAGCAGCCAGCACGGGAAGCGCCAGCAGCAGCAGGAAGGCAGTGACCAGCACCGACCACACGAACAGCGGCATCTTGTGCAGAGTCATGCCCGGCGCGCGCATGTTGAAGATAGTGGTGATGAAGTTGGTCGCCCCCAGGATCGAGCCGGCACCCGAAAGGTGCAGCGAGAAGATCGCGAAATCGACCGCCGGGCCGACCGAGCCGCTGGTCGAGAGCGGTGCGTAAACGGTCCAGCCGGTACCCGCACCGGGGCCGGAGCCGCCGGGGACGAACAGCGAGAACAGCAAGCTGAAGAAACCCGCCACCGTCAGCCAGAACGACACGTTGTTCATGCGCGGGAAGGCCATGTCCGGGGCGCCGATCATCAGCGGCACGAACCAGTTGCCGAAACCACCGATCATCGCCGGCATGACCATGAAGAACACCATGATCAGGCCGTGCGCGGTGATGAACACATTCCACATGTGCAGCGCGGTGTTCAGATCATTGCCGCCGCCCATGAACTGGGCCCACCATTGCAGATACTGGATGCCCGGTTCGGCCAGTTCGACCCGCATGATGCCCGAAATGGCACCCCCGATGATCCCCGCGATGATCGCGAAGATCAGGTACATCGAGCCGATGTCCTTGTGGTTGGTCGACATGAACCAGCGGGCAAAGAAGCCCGGCTTATGGTCTGCGTGATCGTGCGCGTCGTGGCCGTGATGCCCGATCCCGTGAGCGTCGAAGCCTTCTGCGGTGGTTGCCATGGTCTGCTACTCTCAGCTTGTCTTGGTTCTGGTGGCTTAGCGCAAGGTCAGCGCGGCGAGCTTCTTCACGGGTTCCCGAGCAGCAGACGCGGCTGCTGCGGTCTGTTCTGCACCCGCGGCTTCGCCTGGCATCGTCCCGCCTTGCGCCTTCACCCATGCGGCGAATTCGGCCGGCGGCAGCGCCTCGACCACGATCGGCATGTAGGCATGACGCGCGCCGCACAGCTCAGAACATTGGCCATAGTAGACGCCCGGTTCCTTGATGGTCAGCATCTTTTCGTTGAGCCGCCCCGGTATGGCATCCATCTTGAACCACAGCGAAGGGACCGCGAAAGCATGGATCACGTCGGTCGCGGTGGTCTGGATCCGCAGCGGCACGCCGGCAGGCACGACCATGCGGTTGTCCACCGCCAGCTGCGCCGGCTCACCCCGCTTGAGCGCCTCGGCATCGTCAAGCATGTTCGAGATCACTTCGATCTCGCCGTGGTCGGGATAGGTGTAACCCCAATACCACTGATAGCCGGTCGCCTTGATGGTCACGGCATCGGCCGGCGGGGTTTCATACTGACGCGCCAGCAGCGTGATCGAAGGCACCGCAATCACCACCAGGATGATCACCGGGACGATCGTCCACACCACTTCGATCATGGTGTTGTGCGTCGTCTTCGAGGCAACCGGATTGGCCCTGCGGTTGAAGCGGAAAATCACCCACAGCAGCAGACCGAGCACGAACAGGCAGATCGCAGTGATTACCGGCAGGAGGATGTGGTTGTGCATCCCGAGCGCATATTCGCCGTTGTCCGTGTACTGGTTCTGGAAGGTCAGGCTTCCGACCATCGCGCCCGGTTCGCCCGTGCGCGGATCGGTTGGCATGCCCTTGCCCTTGGTCGGGGCCATCGGGGTGTAGGAACCGGCCGGTGCCGTGGCAGCAGCGCCCGCCGGCGCCGGAGCCGCCACCTCTGCCGCCGGCGCCGCCGCGGCAGCAGCTGCGGGCGCTTCGACAGCGACCGCAGCGGGAGCGGGAGCAGGAGCGGCTGCATCCTGTGCCGCCACCGCCATCGGCGCAAACGCCGCGAGCCCGGCGGCAACCGCCGCGAGGATAGCCTTTTTCATACGGGTATGCCTTTGACCCATGTCTGTGCCCAAGTGTTTCGAATCTGATCCCATACCGCCCGCCGCGCCCCCTAGAGGCCTGTAGCAGACAGCGTTTGGCCAGCCCCGCAGGAACGGCCTCAGTCTCGCCCTTAGCGATGCTTGCCGAGGGCCTCAAGCGCTTCTAGGGAGAAATTTATGCAAGCCCCCATGTCACCCGCGCAATCTGGCGCTTTTGCCGATGTTGTCCACGGAGTTCGCTCATGACCGAAGATGAAGTGCTGGGGGAATTTCGCGCTTCGGGTGCGCTGCTCGAAGGCCATTTCAAGCTCTCATCGGGCCGCCACAGCGCGCATTACCTGCAATGCGCACGGGTGCTGATGAACCCCGCCCGCGCCGCGCGCCTGGCCGAGGCGGTGGTGGCCGGCATCCCGGCGGAGGTGCGCGATAGGATCGATGTGGTGGTCTCGCCGGCGATGGGCGGGATCATCATCGGCCACGAAGTCGGCCGCGCGCTCGGCAAGGATGCACTGTTTCTCGAACGCCCGGAAGGCACCTTCCACCTGCGCCGCGGATTCGCGCTGGAACCGGGGGCAAAGGTGCTGATGGTCGAGGACGTGGTCACCACCGGCCTGTCCAGCCGCGAAGCCATCGCCGCGGTGGCGCGCGAAGGCGGCGTGGTGATCGCCGAATGCGCGATCATCGACCGTTCCTGCGGCTGCGTCGATCTCGGCGTGCCGTTCTACCCGCTGCTCGCGATTGATTTTCCGACCTATGATGAAAACGACATCCCGGAAGCGCTGGCGCGCGTAGAGGTCACCAAGCCCGGAAGCAGAAAGGAATGAACACTATCCCCTGTCCCCTGCGTCTCGGCGTCAACATCGATCATGTCGCCACCATCCGCAATGCGCGCGGCGGGGATCATCCCGATCCGGTGCGGGCGGCGCAAATCGTAGCGGCGGTGGGCGGCGACGGGATCACCGCGCACCTGCGCGAAGACCGTCGCCATATCCGCGACGAGGATCTCGCCCGCATTCAGGCGGCAACCAACCTGCCGCTCAACCTCGAAATGGCCGCAACCCGCGAAATGCTGGCCATCGCGCTCAAGCACAGGCCCCACGCAGCCTGCATTGTCCCGGAAAAGCGCGAAGAGCGCACCACCGAGGGGGGCCTCGATGCGGCGGGGCTGCACAATAGCCTGGTCCCGATAGTCGAGGAATTGCGCGCCGCGGGCATCCGCGTGTCGCTGTTTATCGAAGCGGACGAACGCCAACTCGATGCCGCGCTGCGCCTTGGCGCACCGGTGGTTGAATTTCACACCGGCGAATATGCCCATGCCTGCCTCGCTGGTGACCGCGAGCGGGTGGCGCGCGAATTGCGCCGCATCACCGACATGGCTGCCCTTGCCGCCAAGGCGGGAATCGAGCCGCACGCCGGGCACGGCCTTACCTTCGAAAACGTCCAGGCGATTGCTGCCATCCCGCAAATCGCGGAACTCAACATCGGCCACTACCTGATCGGCGAGGCTGTGTTCGTCGGCCTTGAACACGCCATCCGCCGGATGCGCGCGCTGATGGACGCGGCGCGGTGAGCATGGCCGGCGACGATCTCCCCCCCCTTTCGCCCGCACAGAAACGTTGGGCCTTTGGCGCGGCGGCGCTGTTCGTGCTGGCGCTCGGTTTCCTCGGTTTTGCGCTCAATACCGGGGTGATGCAGGTCTTTGCGGTCGGCTGGCTGGCGCTGATGATCTTCGGTTATGTCGGCGCATTGAAGGCCGCCGGCGGCGATTTCGCCCACCCCTTGTTCGCCTCGCAGGTGATGCTCCACCTGATGGCGCTGGGGTTGCTGGTGGCGGTTTTCCTAAAAGCATTCAAATGATTATCGGCATCGGCTCCGATCTGTGCAATATCGAGCGGATCGCCGGTTCGCTGGCGCGCTATGGCGAGCGCTTCGAGCGACGCGTCTTCACCGATATCGAGATCGCCAGGGCGCGCCGCCGCCCCTTCACCATCGCCGGCACCTATGCCAAGCGTTTTGCCGCCAAGGAGGCCTTCTCCAAGGCGGTCGGCACCGGGTTCAGGCGCGGCGTGTTCATGAAGGATATCTGCGTGGTGAACGCTGCCTCGGGCGCACCTACGCTGGCGCTTGCGGGCGGGGCGGCTTTGCGGCTTGAAGAAATCACCCCAAAGGGCCATGAGGCACGCATCCATCTTTCCCTCACCGATGATCATCCATGGGCGCAGGCCCTGGTGATCATCGAAGCCATCCCCCTCCTGTGACCGGCTCCCCCGACATGGCAAGCACCGAGACCCCGCAAGTGACCGAAACCAGCGCTCCCGAGCAGCACCACAAGGTCGACTGGATCGCCGAAATCCGCGGCCTTGCGCTGATGCTGCTGGCGGTGCTGGCCTTCCACAGCCTCGTCGCCAAGCCGTTCTACATTCCGTCCACCTCAATGATGCCGACCCTGTGGGTGGGCGACCGGCTGGTGGTGAGCAAGTATCCCTATGGCTGGTCGTGGGCCTCGGCGAGCTTCCACCTGCTGCCGCGCGGCGACTGGCGGGTGTGGCCCAAGACACCCGAATATGGCGACATCGTCATCCCCGTCCACCCGACGCGCGAGGAGGATTACATCAAGCGCGTGGTGGCGCTGCCGGGCGACACGATCGAGGTGCGCGGCGGGCAGATCATCCTCAACGGCGTGCCGATCAAGCGCGAGGTGGTCCCCTCGGTGCGTCTGCCGTTCGAGCCCGACCTCCTGTGCCGCGGCGCGCCATGTCTCGAAGCCTTCGAACAATACCGTGTGACCGGCCCGGACGGACGCGACTATTTCGAACCCCCGACCTGGCGCGAGACCCTGCCCAACGGCGCAACCTATCTCACCATCGACCACCGCGATCAGCGGCTCGACAATTACGGCCCCTACACCGTGCCTGCCGAGGCCGTGTTCGTGATGGGCGACAACCGCGACGAAAGCGCCGACAGCCGCGCCGAGGTGATCGAGAGCGGGCTGGGCGGCGCGGTGCCGCTGGCCAATATCGGCGGGCGGGCGGAATTCATCACCTTCAGCCTCGATGGATCGACCACCTGGAACCCGCTGACGTGGTTCTCCAGCCTGCGCCCCGACCGCGCGTGGCGCACGCTGCGCCCGGCACTGGCCGAGAAGGCACCGAGCAGGAAATAGGCGCGAAGGCGATCGCAGCATGGCCCGCAAGTTCCTCTACTTCATCGCTTTGTGCATCACCATCGTGATCGCTGGACGGATCGTTTATGAGCTGTTCCAGAAGGAGCTGGCCGAGATTGCACTGGTGCCGTCGGGCGAATTCAAGCCGGTCAAGCCGCTCGAAGCCAATGCCTATGAGGACAGCACCTTGTGGTATTCGCGCCCCGGCATCGGCGTGAAAGACCCGGCGCGCTGGCAACCGGCCTATGCGGCAGGGGCCACCCCGGTCGCCCCGCCCCGGCAGCGCTTTGCCGTGTTCTTCATCCACCCCACCAGCTATCTCAACCGTTCGAGCTGGAACGCCCCGCTGGAGGCCGGCGGCGATCCCGAGGCCGAGCGAATCGCGCGCATCTACCTGCGCGGCATGGCCAGCCCGTTCAACGCGGCCTCCGAAATCTGGGCGCCGCGTTACCGGCAGGCGACCATGGGGGCCTTCCTCACCGATGCGCCAGAGGGCAAGCAGGCGATCGATGCCGCCTATGCCGATGTGCGCGAGGCGTTCGGCTATTTCCTCTCCAGCGTCGATCCCGCTACGCCGATCGTGCTCGCCGGCCATTCGCAGGGCGCGCTGCACCTGAAACGCCTGCTGGCCGAGGAAATCAGGGGCACGCCTGTCGCTCGGCGGCTGGTGGCGGCCTATGTGATCGGTTGGCCGGTTTCGACCCTGCATGATCTTCCCGTCATGGGCCTGCCCGCCTGCGCCGCGCCCGACCAGACGGCTTGCGTGATCAGCTGGTCGAGCTTTGCCGAACCGGCCGAGCCTGCGCTGGTGCTCGACGCCTATGGCAGCACCCCGGCGCTTGACGGGCAGAAACCCGGCGCAGACCCGATGCTGTGCACCAATCCGCTCACCGGCACCCCCGGCGGCAGCGCGCCGGCCAGCGCCAATCTCGGTACGCTGGTGCCCGAAGACAGCATGGAAAAGGGCACGCTTCAGCCCGGCCTGGTGCCCGCAAGGTGCGACAAGCGCGGCCTGCTGCTGATTGGACCGCCGCCGGACATGGGCAGCTATGTCCTGCCGGGCAACAATTACCACGTCTATGATCTGCCGCTGTTCTGGGCCAACACCAAGGCCGATGTCGCCCGCCGGGTGGATGCGTGGAAGGCCGCTACTTGATCTTCGAGGACGCGCACGGCTTTGCCGATGCGGTGGGCGATGGCGGCGTATTGCTCGGGCTCGACCTCGGCACCAAAACGCTCGGCACCGCCACCTGCGATGCGGGCTGGCGCTTTGCCACCAACAACGCCACCATCGCCCGCAGCAAGTGGGGCAAGGACCGCGAAGTGCTGGGCGCGCTCATCAAATCCCGCAGCGTGCGCGGCATCGTGCTCGGCCTGCCGCGCAACATGGACGGCTCCGAAGGCCCGCGCGCGCAGGCCAGCCGCGCCTATGCCCGCAACCTGGCCGAGGCCTTCACCCTCCCCATCCTGCTGTGGGACGAACGCTGGTCAACCCAGGCCGCCGAGGCGGCGATGATCGGGCAGGATATGAGCCGGGCCAGGCGCGCCGCTGCAATCGATGCCCATGCCGCGGCGGTGATCCTGCAGGGCGCGATCGACCGGCTCGCCGGCGGGGTCCTCTAGGGTCAGGTCCTGACCCTGGAGCGCCGCGCGCCGCAGCCGCGCCGCGCCGGCCAGCATCCGGCTGCCCGAAAGCTCCGCTTCGCGCCACAGCGCGTCTGCCTCAGTCGCATCGGCGCACATCTCGGCCCGCGCCGCGTAGCTGGCAAGCCGCATGCGCTCGCTCGGATGGCGCGCGCCGACCCATGCCGCATAGTCCTGCGCGCTTTGCGCCCCGCTCGCCACCGCCACGCGCAGAAAGGCCTCGCTCGCCAGCGGGTTGAGCCAGCGCGTCACCGTCCCGCTCGCCAGATCGAAGCCGTATTGATCGAACCACGCCTGCGCCGGATCGACCCGCATCACGTTGATCGAGACCGACAGGCGCTCCGGCGGCAGCTGGCTGTGCACATCGACATGGCGGCGATAGAGCATGAGCTTGCCCGGCGCGAGCACACCGCGCTCGACGAAGCGCAAGCCGGCCTCCTCGCCCGGATAGCCCGCAACTGCCGCGTAATCATATTCGTAATAGTCGCTGGCATAGCCGGGGCCGCAGTAACCCACGGTGAGAAAATCGAAATTGTGATCGTGCGGCGCGCCATAGACGAAGCTTGCCGCTCCGCTGGTGCGGAACACCTGATCCCGCGGGGAGGGCCAGATCGCGGCGCGCAGGAAGGCGGCATTGGGGCGGTTGTCTCTCGGGCGGCTGAGCACGATCGCCTGCGGGCCATAGCCGCTGGCGATTTCCTTGCCGCCCGCGCCCGTCAGCCGCTCGACCAGCAGATCGCCCAGAAAGCTGCGATTATTGGCCAGCCGCCGCAGCCAGCCGGCCGCAGCCGCGGTGCTGGCCGGATCGTCGGGGTCGAAGCCGAGTTCGCCCAGGGCCTCGATGCATTCGGGCAGAGTGCAGGTATCGGCGCAAGGATTGTCGATGACCAGCGGCATCAGGCATACTCCAGATTGGCAAGTTCAGGCTGCGCGGCCAGCAGGTTGCGGCGCAGCTGTGCGGCGGGCGCGGCGAGCGGATCGGTCTCGCGCGCGGCCAGCTCGGCGAGCAGCGCCATGCCGCGCCGCGTATCCAGCCCCAGCACTTGCCGCAGCGCCTCCCAGCGCAGGTCACGTGTCGCCTGCCGGTCGCGCGCCAGCCGTTCCATCGGCTCCAGCGCCGGGCGATGTTCGAGCGCGCCGAGCACGCCCAGCGCGATCATCTGCTGGCTCGCGTGCTTGGATCCGCTGATCGACTGGAGCAGCGCGCCATCGGGCAGCGAAATCTCGCGTGAGGGCGCGGGTGACACCGCCTCGCGCACCAGTTGCAGCACCAGCAGCGGGCGCGCGACGGCCACGAATTGCCGTGCCTCGCTGGCCCCCCCGCGGGTCAGCCGGGTGCCGGGGGTGCATGTGAGCGCACGGCTTTCCAGCCCCTGCGTGCCGAGGCGATGGCACAGCGCCTGCCCGGCCCCGGCGATCACGATCTCATGCGCCTCGCCGTCCTCGAACAGCACCGATCCCGGCTGGCGGTGTGCGGCCCGTGCATAGGCCGCCAGGGCCAGACTGGCCCGGCCGCTGTCGGCAAGGCGGATGCGCGCGATGCCGGGGGCGGCGGAATGGCCAAGCGGGAGCTGCGCCAGCGGCTCGGCAGCAAGCGCCGCCATCACAGGGGCGATGAATTCCTGCACCAGCGCGCTTGCGGCGGCAGAATCGCGCAGCAGCCGCGCCAGAGCAGGCACCGCATCCAGCGGCGCGTCCGCGCCATAGGCCGCCAGCCCCGCGCGCATGGCGCGCGCTGAAAGCGAATCGCGCCAGCGCGCCAACGCAGCGTCAAGGTTGGGCTGCGGAGCGGGTCGGCGCCGCAGCCCGGCAATGGCTGGATGGACGATCATCACCCCGCCTGGCCCGCTGTTACACCAGCGCCTCGGGCGGCATCGCTTCGTAGAGGAACACCATAATGTCGACGATCCGGTCATCGATCGGCCCCTGGGCCTGCAGCACCGCGCCGAACAGGGCTTGTGCCCCCTCAAGCCCCGGAATCTGATCAAGATCGATCTGCGGAATATTCATCATGCTCTCCTTCCTGTTGCCGCGCCCCGGCCCCGTGCCGCGCGCCGCCGCACAAGGTGAGCGCGCTGGTCGCTCCCGCGAAATTAAATGATTGTAACCGCCCCGCGCGCGCCCCTATGCACCTGGGCATGTCCATGTCCCCTGCCCGGTTCGACGCACGCGAAGCCTCGAGGTGGTTTTTCCGCCACGGCCACACCGCCTGGCTTGGCCTCAGGTTCACCGATCAGGGCGAAAACTGGGTCGAACTCGAACTGCCCTGGCGCGCGGATCTCGTGGGTGACAGCGGCAGCGGCGTGCTCGCTTCGGGTCCGATCATCAGCCTGATGGACATGGCAAGCGGAATGGCGATCTGGCAGGCGAGCCGCACCTTCAATCCCGTCGCCACGCTCGATCTCAGGGTCGATTACCAGCGCCCCGCTCGCGCCGGCGCGAGCGTGCGCGGCCGGGTCGAATGCTATCGCATCACGCGGTCTGCTGCCTTCGTGCGCGGCATTGCCTATGACGATCATCCCGAAGACCCGGTGGCCCATGTGGCAGGGGTGTTCATGACCATCAGCACCGATCCGCGCAAGGACAACCCGGCGCTGGCAAGGGCCATGGGCGATGACTGAGGCGATCATGCTGCCCGCCTATGCCCGCTCGCTCGGGATCAGGATCGTCGGCGAGGAGGCCGGGATGCCGGTGCTCTCGGTTGATTTCGGGCCGAATGTCGAAGGGCGCCCGGAGCATTTCCACGGCGGGGCCACTGCCGGGCTGCTGGAGACGGCCGGCTATGCCGCGCTCCACACCGCGCTGCTGGCGGCGGGGCGCGATCCGCAATTGAAGCCGATCAACATCACCGTGCAATATCTCGCCGCGGGCCAATCGCAGGCGAGTTTTGCGCTGGGGCGCATCACCCGGCTGGGGCGGCGCAATGCCAATGTCACGGTCGAGGCCTGGCAGGATGACCGCACCCGACCGATCGCGACTGCGGTCATGAACATATTGATGGTGTGAGGATCGGCCCGCGCCCCCGCCCCGCCCGGGGCGCCCGAGGTGGGGCCATGGCACATGCTAGGGCGGCGGCGGCGCGCTTGGGCTTGGCGCGGGCTGGATCGCCACGCCGCCCTGATCGACCCGCACCTCGACCGGCACGCCGTCCTGCCTGATTGTCACCCCATTGCCGTCGATGCTGAGCGTCGCCCCCTCTTGCCCGAGCGGGATCTGTCCGCCTTCGATGTCGAGCTGCCGTACCGGCCCTTCGGGATCGGGCGAGGAGACGGCCTTGGGCTTCGGCGCGGCTTCGAGCTTCAATGCCGCGCGCATGAAATCGCGCCAGATCCGCGCGGGCGTGCTGCCACCCGTGACGCCATTGAGCGGCGAGTTATCGTCATTGCCGATCCACACGCCCACCACCAGATCGCCGGCATAGCCCACGAACAGCGCGTCGCGGTAATCCTGCGTGGTGCCGGTCTTGCCGTAATTGGCGATCGGCAGCACCGCATTGCGCCCCGTCCCGCGGTTGATCGCGGCGCGCAGCATGGTTTCAATCGCCGCGTGGTTCCTGCGCGAAAAGCTGTCCCGGCGGGTGGTCAGCCATTCCCACCAGCCCGGTTCCCCGCGCGCGAAGGCGTGCGGCTCGACCGGAAAATCATTGGCGGCGATCCCGGCATAGGCGGCGGTCAGCTCCATCAGCGTCATCGCCGAGGTGCCGAGCGCGAGGCTGGGATCGCCCTCGGCCATCGGCGCGGTGATGCCGAGCGAGCGCGCGGTGCGGATCACCTTGTCGCTGCCCACCGCCTGCAACAAGCGCACGGCGGCGACATTGCTGGACTGGGCGAAGGCATCTTCCAGCGTGATCTGGTCGGAATAGGCCTCGGCTGCGTTCTTGGGGCGGTAGGAGCCTTGCGTGATCGGGGTGTTGGGGATGGTGTCTTCGGGATCCCATCCGGCTTCGAGCGCGGCGAGATAGACGAAGGTCTTGAAGGTCGAACCCGGCTGGCGGCGCGCCTGCGTCACCCGGTTGAAGGGCGATGCGCGATAGTCGCGCCCGCCCACCATCGCCACCACTTCGCCATTGCGGCGCAACGCCACCAGCGCCACCTGCGCCTTGCCGAGCGGCGCGCGCGCCACCACGCGGTTGGCCAGCGCCTGCAACCGCGAATCGAGCGTGGTGGCAAGCACCTGCTTCGAATAGCTCGCCTCCATCCCCTCGCGCGCCAGCGGCAGCGCCCAGTCGGCGAAATAGGTGCCGGTCGGCAGGTTGTCGTCGCGGGTGCGAACATCGAGGCGCGGATCGGGCAGCGCGCGGGCCTCGGCCGCCGTCAGATAGCCTTCCTCGATCATCGCCTGGATCACCAGCTCCATGCGCGCCTTGGCCTTGTCGTAATGCCTGGTCGGCGCAAAGCGCGAGGGCGCCTGGAGCAGTCCCGCCAGCATCGCCGCCTGCTCGGGCCGCAGCTTTTCGGGCTGGCGGTAGAAGTAGTGCAGGCTCGCAGCGCGCAACCCATACTGGTTGTCACCGAAATAGGCGTTGGAGAGATAGCGTTCGAGGATTTCGTCCTTGGTCAGCCAGCTTTCCAGCCAGAAGGCGATCAGCGCCTCGCGCGCCTTGCGGCTGAGCGATTGCTCGGGGGTGAGGAAGGTGAACTTGGCGAGCTGCTGGGTGATGGTCGAGCCGCCGCCGTAGCCGGTCACCAGCGCCCGGGCGATGCCGCGCGGATCGATGCCCCAATGCGAATAGAACCGCCGGTCCTCGATTGCGATGAAGGCCTGCGCCACATGCGGCGGCAGGTCGGCGATCTTGACCGGTGCTTCGACAATCGCCCCCTGCCGGGCGATCGGGGTGCCGTCGCTGGCGAGCAGCGTCACCTGCGGCGGGGCGATCGGTTCAAGGCTTTTGGAAAGCGGCGCGGTGATGGCAAGCCAGCCGATCAGCGCCACGAACAGCGCAAGGCCCGCCATGATGCCCCGCCCGGTCCACCACAGCTTCGAGCGCGCCCGCCAGTAATCGCGCTGCCACCAGCGCAGGCGGCGCTGTTGTTCGACTTCGAGCGCCGCATCGATTTGGCCAAGCCTGGCGTCCCAGGCGGCGAAATCGGGCTTGTCCGAGGGGCGCGGGCGGGCCGCGAGATCGTCCTCGTCGTCAGGATCGGCGGGCTGCATCGATTCATAGAGCGGGTAGAACCCGGACGGCATACCCGGCTGCGCGCCCCCACGTTCAGCGGCATCGGCATTGCCGCGAGAGCCTTTCCGGAATCGGTCGAACAGCGCCATGGTAAAGGCTGTGTTATCAGCCTAGGACACTGGCAAGCAAGCGGTCAGAATGCATTGACCAAACGCGCATAGGCTTCGGGCTGATCGACCTCGCTCAGCATCAGCCGCTCGGGCGCTTTGCGGCAGCGCTTGATCAGCTTGGTCCACATGGCTTCGCGCTGGGCGCGGGCCGTCAGGCGCGCGTCGCGGTCCGGCATAACGCCCGCTCGCATCGCTTCGATCGAGGTGAGCGAGGGATAGGCGTTATGCGGCCAGAACAGCTTGCGTCGTCCGGCGTTGGCGGCGGTGAACCAGTCCCATTCGCGCACAAGATCGCCGCAGGTATAGGTCTCGATCCCGCCGCCGGGGCTGTCTTTGTTGTAGCGGGCATAGACCATCGAAACATCGACAGTGCCCTCAATCCTGTTACCGTCCTTGTCGGTAGCGGGATAGAAAAACAGCTGTTCCGCACGCGACTTGACAGCTGCGTCAATGGCGGGCGACATGCTGCTTTCCTTGAGCACGAGCGCGATCAGCTTGCCGTCGGGCCCGACAGTGGCAGTAAAGGTCGCGCGACCATTATGGCCTGCATCCTTGGCGGCTTGCGGGATATCGACGGCCTTGACGCTTTGAGCGGTCACCCGCAGCGGATGACGCGCTGCTCGCTCGACGGAGGGGCTCACTCGGATCGCCGGTGCCGGGGATGTTGGTGGCGGCGGCGCAATCTCCTGTGCGCCGAGCGGCGCCGTGGCCAGGCCAGCAGCAAAAGCGCACCCCGCTGCATCCTCAGCGCTTCTTCGCGGCGCCTTCGGGCAGATCCTCGCCGAACACGCGCTGGTAGTATTCCGCCACCAGCGTACGCTCCGCCTCGTCGCACTTGTTGAGGAAGCTGAGGCGGAAGGCGAAGCCCACCGAATTGAAGATCGCCGCGTTCTGCGCCCAGGTGATCACCGTGCGCGGGCTCATCACGGTGGAAATGTCGCCATTGATGAAACCCTGCCGGGTGAGTTCAGCAACCTTGACCATATCGGCGATCAGCTTGTCATCGGCCATCGGGGCCTTGGACTTGACGATCTGCTGCTCGACCTCGGGCTTGAGGTAATTGAGCGCGACGACGATGTTCCAGCGGTCCATCTGCGCCTGGTTGATCGCCTGGGTGCCGTGATACAGGCCCGAGGTGTCGCCAAGGCCCACGGTGTTGGTGGTGGCGAACAGGCGGAAGTACGGGTTGGGCGTGATCACGCGGTTCTGATCGAGCAGCGTCAGGCGCCCATCGAATTCGAGAATGCGCTGGATCACGAACATCACGTCAGGGCGGCCCGCGTCGTATTCGTCAAAGGTCAGCGCCACCGGGTGCTGGAGCGCCCAGGGCAGGATGCCTTCCTTGAACTCGGTGACCTGCAGCCCGTCCTTGAGCACGATCGCATCGCGCCCGACGAGATCGATGCGGCTGATATGGGCATCAAGATTGACCCGCACGCTCGGCCAGTTGAGGCGCGCTGCGACCTGTTCGATATGGGTCGATTTGCCGGTGCCATGATAACCCTGCACCATCACCCGGCGGTTGAACGCAAAGCCGGCAAGGATCGCCAGCGTGGTGTCCGGATCGAACACGTAATTTTCGTCCCGCTCGGGCACGCGCGGATCGGGCCGGCTGAAGGCGGGCACTTTCCAATCGACATCAATGCCGAAGGTCGCGCGGACATCAAGTTCGATATCCGGCGCGGCCAGCAGGATGCTCGAGGGATCGGAGGAAAGGGTCATGTCATTCATGGTGCGGGCCTGACTAGGGCTAGCGCCCAGCGGCTGCAAGGGCAAAGCGCAGGCCCTGTGCGAAACTAAACATTGCTGAACAAGCCCGACAAATGCTAGGGCACCCGAAAAATATCGGCTGGTCGCAGTATTTTTTCCTTTGAAGAGGATGCTTTATGCGACGCATTCATTTCGTGCTTAAGGCAAGCGCCAGCCTGACGGCAATTTCCCTTGCGGCGACGACCGGTCCGGCCGCGGCGCTTGTTGTGGTGGGCGCGCTCGATGGCCGGGGGGGGGTGGTTGTGGACACGGCCTGGCGGGGCGATGACAGCTGTTTCCCCGGCGGCGCGCGGGCCCGCGCGCAGGCCGGAGACCGCGCGGTGGTCCAGCTCGACGGGATATTGTTTCGCAATCGTCGGGACACCCTGCCCGGGGGCGCTGTCCATCTGGGTTACCGCCCCGCCGAAAGCCTGTACCTGGGGGCTTACGGCTCGCTCAGCGATTACCGCCGGGCCAGCGGTGTGCAGGCCCGTCGCCTGGGCGGCGAGCTGGTGGCGGATTTCGGGAAGTTCCGGCTTTCGGCCGTGGGCGGGTATGAAGACATCGACGGGTTTACCCGGCTGATTGCCTCCACCGCCACAACGCAGACCTTCGAGATCTACGAGCGCGACAGCGATGCCTTTGCCTTTTCCGATCTGACATGGCAGGGCAGCGACGATGGCCTGGCCGTGTCGATCGGCCATCGCTACACCGGCGGGGCCCATGCCCTGGCCTTGGGCACGGCCATTCCGCTGGCCAATAATGTCGCCATCACCGGCCAGGTGCGGCTGGGCGAGCGGGAATATACCGGCGGCCTGCTGGGCTTGCGGATCGTGTTCGGCAAGGCACAGGCGCCGGCGCGCAACCTGCTGACCAACCGGCTGGTTGAAGATCTGTTCGCGGCCGGCAATGTCCGCCGCACCCGCACCGACATCCTTCCGCCGCCCCCCCCGCCGCCGCCCGATGAGTGCGGCAGTTGCGGCGGTTATTGCGACTGACCGGGCGATCTTGCCACAGGCCGTGCACGCAGGCCCGGCCGGGGCCAGCCAGACGTGAAGCGGGTGTTGCTGGCGTGGGAAGCCGGTGCCGGGCGTGGCCATGTGGTCACGCTCGCCCGCGTGGCCCGCGCCTTGCGGGGTGTCGCAGCCTGCGATGCCGCGCTCGGCTGGATGGATCACGCGCAGGAAATCGCGCCCTATTGCGATTGCGTGTTCCCCGGTGTCAGGCTGGGCATCAATCGCGAAGCCCGGACCGCGCGCAATGCCCCGCCGGCGGCCACCTGGGCTGAATACCTGCTTGATTGCCGGTTCAACGAGACCGCGCGGATCAGGACGAATGTGGCTTGGTGGATCGAAGTGATCCGGCTGCGGCAGATCGCGCTGGTGGTGGCCGATTATGCCCCCAACGCGCTGATGGCGGCGCGCATCTGCGGGGTTCCGGGCGTGGCCGTGGGAACCGGCTATGGGATCCCGCCCGGCGAGCTTGCGCGCTTTCCGGTGTTTCTGCCCGAATACGCGACGCGCGAAGCCGATGAAGCTGCGCTGGTTGCCGCGGTGAATGCGGCCATCGTGCCGCTGGGGGGCAAGCCGCTGGCCAGCCTGCCGCAGGTCTATGCCCGCGACGGCGAGATGGTGCGCACGCTGCCGCTGCTTGATCCCTATGCGGCACAGCGCCCCGCCGATTGCTATCTGCCGCCGGTGGCCGACTATGCCGGCATTGCCGATGGCCGCGGAAACGAATTGTTCTGCTATTTTTCGACCCGCGAATTCGAAAACCCGGCGCTGGTGGAAGCGCTCGCAACCCTTGGGCTACCGCTTGCCTGCTTCCTGCCCAATGCCGACGCGGCGGTGCGTGAGCGGCTGCGCGCGGCCGGTGCGCAGATCAGCGACCACCCCTTGCCGGTAGAGGAAATTGCGCAGCGCGCGCGGCTTGTCTTCAACAGCGGCCAGCACGGCATCGCCTGCCTTGCGCTGGCCGCCGGGCTGCCGCAGGTGTGCCTGCCGCAGCATCTCGAACAGCTTTACCACGCAAGGCGGCTGGAACAGGCCGGCGCGGCGCGCGTCATCTGGCCGCGCACTGCCCCGGCCGATCAGATTCGCCAGATCGTGCGCGACAGCTGGGAGGATCGCGCCATGGCGAACACCGCGCAGCACATGGCGCGCGATCTGGCCGCAGTCTTTGCCGAGGATGATCTTGCCCTGATGCGAGCACAGCTGTCGCGCTGGCTGTAGCCGCGCGGTCGCGGTGCCACGAGCCGCCGGACGGCCAGCGCGAGGCAGGCGTTCCCATCCGGCGTGCAGTGCGTATATTGATGCCATGACAAGATCCGACCCAAGCGAGCTTCTGCGCCAGCATCTGGTGGGACGCGTGCGCGGGGTGTTTCACAATAGTGCCAAGGGCGATCAGCCCACCCCGCCTTCGGACGAGGCGCTGTT
>JBKBOH010000031.1:0-27019 GCA_046294975.1 Erythrobacter sp. | reverse complement strand
GCGCGCGGCATGCGGGCGATGCCCTGCCCCGATTCCTCCTGCCGGGCCGGGGCAACCTGCAACCGGACGGTGCGGGCGGGCGCGACGGATTGTGCTTCGGCCATAGGGTATTCCTGCGCTTTTATGTGTTCTGAAGACGTGCCGGACTAGCTAGGCACACCCCGTGCCTATTGCAATCGGGGCAGACCAGGCAGGGGCCCGGCCAGGAAAAAAGCCCGGCACGCCGCAAGGTTTGTGCCGGACAAGAAAAAAGCCCGGCACGAGGGCCGGGCTTGGGAAAGTTTGGGAGAGGATGCCTGAAAGGCCCTTCGCATTTGCAGCAGATTTCACCTTTGTGCAAGTGCGTAAAGCGCGAAGATTGTTGCAAAGAATACAATCAACTGCGGATCAAACCCCACAGTGTATCAAAACTTGCAAAAACCTTGGTCAAAATGGCGGCATATGCCCGAATTTTAGGCATAATCCACCCCTGGCATCATATTGCAACGCAACATGAAAGTTGATTCATGTTTGTTGCCGCACGGGCGTGACAGCGCCGCTTCAACGCACTAATCACCCTCGGCAACCCAGGTTCCCGGCAGTGGCTGCCGGACAAGCAACGAGGCAGGCAGGCTGCGATGACCAAGCTCTACCCCGACGCCGCCAGTGCGCTGGACGGCCTTCTCAGAAACGACATGCTGATCGCCGCCGGAGGGTTCGGCCTGTGCGGCATCCCCGAAAGGCTTCTGGACGCGATTCGCGCCAGCGGCGTGACGGGCCTCACCTTTGCCAGCAACAATGCCGGGATCGACAACGAAGGCATCGGCAAACTCCTGCGAAGCCGGCAGGTGAAGAAGATGATCAGCTCCTATGTCGGCGAAAACAAGGAGTTCGAGCGGCAATATCTGAGCGGCGAGCTTGAAGTGGAATTCTGCCCGCAGGGCACGCTCGCCGAACGGATGCGGGCAGGCGGCGCGGGAATCCCGGGCTTCTACACCCGCACCGGGGTGGGCACCGAAGTCGCCAAGGGCAAGGAGCACAAGGACTTTCCCGATCGTGACGGCGTGATGCAGACCTACATCCTCGAACGGGGAATTTTCGCCGACCTGTCGATCGTCAAGGCGTGGAAGGCCGACACCACCGGCAACCTCGTGTTCCGCAAGACCGCGCGCAATTTCAACCTGCCCGCGGCGACCTGCGGGAAGATCTGCGTCGCCGAAGTCGAGGAAGTGGTGCCCCCAGGCAGCCTCGATCCTGATCAGATCCACCTCGCGGGCGTATTCGTGAACCGCATCATCTGCGGCGCGCCCTATGATAAGAAGATCGAATTCCGAACCGTTCGGGAGAGGGGGGCGGCATGATGAAGCGCAGGATTGTTCTGGTGCCCTTGCTGGCCTTGGCCGGCACCTCGCTGTCGGGGTGTGTGGCCGCCGCGATCCCGGCGATTGCCGGCAGCGCGATGTTCGGCACGCGGATCGACAGCAAGGACGCGGCGGCGAACAGGCCTGCCGCCAACGCGCCGGTGCCCGCTGTTGCCGCCGCCGCGCCGAGCCCGACCATAACCATCCTGCCCGGAACCAGCGCGCCGCCGCCTGCCGCGGCCACGGCCCCGGTCGTCGCGCCCGCCCCGGTCGTGGCCGCTGCCAGCCCGGCTGCACCTGCAACCGCTGCGGTTGCACTGCCCGCTCCGGCACCAGCGCGGGTTGCTGCAGCGGTGCCAGCCCCCGAACCGGTCATTGCCGCGCCGTCGGCACCTGCGCCGGCCGCTTCGGCTGCGAGCGCGCGGCCGCGCCCCGAACAGAGCGGCTTTGCTCAGTTCGTCCACTATGGCCGCGGCGTTGCCGCGGTCAGCGCGGGAGCCAAGGGACCGCTGTCGGCCATGCTCTCCGATCCGATCGCACTCGACGGCCAGCGCAAGCGCTGTGCAGCCGGCGAACAGCCGGTGGTGGTGATCGACCTTGATCCCGCCGGCGGCCTGTTCGCGCCTCCCGCCGATCCCGAACGCGATGTCGGCCGCGCGCTTGGCCTTGCCGTTCTGCGCGAATCCGGCGTCAAGATCGCGTGGATCTCCGACCTGCCTGTCGCCCAGATCGGCGCGGTTCGCAACGCGCTCGAATCCGCCGGGCTCGATCCGCGCGGCGAGGACATCGTCTCGCTCCGCCGCGATCCCGATGATCGCAAGCAGGCCCGCAAGGAAAGCCTCGCCGCCTCATCGTGCATCATCGCCATCGCCGGCGACACCAAGCCCGATTTCGACGAGCGCTTCCAGTATCTCAAGAACCCCGAGGCCGGCGCGGCGCTGGAAACCGCGATCGGCGATGGCTGGTTCCTGATCGAGCCGATTTTCCCGCCCGCGAAGTAAGGACATTCTCGATGACGACGCCTGCAAAGGGCTGGACCCGCGACCAGATGGCAGCGCGCGCCGCGCGCGAGCTCAAGGACGGCTATTACGTCAATCTCGGGATCGGCATCCCGACGCTGGTGGCCAACCACATCCCCGAAGGGATGCTGGTGACCCTGCAAAGCGAGAACGGAATGCTCGGCATCGGGCCATTCCCCTATGAAGACGAAGTTGATCCTGACCTTATCAATGCCGGCAAGCAGACCATCAGCGAACTGCCGCACAGCGCCTATTTCGACAGCGCCACCAGCTTCGCGATGATCCGCGGCGGGCACATCGACCTGACCGTTTTGGGCGCGATGGAAGTGGCCGAAAACGGCGACATCGCCAACTGGATGATCCCGGGCAAGATGATCAAGGGCATGGGCGGGGCGATGGACCTCGTCGCCGGGGTCAAGAAGATCATCGTGGTGATGGACCACACCGCCAAGGACGGCGCGCCCAAATTCATCCCCCGGTGCACCCTGCCGCTGACCGGCGCAGGGGTGGTGGACATGATCATCACCAATCTCGCGGTGTTCCAGCGCCCCGACCACGCCTCGCCCTTCCACCTGATCGAACTGGCGCCGGGCGTGAGCGAGGCCGACATCGCCGCCGCCACCACCGCGCATTACGTGGTGCCATGAAGCGGGCGCTGACGCTTGGCGGGCTGATGCTGGTGGCTGCGATGGGCGGGCTGCTGGCCTTTACCTCGCCCCCCAAACTGCTGTCGGCCTATGATCGCCTGACCGGCGGCACCGCCGGTGCGCGGCTGGTGGCCGAAGGGGTGGCGTTCGGCAGCCACGGCCAGAGGCTCGACATCTGGATGCCCGAGGCTCCCGCAGGCCCCCTGCCGGTCATCATCTTCTGGTACGGCGGCGGCTGGGCCAAGGGCGAACGCGAATCCTATGCCTTTGCCGGACGGGCGCTGGCGCGCGAGGGGTTCCTCGTGGTGATCCCCGATTATCGCAAGGTGCCTGACGTGCGCTTCCCCGCCTTTCTCGACGATGCGGCCGAGGCGGCGGCATGGACGGCGCAGAACATCGCCCAGTACGGCGGCGATCCGGCGCGGGTGGCGGTGATGGGCCATTCGGCAGGCGCGTGGCAGGCGGTGATGCTGGCGCTGGATGGCGCGCGGCTCGCCGCGGCGGGGGTGGAGCCGGGGTTCATCAAGGCGGGCGTCGGCCTGTCCGGCCCCTATGATTTCCACCCCTTCACCTCCGAACGCGCGATCGCGGCCTTCAGCGCCTGGCCGCGCCCGGCCGAAACCCAGCCGATCGCCTTCGCCCGCGCCGACGCGCCGCCGCTGTTGCTGGCCACTTCGGACGGGGACGAGACGGTGCGCCCGAAGAACGCCAACAATCTCGGCGCAAGGCTGCGCGAACTGGGCGCGCCGGTGGAGGTGAAGAATTACGGCGCGCTCGATCACGAGGAAATCGTCATGGCGCTCTCGGTGCCGTTTCGCGGGAAAGGCCCGGTGCTGGCAGATGCGGTCGCCTTCCTGCGCCAACACCTGGGCGAATAGGCATGTGGCTGGACACCCCGCGTAACCCCAGGGCACCGCTCGCCGGGCTGAAGGTGGTCGAACTCGCACGGGTGCTGGCCGGGCCGTTCTGCGGGCAGATCCTCGCCGATCTCGGCGCGGACGTGATCAAGGTCGAAAGCCCTGAAGGCGACGGCACCCGGTTGTGGGGCCCGCCCTGGGTCGAGCGCACCGATGGCAAGGGCAAACGTCACCGCGAAGCCGCCTATTACCACGCCTGTAACCGCGGCAAGCGTTCGATCATCGCCGATTTCGGCGATGCGGATGATCTTGGTCGGGTGAAGGCGCTGATCGCCGGGGCGGACGTGGTGATCGAGAACTTCAAGACCGGCAGCCTCGCCAAATTCGGGCTCGATTATGCCAGCTGCGCCGCCACCAACCCTGCCCTCGTCTATTGCTCGATCACCGGCTTCGGCCTGACCGGCCCGCGCGCGCACGAGGCGGGGTATGATTTCGTGGTGCAGGGGATGAGCGGCTTCATGTCGCTCACCGGCGAGCCTGAAGGCCATCCGGTCAAGATGGGCATCTCGATTAGCGATCTCGCCACCGGCGTGTGGGCCGCGAACGGGATTCAGGCCGCGCTCTTGATGCGGGCGCGCACCGGGCGCGGGCAACAGGTGGATATCAGCCTGATGGATTGCTCGGTTGCGCTGCTGTCCAATCAGGCGACCTATTACCTCACCACCGGCACCAATCCGCCGCGCATGGGCAATGCCCACGCGCAGGTCGCGCCCTATGGCGTCTATGCGGTGCGCGACGGGCACGTGATCCTCGCGCCCGCCAATGACGGGCTGTTCCACAAGCTGATGGACCTGCTCGGCCTCGCGCACCTCAGCACCGATCCGCGCTTCATCACCAATGGTGATCGCACCGCGAATGCCAAGGCGCTGGATGCCGAGATTGCCGCGGCGACGGCAGGCTGGAGCAAGCAGGGCCTGCTCGATGCCTGCCACGCGGCAGGGGTGCCGGCCGGGCCGATCAACCGGCTGGACGAGGTCTTTGCCGATCCGCAAGTGGTGGCGCGCGGCCTCAGGGTCGATCTGGGCGGGATGCCGGGGGTCCGCAGTCCCTTTGTCTTCTCTGAAGCCGAACTCGCGCTCGACCGCCCCTCGCCGATCCACGGCGAGCACGGCTAGGAAAGCCATCGCGCTCCGGCGCGCCACAGGCGCTCGAACGGCCCTTGCCCCAACCGGCTCACCCATAGCGGCGACCAGATAAGCATGGCTGCCACCGGTAGGCACCCGATCGCAAAGGCCTGCCAGCGGCTGACCGCGCCGAACAGGCCCAGCCCCCAGGCGGCAAAGATTACCGAGAGCATCACGCTGGTCATCAGGTAATTGGTCAGCGACAATCGTCCGACCATCACCAGCCGGCGGGCAAAGCCCTTGTCTTGCCCGCTAAACGCCATCGCCAGCGCCGCATAGGCCCCGGCCAGCAGCAGGTCGAACGGGGCCGAGATCACCAGCGCCACCGGCCCGACCAGCGCCGCGGGAAAGCCCGCTTGCACCAGCCACGCAGCGAGCGCGAGCAGCCCCGGCAGCGCCACCAGCGCACAGGCCGCCGCCAGCCGTTGCAGGTGGACGATGCGCCATTCGCCCTTGAGCATCCCCGCCTTCCACAACCCCATCCCGAAGGCGATCGCCGCAAGGTTGAGCGGCAAGGAGGCCAGCAGCGCGGCAAGCTGGGCGGGAATGCTCAGACTGCGGCGCACGATCCGCTCGCCCAGCCCCTCGCGCCCCTGTTCGAGCAGCGCGGCGATCGCGGCGGGATCGCGGCCGAACTGGCGCTCGACAAACAGCAGCGCATCGGTGCCGGACTGTTGCTGGTAAAAGTCGGTCATCGCGCTGCCGAACGCGGTAAGCCCCAAAGCAAGATGCACCACCACCAGCCCCAGGCCGACCGCCAGCAGCGCCCGCGCCGAAAGCCCCGCGAGCAGCGGCAGGGCCAGTCCGGCGAGCGCATAGGCGCGCAGCACGTCGTTGCTGGCGAGCAGGGTCGCATGGACGATGCCGATCGCGAACAGCACGATCATGCGGGCATAATGCGCGCGCCACGGGCTGGTGCCACCCTTCTCCAGCAGGATCAGGCAGCCCGTCCCGAACAGCATCGCGAACAGGGTGCGGAACTTGTCCTCGATGAAGACGAAACTCGCCAGCCACACCCAGTAATCGGCAGCGCCCACCCCGCCGAAGCTGAGCGGGTTGTAATAGGCCGGCGATGGCAGGGCGAAGGCCAGGACATTCATCCCCACGATCCCGATCACCGCGACACCGCGCAGCGCGTCGAGCGCGGGGATGCGGGGCCGGGGCGCTGGGGGTGCCGTCATGGCAGGCACCCTTACCGGCAATTTCAGCCCAGCGCAGCCTTGAGATCGTCCACCAGATCGAGCCGCTCCCACGGGAACAGATCGCCTTCCGGCTTGCGGCCGAAGTGGCCATAGGCCGCGGTCGCCTGATAGATCGGCTTGTTGAGGCCCAGATGGGTGCGGATCGAACGCGGGGTCAGCCCGCCGAGCCTGGCGATGCCGAGGATCGCCTGTTCGATCTTGTCATCGCCCACAGTGCCGGTCTCGTGCGTATCGACATAGAGCGACAGCGGCTTGGATACGCCGATGGCATAGGCGATCTGGATGGTGCAGCGCGTGGCAAGGCCCGCCGCCACGACGTTCTTGGCGAGGTAGCGGGTGATGTAGGCGGCCGAACGATCAACCTTGGTCGGATCCTTGCCGCTGAACGCGCCGCCGCCATGCGGGGCCGCACCGCCATAGGTGTCGACGATGATCTTGCGACCGGTGAGGCCCGCATCGCCATCCGGCCCGCCGATTTCGAACTTGCCGGTCGGGTTGATGAAATATTCGGTTTCGCGCAGCAGCACCGGCGGGATCACCTCCGCCACGACCTTCTTCACATAGGCTTCCAGCTCGGCCTTCTTCGCCGGGTTGTCTTCGTCATAGCCGGGCTTGTGCTGGGTCGAGACGACCACCGCGGTCGCCGCCACCGGCAACGAGCCTTCGTAGCGCAGGGTCACCTGGCTCTTGGCATCGGGTTCGAGGAAGGGCGCCGCGCCCGAATGGCGATCGGCCGCCATGCGTTCGAGGATCTTGTGGCTGTAATAGAGCGTGGCGGGCATGTAGCCGGGGGTCTCGTCGGTGGCATAGCCGAACATGATGCCCTGATCGCCCGCGCCTTCATCCTTGTTCTCGCCCGCGTCCACGCCTTGCGCGATGTGGGCGGACTGGCCGTGCAGGTTGTTCTCGAAGCGGAAGGTCTGCCAGTGGAAGCCCTTCTGTTCATAGCCGATGCGCTTGACCGTGGCCCGCACGGTGGCTTCGATTTCCTCCTTCGCGCCGGGCGCCCAGAAACCGTTGGCCTCCCATTCCTTGCGGCCTTCCTCGTACACGCCCTGGCAGCGGATTTCGCCGGCCAGCACCACCAGATCGGTGGTGGTCAGGGTTTCGCACGCCACCCGCGCTTCGGGATCCTTCGACAGGAACAGATCGACGATCGCGTCGGAAATCTGGTCGGCTACCTTGTCCGGATGGCCTTCGGAGACGCTTTCGGAAGTGAACAGATATTCGGTACGCATGAATCCCCCGTCGGGCTGGTGGTGTGCGAATGTCTGCCGGGCAATGCACCTTATATAGATATAAGGAAACCTTTATGTCCGACTTCGAGCCACTCCGCCCTAGCCGCGCCGACGGGCCAGCGCAAGCACTCTCGGCAAGCCCAGCCCAAGGGCGATGAACGCCGCTGCCCATGCCAGCGTCAGCTTGTGGCCCCATTGCGCGAACAGCGTCGGCGGCCTGGCGGCGGGCACCACGCCCTCAAGCTTGCCGGCCTTGCCCGGCCCGATTGCTTCGCGCACGATGCCGTCGGCATCGATCACCGCAGAAATCCCGGTGGTGGTCGAGCGCAGCACCGGCAGGCCTTCCTCGATTGCGCGCATCCGCGCCTGCGCCAGATGCTGGGGCGGGCCCCAGCTACCGAACCAACCGTCATTGGAGGGATTGAAGATGTAGTCGGGCCGGTTCGTCCGGTCAGTGACCTGGCCCGAGAACACGATCTCGTAACAGATCTGGATGCCCGCCTTGCCGCGCTCGCCCAGATCGAGCGTGCGCGGGCCGGGGCCGGGCAGATAGTCGATGCTTCCCGCCACCAGCCGCGACAGGCCGAGCGGTTCGAGCAGAGGACGCATCGGCAGATATTCGCCGTAAGGCACCAGATGCGCCTTGTCGTAGCCGCCGACGATCCTGCCCGCGCCATCGAGTGCCATCACCGAATTGCGCGCGCTCACCGCCGCCGGGACGCCCGAGGCGTTGGCGCCGATATTGAGGTTCACCACCCCGGTCAGCAGCGTCGATTGCGGGCCGATCACCCCGCCGATGCGGCGCCGCGCGAAGTCCGGATCGGCCCCGGCGGTCATCTGCAGATAGTAGCGTTGCGGGTAACCATCTTCGAGATAGTCAGGCACCGCACTTTCGGGCCACAGCACGATGCGCGACTGGTCGCGTCCCGGATTGGTGAGCGCCGCGATGCGGGCGAACTGCTCCTCGAACTTGCTCGGCTCGTTGATCTCGGATTGCGGGATAAAGGGCTGGACAAGGGTGTAGCGCACCCCCCCGGTCCTGGCCTCGCGGCTCTTCATCGGCGCGATCATGCCCAGCGCCACCAGCGCCGCCAGCCCGAACCCGTTGACCCAGCGGCGCGCGGCGAACACGGCCAGCAGCACGGCGGCAATCAGCACGGTGAGGCCCGACAAGGCATAGGTGCCGGCAATCGTCAGATAGCCCGCGAGTCCCTGCGTCTCCCACCCACCCAGCAGCATCAGCCCCAGCGGCGGCCAAGGATAGCCGGTGAACACCCAGCCGCGCAGCCATTCGGTGACAATCCACGCCCCCGCCAGCACCAGCCCGAAGGCCCATAACGGACGCTTTCTGGCCAGCAGGTGCGCCGCCAGCGCGGCAAGGGCGGGATACCACGCGAGGTAGAGGCATAGCAGCGGCACCGCGGCCCAGCCGAGCGCCTCGGGCATCTTGGCCTGATGGGTGAAGGCGGTGGCGATCCAGTTGTTGGCGAGCGTCAAATGCGCCCAGCCGAACCACCAGCCGCGCCACAGGGCGCTCCGCCAGCTAGCGGCGGCATGGATCAACCACACGAACCCCGCCAGCGCGGCAAGGCCCAGCGGCCACAGGTGGAGCGGCGGAAAAGCGCAGGCGGCGATCAGCCCCAAGGCGATGGCCGCGCGAGCCGGACAGCGCCGGGCGAGCGCCGCAAGCGCGGCGCCGGCCGCCTTTGGCCGCTCCATCATGGCGGATTACTCGACGGCTTCGAGCGCGCCGCTGTCCCCGCCCGCATCATCGCCGCGAATCGAGGGCGGCAGGATCGTGGAATCGATTCCCAGCTGTTCGCCCTCATCGACCGGTTTGCGCGGCTTGCGGGTGCGGGCGGGTTTGGCATTACTGCGCTCGGGCCGGTCTGCGCGCTCGACCGGCTGTTCGCCGCGCTCGCCACGCTCCTGCCGCTCGCTCCGGCTAGCATCTCTGGGCTTGCGCTGCTGGCGACGCTGGCCGCGCGCGCGCGTATCATCGCGCGCCGTTTCACGATCCTCGCGGTCATCCGGCAGGAAGCTTTCGCCTTCCTGCCCAGGCTCGCCTTCGGCTATCTCGATGTTGCCGGCGCCATCAGCCCTTTCGTAGGACGAACGGGTGGACGCATCGCTGCGCCGGCCACGGTCGAAATCAAAATCCTCGTCGAAATCCTCGCTCTGCTCGCGCTCGTCATTGCGACGACCGCTGCGCTGCTCTTCCTGCCGCGCCTTGTTGTCGGCGATTACCCGGAAGTAGTGATCAGCGAACTGGAGGTAATACTCCATCTGCACCCGATCACCGTTGTGCTGGGCATCCTGCGCCAGCTTCTTGTACTTCTCGAGCAGCTGGGGCGCATTGCCACGCGCACGGCTGTCGATCCGGTTTAGCTGGTTGCCATTGCCGCCCTGAGAGCGGTTACCGCGCCCGCGGCGACGGTTGTTGCGATTGTTATTCAAGGAAATTGTTCCTTAATCAGCGGCCTGATGCAAAACTGCCTGCACACGCGGCCAACAGACCCCTTGTCCTTGCGCCGCAGCGATAGGCTTTGCCAACACGTGTTGCGCGCTCCGCGCCGATGTGGCCGGGGGCGTGCCCTGACGGCCGGTTCAGCTGCGTTATGGAGCGTGGCCCAGCGATTTGCGACCTTCGCATATCGTCTAGCCTGCTCGCTCACCTAGCGCTGCGAAACCGGTTTGCCAAGCCCCGCGGCGCAATTCCTCAACCAAGCACAAGCACACGGGCGCGTCCGGCAAGGTCACGGTGCAAGCGGGTGGCGAACCCGGCGGCGGTGGCAAGGGCTGACACCGCATCGGCCTGATCCGCGCCGATTTCGAACACCGCCAGCGCGCCCTGGTTCATCAGCGCGCGCAGTTGCGGGATCAGCACGCGGTAATCATCGAGCCCCTCGGGCCCGGCAAACAGCGCTGCAGGCGGCTCGAAGTCGCGCACCTGGGGATCGAGCGCGGCGTCCGCCGCAACATAGGGCGGGTTGGCAAGGATCAGGTCGAAGGGACCAAGACCTTCGGCCCAGCCGTCTTCATGCCAGTTTCCTGCCGCAAACCGCGCCCGCGGACGCAACCCCAGCGCTTCGGCATTGGCGCGCGCGACGGCCAGCGCGGCCTCGCTCCGATCAATTCCGATGCCCTGTGCCCTGCCCAGATAGGCCAGCACCGCCAGCAGCAGCGCGCCCGAGCCGGTGCCCAGATCGAGCACCCGCCGCGCATCGGGCTTCGCTTCGAGCGCGGCTGCCACCAGCGTCTCGCTGTCAGCGCGCGGGATCAGCGTGGCGGGCGTGACGATAAAGGGCAGGCCGTAGAATTCCTGCCGCCCGGTGATGTAGGCGACCGGCTCGTGCCCCATGCGCCGCTCGATCAGCGCGGCGAAACCCGGCGGGGCCGGGTCGCGCAGGTGGCGCAGCAGCAGTTCGGAGCGCGACACCCCGAACAGGTGCGCCATCAGCAATTCGGCATCGAGCCGCGCGGTGTCGCTGACCGGCGCGAGGGCCTCGGCCGCAGCGCGGATCGCGTCGCCCGCGGTCATCACTCCGAGAGCGCCGCCAGCCGCTTGCCCTCGTCCTCGGCGATCAGGGCATCGATCAGCTCTGCCAGGCCCGGCCCGGCGAGCACTTCCTCCAGCCTGTGCAGCGTCAGGCCGATGCGGTGATCGGTGACGCGCCCCTGCGGGAAATTGTAGGTGCGGATGCGTTCAGAGCGGTCGCCCGAACCCACCATCGCCTTCCTCGCCTCGGCCTCGGCCCCCTGGGTGGCCTCGCGCTGGGCATCGTAGAGCCGCGTACGCAGCACCTGCATCGCCTTTTCGCGGTTCTTGTGCTGGCTGCGCGCGTCCTGGCAGGTGACGACGGTGCCGGTCGGCAGGTGGGTGATGCGTACCGCCGAATCGGTGGTGTTGACGTGCTGGCCGCCGGCGCCGGACGCGCGGTAGACATCGATCTTGAGGTCCTTGTCCTCGATCGCAACATCCACCTCGTCCGGCTCGGGCAGCACCGCGACGGTGGCCGCCGAGGTGTGGATGCGCCCGCCGCTTTCGGTGACAGGCACCCGCTGCACCCGGTGGACCCCGCTTTCGAACTTCAGCTTGGCGAACACGCCGGTGCCGGTGACATGGGCGATCACTTCCTTGAACCCGCCGATGTCCGAGGCGTTGATGCTGACCGGCTCGACCTTCCAGCCCTGCTCGGCGGCATAGCGTTCGTACATGCGGTAGAGATCGGCGGCGAACAGCGCGGCCTCCTCGCCCCCGGTGCCGGCGCGGATTTCGAGCATCGCGGGCTTGGAATCGGCAGAATCACGCGGCAGCAGCGCGATCGCGAGGCGGCGTTCGAGATCGGGGAGCGAGGCCTTGAGCGCGGCCAGCTCCTCCTCGGCCATGGCCTTCATTTCCGGATCGGTGAGCATTTCTTGCAGCCCCGCCATCTCCTCGCGCGCGGCCTTCACCTCGGCGGCGATCTTCGCCACGGGTTCAAGCTCGGCATAGTCGCGGCTGGCGCGGACAAAGGCCTCGCCCTCGAGCGTGCCGGAAGCCATGCGCGCTTCCAGCTCGGCAAAGCGGTGCGCGATCTGATCGAGGCGTTCGGGGGGGATTTGCATGGGGTTTTCTCTCTACGTCATTTCCGCGCAGGCCGGAATCCGGCTCAACTTGGAAGCTGCCGCAAAGGCAGCCGAACCCCGCCTTCGCGGGGGTGACGAGGGGGCTAGCGATAGGCGCCGAGCACGCCGAGAACGCCCGCTTCGAGATTGTCGGTGGTCACGCCGTGCCCCATTTCGGGCCGCAGCGAGAGGATGACTTGGGCTCCGCGCTTCACCGCCTTGTCGTAACGCTTGCGCGGAGATCCCGAGGCAATCAGCTCCGCCGTAAAGCCATGCTTGCGAACGTCGCCAATCAAGCCAATTGCTTCTGCAACCCGCGCATCGTCTTCGACGACGATGATCAAGTCGGCAGGCTCTTCCTCCCGCGCCCCCACCAACATCGCCAGCCGCTCGATCCCCGCCGCCCAGCCCACCGCAGGCGTCGGCGCGCCGCCGAGCGACTCCATCAGCCCGTCATAACGCCCGCCGCCCAGCACCGTGCTCTGGCTCCCCAAAGCGGCGGCCGAGGCGCTGCCCTCGTCGGGGATGAACTCGAACGCCGTGTGGCGGTAGTAGTCGAGGCCGCGGACAAGGCTGTCCGCGCGCACCCACTTCACGCCCGCCGCGTCCAGCCCGCTGGTGACGGCGGCGAAGAAAGCGCTCGCCTCGTCCGACAGAAACGCGTCGATCTTGGGCGCATCGGCAAGGAAGGGCTTGTCGCGCGCATCCTTGGAATCGAGAATCCGCAGCGGGTTTTTCTCCAGCCGTTCCTGCGATTCTTGCGAAAGCTGGTCTTTCACCGCGCGGAAGTGCTCGATCAGCGCCGCGCGCCACGCCTCGCGGCTCGCGCCGTCGCCCAAAGTGTTGAGGTGCAAGGTGACATCATGGATGCCCAGCTCCTTGAGCAGCTGGTCGGCCATCGCCAGCAATTCGACATCCGCCTGCGGCTCGCCCGCGCCGATCACCTCGGCGTCGATCTGGTGGAACTGGCGGTAGCGGCCCTTCTGCGGGCGCTCGTAGCGGAACAGCGGGCCATGGGTGGCGACCTTGAGCGGCGCATATTGCTGCCAACCGTTGGTCAGAAAGGCGCGCGCGATGCCGGCGGTGAATTCGGGGCGCAGGGTAAGCGATTCCCCGCCGCGGTCTTCGAAGGAATACATTTCCTTCGACACCACATCGGTGGTCTCACCCAAACTGCGCGCGAACACCTCGGTCCTCTCGAACACCGGCATTTCCACCCGGCGGAAGCGATAGAGGCGGCGCACGCGCTCGAAGGTGTCGACCACGAAGGCGAAGGCCTCGGCCTCGGCGCCGAAAATGTCCTGGGTACCTCTGATGGCCTGCGGGGTCTTCTTGCTCATGGGCCGCGCAGTTAAGGCCACGCGGGGTCTTTCGCAATCCTGCGGCACCGATTAAGGGGCGGCGCATCACCTCTCACCCGCAGACCACAAAAGAGAACAAGCATGCGTATCGACAAGATCCCCACCGGCAAGAACCCGCCCGACGATCTGAATGTCATCATCGAGGTGCCCACCGGCGGGGAACCGGTGAAATACGAATTCGACAAGGAATCCGGCGCGTTGTTTGTCGATCGCATCCTGCACACGCCGATGCGCTATCCGGCCAATTACGGCTTCGTGCCGCACACGCTCTCGCCCGATGGCGACCCGCTCGATGCGCTGGTGATCTCGCGCTCGCCCTTCATCCCGGGCTGCGTGGTGCGCGCGCGGCCGATCGGCGTGCTCAACCTCGAAGACGAGCAAGGCGGCGATGAAAAGCTGGTCTGCGTGCCGGTGAACGAAACCTTCCCCTATTACGCCGATGTGATCGAGACGAGCGACCTGCCCTCGATCATCTTCCAGCAGATCGAGCACTTCTTCACCCACTACAAGGATCTCGAAACCGAAAAGTGGGTGCGGATCGGCAGCTGGGGCGATGCCGCCGCAGCGCGCCGGATCACCATCGAGGCGATCGAACGGTATCAGGCCTCTTGATTTCCCCACGCCAAGCGGCGGGCGATATCCTCGCTCACCCGGATTGATGCAGCCATCGCTGCGGGCGGGCGTGGCCCAGCGACGGAACAGGGCCGAGGATGCAGCCGCGCCGGCGGCTGCCAAGCTTACACCATACGCAACGCCGCCTTGAACAGCACGGTCAGCGCAAAGGGCAGACCGATGGCCAGCAGCCACAGGGCGGCGACGTCGCGCCGGAAAGCCCGGGCATAGCCCGCGTCAGCGGCCGCGGCATCGTCGAGCCCGATCCAGCGGCGCTCGAACCAGCGCAGCGCGGGGATGATGCCCGCCACCAGCACGATCAGCGCAAGGTAGGGCAACAGGCCCGAGGTGCCCTCGCTCAATGCCTTGACGGTCACGAAGATCTGAAGCGCGGTGTAGGCCAGCAGGCTATAGGCGACATGGTCGCTCATCGCCTTGCGCCAGTCGCGCGTGCGCGCCGTTTGCGCGGCCTGCGCCTGCTGCTGCCCTGATACCTTGCCCATATGCGCCGCTCCCCGACGGTCTGATCTCGTGCGGCGAATATCGCAAAGGCGACACCAAGTTGCAACATGGCGCAGACAACCGCCTGTCTGTTGCATCAGCCGCAAGATTGACCGGTCAAGCCGCCGGAATCGCACAAGGTTTGGCCATGCCCTATCGCGCGCTTCGGCCCGTCCCGTCGATTAAGCAAAAATCCTGCCAAACCCGCCTCGAGTCTTTGCAGCGGCTTCAGGGCTGCTAAAGACGGGCTGTGATGCACGATTCATCCCTTAGCGCGACAATGGCCGATATCGCCCCGGCCACCCAGCCGACCGGCAGCGGGCTCGAAGTGATCTCGATCGCCAAGAGCTATGACAAGCGCGCGGTGCTGACCGATATCTCGCTGCACGTCGCCAAGGGCGAGGTGCTCGGCCTGCTCGGCCCCAATG
This sequence comes from Erythrobacter sp., assembly GCA_046294975.1. Lineage (GTDB taxonomy): Bacteria > Pseudomonadota > Alphaproteobacteria > Sphingomonadales > Sphingomonadaceae > Erythrobacter. The sequence goes on along the minus strand of JBKBOH010000031.1, from coordinate 12,022 downwards.
GCGCGGGCAAGACCACCTGCTTTTATTCGATCATGGGGCTGGTGAAGCCGGATTCGGGCCGCATCCTGATGGACGGCGAGGATGTCACCAAGCTGCCGATGTATCGCCGTGCGATTTTGGGCCTCGGCTACCTGCCGCAGGAAACCAGCATCTTTCGCGGCATGACGGTGGAACAGAACATCGCCTGCGTGCTCGAACTGGTCGAGCCCGACAAGGCCACCCGCGCCAGCGAACTGGAGCGGCTGCTCGACGAATTCGGTCTCACCCGGCTGCGCGAATCGCCCGCGATGGCGCTGTCGGGGGGTGAGCGGCGGCGCTGCGAGATCGCCCGCGCGCTGGCCGCCAAGCCGTCGATCATGCTGCTCGACGAGCCGTTTGCGGGTATCGACCCGCTCTCGATCAGCGACATCCGCGATCTGGTGAAGGATCTGAAGGCGCGCGGCATCGGCGTGCTGATCACCGATCACAACGTGCGCGAGACGCTCGACATCGTCGATCGCGCCTGCATCATCTATGGCGGACAGGTGCTGTTCGCCGGATCTCCGCAGGAGCTGGTCGCGGACGAAAACGTGCGGCGGCTCTATCTCGGCGAGAGCTTCACGCTCTAGCGCGCACAGGCATGGCGCTCGGCCCCCGCCTCGATCTCAGGCAGACGCAAGCGCTGGTGATGACGCCGCAATTGCAGCAGGCGATCAAGCTGCTGGCGGCCTCCAATCTGGAAATCGAGACCTTCATCGCCGAGGCGCTCGAAGCCAATCCGCTGCTCGAGACCGGCGCTCCGGCCGAGCTTGGCGAACCCGAACGCATCGAGCTTCCACCGCCAGCGGGCGAGGATGCCACCGCCGACCAATTGATGCTAGCAGGCGGGGGCGAAGGCGATGCACCGCTCGACCTGTCGGCGGTGGACCGCGATTTCGACACGGGTGACGGCGCCGGGCCGTCGATGCGCCAGGCCGAATGGGGCGCGGCCGGCGCTTCGGGCGGCGCCTTCGACGAAATGCCCGACTGGGAAGAGTGGCGCGCGGCTGAAGTCACCCTGACCGAGCACCTCGAGGGCCAGATCGGCGCGCTGACCCGCGATCCCGCCACCGCCTTGATCGCCCGCCACATCATCGGCCTGCTCGACGAAGCGGGCTATCTGACGACGCCGCTCGATGAAGTCGCCGAGGATCTCGGCGTCACGATCACCACCGCGGAGGCGGCGCTCGCGCTGGTGCAATCGCTCGATCCCTCGGGCGTGGGGGCGCGCAACCTTGCCGAATGCATCGCCATCCAGGCGCGCGAAGCCGATCGTTACGATCCCTGCATGAAGGCCCTGATTGACAATCTCGATCTGGTCGCGCGCGGCGAGGTGGAGCGATTGAAGCGCCTGTGCCGGGTGGATGACGAGGATTTTGCCGACATGCTGCGCGAGCTTCGCAGCTACAACCCGCGCCCCGGCCTCGCCTTCGCGCCGTCCGAAGCGGCAAGCGTGGTGCCCGATATCCTCGTCACCGCCAATGCCGCCGGAGGGTGGGATATCGCGCTCAACGAGGAAACGCTGCCCAGGCTGGTCGTCAACCGCGGTTACTTCGTCGCTTTGAACGCCGGGGCAACCAGCAAGCAATCGCAAGGCTGGCTGAAGGAGAAGCTGGCGGACGCGCACTGGCTGATCCGTGCGCTCGACCAGCGCCAGAAAACCATCCTGAAAACCGCCGCCGCGATCGTGAAGCAGCAGGACGGCTTCTTTCGCCGCGGCGTGTCCGAACTGCGCCCGCTCACCTTGCGCGAGGTGGCCGAGCAGATCGAGATGCACGAAAGCACCGTCAGCCGGGTGACGAGCAACAAATATCTGTGGTGCGAGCGCGGGACGTTCGAGCTGAAATATTTCTTCACCAGCGGGGTGGCCTCGGCGGATGGGGAAGGCGCATCGAGCGCGGCGATCAAGGCGCGGATCAAGGCGCTGATCGATGCCGAGAGCGCGAAGAACATCCTGTCCGACCAGCAGCTCGCCGACATGCTCCGGAACGAAGGCTTCGACCTCGCCCGGCGCACCGTCGCCAAATACCGCGAGGCGATCGGCATCGGCTCGAGCGCCGAACGGCGGCGGGCGAAAAAGCTGGCGGGGGCGCGTTAGCCTTTTTCCCGCGAATGGGCCGCAGGCCGTTAACGGCTTGCCTTGCGTGCGGCAAGCACCGCTGCGCGGTGTGACCCGAAAGACTCACCCGGAAAGCGTTAACGCCTTAAATTTTTTATTAACCTTTTTTGGTGACAAGCGACGTGGTTAATTCGCGGCAACCTCTCCTAGGCGGGGGTTAGCGAAGGGCAAACAGGGGACCCAGCGATGCGTGTGCTGCTGATCGAAGACGAACCGACCACCGCCAAGGCGATCGAGCTGATGCTCACCACCGAAGGCTTCAACGTCTATTCAACCGACCTGGGCGAAGAAGGTTTGGATCTCGGCAAGCTGTATGATTACGATATCATCCTGCTCGACCTGAACCTGCCCGACATGCATGGCTACGACGTGCTCAAGAAGCTGCGCGTCGCCAAGGTGCAGACCCCAGTGCTGATCCTGTCGGGTATTGCCGAAATGGATTCCAAGGTCCGCAGCTTCGGCTTCGGCGCCGATGACTATGTCACCAAGCCGTTCCACCGCGAGGAACTGGTTGCCCGCATCCACGCCGTGGTGCGCCGTTCGAAGGGCCATTCGCAGAGCGTCATCCGCACCGGCAAGCTGGCGGTGAACCTCGATGCCAAGACGGTCGAAGTCGATGGCGCGCGCGTCCACCTCACCGGCAAGGAATATGCGATGCTCGAACTGCTGAGCCTTCGCAAGGGCACCACGCTGACCAAGGAAATGTTCCTCAACCACCTTTATGGCGGGATGGACGAGCCGGAACTCAAGATCATCGATGTGTTTATCTGCAAGCTACGCAAGAAGCTGAGCCTCGCGTGCGGCGGCGATAACTACATCGAAACCGTGTGGGGCCGCGGCTACGTGCTGCGTGATCCGAACGAGGAAATGGAAGCGGCGTAATCTGCTTCCCGCTCGCCCCTCCGGGCAAGCGTCCTTGCTGCGTTTCGATCCTTTCCGAATCGAGCAGCTGCGGGCCGTGTCAGCACTGCTCCGTTAAAGCGGTTTGCCAGGGTGGAACATCCTTGGGCGTTTTTCTATTGCAGCGCGCATGACAGCGTTCAAGGAAGGCGACCCGACCACCATCGCGCGGCTTTATGGTCGCAGCGTGGGCAAGAAGTTACGCAAGCACCAGCAATCGCTGGTCGATAATCTGTTGCCGCAGATCAGCGTACCGGTCGAAGGGCCGGTGACTTCGGAAATCCTGTTCGGCGATTCCCGCCCGCTGCATTTCGAGATCGGCTTCGGCGGGGGCGAGCATCTCGCCTACCGCGCCGACCTGCTGCCCGATCACGGCTTCATCGGCGCCGAGCCCTTTCTCAACGGCGTGGCCCAGGCGCTGACCCATATCGAGGCCCAACGCCTTGCCAATATCCGGCTGCACCACGGCGATGCGCTCGAAGTGCTCCAGCGCATCCCCGATGGCGCGCTGACGATGCTCTACCTGCTCCATCCCGATCCCTGGCCCAAAGCGCGCCACGCCAAGCGGCGGATGATCAACGACGGGCCGGTGCGGCTGTTCGCGCAGAAGCTGAAGCCCGGCGGCGAATTGCGCTTCGGCACCGATCACGCGGTCTATCTGCGCCACGCGCTGATGGTGATGCAGCGGCATACCGACCTGTTCGATTGGGTGGTGGAAAAGCCCGCCGACTGGCAGGCGCGCCCCTCGGGCTGGCCCGAGACCCGCTACGAACACAAGGCGCGCACCGTCTATGGCCACGAAGTGTGGTATTTCCGCTTTCGGCGAAAATAGGGCTGGTCAGTCGCCTCGGCTCACAACTTATGCATGATGCCGATGATCGGGCCGGTCTGGCTGCCTTCGAACAGCGTTGCGCGTTCACGGTAATCGCGGTGAAGGTGCCGCCAGCCTGCCGATAGGACAAAGCGGTCCGAGGCGCGGTAGTTGAGCGTGACGACCGCCTGATAGGTGAAGTCCGACCCGATCCCGAACCCGCCAATATCGGCCTGCAACAGGGCCGACAGGCGCGGCGCGACCGCGGCGTTGATCCGGGTGGCGACCAGGGGATCGACAAAGGTCTTGCCCGGTGCCAGCGCAACGCCTGCCAGCGGCACATCGATTCGCCCGTCCGGATCCCACAGCCGTGCCCCCTGCCAGCAGATCGTCCGTCAGACCCTCGCTATCCTCAACCCGTGCCCCGGCGAGCGCGCTGATCGCAAGCTGCGAGACCTCGCCCGATGCCGGAATGCCGGGCGGCACTCGCCCTTCGCGCGACAAGGCGGCATAGGAAATATCGGCGACCGCGACAAAGCGATTGCGGCGGAACTGGCCGCTGACGAACACAGCGGCGTCGATATCGCCAAGCACCTCGCCGAAGCTGTTGTCGAACGCCAGCGTTGGCGCGCCTGCAAAAGGACGGAAGTCACCCGTCGCGCCGGCAAGCCAGCCGTGACCGTGATTTGCACGTTGCTGTCGTCTTTGGTCGGGCTTGCCGCCTCCTGGGCAGCAGCGGGGGCAGCCAGAGCGGTGAGGAGTCCAGCCATAAGCGAGGCGAATCACCAGCGGTTCATTGGCCCGGGCCTTTGACGATCACCCCGTCCTTCATGATCACGCTGAAGTTCGCGTCCGGATTGCCGATCAGGTCGATATCCGCCAGCGGATCGCCGCGCACCAGAATGAGATCGGCAAGCGCCCCTTGCGCGACCACGCCGAGACGCCCTTCATAGGGTGTGCGCGGGCCGGACAGGGCAAGCAGTTCGGCATTGCCCGAGGTTACCAGCTTGAGCAGTTCGGCAGGGGCGAAATAGGGCTTCAGCCGCAGGATATAGGCATTCTGCTGGGCGTTCAGTTCAGGGTCGAACAGAAAATCGGTGCCCCAGGCGAGCTTCACACCGAGCCGCTTGGCCATCGGCCACACCAGCCGCTGGCCCTCGATCACGGGCTTGCGCTTCTCGCGCCGCTTGGGGTCCATCGCCTCGGTCGAATCGACCAGCATCTGTCCTGACAGCCAGATGCCTTTCTCGGCCATCAGCCTGAGCGTGTCTTCGTCGAGCAGGTTGCCGTGCTCGATCACCTTCACCCCGGCCTCGATCGCGCGGCGGACCGACTTGGGGTGATAGGCATGGACGGTGACGTAGGTGTTCCAGTCAGAGGCCGCATCGACCGCCGCCTTCATCTCGTCGAGCGTGTATTGCGTGACGTCGAGCGGATCATATTCCGAACTGGTGCCGCCGCCGGCCGCAATCTTGATCTGGCTCGCGCCCATCCGCAGGTTCTCGCGCACGGCGGTGAGCACCTCGTCGCGCCCGTCGGCGATCACGCTGGCCCAGACTTCCTCGGCCTTGGACATCCTGCCCGAAAAGCGGCGCGATGGTTCGTCCGGTCCGCGCAGGTCGGCATGGCCCGAGGTCTGCGAGATCATCGGCCCCGAAGGCCAGATGCGCGGCCCCATCACCGTGCCATTGTCGATCAGCTTCTTGAGCATGAACGAAGGCCCGCCCACGTCGCGCACCGCGGTGAAGCCGCGCAGCAGCATCGCGCGCGACTGGGTGGCGGAGAGTTGCATGATCTTCTCAAGGCTCATGTCCGGCGCGGCCATGGCGGCGGGCGAGAGGCTGTTGAACATCATGTGCACGTGAGCGTCGATCAGACCGGGCATGAGGGTCTGCCCGGTCCCGTCGATCACTGTCGCCGCGGGCGAGGCGGGGGCGGCCTGTGGTCCGATCGCGGCGATGACATTGCCCCGCACCACCACGGTGGTCGGCCCGGAAAGCGCATCGGCGGTGCCGTCAAAAACGCGGACATTGGTGAACACCACCTCGGGCGCAGGCGCGTCCTGCGCGGCGAGCGGGGCGGCCGGGGCCAGCATGAGCGCTGCAAGGAAAGCGAGCGCCCGGCGTGGAATTGTCGTCAGCATGGCTCGATCCCCCGTGAAGCGGGAAAGATGACATGCGCAATGTCGCTTGCCAAGGTTTATCAGGGATTTGGAGCGGCACCCGATAGGCCGCGCGTCACCCGCCACCACGGCATCAGCGCGAACAGCGCCTGCCCTGCCAGCCCCAGCAGCGCATGCGGCTGGCGCACATCGGCGAGCCATTGTGCCGGGGTCTGCCCCATCATCGTGACGGCCAGCGTGCACTCCGCCACCATCAGCAGGAGAAAGGCGAGGCTCCCTGCGACCAGCGCCTCACCGGCCGTATTGATCGCAAAACGTCGCACCAGCCAGCCCGAAGCAAGCCAGCTCGCCCCCAGCATCACCGGCAGTTCCAGCGCGGTGGCAGGCAGCAGCCCGATCAGCGGCGCGAGCCACAGCACCCTGATGGTGCCCAGCACGAAGCCCAGCGCGAAGACCACCGCCCAGTAAGCGAGGCCCGCGCTGGCGATCCTCACCCCACGATCCCCGCACCCGCCAGCACCGCCAGCGTCAGCACATCGGGCACAGTGGCGGTCATCGGCACGATTTGCACCGGCTTTTCCATCCCGATCAGCATTGGGCCGATGGTGGCATTGCTGCCCAGTTCGCGCAGCAGCTTGGCCGAAAGGTTGGCCGATTGCAGCCCCGGCATGATCAGCACATTGGCCGGGCCGGACAGGCGGCTGAAGGGATAGAACGCCATCACCTTGGGGTTGAGCGCGGCATCGGGTGCCATTTCCCCTTCATACTCGAAGCCCGGATCCTCGCGGTCGAGGATCGCCACCGCCTCGCGGATGGAGCCGAGCCACTGGCCCGACGGATTGCCGAAGGTCGAATAGCTGAGGAACGCCACCCGCGGTTCATGCCCCATGCGGCGGGCAACCGCAGCGGTCTCCTTGGCGATATGCGCCAGCATCGGCGCATCGGGGCGTTCGTTAATGGTGGTGTCGGCGAGGAAGGTGGTGTGGTTCTTGCCGATCATCATGTGGATGCCGAAAGGCACCGCGCCTTCCTTGGCATCCAGCACCAGATTCACCTCGCGCACGGTCTGGGCGAAGGTGCGGGTAATCCCGGTGATGATCCCGTCGCCATGCCCCAGCGCCACCAGCAGCGAGGCGAACACATTGCGATCCTGGTTCACCATCCGCCGCACGTCACGCTCGGTGAAGCCGCGCCGCTGGAGCCGCCGGTAGAGATAATCGACCATCGCCGGCACATGCTGGCTATCGGCCGAGTTCTGGATTTCAAAGCTGCCGGGATCGCTCACCGAAAGCTGGTGCAGCTTGTCGAGCACCGCCTTGGTGCGACCCACCAGGATCGGCGTGCCATAGCCGAAATCGCGGAATTGGATCGCCGCGCGCAGCACCACCTCTTCCTCGGCCTCGGCAAACACCATGCGCTTCGGGTTGGCCTTGGCGGTCTCGTAGACCCCGGTCAGCACCGAAGTGGTGGGGTTGAGCCGCGAACGCAGCGCCACGCGGTAGGCATCGAAATCCTCGATCGGGTTTTGCGCCACGCCCGAATCCATCGCCGCCTTGGCCACGGCAGAGGACACCACCTCGATCAAACGCGGATCGAACGGCGCGGGGATGATATAGTCGGTGCCGAACTTGTGGTTCTTGCCATAGGCGCTCGCCACTTCTTCGGGCACCTGCTGGCGCGCCAGCTCGGCGATCGCCTGCGCGGCGGCGACCTTCATTTCCTCGTTGATGGTGGTCGCCTGCACGTCAAGCGCCCCACGGAAGATGAACGGGAAACCCAGCACGTTGTTGACCTGGTTGGGGAAATCGCTCCGCCCCGTGGCGATGATCGCGTCGGGTCGCACCGCCTTGGCTTCATCGGGCATGATTTCGGGCGTCGGGTTGGCCATGGCGAAGATGATCGGCTTGTCGGCCATCTTCTTGACCCACTCGGGCTTCAATGCGCCTGCCGCCGACAGGCCGAGGAAGATGTCCGCACCCTCCAGCGCCTCTTCGAGGCTGGTGGCGGTGGTGGCGACCGCGTGGGCGCTCTTCCATTGGTCCATGCCCTCGCGCCCCGGCGTGATCGGGCCGGAGCGGTCGCACATGATCACGTTTTCGTGGCGCACGCCCATCGCCTTGATCAGCGCGGTGCAGGCGATCGCCGCCGCACCCGCCCCGTTGACCACCACCTTCACGTCCTTGAAGTCGCGGCCGGTGATGTGACAGGCGTTGAGCAGGCCAGCGGCGGTGATGATCGCGGTGCCGTGCTGGTCATCATGCATCACCGGGATCTTCATCCGCTCGCGCAGCGCGGCCTCGATGATGAAGCATTCGGGGGCCTTGATGTCCTCAAGGTTGATGCCGCCGAAAGTCGGCTCCATCAGCGCGACGGCGTTGATGAAGGCTTCCGGGTCTTCGGTGGCGAGTTCGATGTCGATCGAATCCACGTCGGCAAAGCGCTTGAACAGCACCGCCTTGCCTTCCATCACCGGCTTGGAGGCGAGCGCACCGAGATTGCCGAGGCCGAGGATCGCGGTGCCGTTCGAAATCACCGCCACCAGGTTGCCCTTGGCGGTGTAGCGCGCCGCCAGCGAGGGATCGCCTGCGATCGCTTCGACCGGCACGGCCACGCCCGGCGAATAGGCCAGGCTCAGATCGCGCTGCGAGGTCATCGGCTTGGTCGCGACGATCTCGATCTTACCGGGCCGGATCGTCTCGTGATAATACAATGCCTCGCGCGCGGTGAACCCGCCCTTGTTGTCTTCGGCCATGATGCTGGATCCCCCTTCATTCGGTCCGGACGTGTGCGGCCCGTCTTACCCGCGCCGCGCGGCCAGCGATAGGGCCGAATTCGCGCCGCTTCGGGGGAAAGCAGGGCGGCCAGACATTCCGAATCGCAGGGCATCGGGCTAGGCGGAAGCAATGGCCGCGCTGCATGATCCCAAACCCACCCCGATGATGGCGCAATACCTCGCGCTGCGGGAAGAAGCGGGCGATGCGCTGCTGTTCTACCGCATGGGGGACTTCTTCGAACTGTTCTTCGAGGATGCGAGGCTGGCCGCGCAAATCCTCGATATCGCGCTGACCACGCGGGGTGAGCACATGGGCGCACCGATCCCGATGTGCGGGGTGCCGGTGCATTCGGCGGAAAGCTATCTGGCAAGGCTGATCAAGGCCGGCTGCCGGGTGGCGATTGCCGAGCAGGTCGAAACCCCGGACGAGGCCAAAGCGCGGGCCAAGCGCGAGGGCACGCCGTCATCCAAGGCACTGGTGGGGCGCGCGATCGTGCGGCTGGTGACGGCGGGCACGCTGACCGAGGAGGCGCTGCTCAATCCGCGCCGCGCCAACGTGCTGGTGGCGCTTGCGCAAGTGCGCGGGACGGTTGGGATTGCCACCGTCGATGTTTCGACCGGGACAATGGTGCTGGAGGAATGCCAGGCCGACCGGCTCGACGCCGCGCTGGCCCGCATTGCCCCGAGCGAGGTGGTGGTGCCGGAAGGCTGGTCTCATGGCCCGGACAAGGCGATCGAACGTCCGCGCAGCACCTTTGCCAGCGATGCCGGGGCCGAAAGGCTGAAGGCGGTGCACGGCGTGGCGACGCTCGATGCCTTCGGGGATTTCAGCCGGGCGATGCTGGCGGCGGCGGCAGGCCTTATCGCCTATCTCGAACATGTCGGACGCGGCCGCCTGCCCTTGCTGCTGCCCCCCGTCCTGCGCGCAGGCGAAGCCGGGATGGCGATGGACGAGGCCACCAGGGCCAGCCTCGAAATCCTCGAAAGCGCCACCGGCGCACGCGCCGGCAGCCTGATCGGCGCGCTCGACCGCTGCGTCACCGGCGCGGGCGCACGGCTGCTGGCCGAGGATTTGTCAGCCCCGCTGCGCGACCTTGCCGCGATCGAGGCGCGGCTGGCGCTGGTGCAGTTCTGGCGCGATCGCCCGATCGAGCGGGCAAGCCTGCGCGAAGCCTTGCGCGCCATTCCCGATCTCGGGCGCGCGCTGGGGCGGGTGGTGGCCGGGCGCGGCAGCCCGCGCGATCTGGGCCAGCTGCGCGACGGGCTGTCGGAGGCGGCGCGACTGCATCACTGGCTGTCGGGCGCGCCCGACCGGCCGGCGCTGCTCAACGCGGTGATCGCGCGCCTGACCGGCCACGGCGCGCTGATCGACAGCCTGGCGCGCGCGCTGGTGCCCTCGCCGCCCACGGAACGCTCCGGCGGCGGGTTCATCGCCGATGGCTATGATGCGGCGCTCGACGAACTGCGCGCCATATCGGGCGATGCCCGCCGCGCGATTGCAGCGATGGAGACGCGCTACCGCGAGGAGACGGGGATCGCTTCGCTCAAGATCCGCCACAACGGCGTGCTGGGCTATTTCATCGAAGTCTCGGCACGTCACGCCGACCGGCTGATGGCACCGGACAGCGGCTTTACCCATCGCCAGACGATGAAAGACGCGGTTCGGTTCAACTCGTTGAAACTGCATGAAGAAGCCGCGCGCATTGCCGAGGCTGGCGGCCATGCGCTGGCTGCCGAGGAAGCCCATTTCGAGGAGCTGGTGGCCGCAATTGTCGAAGCGCGCGAGGCCATCGCCGCCACTGCTGCCGCGCTTGCCCGGCTGGATGTCGGCGCGGCCAATGCCGAACGCGCCGCGGAAGGCGACTGGTGCCGCCCCGAACTGGTGGACGATGCGAGCCTTGCCATCATCGGCGGGCGGCATCCGGTGGTCGAGGCCGCACTGGCCAAGGCGGGTGAGCGGTTCATCGCCAATGATTGCGTGCTCGGCCCGGACAACCGCCTGTGGCTGATCGGCGGCCCGAACATGGGCGGAAAATCGACCTTCCTGCGCCAGAACGCGCTGATCGTGGTGCTGGCGCAAGCCGGATGTTTCGTGCCTGCGGGCGCAGCGCGCATCGGCCTTGTCGATCGCCTGTTCAGCCGGGTCGGCGCGGCCGACAATCTGGCGCGCGGGCGCTCCACCTTCATGGTCGAAATGGTCGAGACCGCCGCGATCCTGGCGCAGGCGACGCCCCGCAGCTTGGTGATCCTCGACGAGGTCGGGCGCGGCACCTCGACCTATGATGGCCTCGCGCTCGCCTGGGCGGTGGCCGAGGCGGTGCATTCGCAGATCGGCTGCCGCTGCCTGTTCGCCACGCACTATCACGAACTCGCCCGGCTGGCGGAGACCTGCGAGGCGCTCAGCCTGCACCATGTCCGCGCGCGCGAGTGGCAGGGCGATCTGGTGCTGCTGCATGAATTGGCCGACGGGCCGGCGGACCGCTCCTATGGTCTCGCCGTTGCGCGGCTGGCCGGAGTGCCTGAGAGGGTCGTCAACCGCGCCAAGGCGGTGCTCGAAAAGCTCGAGGCGACCCGCGAGGCGACCGGTGGGATCGCGGCCGGGCTGGGCGATCTGCCACTGTTCGCCGCGATGCGCGTCGAGCCTGCGCCAGCCTCGCCCGAACAGCAGCTGGCCGAGGCCTTGCGCGCCGTCGATCTCGACGCGCTGACCCCGCGCGAGGCGCTCGATTTGCTCTATGAATGGAAGCGCGCCCTGCCCCGCTCCAAGGCGTGAATTCAACCAAGGCTTAACCAGGCCGGCGCTATTGTTCGCCCCATGCCACGATCGCCGTTAGCCAACACCAAGTCTGCACTCGTGTTTGCCGGGATCACGATTTTCGGCACGCTGATGATGGTTGGCCCAGGCGGCGGGGTGCTCGACCAGACAAGGGAGCGCTTCGGGCAGCAATCGCGCGAACCCGCGCCCGAAGCGGCCGCGCTTGTCAGGCAGGAGCAGCCCAAGCCGGCGAACGAGCCGCTCGATCCCGATGCGGGCTGGGGCGGCACGGGCGGGTCCGTGTTCGGTGACTATGCCAGCGCAGAGGTGCCCGCGTCCGAAATGCTTCCGGAAGACACCAGCGCCGCGCCATCCGGCCCGGTCAACCCCGCCACCCCGGCCTTCGGCCAGCGGCCGGTGCGGCGCGCTGCGGCGCTGCCCGAAGCCACCGGCGGCCCGGTGAAGGCGGATTCGCTGGGCGAGCTGGTCCCGCGCGATGGCGGCGGCGAAGCCCCGCGCGCGCT